>CAMDXI010000053.1 GCA_945878695.1 Methylotenera oryzisoli | reverse complement strand
GGGTGCATAAAGCGGTTGGCCAATTCACCCGAGGTGGTAAATATCAGCAAGCCACTGGTGTTCATGTCCAACCGACCTATGGCTATCCATTTGCCGTTTTTCACTTTGGGCAACTTATCAAACACACTGGCACGGCCTTCTGGGTCATCTTGGCTGACGATTTCGCCTTCGGGTTTGTGGTAAATCAATACTTGTGGCAATTCAGCGACAAAGGGCAAGCGCAATGGACGGCTATCCAAGCGCACCACATCAAACTGGTTCACGCCTTGACCGGTGGTCGCGGGGGCGCCGTTGACGGTCACGCGGCCACTGGCAATTAAGGCTTCCATGTCGCGGCGTGAACCCAAGCCAGCTAAAGCCAGCAGTTTATGCAAACGCTGGGTGGGTTCGGGTGGCGCGTTTTCATCCTGCGCCAGTTTGGTGAAACTGGTTTTAGGCCGACGGGGTGCGGCTTGCGGATCGCGTTGGGTTTTAAAAGGACGTGCCATAGGAATAAACTAATCAGTAGAAGTGGGCATTTTACCGCAGAACAGGCGTAAACCCGAGTTTAATAGTGGACTAGGTCTTGATAAACACTTCGTCGTCAGTTGGAAAAGCGATTTCCTGTTGAGCAAAGTCCACCATGGCAGGCAATTCGGTCAAAGACACGATATTAAAGTCATCTAAGAAATGCTTGGTAGTGGCATACAAGGAAGGACGCCCAGGCACGTCACGCTGGCCCACCACGTCTATCCAATCGCGTTCTTGCAATTGACGCATGATAGTCGGGTTCATGGTCACGCCGCGTATTTGCTCGATGTCGCCGCGTGTTACCGGTTGACGGTAAGCAATGATGGCCAGCGTCTCCATCACGGCACGCGAGTATTTAAGCTGACGCTCGGGGTTTAATCTGGCCAAAAAAGGCGCAAATTCCGCTCGCGCTTGAAAGCGGTAACCGGTCGCCACTTGCACCAACTCCATGCTGCGCGATGCCCAGTCCTGCTTTAATTCATCCAGCAACATACGCAAGCTGGTACGCTCCACCCGCTCAACAAACAAGCGCGTCATGTCATCCAATGACAAAGGCTGATTGGTCGTTAACAAGGCCGCTTCCAGCACTTGTTTTAAATCGGCAATGCTGGCTGGCAACTTAGTCGTCATGGCGATTGATTTGCAAATAGATGGGTGAAAACGCCGCTTGCTGCGTGATACGCAACAAGCCTTCGCGCGCCAATTCCAATATCGCGAGAAAGCACACCACCAACTTAGGAATGCCGTCGGCTAAATCAAACACCTGCCAAAACTCCAGCACGGGTTCGGCTTGCAATTGACGCAGGATCAAGCTCATGTGCTCACGCACGGATAATTCGGCGCGGCTGACTTTGTGGTGCTTAAAGTGGCTGGCGCGCTTCAAGACATTGCGCCACGCCTCGGTCAGATCGTCTAGGCTCACTTCCGGCGGCTTGACCTGGCTAATGTGTTGGTAATAAGCGCTGGCCACCGTGATGCCATCGCCCACCTTGGCCATGCCGTCTAGGTTTTCTGCGGCTAACTTAATGGTCTCGTACTCCATCAAGCGCCTCACCAAATCGGCTCTTGGGTCTTGTTCGGTTTCGATTTCCGCTGGTTTGGGCAGCAAGTAACGGGATTTAATCTCGATTAGCATGGCCGACATCAATAAATAATCGCCGGCCAATTCCAACTTAATCGCCTGCATTTTTTCCACGTACACCATGTACTGGCGGGTCAATTCCGCCATGGGGATGTCCAAAATGTCCAGATTGTGTTTGCGTATCAAATACAGCAACAAGTCTAGAGGGCCTTCAAAGGACTCCAAGTAGACTTCTAGTGCGTCGGGGGGAATGTAAAGGTTTTGCGGTAGCTCGGTAAAAGCTTCGCCTTTTATCTTTGCCTGGAGCGGGACGTCTATCACGGTGAGAGGCAGGCTAACTGTAATTCAAGCCCATCGCATCGCGTACATCGCGCATGGTCTCACGCGCTAACTTGCGGGCTTTTTCACAGCCCTCTGCCACGATGTTTTTCACCAAGCTAGGGTCTTCAGCGTATTGCGCGGCGCGTTCTTGTATGGGTTTCAATTCAGCCAAAACGCCCTCTATGACCGGGCCTTTGCATTCTATGCAACCTATGCCAGCGGTTTTACAGCCGTTCTGCGCCCAATCTTGAGTGCTTTGGTCTGAGTAGACTTGATGCAATTGCCAAACCGGGCATTTTGCTGGGTCACCTGGATCGGTGCGGCGTATGCGCGCTGGATCGGTAGGCATGGTCTTAATTTTCTTGGCCACCGTATCGACGTCTTCACGCAATGAGATGGTGTTGTTGTAAGACTTAGACATTTTCTGTCCGTCTAAACCTGGCATTTTTGAGGCCGGGGTTAATTTGTAATCGGGCTCCAACAAGATCATTTTGCCGCCACCCTCTAAATAACCCAATAGGCGTTCTTTATCGCCCATGCTCATGCCTTGCTGTTCTTCTATCATGGCGCGAGCCGCATCCAAGGCTTCTTCGTCGCCACTTTGTTGGTAGGCATTGCGCATTTCTTCGTACAAGGCCGCACGTTTGTTGCCTAGCTTTTTAATGGCGGCTTCGGCTTTCTCTTCAAAGCCGGCTTCCTTGCCGTAAATGTGATTAAAGCGACGGGCAATCTCACGGGTGAATTCAATGTGCGGAATTTGATCTTCGCCCACCGGCACTTGGGTGGCTTTGTAGATCAAAATGTCCGCGCTTTGCAACAAGGGGTAGCCCAAGAAGCCGTAAGTAGACAAATCTTTGCTACTCAATTTTTCTTGCTGGTCTTTGTAGGTAGGAACCCGCTCCAACCAACTTAAAGGGGTAATCATGGACAGCAAGGTATGCACTTCAGCGTGCTCGGGCACGCGCGATTGGATGAATATGGTGGCACTGGCAGGATCGACACCGGCGGCCAACCAATCGATGACCATTTCCCAAACGCTTTCTTCTATGATTTCTGGTGTGTTGTAATGGGTGGTAAGCGCATGCCAATCGGCGACAAAAAACAAGCACTCGTGCTCGTGTTGCAATTTAAGCCAATTTTTAAGTACGCCGTTGTAATGCCCTAAATGCAGATTACCGGTAGGACGCATGCCAGATAAAACACGTTCGATT
>CAMDXI010000052.1 GCA_945878695.1 Methylotenera oryzisoli | reverse complement strand
AATTTTATGACTGAATACGATCGCATTCTTGCCGACTTGATCAAAGGCTTAGCGCCTTTCACCAACGGTAAAACAGTGACTGAGAGCACCGAGTTAGTCGGTGACCTAGACTTAGATTCATTGAAAATCATGGAGCTATTGCTGTTTGTGGAAGACAGTTTTGACATCTCCATTCCAGTGAGCATCTTACCGGATGTAAAAACCGTAGGGGACCTGGCTAAACAAGTTGAAAAAATCGTAGGTAACGCATAATGGGATTGTTGACAAAATTTGACGGCTTGGCCGCAGGCCGTGCCGAGCTCGGTGCATTGGGCATAGACCCGTTTGCCGTGCAGATAGAAAAAATCATCTCGCCAACCGAAGGCATCATCCACGGTCGCCATACTATTTTAGCTGGCACCAACAATTACTTAGGCCTCACCTTTAATCCCGAGTGCATTGCCAGCGCGCGCCTTGCCTTAGAAAACGAAGGCACGGGTACCACTGGTTCACGCATGGCCAACGGCAGTTACTCTGGCCACCGCAATCTAGAAAAAGAACTGGCCGCCTTTTACGGCAAACGCGATGCCATTGTGTTTTCAACCGGCTACGTAGCTAACTTAGGCATGATTTCAACGCTTGCCGGCCCAGGCGACGTGGTGTTGCTGGATGCGGATTGCCACGCCTGCATTTACGATGGCTGCCGTCTTGGCGGCGCAGAAACCATACGCTTTCGTCACAACGATGCTGAAGATTTAGCAAAACGCCTAGGTCGCTTAGGCCCACGCGCAGCCGAAGCGCTGATCGTGGTAGAAGGCATATACAGCATGCTTGGTGACCGTGCCCCATTAAAAGAAATCGTCGCAGTTAAGCGCGAATACGGTGGCTACCTCATGGTAGATGAAGCCCATTCGTTTGGCGTATTAGGCGAACGTGGCTGCGGACTAGTAGAAGAACTAGGCATCATGGACGATGTGGACTTTGTCGTTGGCACCTTCAGTAAAAGTTTAGGTTGTGCAGGCGGCTTTTGCGTGAGCAACATGCCTGAGCTGGATCTGATTCGCTACGCCAGTCGCCCTTATATTTTTACCGCCTCGCCAGCACCAGCGACCATAGCCTCAGCTAGGCAAGCGCTGCGCATATTGGAAGCCGGCAAAGATTTACGCCAACGCTTACACAACAATGCCCAACAATTGCATAGCGGTTTAGCCGCTTTAGGCTACACCCTAGGTGGGGAGCCTAGTCCAGTGGTAGCGGTGGTCTTAGAAAACAAAGTTGAAGCGCTGCAATTCTGGGATAACTTGTTAAAACTAGGCGTTTACGTCAACCTCATGCTGCCACCAGCAACGCCTAACGGGGTATCGCTGATTCGTTGCAGTGTCAGTGCCGCTCATACCTCTGCGCAAATCGATGCAGTGTGTGCCGCCTTTGCTAAGTTACGCAAGGCAGCTTAATCAAAAACAGGCAAGTCGGGGTAATCCCCGACTTATCGCCTTAGGCCAGTTCATGGCTAAATAAGATTTAACATAGGCCACCTGTGAATCAACCCGAAGACCCAACACCTAGTCACAACCCCATGCACCGCGTGCTAGGCAACTTCTGGATTTTAATCCGAGGTCGCGGAGCGGCCGCCATCATGGCCTTTGGCGCCACCGCACTAATGGCAAGATCGCTTGGTCCAGCCGAATTTGGTTTAGTCGTGTTGATGCACACCTACGTGATGCTCATACGCGCGTTATTGGATTTTGGCACCGCGGATGCCATCGTCCGTTTCGGCATCCCCGCGCACGATGCCTCAGACAAACAGACTTTGGCTAAATTAATAAAAGTTTGCCGTCGCATCGATAAGCAAGCCAGCATAGTGGCCGCTCTCCTAGCGTTGCTTGTTGCCCCCTTTGCCGGTCCAGCCATAGGCATGGACAGCAAGCACGTGATGTTGCTCATGGCATACAGTACCATTCTACTAACACCTGGTGCAGGTAGTGCTGCGGGGTTATTGCGCTTGAACGATAGGTTTGATATCGGGGGGAGGCAAATGACCATAGCGCCTACCATACGCTTTTTAGGGGTGCTTATTGCTTGGGGACTCGCTGCTCCTTTAGAAATATTTGCGGCCATTTGGGGCGCAGCCTATGTCGCAGAAAATGTTTATCTACTTTGGCAGGCTAAGCATAAATACCGCGTGCAAATTAACCAAGCATTGATTGGAGTCAGCCTTAAAGACGCATCAATAAATGATTTCGATGGACTGCGTCATTTTATTTGGGTCACCTACTGGCAGTCCAACATAGATTTGCTGCCTAAACACTTCACCACATTATTGGTCGGTCATTTATTAGGGCCAGCCGAGGCTGGTTTGTTGCGCTTAGCAAGGGAAATTGCCAGCGCCTTATCCAGACCGGCTTTACTAATACGCCAAGTGGTTTTTACTGATCTCACCAGAGCTTGGAATGAAGGTAGCGCAGCCTTTGACGTGGTTGCCTACCGGACAGCCTTGCTCGGCGGAGCCTTGGGCCTTGTATTCGTGGCACTCAGTTATTTCTTTGGCGAATACCTATTAGGCAGCTTGCTGGGTACACAGTATATTGAAGCCAAAGGTGTACTGACATTAATGCTACTGGCCGCCACACTAGACCTAGCGACTTCGCCGCTACTGTCAGGCTTATACGCCATGGGTCACGCGCTGAAAACATTGCGTATAACCATGGTGTCCACTGCAGTATATTTGCTGATGTTTGTATTGTTAACTCGCCAATTAGGCTTGATAGGCGCGGGCCTGGCTGCGACGACAGGAGCGGCCTTAACGCTTACGGGCATGGTCATACTTATGCGCAGCAACAAACGGGCCGCTTAATAAGCCGTAGAGGAAAGAACGGAATTATTTACAACGAGTAATTTCTTCAGCGGGTCTTACCCACTCCAGTGTTTTTCCAAACAAAGAGATGCCTACGTAACCGCGGATTTTAAGCGTGCCTTCAGGGCTTAATTTCATGGTGCTGCTAAAAGTGAGGCCATCGTCTGGATTGTATATTTCACCATCCCGCCAAAGTGCATCATTGGCATGCTGGAATCCAGTCAAAATTTGCAAGCCACACAGCGGCCTATCGCGCAACGCTTCGTTAGGGTTGTGTTTGTCTCGCTTAGGTAGACCGTTAGCCGATACAGGCTTTTTTAACCAATACAAGCTGCCACACACTTTGCTGCCGCAGTCTTCCACCATCACCGCAAACTTTTGCCGGCTGGGGTCTTTGTTGTCCACCCACAACCCTTGAATTTTATGCTCGGCGGCGCCCGCCAAAGCCGTTGCACTAAAAGCACCAACCAGGACTGAAAGCACTAGCAAGCGGATTGTTTTACTCATAACAGGGGCACTCAAAGTTACTCGTATGGAATTTTTATTCTTTGGATACATAAT
>CAMDXI010000051.1 GCA_945878695.1 Methylotenera oryzisoli | reverse complement strand
ATTTGGCGGGTTTATCCCGCCTATAAGGAGGCACTCATGAAATTTGTATCCGCAATTATCAAACCGTTTAAGCTTGATGAAGTGCGTGAAGCCCTTTCTAGTATTGGGGTTCAAGGCATTACCGTCACTGAGGTAAAAGGTTTCGGTCGCCAAAAAGGTCACACCGAGCTCTATCGTGGTGCTGAATACGTGGTGGATTTTTTACCTAAAGTTAAATTAGAAGTAGCGATTAAAGACGAGTTGCTAGATCAAGTAGTGGACGCGATTGAAAAATCCGCCGCCACTGGCAAAATCGGCGACGGCAAGATTTTTGTCTTTAATCTCGAACAAGTCTATCGCATTCGTACCGGTGAAACCGGCATCGAAGCCTTATAAGGGGATGATAATGAAAAAATTACTTTCGATCTTTGCTCTAGTAGCCACACTGGGTTTAGGCCTAGCTGCCAACACTTACGCTGAAGACGCTGCGCCTGCAGCCGAAGCAGCCGCGGTAGTGGCACCGGCTGCTGATGCAGCTGCACCAGCAGAAGCCGCACCGGCCGAAGCGGCAGCTGCACCTGCGCCTACACCAAACAAAGGTGACACCGCATGGATGTTGATTTCAACCGTGTTGGTAACCTTAATGGTGATCCCAGGCTTGGCCTTATTTTACGGCGGTTTAGTGCGCCAAAAAAATATGCTGTCTGTGCTCATGCAAACCTTCATGATTTTCTCTTTGATGGGGGTTTTGTGGGCAATTTACGGTTACAGCGTGGCCTTTACTGGCGGCAATCCGTACTATGGCGGTTTAGCTAAAGCGTTCTTGGCTGGCATTACGCCTGACTCAATCGCAGCCACCTTTAGTAAAGGTGTCGTGATTCCTGAGTTAGTGTTTGTGGCTTTCCAATTAACCTTTGCGGCCATCACACCGGCACTGATCATTGGTGCTTTTGCTGAGCGCATGAAGTTCTCTGCTATCTTGGCTTTCATGGTGTTGTGGTTCACGTTTGCTTACTTGCCTATGGCTCACATGGTTTGGTATTGGGACGGTCCTGATGCGATTACTGATGCAGCGTCATTGGAAACAGTGGTGGCGAACGCCGGTTGGTTATGGGCTAAAGGCGCATTAGACTTCGCTGGTGGTACCGTTGTGCACATCAACGCAGGTGTAGCCGGTTTGGTTGGCGCCATCATGGTTGGTAAACGTATCGGTTACGGTAAAGAAGCCATGGCGCCTCATAGCCTAACCTTAACCATGGTGGGTGCAGCATTACTATGGGTGGGTTGGTTCGGTTTCAATGCGGGTTCTAACTTAGAAGCAAACGGCTACGCTGCTTTGGCTCTTGTTAACACCATGATTGCAACGGGTGCAGCTACCTTGTCATGGGCATTCGCTGAATGGCTATTGAAAGGTAAACCTTCTATGCTAGGTGCCGCTTCTGGCGCAGTAGCAGGTTTGGTTGCCATTACCCCAGCATGCGGTTTCGTCGGCCCTATGGGTGCCATCATCATCGGCTTGCTAGTCTCACCTATCTGCTACTTCTTTGTAGCAAAAGTGAAATACTGGTTAGGTTACGACGATGCGCTAGACGTATTCGGTGTGCACGCAGTCGGCGGTATCTTTGGTGCATTAGCAACGGGTGTGTTTGTTAACCCAGCGCTAGGCGGCATGGGTGTGTACGACTACGTGGCTAACGCAGTGGGTGAATACAACTTTGCAGCACAAATGACAGCACAAGCTTACGCAGTGGGTACCGCCATCGTGGTATCTGCAGTGGTATCGGTGGTTGCATTCAAATTAGTGGACATGGTGATCGGTCTACGTGTGTCTGAAGAGTCTGAGCGTGAAGGCTTGGATACATCAGAGCACGGTGAGCGCGCTTACCATTCCTAATCTGTAAGTAATAGAAAAAACGGACGCCTAGGCGTCCGTTTTTTTATGCCTGCTAATAGCGGGAGGCTTACTTGCTGTATGCCTTAATCCATAGGATTGCACCAATTAACAGCATAGGCAAACTCAACCATTGGCCCATGCTAAAACCCATGGACAACAAACCTAAATAACTGTCTGGCTCGCGGGTGTATTCAACGGCAAACCTAAAGGCGCCGTAGCCCATTAAGAACACGGCGGCAATGGCACCGCTGGCGCGTGGCTTAGACGCGTAGGCCCAAAGAATGAAGAACAAGGCCACGCCCTCTAGGGTGAATTCATACAGTTGCGAGGGGTGACGCAATAAACCGTCTATTTGTGGGAACACCATGCCGTAGTCGGTGTTGGTTACGCGACCCCACAGCTCACCATTAATAAAGTTACCTAAGCGACCGGCACCCAAACCAATCGGCACTAAAGGCGCAATAAAATCCATCACGGCTAGCCAGCTTAATTGGTATTTTCTGGCAAACCAGGCCATGGCCAGCACCACGCCTAAAAAGCCGCCGTGAAAACTCATGCCACCTTGCCACACCGCTAAGATATCGGCCGGATGTTGCATGAAGTAAGCCGATTGGTAGAACAGCACGTAGCCTAAACGGCCACCCAATATCACACCCAGTGCGCCAAAGAATAAGGCGTCGTCTAGCATAGGCAGAGTCCAGCCATGCCAAGGGCGGTGCGTGATCTGCCATTTGCCTAAGGCTAAAAAAGCCAAAAAGCCGGTTAAATACATCAAGCCGTACCAATGGATACCAAAGCTACCAAGGTGTATGGCAACGGGGTCGAATTGTGGGTGAACAAACATGGGCGACACACTTAGGAAAAAGAGAGTGGAATTTTACCTAAGTTTTGTCAATAAAACGGAAATAAAAAAAGAAAGCGCGGCCCAACTGGAAAAACTAAAGTGTGTTTTCGGTGACCTTGACGCTGAGCGGTTGCTCGTCTTCCAATAAGTTTAATAAGCGGTCTATATTGGGGTGTTTGCCCGGGCAGTTTTCGGCATCGCCGGTGTGCTCGGCAAACAAGCTTAAGCCTTCTACTGCCGCGTCCAAGGATATTTCGCCGTACATGCGATACAAGTGGTAATAAACCTTAACCGAGCCTTGGCTGCCGGGTTTGTTTTCTAAAACACCGGCCGGACTGCCGTCGCTATTAAACAGCGCGATGCGTTGCACGTGTGAGGCATCGTCTAGGGTGAGTAATACGTCGCTAAATTTTTGCATCTGTTCTGACCTTGTTATACATGGTAGCTGGAAGCGGTCATCAGTTTGGCCACTTTGCGCATTATGAAATTGATGGGCGCGGGCAATTCCGCTGCACCGTGGTCTCTGGCTTGTTTGGCATGGGCCGCTTCATCAATTTGCATCTGTTCGATAATCTTACGGGTTTTTTGGTCGGCTGGGGCCAATATCTCTAAATGGCTGGCCAAGTGTGCCTCCACTTGCTTTTCCGTTTCCGCTACAAAGCCTAAATTCCAGCGATCGCCTAGCGCACCAGCCAGCAAGCCCAGACTAAAAGAGCCGGCATAAAATA
>CAMDXI010000050.1 GCA_945878695.1 Methylotenera oryzisoli | reverse complement strand
TGCAGTTGCAAGGTCATCTCGGCCAACTTCAGGTCTTGTTTGGCGCTTTTTTCCATTAAGGCTTGCAAGGCGATAGCCATGGCTTCGTGGTTGAATTTTTCGTTGTCGTCCACCACCGCGTAGGCCGTAAAGCTGGCCGGGTTCGCTTTTGCCTTTTTGTTGACCGGCGTTTCTTCCAGTATGCGTGCCGGTATGCCTATGGCCGTGGCGTTAGCTGGTACGTCTTTCACCACCACCGCGTTTGAGCCGACTTTGGCGCCGGCACCCAGGGTGATGGGGCCTAAAATTTTAGCGCCCGCACCGATTACCACGCCTTTTTCTAGGGTGGGGTGGCGTTTGCCTTTATTCCATGAGGTGCCGCCTAGCGTCACGCCGTGGTACAGCGTGCAATCGTCGCCGATGATGGCGGTTTCGCCTATCACCACGCCCATACCATGGTCAATGAAGACGCGGTGGCCTATGCTAGCACCCGGGTGTATCTCGATGCCGGTTAACCAGCGGGCCAGGTGTGAGCTAAAACGCGCGAGCCAAAATAAGCGTTTTTGCCATAAGAAATGCGCCACGCGGTGCATCAATAAGGCGTGCACGCCGGGGTAGGTGGTGAGGATTTCCCAATGCGTTCTGGCCGCGGGGTCGCGCTCAAACACAATGGCGATGTCTTCTTTTAAATGTTCAAACATAATTCAGCCTTCTTTAATTCTTAAATACATTTCACCAAAGATGCCACGATGGCATTTTAAAACCCTCACCAGATATACTTTGGTGCACCATTTGTAGGAGCGGCGCCCCGCCGCGAAAACCTATCGCGGCGAGGCGCCGCTCCTACCCAAACCCTTATTCTATTTTCAAGCCGAGATGCCACGATGGCATTTTATAATCCTCACCACAGAGACACGGATGCCGCAATGCCGCAAGGGCATTCCCGTCATTTCTAAGCCTCAAACAACTCGGCTTGAAATTCGTGAAGGCACAGAGAAAATCGAACTTATTCAATTTTTTTCGTAGGTCGGTCTTTAGGCCGACAACCTTTATCTTGTCGGGATAAATCCCGACCTACAGCCCTATTGACCTCAATTGGTGTTGCTTTTCTCTGCGTCTCCGTGTCTCTGTGGTGAATAAGGTTTTTCTGAGCCTCCGTGGTGAATACGTATTCAATACTTATCGTGTTTTTTCGGGGCGACGGTCAGCGTTAGTATGCCACGTAACAAATTAACTTCTTCTTTCTCTAGTCGAATTCTGGCATAAATCCGCCGCAAGCGTTCCATCAGTTTTTTCGGTGCTTGCGGATTTAAATAGCCTATGTGCAACAGCGTTTCTTGCAGGTGTTGGTAAAAGCCTTCCACGCTTTCTATGCTGGCATAGACTGGTGGGGCGTGCGGGCTAAGGTTATCGTCTTGCAAGTTTTGTTTTTCCAGCGCGGCCATTCTTAATTCGTAACATACGATCTGCACGGCGGCGGCTAAGTTCAGCGAGGAGTAGGCCGGGTTGGCTTGTATCATCGCCAACAATTGGCATAAATCCAGCTCAGCATTGGATAGGCCGCTCATCTCGGTGCCGAACACCAAGGCCACGGTTTGCGTGGAGGCCACATTGATTGCCGTGTGTGCGGCACTTCTAACGTTAACCAATTCGTGGGATAAGCCGCGTTTGCGCGCGCTCATGCCTATGGCGAAGGCGCAGCCTTCCAGTGCTTGCGCCAAGGTTTCGGTCACCACCGCCTGCTCCAATAAATCCGCCGCACCGGTGGCCAGTGCCGTGGCATGAGCATCGGGAAAACTGTCGGGTTTAACCAAATATAAATGCTGCAAGCCCATGGTTTTCATGGCGCGTGCGGCCGAACCGATGTTGCCAGGGTGGCTGGTTTGGCATAACACCACACGAAAATTGTGCAGTGGGGCTAAAGCTGGGCTATCGATAGTGGCTGACATGAGGGGTACCGTAAAAACGCTAGTTTAGCACCGATGGCCTCAAAGGCGGCATACGAGCAGTGTGGCTAAGGATTCAAGCGCTCTTGCTTGCGCTCGATTAAGCCGGCCATTAGCTCTTTCATTTCCCAAAACGGGATCGGATTTTTGCTGTATAAGCGCACGCGCTTAGGCAAGCTGCCATTAACTGCCATATCCTCGGCACTCAAGTTGGTGACGGCGACAATGCCCATGTCACTGAATGCGTCGTTACCGCGCAAGGCTTTGAGCATGGCCAGCGCGTCAATCTCGCTTAGGTTTAAATCGGTCATGAGTAAGTCTGGCGTTTGCAAGCCAAGACCAAGTAAAGCCTCTACAGGATTGCTGGAGATTTTTAGATCCACCGCCAAGCCCCAAGTTTTAATGGTTTGGCGGTATAGGGTTTGGGTCGCTTCGTCTTTTTCGATGATCAGCACGTGCAATTTAGAATCGTCGCTTTGCTGGGTCTTTTTATGGCTGGCTCGACTGGCGGTCATGCGGTTGAACGATGCGCGGGTGATGCGTCTGTGGCCACCGGGTGTTTTCCAGCCTTCTAGCGCGCCTTGCTCTACCCAAAGTTGCACCGAGCGTATGGTCACGCCCAGTTCTTTGGCCACGTCACTGGTGGTCATCAAATCGAGTGCTTTTAATGCAAGTTTTTGGGTTGCCATAAACGCTGCCTTGATTGCTTAAATAGGGAGGGGTGAAGGAAAGTCGGCCATGGCTTAAGCTATATTGTTGACGCGGTCTTTGAGCATTTTGCCTGGTCTAAAGCATGGGTAAGCGCTGGCTTTACGTTGAATTTGTTCGCCTGTTTTAGGGTTTCTAACCGTGCGCGCTTGCCTGGCTTTGGTGCAAAATGTACCAAAGCCACGAACCTCGAATTTATTGCCTAGGCTTAAATGGTCGCCCATAAAGTCGATCAGGGTGTTGATGCACATCAAGCAATCGGCATCCGACAAATCAGGGAAGCTTTGTTTGATGCTGTTCACTAACTCAGATTTGGTCATGGCGTTTCCTGCTACAAATAGGCTATTGCTCATCGGTGAGGTGCACTCACCGCCGTCAGAAAAGCTGCCTGCATGAATACAGGTAGTGATATTTTTGGCGGGGAATTTTAAAAAATAATACTAGCAGATAATTACTTATTACGTTTATCACCTAGGTATCATATATAGCAATTTATGGTATTTATTTTCAGGGCCTGGCTGTAGCGCACGCTCCAAGGCCTGTTGCGAGCTAAGGCCTTAAGCTTGGTGATAGGCTAATTTAACAAATCGTATTAAAATAACGCCTTAACCGTTCTTTAACCCACCAATTCAATCAGCCAAGCTAAGCCACCGTGCTTAAGTTGGCTTAGCTATTGGCCACAGATTCGAGACACTATGCATCCCATGCTATCCAACGCAGTGAAAGCTGCCCGCCGTGCCGGTAACATCATTACCCGCGCATCCGAGGACATCGGCTCCCTTAAAATTCAAACCAAAACCTATAACGACTTTGT
>CAMDXI010000049.1 GCA_945878695.1 Methylotenera oryzisoli | reverse complement strand
AAATAAACCCTCGGCTTGCAGTTTGGCTTTGAGTTTTTCAAAGGCTTCGAATAACACGCCTAGGCCCGCGCGTTGTAAAAATTCGATGGTCAGTTGAAAGTCACCACGCGCTTCGTACAAGGTGACCGTGCAGCGCGCTTCGACTTTATCGCCTTCTTTGGGTGCCCAATCCAAATAGCTGTTGCGGCCTTTAAACATCACGCAGCGCACTTGTGCGCCGGCATCCTTGAGTGAGAAATACCAATGACCACTGGCCGCACGGGTTAGGTTAGATACTTCGCCCGACACCCAAAACAAAGGAAAGCTTTGGCTTAATAGTTGGTTGGCTAAACGATTTAACTCCGATACCGTCAGTATTTTGTTGCTGCTAATTTGCTGGCTGTGGGCTAAAGTGGGTTCAGTCATGAGGCGTTATCAATTACAATGTTCAGGTCATGCAATTATAAGCGCACATTCGGTGCAAACAAGGATAGGGCAATGCTAAATAAATGCTTAAGTGGGAAACGTGGCTATTGGCTGGGTTTTGTTGCCAGTTTCGGTTTGGTGGCTTTGGCCTTGTGGATACAAACCCGTTACCAATTGAACCCCTGCCCATTGTGCATATCGCAACGCATGGTGTTCATGGGTTTAGGTTTGCTGTTCCTTGTTGGCGCTTTAATGCCGGCTAAAGCGATTTGGCAAAAAACCGTTACGGCTTTGTTGGTGTTAACTGCATTGGGCGGTGCCGGCGTGGCTTTACGCCATTGGTGGTTGCAGGCGCACCGTGACAGCATCATTGCCGATTGCGGCGTGGGCTTTGATTACATGTTTGAAAACTTCCCGCTGCAAAAAGCCCTGACTTTGGTGTTCAGAGGCACCGGGGATTGCGCCGCCATCGACTGGACCTTTTTAGGCTTAAGCCTGCCGCAGTTGGCCTTGTTGGCTTATTTGGGCTTGGCGGCCTATGCCCTGTATTTATTAAAGAGATAGCAAGCGACCGGATATGGCATATAAAACCTTAGATCATTTTGTTGGCAACACGCCCTTGGTGCAATTGCAGCGCATGGCGGGCAAAACCAGCAACACCATATTGCTCAAATTAGAAGGCAATAACCCGGCCGGCTCGGTGAAAGACCGACCGGCTTACAGCATGATTAGCCGTGCTGAGGCCAGAGGCGACATCAAGCCGGGCGACACGCTCATTGAAGCCACCAGCGGCAACACCGGCATTGCCTTAGCCATGGTGGCGGCCATGCGTGGCTATAAAATGATATTGGTCATGCCAGAAAACCAAAGCATAGAGCGTCGCCAAAGCATGACCGCATACGGCGCTGAGCTGATATTAACGCCTAAAGACGGCAGCATGGAATTGGCTAGAGACGTGGCCATGAAGTTGCAGGCTGAAGGCGAAGGCGTGGTCTTGGATCAATTTGCCAACAGCGACAACCCCTTGGCGCATTATGAAAGCACTGGCCCGGAAATTTGGCGTGACACGAACGGTAAAGTCACCCATTTTGTCGCCAGCATGGGCACGACAGGCACCATCATGGGCGTGTCACGCTATTTAAAAGAGCAAAATCCGGCCATCCAAATCATAGGCGTGCAACCGGAAGAGGGCAGTCAAATACCCGGCATACGCAAATGGCCGGAAGCGTATTTACCTAAAATTTACGATGCCAAGCGCGTGGATGCCTTGCGCTACGTTAACCAAGCGCAAGCTGAAAATACCACCCGTCAATTGGCCGCCAAAGAAGGCATTTTTGCCGGCATTTCCAGTGGCGGTGGCCTGTATACGGCGCTGAAACTATCCCAGGAAGTAGAGAATGCCGTGATAGTCACCATAGTCTGCGACCGCGGTGACCGTTACCTGTCCACTGGGGTGTTCCCCGCTTAAGCGCATTGGCTCATGCGCCACGCACGTTTACTAGCCTGTTTTTTATTAGCCAGCCTAAGCAGTCCAAGCGCCTATGCCATCAGCACCGTACGGGTGCAAATAGACGAGCTCATTAGCCCATCCGCCACACTAAAAAACGCCGACCTTACCCTGGGCTGGCGAGGCGAAGCGCCTGGATTAAGCTTAAAAGCCCAAATAAAACCCACAACGGCATTAAAGCCAGAAGCACAAGCCCAGCAATCGACCGGCTACATGCCCTTTAGCCTCAGTTGTGGTCGCTTGGTAATGGCGGAAGCCGGGCAGATAGATTGCCTAGAGGGCCAATTGCAGGCTAAGCAAATTCAGCTACCGTTTGCCTTGCGGGCCAACATTCAGCCTGAGCAGCTGGCGGCCGATTTGCGTTTCAGCGACGCGCAATTTAGCGATGCGTCTGGCTTGCATGCGGGGGACAAATTAAGCGGTCAAATTAGCTTGTCAGCCAAACCGTCGCAAGGCGGTTGGGCTTGGCAGGGGTTGCTGCGATGGGATGCCGGTGAGCTTTATTGGCAGCCGTTTTATTTTGCTAAGGCCGGCAACCAATTGGACATCAATGGCCGTTTTGTCGACGATCTGCTGTGGGTGGATAAAGCCAATTTACTGGTCAATGGCGTGGGCCGCGTGTCGGCGGCAGGGCTTATAAACACGGCGACAGGTCGGCTTGAGGAAGCCAGTATCAGTGCGCAAAAAGTGGATTTTGCCGGCTTGTACGCGGTGTTTTTAAAGCCCATGGCGGAGAAGTCGGTGTTCGGTGATTTAACGGTGACTGGCCAAGCCGATTGGCAATTTGAGCTAAAAGACGGTCAGCCGAAAAGCTTTGAGTTAACGCTGCGCGATACCGACATCCGTGACAACAAGGGTAAATTTGCCTTTAAGCAGCTGCAAGCGCATCTGCCATGGGACTACGATCAAGTGAAAACGCAGTCGGTGGCGTATGCCTCCGGGCATGTGCTCAAGCTGCCTTTGGCTAAAACGCAATTGCAGGCGCAGATTAACCGTTATGCATTGAGTGCGCCTAAGCTGAGCTTGCCTTTACTGGACGGCGCACTGAACTTCACCGACCTGTCGGCCGCAATTATTGATGGCCAATGGTATTGGCACGTCAGCATGAATCTCACGCCGATTAGCATGGCGGAATTTAGCCAAGCGCTGGGTTGGCCTAGCATGCAAGGTAAGATTTCTGGGCAGGTGCCGCAAGTAAGTTACGCCGACAAGCAGTTGCTCATGAATGGCGCCATGACTTTTAATGTGTTTAATGGCACGGTGGGCATGAATCATTTGAAAATCGACGACCCCTTGGGTGTGGTGCCGCGTTTAAATGCCGATTTGAGCATGCGTCAATTGGACCTGGGTGAACTCACTCGCACCTATAGCTTTGGTCGGATAGAAGGCAAATTAGACGGCGACGTGCAAAACATGCAGCTGGAAAATTGGAAGCCGGTCTACTTGGACGCCTCGATTCGAACCAGCCCGGGCAAGCAGGTTAAGAAGATATCCCAGCGTGCGGTAGAAAACATCACGGCCTTGGGTGGCGAAGGCACGGCCGCCGCTGTGCAGCGGACTTTTTTACAATTTTTTAAAGAATTTAACTACGATAAGATAGGCTTAAGTTGCAAATTACGGCAAGATGTCTGTGAGATGGCCGGCGTGGAAAGCAATGCCATAGGCTA
>CAMDXI010000048.1 GCA_945878695.1 Methylotenera oryzisoli | reverse complement strand
GTGTCCTTGCGCGAGATACTGGGTTTAGTTGGCGCTTACGAGTGGCATAAAAACGGTGTCGACATCAGCGTCATCAACAATAAAATCCACCCTAGCTACGGCGTTTTCTCACCGATACGCGGCGAGTACCTGGATTTAGTCGATGTCGCTCCCTTACCCATACCTTGCCGTTTGGCTTTTGACATAGGCACCGGCACCGGCGTGTTGGCGGCCATTCTGGCTAACCGCGGCGTGACTAAAATCGTCGCCACCGACAACTCGCATCGCGCATTGGATTGCGCGCTGCAAAACGTGACTAGCCTTGGCCTAAAACCTAACGTGACTCTGGTGGAAGCCGACCTTTATCCAAAAGACGAATACGGTCAGGCCGATTTGATAGTCTGCAACCCACCCTGGTTGCCCGCGCACCCCAGCTCAGCCCTGGAGTCGGCCATTTACGATGAAAAAAGTAAGATGCTAAAAGGCTATTTGAATGGCCTGAGCGCGCATTTGAGTGAGCAAGGTGAAGGCTGGTTGATCTTGTCCGACTTTGCCGAACAATTGGGTTTAAGAAGCCGAGATGAATTGCTAGCTTGGATCAGTGATGCCGGCTTAAAAGTGCTAGAGAAGATAGACACCAAAGCGCGCCATAACAAAGTGCTGGATGCCAGCGACCCGCTGCATGAGGCTCGCAAGGCCGAGCTGACTTCATTGTGGCGCTTGGCTAAAGCGTAAAGTACGCGTATCGCTTAGCCGCGACCACGGTTGCGATCGCTCTTCTTTTGCATGGCCGGCGCAGCCAAATCACTGGATTGACGCACACGGCGTGGACCGGTTTTTCTTGCGACAGGCTTTTTAGCCGCATCCGATTTTGCTCGGTACGGTTTATCCGGGCTAGACGGATCGCGTGGCGGTCTATCCAAGGCACTGACGCGTTGCTTACGAACTTTAGGCACAAACACCGCCGTGGCTTTTAATTTCTCGCGCTGAGTCAGTTGACGAAGCGGCGCGCTGGGCACAGGCAAATCGGCCCACTCTAACAAACCCACTACTTCTTTTTGCTCTAACTTGAGCATGGTGCCGCGCTTAACGCGTGGCGGCAGATTAACCGGCCCAAAACGCACGCGCATCAAGCGACTGACCGGCAATTGAAAGGCTTCAAACAAGCGCCTCACCTCACGGTTACGACCCTCTCGCAACACCACTTGATACCAATGGTTGGCACCCTCGCCGCCTTGCGCGGTAATGCTGTCAAAATTGGCCGGGCCGTCTTCTAACTCTATGCCTTCTTTCAATTGCAGCATTTGGCCTTCGGTCAATTCGCCAAAAATACGCACGGCGTATTCGCGCTCCACTTCATAGCGCGGGTGCATAAAGCGGTTGGCCAATTCACCTGAGGTAGTAAATATTAGCAAGCCGCTGGTGTTCATGTCCAATCGGCCTATGGCTATCCATTTGCCGTTCTTCACTTTGGGCAACTTATCGAACACGCTGGCACGGCCTTCCGGGTCATCCTGGCTGACGATTTCGCCTTCGGGTTTGTGGTAGATCAATACTTGTGGCAATTCGGCGACAAAGGGCAAGCGCAATGGACGGCTATCCAAGCGCACCACATCAAACTGGGTTACCCCTTGGCCGGTGGACGCGGGGGCGCCGTTGACGGTCACGCGGCCACTGGCAATTAAGGCTTCCATGTCGCGGCGCGAACCCAAGCCAGCTAGAGCCAGCAATTTATGCAAACGCTGGGTGGGTTCGGGTGGCGCGTTTTCATCCTGCGCCAGCTTGGTGAAACTGGTTTTAGGCCGACGGGGTGCGGCTTGGGGATCTCGTTGGGTTTTAAAAGGACGTGCCATAGGAATACACTAATCAGGGTAAGCGGGCATTTTACCGCAGATAGACAAAATCACCCCAGATTAAATAACGTCATTGAATGGACCCTGGTTTAGACCGGTCGGCTAATGGGCAATCGTAAACTTAGGCAAGTGCCGTTCGAGTTGCTATACCAACTCACCTCACCACCCAATGCCACGGCGCGGTTCATTTGCCCTGACAAACCCATACCGCCGCTTTTCAAGGCGTGGTCTATATCAAAGCCTGGCCCATTATCGCTTACCGTCACCACCACCGCATCCCCATCGATCATGGTGGCCACCCTAACCTCTGTTGCACTGGTGTGCTTAATAATATTAGCGAAGGCTTCTTGCAAGATGCGCAGGATGTGTAAGGCACTTTTTGGGTCCAACCAGGGCAAAGCGGGAATTTTTTCAACTTGCCAGAGTAGTTTAATGCCGGTGTTTTCCAGCCGTGGGCCTAAACGAAACCGCAGGGTCGCCAATAACAGCAACAGGTTATCGTCCACCGGTTCCATGGAATCGATGGCCAACTTAAGGTCGTCTATGCAGCCTTTCAACACGTCAGCCAACTCATTGGCATCCATTTTATTGTGCTCCACCACCCGCAGTGCACTGATTAAGGAGGATCCTAAGCCATCGTGCATGTCTTGCATCAAGCGTTGCCGTTCTTGTTCTAGGGTTTGTTTGTGCTCAATGGCGCGCAACTTCGCATGGCTGTCGGCCAACTCAAATCTCACCTCGATGGCAGCACGGGTGGCGCGCGCACTGTTTTTAGCTTGACCCAACAGCGTAATGAAATAGATGACTATTCCCACGCTTAGTATTTGATACGTGCTACCGCCTAAAGACCAAAGTTTAGCGCCTATCATGACGGCTTGTGGTGTGGCAAAAACCACATACAGCAAAGGCACAGGCGACTGAGTGGCCAAACCACCACCCAACATCCCCGCAAACACCGCGCATATCAGGATCAAACCAGCCGAATCAACGGCCCCCACTGCCAAACATGGCAATAAGCCCCAAATTAAGCCTTCTAGCAAATTAAACACGGTTAAAGTAAAGGCTATGGATCGTGCTTGGGCAAGTGCAATCGGTGAGGCTAATTTACGCATGGCATAAAACTGTAAATTCAAATTAGACAGCACCGCCGCCACACTCCACCAGACTAACATGGTGGAATTGCTGGGATTAGCTAAAGCCCAATACAACAAAGGCGGCAATAGAATGATCGGCATCGTGCTGCGGAAATTGCCCATCACCAGGCGCAATTGTTCTAAAAGAATGCGGTCTTCTGCGAAATAAAACGTATTAAACGGTTTCATGGCTTTGCCGCGTTGGCCTTATCCCAGCAAGCCTTGATTGCGCGCTTCATAGATGGCCTCTGTTTTGGATTTCACTTTAAGCTTGGTATAAATACGTCGCACATAAGTCAGCACGGTGTGCGGAGACACAGCCATCAAGCCAGAAATTTCATTGGAAGAAAAACCCTTGGTGATGTACTCCAGTACCTCTTGTTCGCGGCTGGATAAAGCAGCCGCCAACTTAACCGACGTTTGATTAGTCGTGTTAGCGATTTTCTTATTATCCTGCTGAAAACGCGTGAGTATTTTACGGGCAATTAAGGGGCTAATTGGACTACCGCCGCTGTGCAAACTGCGTATTTCATGCACCAGGTTTTGAGGCGCACTGTCTTTCAATAAGTAACCGCTGGCACCCGCCTCTAAAGATTGCATGACATGCAATTCGTC
>CAMDXI010000047.1 GCA_945878695.1 Methylotenera oryzisoli | reverse complement strand
ATTAACGGTTCGCGGTCACAGACCGCTCCTACCCGTTATTTAAACCGATTGCTTGGAGGCTTGTTTGGCCTTGATATCTGCCACAGCGGCTTTAATCGCGTCTTCAGCTAATACTGAGCAGTGAATTTTTACCGGCGGCAAAGCCAACTCTTCGGCAATCGCCGAGTTCTTAATGGCGTAGGCCTGGTCTATGGTTTTGCCTTTTAACCATTCGGTTACCAAGGAACTGGAGGCAATAGCCGAACCGCAACCGTAAGTTTTAAATTTTGCGTCTTCAATGATGCCGTCGTCGCTGACTTTAATCATTAATTTCATCACGTCACCGCAAGCCGGTGCGCCTACCATGCCGGTGCCGACGTTGGGGTCGTTCTTATCCAATGTGCCTACGTTGCGTGGGTTTTCGTAGTGGTCGAGTACTTTGTCTGAATATGCCATTTTAATTCTCCTTGTTTTTGTAGGAGCGGTCTAAGACCGCGAAAGCGTTATTGCTATATTGCTGATTCGGGGTCACAGACCCCTCCTACATTTAATGCGTATACCTATAAAATTTTATAACAATCAATGCGCTGCCCATTGGACCTTGCTGAGGTCTATGCCGTCTTTAAACATTTCCCAGAGTGGGGACAATTCCCTCAATTTATCAATTTTGCTTTTCATTAAATTGATGGTGTAGTCCACGTCCGCCTCGGTGGTAAATCGACCGATGGAGAAGCGGATAGAGCTGTGCGCCAACTCGTCTGAACGACCTAGTGCGCGCAACACGTAGCTGGGCTCCAAGCTGGCTGAAGTACAGGCTGAGCCACTGGATACGGCGATGCCTTTGACCGCCATGATCAAGGATTCGCCTTCCACGTAGTTGAAGCTGATGTTTAAGTTGTGCGGCACGCGGTGCTCTAAATCGCCGTTCACGTAAACTTCTTCCATGCTTTGCAGGCCGTGCAGCAATTTGTCGCGTAAGCGGCGGATGCGGGTGTTTTCTTCCACCATTTCTTCGCGCGCTAATCTAAATGCTTCGCCCATGCCGACAATTTGGTGCGTGGCCAAAGTGCCGGAGCGCATGCCGCGTTCGTGGCCGCCACCGTGCATTTGCGCTTCAATACGGATGCGCGGTTTACGGCGCACGTACAACGCGCCTATGCCTTTAGGGCCGTACGTTTTGTGAGCACAGAAGCTCATTAAATCGACCGGCAATTGCTCCAAATCGATGGCCACTTTACCGGTGGCTTGCGCCGCATCCACGTGAAAAATAATGCCATTTTCACGGCACAAATTGCCGATTGCTACGATGTCTTGGATCACGCCGATTTCGTTGTTCACCAACATCACCGAGACCAACACCGTATCAGGGCGTATCGCCGCTTTTAATTTGGCTATATCCAGCAAGCCGTTCGGTTCTGGGTCCAAATACGTGGCGCTGAAACCTTGGCGTTCTAGCTCGCGCATTGGATCGATCACCGCTTTGTGCTCGGTGGTGAGGGTAATCAAATGCTTGCCTTTTTCGCTGTAAAAATTCGCTGCGCCTTTGATGGCCAAGTTATTGGATTCGGTCGCACCAGAAGTCCAAACGATTTCGCGTGGGTCGGCACCGACCAATTTAGCGACTTCTAAACGTGCATTTTCCACGGCTTTTTCTGCAGTCCAACCATAAGGGTGGCTGCGTGAGGCTGGGTTGCCGAAATGCTCGCTAATGTAGGGAATCATTTTTGCGGCGACGCGTGGGTCGACCGGTGTGGTGGCCGAGTAATCCAAATAGATTGGGTACAAGCCCTCTTCGGAACCGCTGACTACTGGCATTTCTACTGTTGCTGACATGCGTTTATTTATCCTTAACTGGTGTTAATTTAAGACTGCTGTTGAGTTCAACATTAAGCCGCCATCGCGCTTAATTGCTTTAATCGTAAAATTTCTTGCTGCAAGTGCTGTAAAAAGTCCGCCACTTGCTGTGCGCTATTCTGTGTTCCTAAGCTCACTCGTACGGCGCCGCGAGCTAACTCTTCCTGCACGCCCATGGCCAACAACACGGCGCTCGGTTCGGTGCTGTCGCTGGAGCAGGCCGAGCCACTGGCCACCGCATAGCCTTTACGATCCAAGGCCACGACCAAAGTTTCACCTTCTATGCCATCCATGGCAAAAAAGCTGGTGTTGCTCAAGCGGATCGACTGTGCGCCAAAAATGGTCGCGTTCATCGCTGCCAAACCTGCTTCCAATTGCGTTCTAAGGCTTAAGGTATGGCTTTGGTAGTCGGCCAATTGTTGGCTGGCCAGTTCGCAGGCCAGGCCAAAGCCGACTATCGCCGACACATTTTCCGTGCCACTGCGTAAATTACGTTCTTGACCGCCACCGTGCAACAAGGGCTGAATGTCCACGCGCTTGTCTAAAATCAGGGCGGCGGCGCCTTGTGGGCCATGCAGCTTGTGGCTGGAAACCGTCATGGCGTGCACGTTTAAGTCATTGAAATTCAGTGCTATTTTTCCTAGGGCTTGCACCGCGTCGGTGTGCATCAAGCTGCCGTGCGCACGGGCCAGTTCGGCCAGTTCCGCCACATCCTGTAATACGCCGGTTTCGTTATTGGCCAGCATGACCGACACCAAGCTGGTGGCTTGGCTCAATTGCGCTTTCATTTCGGCTCGATCGACTTTGCCATCGCTGTCCACTGGGATGCTATTGCTGCAGTGACCTAGTGCGCGCATGGCCATGGCTGAGCGCGTCACGCAGGGGTGCTCGACCGCGCTGCTTAAAATTTGCCCACGAGGCACGTAATCAGCCAGGCCTTTAATGGCTAGGTTGTTGGCTTCGGTACCGCTGGCAGTAAACACCACTTGCGAGGCTTGCGCGCCACAGGCACGGGCTACTTGCTCGCGCGCTTGCGCCACCGCTTCACGGGCGGCACGACCAAATTGATGGCGGCTACTGGGGTTGCCACTTTGCGTACGCATCCACGGCAACATGGCGTCTAAAACGCGGCCGTCTATCTGCGTGGTGGCATTGTGATCAAAGTAAACGTGGCTCATGGCTTATGCGCTGACCGAACCAGTATTGAGGATTTTTTCTGCGTGTATGCGTGGCACCATGTTCACCACTTGCTTGTTTTTTTGTGCCGCCACCATGTCGGCTAGGCTGATGCCGGCTAGGTAATCCAATATGCGGCTATTGAGCGTGGCCCATAAATCGTGCGTCATGCAACGGCCTTCGTCACGGCAGTTTTCATGGCCGCCGCATTGCGTGGCATCAATCAGCTCGTCTACCGCATTGATGACATCGGCCACGGAAATGTTGGTGTAGTTTTTCGCTAACTTGTAACCGCCACCAGGGCCGCGCACGCTGCTCACCAGGCCTTGCCTACGTAAGCGGCTAAACAGCTGTTCTAAATAAGATAGGGAGATTTTTTGTCGCTCGCTGATGCCAGCCAAAGTAACCGGCTTGATTTCACTGGGTAAGACGCCTTTTGCCATGGCGTCGTGCGCCAAGGATTCGTGTAGCGCCAGGTCTAGCATGGCGGTAACGGCAAAACGGCCTTTGGTGGTGAGTTTCATGACTTTAATAGCCCTCTATAATTGTCAAGTATTCTATAATACCCGATAACTTTAGTCAACTATTTGGTCGGCCATTTTTCGGCCGTTTTGTTAGGCAGCCCTGCTATTTTTTAGTGCTGGTTTTCTTCGGCGCAGGCTTGACGTCAAACGCACTGGCCACCTTGCTGTCGGCTTGCGCATCGCCTGCTAATAGCTGCAGTTGCAAGGTCATCTCGGCCAACTTCAGGTCTTGTTTGGCGCTTTTTTCCATTAAGGCTTGCAAGGCGATAGCCATGGCTTCGTGGTTGAATTTTTCGTTGTCGTCCACCACCGCGTAGGCCGTAAAGCTGGCCGGGTTCGCTTT
>CAMDXI010000046.1 GCA_945878695.1 Methylotenera oryzisoli | reverse complement strand
TGGTGCCCGGAGCCGGAGTCGAACCGGCACACCCATAAGGCGAGAGATTTTAAGTCTCTTGTGTCTACCAATTTCACCACCCGGGCGGATAGTAGGTCTACAACAAATTGCGGTGCGTATTCTAACACCTTAGTTTGCTTTTTTCTAAGCAAAAAATGGTTTTTTCAAAGATAGTTAAAAAAATAATACCGTATTGCATGTATTTAAAGCCAAAAACAGGAGGCTCATTTTGGCTCACAAAATAGATTGAAAATCTGTTGGTTTACCTTGGAACTTGGTTGATAATAGCGCTCTCATGTAAATCGTAGACCATTTTAATGTCATCCACTACTGGCAATAAAACAAAACTTTCCGCACTCACGCTCGCCGCACTAGGCGTGGTTTTTGGTGACATAGGCACCAGCCCACTGTACACCATGAAAGAAGTCTTTTCTGTCGGCGCACACCCCGTGCCTCTCACTGAAGTCAATATGTTCGGCATTTTATCGCTGATCGTCTGGGCCCTCATTATGGTGGTGTCGGTTAAATACGTGGCCTTCATTATGCGTGCCGACAACCGCGGCGAAGGCGGCATCATGGCCCTGCTCGCCTTGGCCAGCCACAACGCGGCAGGGGACGCCAAGAAACAACACACCATCATGTTGCTGGGCATTCTAGGCGCCTGCATGTTTTATGCGGATGGCATGATTACCCCAGCCATCTCAGTGCTGTCTGCGGTAGAAGGTCTGGAACTGGCCGCCCCGGTATTACACCCTATGATATTGCCGGTTACCTTATTGGTCTTATTCATCCTATTTTGGGCACAAAGCAAAGGCACCGCTTTAGTAGGCGCATTCTTTGGCCCCATCATGTTGTTGTGGTTTAGCGTGTTAGGCGTTTTGGGCGTGATGGGCATCATGCAAAACCCCAGCATATTGCAGGCCATCAATCCAATCTATGCATTGAATTTTTTAACCGTTAGCCCATGGGTTGCTTTCGTGGCATTGGGTGCGGTGGTCCTAGCAGTAACCGGGGCCGAAGCGCTTTATGCCGACATGGGGCACTTTGGTCGCTTGCCAATACGCCTAGCTTGGTTTGGTTTTGTACTGCCGGCATTGGTGCTTAATTACTTTGGCCAGGGCGCATTGATTTTGCAAGATCCAAGCAGCGTTAAGAATCCGTTTTATTTACTGGCGCCAGAATGGATGCTCTACCCACTCATCTTCTTAGCGACACTGGCAGCAGTGATTGCTTCACAAGCCGTGATTACCGGTGCTTTTTCCGTGTCTCGCCAAGCACTGCAATTGGGTTATCTACCTCGCATGCACGTTGAACACACCTCAGAAAGCGAAGAAGGCCAAATTTACATGCCGCGCGTCAACTGGGGTTTGATGCTAGGCGTGATGGCCCTGGTGTTAAGCTTCAAATCGTCCGGCAATTTGGCTGCGGCCTACGGCATTGCCGTAACCGGTGACATGGTGATTACCACCTTATTAGCCGGCATTGTTTTCCATCACATTTGGGGCTGGAGCAAATTGCGCACTGGCATGCTGGTCGCCTTGTTCTTGGTGGTCGACGTGGCTTTCTTTAGCGCCAACGTTTTGAAAATACCCGATGGCGGCTGGGTACCCTTGGTCATAGGCATCGTGATTTTCACCTTGATGCTGACCTGGAAAACCGGTCGCAATATGCTCTATTCCATGTTGAAAAACGAAGCCATGGCCATAGACCCATTCATAGCAGCGGTCGGTGCGCACCCACCCTTACGCGTGAGCGGCACGGCCATATTCATGACACCTAACTTAGACGGTGTGCCGCATGCCATGCTGCACAACCTAAAACACAATAAAGTGTTGCACGAAAAAATGGTCTTGTTGACGGTGAAATTCTTGGATTACCCGCACACCTCCAATGAGGAACGCGTCACGGTAGAAGATTTGCCGAATGAGTTTTACCGCGTCACGGTGCGTTATGGCTTCAAGGACGAACCGGATTTACCTAGGGATTTGATCTTGTGTGCTGAGCAAGGCTTGGTGCTGGATGCCATGGACACTTCATTCTTTGTTGGTAAGGAAATCCTCATCGCCAGCAACGCTTCTGGCATGGCATTCTGGCGTAAGAAAATCTTTATTGGCTTATTTAGAAGCGCTGAAACCATCACCAACCAATTCAAATTACCGCCGAATCGCGTGGTCGAGCTTGGATCACAATTGAAAATATAAGGTCTTAAGCGAGTCCACTCCATAGACATGAGCGTATTTGTTAAGGCCAACTTTACCCGATTGAGGTAAAATGGCGTTTACGCTTTTTAGCCTCTTTCGCAATTTAATTTTGGACTATTCATTACTTTATCATGACTCAATTACAACAAACCATTGAAGCCGCTTTCGAAGACCGTGCCAACATCAATCCAGCCAACGCCAGCCCAGAATTAAAGGCGGCCGTTGCCAGCGTCATTGCTGACTTGGATGCCGGCAGCTTACGCGTGGCGTCACGCGTGGGCAACAGCCAAAATTGGGAAACCCATCAATGGATCAAGAAAGCCGTGTTGCTGTCTTTCCGTTTGGACGACAACGTCTTGCTAGACGGCGCCAGCACTCAGTATTTCGATAAAGTACCGCCAAAATTTGCTAACTTCACGGCCGACGATTTTAAAGCCGGTGGCTACCGCGTGGTGCCAGGCTCCATGGTGCGCCGCGGTTCGTACATAGGCAAAAATGCCGTGTTGCTGCCGTCATTTGTTAACATCGGCGCTTACGTAGGCGAAGGCACCATGGTGGATGCTTGGGCTACCGTAGGCTCGTGCGCACAAATTGGTAAAAACGTGCACTTAAGTGGTGGCGTAGGCATTGGTGGCGTATTGGAACCCGTGCAAGCCGGCCCTACCATCATTGGCGACAATTGCTTTATCGGTGCGCGTTCTGAAGTGGTGGAAGGCGTGATTGTGGAAGACAACTGCGTGATCTCCATGGGCGTGTACATCGGCCAATCCACCAAAATTTACGACCGCGAAACCGGCAGCGTGACCTACGGTCGCATTCCTGCAGGTTCCGTAGTGGTATCGGGCAACTTACCCTCTAAAGACGGCAGCTACAGCTTGTATTGCGCCGTTATCGTTAAAAAAGTGGACGAAAAAACATTGGGTAAAGTGGGCATTAACGAATTGCTACGCGGTATCTAGTCCGACGCGCGCATGCAACTTTACGGCATTCCCAATTGCAGCACCGTTAAAAAAGCCCGTGATTGGCTGGAGCAAAATGCTTGCGCCTACACCTTTTACGACTTTAAAAAAAACACCCTCAGCGATGCATTGCTGAGCGATTGGATCAGCCAGCAACCCTTGGACAAACTCATCAATCGCGCCGGCCTCACTTGGCGCAATTTGACTGAAGCCGAAAAAGACAGCGTGCAAGATGCCGCTAAAGCCCGGCAATTGATGTTGGCCAAACCCAGCTTGATTAAACGGCCGGTCTTGATCAAGGACGGCAAAATCACCTGTTTGGGCTACTCGGAAGCCACTTATAAAGCGTTGCTATGACCACACCACACAGTAAAACCTTAAGCCTAGCAATAGACTTGCTAAGACGCCAATCCAACACCCCGGAGGATGCCGGCTGCCAAGAACAAATGATAGCCAGATTGGAGCCATTGGGTTTCAAAATCGAGCGCATGCGCGTAGGTCAGGTGGACAACATGTATGCCCGTCGCGGCACCACTGGCCCATTATTAGTCTTTGCTGGCCACACCGACGTGGTGCCGACCGGCCCGCTGGATAAATGGCACACCCCACCGTTCGAACCGACCATCAAGGATGGCATGCTCTATGCCCGCGGTGCGGCAGACATGAAGACCTCATTGGCGGCGTTCGTTACCAGCATAGAAGAATTCATTGCTGAAAACCCTCACCACCATGGCTCCATAGGTCTACTCATCACCTCGGACGAAGAAGGCGTGGCGGTAGACGGCACAGTGAAAGTAGTGGAGGCATTAAAAGCCCGTGGTGAGTTATTTGACTACTGCATAGTCGGCGAGCCGACCAGCAATAAAGTGGTCGGCGACATGATCAAAAACGGCCGCCGTGGTTCACTGTCAGGCAAACTCACGGTAAAAGGCGTGCAAGGTCACATTGCCTACCCGCATTTAGTTAAAAACCCCATCCACTTAGTGGCACCGGCCATAAAAGACATGGTGGAAACACTATGGGACGAAGGCAACGAATACTTTCCGCCTACCTCTTGGCAAATCAGCAACATGAATGGCGGCACCGGCGCGACCAA
>CAMDXI010000045.1 GCA_945878695.1 Methylotenera oryzisoli | reverse complement strand
CGTGTGGCCTAAGCCTTTGGGGTACTGCTCGGTCAGAATAACCGGCACGGCCAACAAGGCCGCGGCTTGCGCTAATATACCGCTTTGTTTTAAGCACGCCGCCATGTCCGCTTCTGGCATGACGCCGATTAAGCGCGTTTGCACGTCCACGATGAGCAACTGACTTAAGTCCACCTTCAATAAATTAGGCTGCATGGTTTATTCCAACTGTTGGTTGATGTCGACTAAATCGGCTGCGGCCACGATGCCCGCAGCGGTTTTCAAACGGACGATGTTGGTTAAATAATTGTAGCGTGCCTGCAAGGCATCGCGCTTGGCACTGTATAGCTGCTGCTGCGCATTTAACACATCGACACTGGTGCGCACGCCCACTTGGTAGCCTAGCTGTGTGGCATCCAATTGGCTTTGGCTGCTGATGACCGCTTGGTCCAGCGCTTTTAATTGGGCGATGCTGCTGCTCAAATTTAAGTAAGCGCGCTGGGTATCGAGCTCGGTCTGACGGCGCACCAGATCCAAGTCGTCCTGCGCTTTTTGTTTGTTCAGCACCGCTTGGCGCACCCGCGAACTGGTGGCGCCGCCTTCATAAAGGGGGATTTGCAATTGCAAGCCTATGCTGCCCACCTGCAACTCGTTGCCGGTTCCAAAACGGGACACGCTGCCGTTGGCATAGGAATCGGTGTAACTGGCGACCGCATCCAAGGTGGGTAAATGGCCGGCTTGGTTACGCGCAATGTCTTGCTCAGCCAATTTGGCGGCATCTTGTTGAATTTGTATATTGAGGTTATTAAGCAAGGCCAGCTCTTGCCAAGTGGCCATGCTTGGTCCCATGTCATTGGGCTTGAGCTGCGGCTTAACGCTGGCCAAACGCTGCGGCAATTGGCCAGTGATGGCTTGCACCGCGTGCTTAGCAATGGCAAATTCGTTCAGCGCGGCAATCTCTTGTGCCAAGGTTAAATCGTAACGGGCTTGCGCTTCATTGGCGTCGGTAATGGTGGCACTGCCCAAATCAAAATTCGCCTGCGCTTGCGCCAACTGGCTAGCGATGGCGGCTTTTTGCGCGCCTATCAGTTCGATTTTATCTTGTGCCATTAATACGTCAAAGTACGCTTGCGTGGTGCGCAACATTAAGGCTTGTTGCGCTAGATTCAGTTGCTTATCGGCTTGGCTAACTTGCGTGGCCGCTTGCTCTATTTGTATTAAATTTTGTTTGCGGAAAATCGGTTGGCGCGCATCCACCCCATACCGATAGTTTTCAAATCTGGATGTGCTTGATTCTGAGGTGGTCAAATAGTTGATGTTGGACTTCAGTGCATTGGTATCGGCATTGAAGTTAACCGTGGGTCTATACAATGCCTTGCCTTGCTCAATGATTTCTTGTGCCGCGCGGTTGGCGCTTAAGGCCGAGGCCAAGGTCGCATCGTGCGCTAAGGCTTGTTGGTAAACGTCCATCAACTTTAATGGCTGCGCTTGCAAGCTGACCTGCTCCGCCGCATAGGCGGGCATGGACAGCAACAATGCCGGCAACAGCCATGCGACTGTGCGCAAGGCCATTTTTTGCAGTAGCGTGGGCTTAAAATTCAAATTGACTCGCAATAGGGGCGTGCGCCAATAGGGGCAAGCAGGTTTCAAATAGGGTTTCTTGACGGCATGCGCCGTCGGTCACGCGCTGGCTTAGGGTCGCTTGCATAATCGGCAAGTCCCCGTGCACGACAAACATACGACCGCCTATTTTCAGCATTTGTTCAACCGCCACCGGGTATATATGCAAGGAACCGGCAAACACAATCACATCGTAAGGCGCTTCGGCCGCGTAACCGTTGGCAGCATCGGCCACGATCAGGCTGACGTTGTGTATGCCTTGCTGCTTCAAACGGGCGCCAGCTTGCGCGGATAGCTCGGGCACGATTTCAACGGCATACACGTGCGCTGCCTGCTTGGCTAATAAGGCGGTTAAGTAGCCACTGCCGGTGCCCACTAGCAAAACCTTATCGGTTTTCTTGACCTGCAAGGCTTGTAAAATGCGGCCTTCGATTTTGGGTGAGAGCATGGATTGCTCATGGCCTATGGGCAACTCAATGTCAGCAAACGCCAAGCCTTGTTGCGACTCGGCCACAAAGGCTTCACGAGGCACGGCATTAAACAAATCCAGCACCACGGGATCGAGCACCTCCCAAGTGCGAATTTGCTGCTCTATCATGTTAAATCTAGCCACATCGTTAGCGTTGCTAAATCGGCTGGTTTGGCTTTGTGTCATGGTGCATGCTTCCTAAAATGTAAGCCTCATTATAGCGCAGGACGATAAGGGATAAAGGGCAATTGCGCTGCCTTTACTGTTCTTTTGTTGGGTGCATTTTTAAGGCACCGGTTTTATAAGCACGGCTGGCCGTTTGGTAATAGGCCACCGCTTCATCGACCAAGCCAGACTCAGGTTCTATCGGCCTAGACTCAAAATTTTTCCCATCGACGGCATAGGCTTCAACGCGGCGCTTAGGCGAGAGCACTATCAGTGTGCCGTTTTTTAAATAACCTAAGGATTGGTAATTGCTAATAAATGCCCGTTCCGGCCATTTTTCTGCCTCGGCTTTAAATAAGGACTGCCCGTAAAAATAATCGGCGCCCGGCGCACCCAAGGCATCTAACAAGGTAGGCACCACATCGATTTGACTGACCACACGGCTGTGGTGCCCTGCAGGCAAGATCTCGGGTGCATAGAAAAATAAGGGGATGCGGTATTTTGCCACCGGCAATTTGGTTTTACCGGCTACCGCCGCACAATGGTCTGCCACTATCACGAACAAGGTGTCTTTAAACCAAGGCTTGGTTTTGGCCTGGGCGATAAATTGGCCTATGGCGTAGTCGCTGTATTTGACGGCCGCCTCCCTGCTGCCGCTGGGTAAATCAATTTTACCGGCTGGAAACGTATAGGGTCGGTGATTGCTGGTGGTCATGATGTGGGCAAAAAAAGGCTGGCCGCGGGCGTGCTGCGCATCCAAAATTTGCGTGGCGTGATTGAACAGGCTTTCGTCGTCCACCCCCCAAACGTTTTCCGACTGTATGGTTTTTTCATCAAAATCGGTGCGGTCGACCACGCGGTAATGGTTGCTGGCAAAGTAGTGGTTCATGTTATCAAACACACCGTAGCCGCCGTAAATAAAGTAGGTGGCAAAACCGCGCTCGCGCAACAGCTCGCCTATACCGGCCAAACGATCGCTATTGGGCCGGTGCACCACGGCCTGACCAGGGATGGGTGGGATGGCTATCGACAAGGCATCCAAGCCGCGCACGGTGCGCGTGCCGGTGGCAAAGGCGCGATCGAACACCACGCTGTCGGCCGCCAATTTATCCAAGTAGGGGGTGAGATTATTTTGGTTGCCGTGCACGCCTAAATACTCAGCCGACAGGCTTTCTACCGAAATCAGCACCACCTGCTTGGGTCGTCGGCTAAACGGCTTAACTGGGGTGGCAGCCAGATTGGTGCTGGCGGCTTGCTTACTGCCGGCGCCTAGCGACTGGCGATCGGCATGCAAGGCCTGCAATACGCTCTTGGCTTGGGCCGGGTCCAACTGCCTGTAAAATTTATCGTAATCCAATTCGTTGCGCCTAGCGGCGGCGGCAAAACTGAACAAGCCGTTGCCCGCCAATTCATTGGCATAGGCATTGCGACTGAATTCCATTTGATCGACATTGGCCAACTGGAAACTAAGCCAAGGCAAAGCCAACGCACACAGCAATAAACGTCCTTTTTGCTTGGCGGACTGAGGCCGATTAGCAAAACGGCTGCTTTGACTGGCTAGCCATAACAAACCGGCCGCCACTAGCGCTATGCCAAGCAAGATCAGCGGCACCGGGTAGGATTGGCGAATATTGCCCAGCACTTCTTTGGTGTAGATTAAATAATCCACCGCAATAAAATTAAAGCGCGTGCTGAATTCTTGCCAAAAAACCCACTCGGCCACCGCCGTAAACAGCAAACCAAATAGCAGCAACCAAGCTATCAAGCGACGGGTGACGCCAAGCCATGCGGCTTGACGCGCCCGCATGGTCAACAACAGCGAGGCCAATAAAAATGGTATGAGCAGGTAACACAAGGCATTCAGATCAAACCAAACGCCCCAAGCCAACATGCCTAAGGCCTCGGTCCAAGACAAGGGGTTGTGGCCTAAATTAAGCGACAAACTCAACCACAAGATTAGCCGTAAGCCCAGCCAAATCACCAGCGCACTGACGGCCACAAAGCGCAAAAATGACCAGGCGCTTTTGCGCTCAGAAGAGCTGGGCGTTGGCAAGCCAGCCTGCGGCGGCCAAATAAGGTATTGCGCCAGCAAGAGCATCCACACTAGCCAGGCGGTCCATAAATTGTGCGACATAAAATGCGCGCCGCGCACCATCTGCGTATACGCCATC
>CAMDXI010000044.1 GCA_945878695.1 Methylotenera oryzisoli | reverse complement strand
GGTGTCGCTAATGCAGACATCGCCACTGGCTTGGCCGGATTCTCTGCCGTTAAAGGCCGCTTGCAAAACAAGATGGCCATCCATGGGGCGCGCTTAATTGACGACACCTATAACGCCAATCCAGATTCCATGAAAGCGGCCATAGACGTGCTGGCTAATCAGACCGGTGAAAAAATATTGGTGCTTGGCGATATGGGCGAATTGGGTGCGGATGCGGCGCGCTTGCATAAGGAGATAGGCCAGTACGCCAAAGCAAAAGGTTTGAAGCAATTGTATTGCTTGGGTGAATTGAGTCTTGAGATGGTGCATGGCTTTGGTGTCGGCGCCGGCCATTTTGACGATGCCGCTGCATTGGCCGAGGCCATTAAGCCAAAGTTGTCTGCCCAGGTGACGGTATTAGTAAAAGGCTCGCGTTTCATGAAGATGGAGCGCGTGATCGATTTGTTGGACGAAAAAAACAATCAAACTAGCTTGTTGGAGAATCAATCATGTTATTAGAACTGGCCCGTTGGTTAGCCCACGACATACGTGGCTTCAATGTATTTAATTACATCACGTTGCGCGCCGTGCTTGCGACCTTAACGGCATTGGCTATTTCCTTTATAGCCGGCCCCAGTGTGATTCGTAAGTTAACCGAATACAAAGTCGGTCAAGCGGTGCGTGACGACGGCCCACAAAGTCATTTAATTAAAACCGGTACGCCTACCATGGGTGGCGCCTTAATCTTGGTGTCGATTGCGATATCAACCTTGTTATGGGCGGATTTAAGCAACCGTTTTGTTTGGGTGGTGCTGTTTACCACCGTGGGTTTTGGCGCGGTGGGTTGGGTGGACGATTACCGTAAAGTGGTGCATAAAAATCCCAAAGGCTTGTCGGCTAAGGCTAAGTTTTTTTGGCAAAGCTTGATAGGTTTGGCGGTGGCGGTGTTTCTCTATCGCACGCACTTAAGCAGCGTGGAAACCACCTTGATCGTGCCATTCTTTAAGCATCTTGTGCTGCCGTTGGGCGCCATAGGCTTCATCGTCCTGACCTATTTGGTGGTGGTGGGCAGCAGCAATGCGGTCAATTTAACCGATGGTCTAGACGGCCTAGCCATATTGCCGACCGTGATGGTGGCCAGTGCACTAGGCATTTTTGCTTACGTGGCCGGGCATTTGCATTTTTCCAGTTATTTGGGCGTGCCGCACGTGGCCGGTGCCAGTGACTTGATGGTGTTTTGTGCGGCCATGGCCGGTGCCGGTTTGGGCTTTCTCTGGTTTAACGCCTACCCAGCAGAAGTGTTCATGGGCGACGTTGGCGCCCTAGCATTAGGCGCGGCGCTCGGCATAGTGGCGGTCATTGTTCGCCAAGAAATCATCTTATTCATTATGGGTGGCGTGTTTGTCGTGGAAACCGTATCGGTGGCCATACAAGTGCTGTATTTCAAGTACACCAAGCACACTACCGGCACAGGTAAACGCATCTTTTTAATGGCGCCCCTGCACCACCATTACGAAGAAAAAGGTTGGAAAGAAACGCAAGTGGTCGTGCGTTTTTGGATCATCAGCATGATGCTGGTGTTAATTGGATTGGCCAGCTTGAAATTAAGATAAACCCATGCAAACCTTAAAAGACAAAAAAGTATTGGTGCTAGGCCTGGGTGAAACCGGCTTATCCGCCTTGCGTTGGTTGAAGACGCAAGGGGCTAATTTGTCTGCGGCCGATACCCGCGAAACGCCACCTGGCATGGATGCTTTGCACAGTGAAATGCCTAAAGTGCAGGTGCATACTGGGCCGTTTAGTGCCCAACTGTTTGAAAAAGTTGATCTGGCCGTGATCAGCCCGGGCGTGGCCTTAAGTGAGCCGGCTATCCAAGCGGCGATAAAAAACGGCCTTAGCGTGGTCGGTGACGTGGAATTGTTTGCGCAATTTAGACCGGCCACGGCCAAGGTCATTGCCATTACCGGTTCCAACGGCAAAACCACGGTCACCAGTTTAGTCGGCCAAATTTGCCAAGCGGCGGGCTTAAAAACCATCGTGGCCGGCAATATTGGTTTGCCGGTATTGGACAGCTTGGCCATGGCCACGCCGGATGTTTATGTCTTGGAACTGTCCAGCTTCCAATTGGAAACCACGCACAGTTTGCAAGCGAATGCCGCCACCATGCTTAATTTGTCTGAAGACCACATGGACAGGTACGACAGCTTGCAGGATTACGCGATTGCCAAAGCCCATATTTTTTACCAAGCTGCTCTGCAAGTGCTGAATTTGGATGATGCCTGGAGCATGATGCTGGCCAGACCCAAATTGCCGCAGTTGAGCTTTGGCTTGTCCGAACACGCCGATTTTGGTTTGCGGCAAATAGACGGAGAAAGCTGGTTGTGCGAGGGTGAAAAACCGCTGGTAAACAGTCAGGATTTAAAAATTGCCGGCTTGCACAATGCCACGAATGCATTGGCGGCCGTGGCCTTAAGCCGTGCTATAGGCATAGACTACGCGCCCATCATTCAAACCCTATATAACTTCAAAGGCTTGCCACACCGTGTGGAGTGGGTGGCCAATGTAGACGAGGTGGATTATTACGATGATTCCAAAGGTACCAACGTGGGGGCCAGTTGCGCTGCGCTGGCCGGCATGTACAAAGGTGGTCAGCCACAAAAAGTAGTGTTGATTGCTGGTGGCGATGGCAAGGGCCAAGATTTCATGCCATTGGCCCAAGCCGTGGCCGCTAACGCACGCGCCGTGGTGTTAATGGGGCGTGACGCAGACAAAATAGAAGCGGCCTTGCTTAGCACTGACGTTGCTATATACCGTGCATTGGATTTGCCTGAGGCTGTCAGTATCGCTAGAAAATTAGCCCATAGCGGCGATGCCGTGTTGTTGTCACCGGCATGCGCAAGCTTCGATATGTTTAAAAATTACGTGCACCGAGCCGAGGTGTTTGTTGCTGCAGTCATGGCCATGCAGCCTAGTTTGAAGGAAACAGCATGATCACCACCATGTTAGATCGCGAACGCATCAACGCCCCCACTTACGACGAAGGCTTTCTTTGGGCGGTATTGTGCTTGCTAGGCATCAGCTTGGTGATGGTGTATTCGGCCTCTATTGCGATTGCTGAAGCCGATAAAGGCGTGGGCCATAACAGCAGTTATTATTTAGTGCACCAGGCGGCCTTCATGTTGGTCGGCATCGTTTCGGCCTTTATCGCGTTCAATATTCCCATCGCTTGGTGGCAAAAAATGGCACCGTATTTATTCTTAATCGGCTTGGCTTTGTTGGTGCTGGTGTTGATTCCTGGCATAGGCTTAAAAGCCGGCGGCAGTCGCCGTTGGTTGAAAATGTTTGTGGTGAATCCACAGCCATCGGAATTCATGAAGTTATTTGCCGCGATTTACGTGGCCGATTACACCGTGCGTAAAGCGGCGGTGATGGACAGTTTTAGGCGCGGCTTTATGCCCATGGTTGGGGTGATGGTCTTGGTCGGCTTTTTATTGCTGCGTGAGCCGGATTTTGGCGCGTTTGCCGTGATTGCCGCGATCTCCATTTCCATCCTATGGCTAGGCGGCATTAATGGCAAAATCTTTGCCGGATTGCTGACCTTGTTGCCTATCGCCATCGTAGGGCTAATCTGGAGTTCGCCTTACCGCATGCAGCGCGTCATCGGCTTTATGGACCCATGGGCCGACCCCTATGGCAAGGGTTACCAACTATCGCATGCCTTGATTGCATTTGGCCGTGGCGAATGGTTGGGCGTGGGCTTGGGCGCCAGCGTGGAAAAATTGCTGTATTTACCCGAAGCGCACACCGACTTCCTATTGGCCGTGATCGCCGAAGAGTTGGGTTTTGTTGGCGTGTTGACGGTCATAGGCTTGTTTGCCTGGATAGTCATCCGCTCCTTTGGCATAGCCAAAGAAGCCATTGCCAATGAGCGCTATTTTTCTGCCTTATTGGCCCAGGGTTTAGGCGTGTGGATGGGCGTGCAAGGCATCATCAACATGGGCGTGAACACAGGCTTGTTACCCACCAAAGGCTTGACCCTACCCCTGATGTCGTTTGGCGGCACGGGTATTTTAGTGAATTGCGTGGCCATGGCCATCGTGTTGCGCGTGGATTTTGAAAACCGACGATTGCAAAAAGGCTTGCCGGCATGAGTAAAACCTTAATGATCATGGCGGGTGGCACAGGTGGACATGTTTACCCGGCTATGGCAGTGGCGGATGCCTTATTGGCACAGGGCTGGAAGATAGTTTGGTTGTGCACCGAGGGCGGCATGGAAAACCGCTTGATTGCCAATAAACCCTACCAAAAAGCCATGATCAGCATGCGCGGCGTGCGTGGCAAAGGCTACCTAGGCTGGTTGCTATTGCCCTTTAAATTACTTATAGCGTTTAATCAGAGTGCGCAGGCCATGCGTCAGCATCAACCTGATGTGGTGCTTGGCATGGGCGGATTTGCCGCATTCCCTGGTGGTTTAATGGCTAAGCTATTAGGCAAGCCTTTGGTTGTTCATGAGCAAAATTCCGTGGCCGGTTTGACCAACAAAGTGTTGGCACCGCTAGCGAATAAAGTGCTGGCGGCTTTCCCCGCGGCATTTGGCGCTAAAGCGCTGTTGCTAGGCAACCCAGTAAGGGCAGACATATGCGCGATAGCGGAGCCGGCCAAACGGGCAAAAGGACGTCGTGGCGCATTGCGTCTGTTGGTAGTGGGTGGCAGCCTAGGCGCGCAGGCCTTAAACGAAGTCTTGCCTTTGGCTTTGGCTCAATTGGATAAAAAAGACCGGCCTATCGTGGTGCACCAAGCCGGCGAAAAACACATAGTGAATTTAACACAGCGTTACCAGCAACTGGCAGTGGAGGCCGAGCCTAAAGCCTTCATCGATGACATGGCCGCCATGTATGCTTGGGCGGACTTGCTCATTTGCCGAGCCGGCGCCTTAACCGTGGCCGAGTTATCCGCCGCCGGGGTGGCCAGCTTGTTGGTGCCTTTTCCGCACGCCGTGGACGACCATCAAACCGGCAATGCCCATTATTTATCCGACGCCGGTGCAGCACTGCTGATACCGCAATCCGAATTCACGGTGGAGAAAGTAGCCGCCTTGTTGCAAGGCATGACGCGCGAGCAATGTCTGGACATGGCCATAAAAGCCAGAAGCTTAGGCATGCCCGAGGCGACGACTAACGTGGCAACCATTTGCATGGAGCAGGCAGCATGAAACACAAAGTCAAAAACATCCATTTT
>CAMDXI010000043.1 GCA_945878695.1 Methylotenera oryzisoli | reverse complement strand
AAGCCTTTGGCGCCCATTTCGTTTAGCCGCTCGGGCTGATTCATCAAGGTGAGGAGGGCCGTGCTGATTTCTTGCACGCTGTTAACGCGCTGAGCAGCCCCTTGGGCCACCGCCTCATTAGACGCGTGCTCAAAGTTATGGGTGTGCGCTCCTAGCAAGACCGGTTTACCCAAGCGCATCGCTTCAATCAAATTTTGCCCACCAAAAGGCAGCAGGCTGCCACCGATTAAACACAGGTCAGCACTGGCGTAATAGGCATACATCTCACCCATGCTGTCGCCTAATATCACTTGGGTGCGGCGGTTTACTTCCATGGTTAACTGCGAGCGCTTTTCGTAGGCGACAGCACGTCGTTTGAGTAACGCTTCCACTGGGCCAAAGCGCTGCGGGTGCCGCGGCACGATTACCGTCAGCAAGTCGGCTATGGGCGTGGCGGCTAGCGCATCCAAGATTAACTCTTCTTCGCCCTCGCGGGTGCTGGCGGCTAAAAATACCGGCCGCTGTTCGCCAAACCAGCGCCTTAATTGATTGCCCGCTGCTGCAGTCCCACTAGGCGGCATGGCATCGAATTTCAAATTGCCCAGGGTTTCCACGCGTTTTGCTCCTAGGCCTTGAAAGCGTTTGGCATCATTCGGCGTTTGCGCGGCAATTAAGCGCAAACTTTGTAGTCCGTTTTGCGCCAACTTACCCAATTTGGCGTAGCCTCTAGCGGATTTTTCTGACAGCCTGGCGTTGGCTAGCACCACGGGGATCTGCCGCTGTTGGCAAGCGGCAAGTAAATTAAACCAAATTTCCGTTTCCAGCAGCACGCCTAAGTCGGGTTGAAAATGGTTTAAAAAGCGCCGCACCATAAAAGGCAAGTCGTAGGGAAGGTAGGCGCGTTGCACGCGATTACCAAACAGCGCCTCGCTGGTGGCGCGACCACTAGGGCTGCTGTGGGTAAGCAATAGGCTGCGTTCGGGGTATTGCGCTAGTAGTGCATGGATCAGTGGCGCTGCCGCACGCGTTTCGCCCACCGACACGCAGTGCAGCCAAATGACACCAGATTGACGTGGCAGCCTATAAAAGCCAAAGCGCTCACGCCAGTGTGGCCGATACGCCGATTGCTTGATGCAGCGTAGGGCCAGCTTGCCGGCCACCAAGGGCAACAACAGATAGAGTAAAGCGCTATAAAGAAAACGGGGCATGGCGCATTTTCTCACAAAAATCCCAAGCGGGTTTTGCTCGACTACCGGTCACGCATAAACTAAAAATTTTTACTAGAAAATTATTTTAATTTATTTTTTATTAATAATGATAAGCATCTGATTCCCTTCTGCGGCGCTATGCAAATACCGGCGCCATTTGCTAAAAAATACACCAAAATGGTGCAAAAAAAGCGAGCGAAAATGGGGTTGACGGCCACAAAATAAAGGCATAAATTGCTGCTTAAGACACAACATATTGTGCTTTTGGCCCATACCGTTGTCAAAAATAAAAGTTTTTAATTAAAAATCACGGGCTTAGCGTGGGGGAATGAATTGCCACCCGCTAAGCTAGCCGTTTTAGGGAGAAGCATCCATGCTTAAAGCAGTTGAATCAGCAAGCACCTCGCAGGCAAATTCAGAAAAAGAGATTTCCATACAGCCTGTGTCGCTGGACATCTGGGATAAGAAGTACCGTTTAAAAACCAAAAGCGGTGAGCACGTGGATGCCGACATGGATGCCTCTTATGCGCGCGTGGCAAGGGCATTAGCGGACGTTGAAACGACAGAAGAAAAGCGTGCTGAATGGCACGAGAAATTTCTATGGGCCTTGCGCCGTGGCGCCATTCCTGCTGGCCGCATTACTTCTAATGCCGGTGCGCTAGAGCACAAACCTGCTACTTCTACCATCAATTGCACGGTGTCCGGCGTGATCACCGACAGCATGGACGACATTTTAGGCAAGGTGCACGAAGCCGGTTTAACCCTAAAAGCCGGTTGCGGCATAGGCTACGAGTTCTCTACCTTGCGTCCTAAAGGTGCGTTTGTGGCCGGTGCCGGTGCTTACACCAGTGGCCCATTATCTTTCATGGATATTTACGACAAAATGTGTTTCACCGTGTCCAGTGCCGGTGGCCGTCGTGGTGCGCAAATGGCCACCTTTGATATTTCTCACCCAGACGTGACGGACTTTATTAAAGCCAAACGTGAAAATGGCCGTTTGCGTCAATTCAATTTGTCTTGCTTGATTACCAAAGAATTCATGGAAGCGGTTAAAGCCGATGCCGAATGGAAATTGGCTTTCCCGGTGACAGAAAAAGAAGCCATCGTGGATGGTTTAAATGTCAACGATGCCGAGCAAGTGGTGTGGCGTGAGTGGCCAGTTAAGGGTAAATACTTAACTAAAACCGACGGTGTCGATGCCGGCAAGGTAGCCTGCCGCGTGTACAAAACCATTAAGGCGCGTCGCTTGTGGGATGTGATTATGTCCAGCACATACGACTTTGCCGAGCCGGGTTTTATCTTGATCGATCGCGTCAATGAAATGAACAACAACTGGTTCTGCGAAAACATTCGCACCACCAACCCATGCGGCGAGCAACCCTTACCACCGTACGGCGCTTGCTTGTTGGGCTCGGTTAATCTAACCCGCTTTGTTAAGCACCCGTTCACCGATGAAGCGTTTTTTGATTGGCAAGAATACCGTGAGGTGGTGGGCATTTTCACCCGTATGTTGGACAACGTGGTGGAAATCAATGGTCTGCCATTGCAAGAACAACGCGATGAAATTATGCGTAAGCGCCGTCACGGCATGGGCTATTTAGGCTTGGGTTCCAGCCTAACCATGATGAAAATGAAATACGGTGAAGAAGACTCACTCAAATTCACCGACGAAGTGACGCGCGTGATGGCCGAAGAAGGCTGGAACGTGGGCGTGCAATTGGCCACAGAAAAAGGCGCTGCACCCATCATGGAAGAGAAGTTTGAAGTAACCGCGGACATGCTAGCCAAACGCCCAGAAATGGCCGCAGACGGCATCAAAGTCGGCAGCAAAATTGCCGGTAAAGTGTTGTTAGGCAAATACAGCCGCTACATGCAGCAGTTTCCTGAAGGCTTACGCAACCAAATTGCCACTAAGGGCGCACGCTTTACGCACCACAGTTCGATCGCGCCTACCGGCACCATTTCCTTGTCCTTGGCGAACAACGCCAGTAACGGTATTGAGCCATCGTTCGCCCACCATTACGCCCGTAACGTGATCCGTGAAGGCAAAAAATCCAAAGAGAAAGTCGATGTGTTCTCTTACGAATTGTTGGCCTACCGTGAATTGATTAATTCCAAGGCCATGCCGTTCAGTGAGCAAGAAGACGAAAAATTACCGGACTACTTTTTGGACTCTTCTACCATTCAAGCGAAAGCGCACGTGGACATTCAAGCGGCTTCACAAAAGTGGATAGACAGCTCGATTTCTAAAACCATTAACGTGCCTACCGATTACGATTTTGAAGATTTCAAAAATATCTATTTGTATGCCTACGACAAAGGCTTAAAAGGTTGCACCACTTTTAGGTTCAATCCAGAAGCGTTCCAAGGCGTGTTGGTGACTGAAAAAGATTTGGAAAACACCACCTACAAATTCACCTTGGACGACGGCACGGAATTGGAAGTGAAAGGCAACGAAGAGATTGAGTACGACGGCGAAATTCACTCTGCAGCCAATCTGTACGACGCACTTAAAGAAGGCTATTACGGCAAGTTCTAAGTGCTATTTTTAGAACACAGACCGATTAAGAGGATAAGAACATGGCAACTAAAATTGAAAATAAAATCGTTGGCTACGCGTTGGTTAACGAGCAAGATAAAAAAGACGCAGAAGTAAAAGCAGCCGAATTAGAAGCACACAAAGCCGCCACCAAAGTGGTGCAATTGGGTGAGCCGCTCAGCCGTCCAGACAAGCTGGTGGGCAACACCTATAAAATCAAAACGCCGGTGACCGAGCACGCGCTGTACATCACCATTAACGACGTGATCATGAACGAAGACACGCCGCAAGAACACCGTCGTCCATTTGAGATTTTTATTAACTCCAAAAACATGGAGCACTTTCAATGGATAGTGGCGCTAACGCGCGTGATGTCGGCCGTGTTCCGTAAAGGTGGCGACGTGACTTTCTTGGTGGAGGAATTAAAAAGCGTGTTTGAACCGAGTGGCGGCTACTTCAAAAAAGGCGGCAAATTTGTGCCCAGCTTGGTGGCTGAAATCGGTGAAGTGGTGGAGCAGCATTTACAAGAAATTGGCATGCTGAAAAAATCCGGTTTGGATCAACACCAACAAAAATTGGTGGACGAGAAAAAAGCCGAGTACTTAGAAAAGCACGCTAAAGCCGGCGATGAAGTAACGGCCGAAGGCTTTCCTAAGGGCGCGCAATTGTGTGCTAAATGCAATACCAAAGCCGCGATCGTCATGGACGGTTGTTTGACTTGCCTAAATTGCGGCGAGAGCAAATGCGGTTAATGACAGGGCGTGTATTCAGCGCCAACTGTTAAATTAAGGAGCCGTCAGGCTCCTTTTTTATTAGCCATCACTTTAGGATATTAATCATAATGAAATACGCGGCAGTGCTACTATCGTTCGTCACCCTATTATTAAGCGCAGGCAAAGCCATGGCCACAGAAGAAGCAAAATACAGCCTCATTGAAAAAGACGGCGCATTTGAAGTGCGTGCCTACGACAGCAAGCTCATTGCAGAAGTGGTGCTTGATGGCGAGATGAGCGATGCCACCAGCGCAGGCTTTCGCTTATTGGCCGACTACATTTTTGGTAACAACACGGCGCCCTCTGGTAGAAGCGAAAAAATCAGCATGACCGCGCCGGTAACGGTGGAGAACCGTTCAGAAAAAATTGCCATGACAGCGCCGGTAGCCATTCAATCGGAACAAAAAGGCTGGCGCGTGTGGTTTGTTATGCCCAGTCACTTCAGCTTAGCGACGCTCCCTAAACCCAACAACCCGCTAGTGCTGATTAAGCCCATCGCAGCTAAGCGTTATGCCGTGGTGCGTTTTTCTGGTTGGGTGGATGACGAGAAAATGCAGGCTAAGGTAAAAGAGTTATCAGCCTGGTTGGCTGTTAAAAAATTGACCAGCAAAGGTCAGCCGGAATTAGCCAGATACAACCCGCCATGGACCTTACCCTTTTTACGCCGTAACGAAGTGATGCTGGAAATAACTGGCGACTAATTCAAGGCAAAAAAAGAGGGGCA
>CAMDXI010000042.1 GCA_945878695.1 Methylotenera oryzisoli | reverse complement strand
GACACGGCGGCGCCACTGCTGCCAGCACGGCCAGTACGGCCTATGCGGTGCACGTAATCTTCTGGCACGTTGGGCAATTCAAAGTTAACCACTTGCGGCAATTGGTCTATGTCTAAACCGCGGGCCGCGATGTCGGTGGCCACCAAGACGCGCATGCTGCCGTCTTTAAATTGCGCCAATGCCTTGGTGCGCGCACCTTGGCTCTTGTTGCCATGGATGGCGGCGGCTTGTATGCCGTCTTTCACCAGTTTTTCTGCCAAGCGGTTGGCACCGTGTTTGGTGCGGGTAAACACCAGCACTTGTTGCCAGTCGTTTTGTTTAATTAGATAGCTCATTAGCTCGCGCTTATGGCTTTGCGCGATCATGTGCACGCTTTGCTCGACCATCTCGGATGCGGTGTTGCGACGGGCCACTTCAACAAACCCTGGGTTATGCAATAGGCCATCGGCCAAGCCCTTGATTTCGTCTGAGAAGGTAGCCGAGAACAATAGGTTTTGTCTGGCTTTAGGCAGCATCGCGAGTATTTTTTTAATGTCGCGTATGAAACCCATGTCCAACATGCGGTCGGCTTCGTCTAACACTAAAATTTCCACGCCGGATAAATCCACATTTTTTTGGTTGGCATGGTCTAGCAAGCGCCCTGGCGTTGCGACCAAAATATCCAATGGTTTTTTTAATCGGGCAATTTGTGGGTTGGCGTTCACGCCACCAAAAATCACCGTGGAGCTTAAGGGTAAGTATTTGCCGTATGTTTTAACGGACTCTTCAATTTGCGCCGCCAGTTCACGGGTGGGCGTTAGCATTAAGCAGCGTGGTCGGCCTTTGCTGCTCGGATCCGCCGGCTTTTGGCTCAAGATGTGCAATATGGGTAGGGTGAAGCCGGCCGTTTTGCCGGTGCCGGTTTGGGCGCCAGCCAATAAGTCGCCACCGCTTAATACTTGCGGAATGGCTTTGGCCTGAATCGGGGTTGGGGTGGTATAGCCGGCGTCGTTAATGGCGCGCAATATGGCTGCGGATAATCCTAACTGATCAAAGTTAAGGCTTGTTGTTTCTGTATTCAAAGTGATGCTCCAGCTTGGGTTAGCGAAGCGCTGATTAAGGATGGGTGCGGATTTATGTAGCGTTGCACGCAAGACGTATTCAGAGCTTCTATCGCCGACCCATTACAAACGAGCAACACCAATCGAGGTAGGCAAAGGTAATAATCATTCGGATGATTTGAAAATCAAGAAGATTAAGGGTAAGGACCGCTACGCTGATTGATTGGCATAGGGAGGCTGCATTATACGGTAGATTGCAATTAAAGCCAGCTTTTAAAAAAGCATTGGTAAAACCTTATTCACCACAGAGGCACAGAGAAAATCAAATACATAAACGAAAACATGAAGAAGTTTGATTGGGGTTTCTCCGTGTCTTTGTGTCTCTGTGGTAGGTGTGTCTTGTAGGAGCGGCGTTCCGCCGCGATAGCAACCTTATTTGCGCTCCAGCAGGCTGTCGTAATTGAGTGGTTCTAGCACCGTGGGGATGGGTTCGGCTTCGGTCTGCGGGTGGTCTTTACTGAAATGCAGGCCGCGGCTTTCTTTACGGGAAATGGCGCTTTCCACGATGAGTTGCGCTACTTGCAATAGATTACGCAGTTCGATTAAGTCGTTACTGATTTTAAAGTTGTTGTAAAACTCGTCCACTTCATCGCGCAGCATGTGGATGCGGTGCAGGGCCCGACTTAAGCGTTTGTCGGTGCGCACGATGCCCACGTAATTCCACATGAAGCGGCGCAACTCTTCCCAGGTGTGGGTGATGAGCACTTCTTCATCGGCGTCGGTTACGCGGCTTTCGTCCCAGTCCGGTAAGCGCGGCGAGGCTTTGTTGGCTTGGCTTAAGATGTCGGCGGCGGCCGTTTGCCCAAACACCAAGCATTCCAATAGGGAGTTGCTGGCCAAGCGGTTGGCGCCGTGCAAGCCGGTGCAGGCGGTTTCGCCTATGGCATACAAGTGCTTGATGTCGGTGCGGCCTTTGTCATCGGTCATGACGCCGCCGCAACTGTAATGCGCCGCCGGCACCACCGGGATAGGTGTTTTGCTGATGTCTATGCCATAGCTTAAGCAGCGTTGGTAAATGTTAGGGAAATGCGACTCAATGAAGGCTAAGGGTTTGTCGCTGATGTCCAAATAGACGCAATCCAAACCGCGTTTTTTCATCTCAAAGTCGATGGCACGCGCCACCACATCACGCGGCGCCAGTTCGAGCCGCTCGTCGTGATCCAACATGAAGCGGCTGCCGTCTGGCAGCTTAAGCAAGCCGCCTTCGCCGCGCACCGCTTCGCTGATTAAAAACGATTTGGCATGCGGGTGAAATAAACAGGTGGGGTGAAATTGGATGAATTCCATGTTGGCCACGCGGCAACCTGCCCGCCAGGCCATGGCCATGCCGTCGCCAGTGCTGATGTCTGGGTTGGTGGTGTACAAATACACTTTGCCGGCACCGCCGGTGGCCAACACGGTGTTTTGCGCGGCGATGGTGATCACTTTGCCTGTGGTTTTATTCAGCACGTAAGCGCCTAAGCAGGCGTTGGCGTCGCTGTGGTAATCGGATGCAGGCGGTTGTTGTGTGCCTTTGCTGGACATTTTTCTGGCGGTGATTAAATCCACCGCTATGTGGTTTTCCAGCAGGCTGATGTTGGGGTGTTGTTTCACTTTATCGGACAAGGTGGTTTGCACCGCGTGGCCGGTGGTGTCGGCCGCGTGGATGATGCGTCTGTGGCTGTGGCCACCTTCACGGGTTAGGTGAAAACCTTGATCGTTGGCCGTGCGGGTAAAGCCCACGCCTTGGTCTATCAGCCATTGCACCGAGCCTTTGGCTTGTTCGGCGACCATCTTGGTCACCGTCTCATCGCACAAACCGCCACCGGCATTGAGCGTGTCTTGCACGTGGCTTTCTATTGAATCGTCATCGGTTAGCACCGCCGCAATCCCACCTTGCGCCCAATCGCTGGCCGTGTCGTTTATGCTGCGCTTGCTGACTAAGCAGACTTTCTTGTGCTCAGCCAGCCGCAAAGCCGTGCTTAAGCCGGCCAAACCACTACCAATTATGAGTACATCAAATTGCTGCATACGGGTTTTGTTGTGTCGTGAGAAAGTTAAACATTCGGTGGTGTTTGCTGGAACTATTGAGAGTGTATCTTTGTCAGGGTAAAAGGCAATAGAATTGACGGATTAGCCAAAATAAATAAACCGGTGTTTTTTGCAGGTTATAAGGGAGAGAATAGAAATGCATTTTACGGAAGTGGTCAAGTTTACCCAACTTAATTTAGTGCAAGTCGCTGCTCAAGGTTATACTGCCGAAACCGAAAAGAAATTAAGTCACGACCCCAGTCCTGCTGATAGTCAGCAGCAGACTAAACCCAACGGACAGTTAAGCTTGGTAGCCAACACATCCCTAGAAAATCGAGAGATAGACCACGAACTGGTGTTGCGTGCGCAACGCGGTGATAAACGTGCCTTCTCTATGTTGGTGGACAAATACCAACGCAAGCTAGCGCGTTTGCTATCGCGCATGGTGCGTGATCAATCCGAGATTGAAGACATCGTGCAAGACACCTTCATCAAGGCCTATCGCGCGCTGCCTAATTTCCGTGGCGACAGTGCGTTTTACACTTGGCTATACCGCATCGGCATTAACACCGCTAAAAATTACTTGGTGTCATTAAAACGTCGCCCTAGTGTCAGCACTGGCATAGAGTTAGAAGACGCAGAAAATTTTGAAGACGGTGACGAGTTACGCACAATGGAAACGCCCGAGTCGTCCATGATGACCAAGCAAATTGCCCAAACCGTTAACGACACGGTGGCCGGCTTGCCTGAGGAATTGCGCACGGCGATTACCTTGCGTGAAATTGAAGGTTTGAGCTACGAAGAAATTGCCACGGTAATGAATTGCCCGATAGGCACGGTTCGTTCGCGTATTTTTAGAGCGCGCGACACCATCTCATTGAAATTAAAACCTTTATTAGAAAATACCCCAGACAACAAGCGCTGGTAAGCAACTTTTAGCATTAGACGTATTTGGAGTAAATCATGACAGAACAACTATCCGCATTAGCTGATAACGAAATCGAGCTAGCCGATGCCGAGCATCTGCTGGCCAGCATGCAAGCTAACAGCCCGGCTGCCGAGGCATGGAGCCGCTACCATTTAATTGGTGACGTGATGCGTGGCACACCAAGCTTAAGTGCCGATTTTAAAGCCAATTTAATGGTCAAAATCGACATGGAGCCGACCGTGTTGGCGCCCAATGCAGCTTGGTTAAAAACCGCGGCAAAAGCCGATGGCAATGCCAGCAAATCCGGTGGTCAGCAGATCGCTTGGTCGATGGCAGCTTCGTTTGCTGCCGTTTTGGTGGTGGGTTTCATGGTCTTGCAAGCGCAAGTGGCGGATCCTAGCTTGAATGCCAACGTGGCCGCGGTTGAGGCTGGCATTCCAGCCAGTGCAGAATTCATTCCTGCGGAATACTTAACGGCACACCAATCTTCCGCGCCATCATCGACTTCTTACTACATCCAACCGGCCAGTTACTCACGCTAATGGTTTATTTGATGATGACGATAATTAAGGTGAGCCATGTTGTTTAATCGTTGGTTGTTGGCTGCCGTGTTCACGATCAGTACGTACGCCAGCCAGGCTGCCGCTAACGACCCATGGCAAGTACTGCAAAAAGCCGCCGTGGCAGCGCATGCCTTGAGCTATCAAGGCATATTTGTTTGCCAATCGGGGCCGCAATCAATATCGGTAGAGATCAAGCATTTATTCAATGGCCAACATGAATTTGCCCGTAATGTGGTGTTGGATGGATCGCCGCGCGAGGTGTTAAGCCAAGGCGGTGACGTGGTGATTTATAACCCAAAGAATGAAAAAATCGTTATAGAAAAACGCCGTGGGCATAATATGTTCCCGGCAATTCTGCCTACTGACTTGGATGCCATTAAAGCCAATTACACTTTGCGTGCAGGTGATACCGAGCGCGTGGCCGATAGGCAGGCGCAGACTTTGGTGTTGGAAGCCAAAGACAATTTACGCTACAGCTATAAATTTTGGGTCGATAGCGAATACGGCTTATTGTTGAAATCAGTGATGCTAAACAGCCGTAATGAAGCCATAGACAGCATGGCTTTTAATCAATTGAGCCTAATTAACGCCGTCGATTTGGACTGGTTTAAACCAAAAATAGACGGCAAAAAAGCCTACGTCATGGAAGACGTCAATACCATTGCCGATAAACAAGACAGTGTGCATTGGCGCCTCAAAGCTTTGCCTGAAGGTTTTGTTAAAGTGGACCAAATGATGCGTGCGGTGAAAGGCAAAACTTGGCCGGTTACCCACATGATCTTTTCCGATGGCCTAGCCTCGGTGTCACTCTTTATTGAGCCCTTAGAAAACGGCATTAAGCCAAGAACCGGTCGCAGCCTTGTTGGTAACACCAGTTTCTATGCTAATGTGGCCGGCAACCTGCAAATTACCGTGGTCGGTGAAGTGCCGGAAATGACCGTGGTTAAAATTGCTAATGCCGTGGTATTTGTCAAATAATCATAGCGTTCGCTATAATTTCATTTTCATTAAACAGTAACAAAGCCCAGCCATGATAGAAGAATACGCCATAGTAACGGCCGTCCA
>CAMDXI010000041.1 GCA_945878695.1 Methylotenera oryzisoli | reverse complement strand
GACAGGCGTAAATTCTCTGCTAAAAAAACACGCGCCTTGCTCTGGTATAACAGCCGTGCTTGCAAATTTACCTTGGTTTTTAATTTGGCTGCTTGGGCCTCAAGCAAAAAATCGGCCGCCAAATCGAGCGCTTGATCTTGCACAATGCGGCCGGTTTTAATGGACAGATCGCTCACTTGAATACGCTGATTGCTGGCTTCGTTTAGGTAATCTAGGCGGCTGTTTTTAACGCTCAAACCATCGATGTCGTACGAAAAAGTGGCGTTCGAATCGCCATCAAATAAATCGGCAAAATTGCTGCTGCCGTCGGCGTGTTGGATCAGCGTCGCCTGCACGCCATCCAAATACACCGTGCCCACCACTAATTTTTTTTGCAGCAGCGGCAAGATGGCTAGCGAGATTGTTGCCCTGGCCACCGAGGCAAACGGTTTTTGGCTGGCTTGTTCAGACAAACTGACGCGACCTAAATCGATGCCTAACTTTGGCCAAAACGCCATGCTGATGTCGCCGTCTAGCGTCAGCGTGCGGCCGGTTTTTTCTTGCACTAGGTTGATGATGGTGGGCTTGAAATCATTCGGATTAAAGCACAGCAGCAAGCTTAGCCAGGCAGCTAACAACAGGCTGAGCAGGCCGGCTAGAGTCAATGCTAGGGTGTGGAAAAATCGTTTCATGGTAAGCGGCCTTTAGCTGGCATTAAGGCACTCAGCTGACCCTCAAAGAAAATACAGCAAAACCAGGACGCCAAACACGATGCGATACCAAGCAAAGACTTTGAAATCGTGGCTGGCAACAAAGCGCAATAAAAAGCGGATGGCGATTAAGGCGGCTAAAAAGGCCGTGATAAAACCGACAGCAAACAGCCCGGCATCGTTGATGGATAAAATGTCGCGGCTTTTGTAGACATCCAAAATCGTGGCAGCAAACATAATGGGGATGGCCAGGAAAAAGGAAAATTCGGTGGCGGTTTTTCTATCCAAGCCAAAAAGCATGCCGCCTAATATGGTGGCGCCGGCGCGGGATAACCCAGGAAACAAGGCCAGCGATTGGGCCAAACCAATTTGCACGGCTTGCTTGGGGCCGATTTTATCTATGTGCACGGTGCTGGCTGTGAGAGCCAAGCGTTCTATCCATAATATGGCAAAGCCGCCGACGATTAAGGCCACGGCCACGGTGATGGGTGAGAACAAATACTGTTTGATGGTGCTGTGTAAGGCCAAGCCCAAGATGGCCGCGGGCAGAAAAGCCAAAAACAAATTCAAGACAAATTGCCGTGCCTGACTTTCGCTGCCCAAGTGCACCGCGGTGTCGATTAGCTTGCGGCGGTATTCCCAACACACGGCCAAGATGGCCGCCAGTTGGATGACAATTTCAAACACTTTGCCTTTGTCGTCATTAAAGTGCAGGTAGTCGCCAACGATGATCAAGTGGCCGGTGCTGCTGATGGGTAGGAATTCGGTGGCGCCTTCTACCACCCCCAATATAAAAGCCTTCACTAATAACAGGATGTCCATGCGACTCGGGTCTTTTCCTAAGTGTTAAGGGTGCTTAAAAGCGTTCGTCGTGGCGTAAATAGCGCCATTGTCCAGGCGGCAATTTACCTAAATTAACGCTGCCTATGCGCACGCGTTTTAGACCCACCACGTGTAAACCGACCATCTCGCACATGCGACGAATTTGCCTTTTTTTACCTTCGCGTAAGACAAAGCGCAATTGGTCTTCATTCTGCCAACTGACTTTGGCCGGTTTGAGTTTTTCGCCGTCTAGGCTCAAACCAAAGTTAAGGCGTTGCATGTCGGCATCGCTTAATTCGCCTTCCACCCGCACCAAGTATTCTTTCTCTACCATGGAATCTTCACCGATTAAATGGCGTGCCACGCGGCCGTCCTGAGTAAGCACTAACATACCGGTAGAGTCAATGTCTAGGCGACCTGCTGGCGCAAGACCAGTTAGGAATCGGCGTTGAAATTCTTTGCGGTGTTGCGGGTTAATGTTGGGGTCATCCAGCCATTCGTTATCCGGGTGCACCAAGACGATGGCGGGCTCGTAATCGTCTTCCGCTTGCCCGCTGACGTAGCCAACCGGCTTGTGCAAAATAATGGTCACCGCTTCACTTTGCACTTCGTGTGCGTAACTGCTGATAATGATTTCGGCATCGGGATTAATGCGCGTGCCCAGCGTATCGATGATTTCGCCGTCCACCATCACCCAGCTGTTGGCTATCCATTCATCGGCTTCACGGCGTGAACAAATGCCACGCTCGGCCATGACTTTAGATAAACGCGGCAAGTCCGTGCTGATGGCAGTCGATTTGTAAGCGGCTTTGGCGGCAGCGCCATACTGCGGCGTGGCCAAGCTGTCGTAGCCGTCGCGCACTTTACCGCCGCGGCGAGGTGCTTGCCGGTATTGCGGTTCATTTCTATCCGGACGCGGTGCGGTGCGGGTGTCTAGCCCTGCCGGTTTCGCTGGCTTGGCTGTGTTTGAATTTGCGGGGCTTGAATTTACCGTGCCTGACGTATCCTCGCTATAAGGGCTGCCGTGCGCTTTGCCATCAAAACGGTGATTGCGTTGCTTAGCCTTTTCAATAGTCGGTGCCGCGGCCTTGTCAGGGCTAGGCGCCATGACTTTAGCTGCCGACACGGAGCGATCACGCTCGTTGCTGCTGCCACGACGCAAAGGCGCTTTGCTGGCTTTAGGCTGGGTGTCGTCGGATTTTTTGTTGAGTTTTAAGGTAGTCAAAATAGTCTGCTGTGGTGGTTTTGTGCAGGCTATTTTAACAAAATAAATTAATATCTCTTTATTTATTAAACCTCAGCCATATATTTAACAATCAAGCAACATAGGTGAGCGGTATATTTTATAAAGGCTATTTAGTGGATTGCTGTATGGCCTCACCATCGGTTTCTATATCCTTGCCTAACCCTCGTATGGTATTGCATGCTGACAATGCCATCACTATCGTCAGCATAAATAATGGCTGTTTCATGACCTAAGCTTTCCTAAAAAAACGTTAAAGTTTTAACTAACACGGCTATTTTTGCTGTTTCGGGTGTCATTTTAAAGGCACTTTTATGACCCTATTAGGACTATTATTTAACAGCAAGCATCACTCAAGCTTCACAATACAAAGCTAGTATAAAAAATTTGAAGGAAAAGCCATGGATTGGGCATATTTATTTAAAATTGGCGTAGCCCTATTTGCAATAGTGAATCCGATAGGCAGTGTGCCGATATTCATTAGCGCCACAGACGGTTGGGGTCGCAAAGAAAAGTTAAGAACAGCCAATGTCGTGGCGGTAACGGTGTTTACCGTGCTGTTTACATCGGCATTATTTGGCGACAGCATCTTGGCGTTTTTTAGCATAACCATACCGTCCTTTCAGGTCGGCGGTGGCATATTGATTTTATTGATCGCGATTAACATGCTGCACGCCAAACAAAGTCACTCTAAACAAACACCAGAAGAAGCTAAGACCATGGAAGAGCGCGACGTGGTGGCCATTGTGCCGTTGAGCATTCCGCTGTTAGCGGGCCCTGGCGCGATAGGCAGCATGATCATCGCGGCGCAGCAAAGCAAAACCTTAATAGGGCATGTGTCGTTGTTTTTTCCAATTTTTGCGGTTGCTGTTCTAACTTGGCTTAGCCTGCAATTGTCCAGTTACATTGCCGATAAATTAGGCACCATAGGCATTAATGTGGTGACGCGTTTAATGGGCTTAATATTGGCGGCGATGGCTATTGAGTTTATTGCGCATGGCCTCATAGGACTGTTTCCTTTATTGGCATAGTGCCTTATAAAAACAAAAAACCCAGCCTAGGCTGGGTTTTTTTGGGTTTTCAGGCTTAAATTTTCTGGTACACCTCGCTGCCTTTTTTCACAAACTCGATGGATTTTTCTTGCATGCCTTTTTGCAAAGCCTCTTTTTCATCAATGCCCAATTTGTCCGCGTAATCACGCACGTCTTGGGTGATTTTCATGGAGCAGAAATGCGGGCCGCACATGGAGCAGAAATGCGCTTGCTTAGCGCCGTCTTGTGGCAGCGTTTCATCATGGAATTCCTTGGCTTTTTCTGGATCCAGGCCTAAGTTAAATTGGTCGTCCCAGCGGAATTCGAAACGCGCTTTGGATAAAGCGTTGTCGCGAATTTGTGCGCCAGGGTGACCCTTAGCCAAATCGGCAGCGTGCGCGGCAATTTTGTAGGTAATGATGCCAACCCGCACGTCTTCTTTGTCTGGCAAGCCTAAGTGCTCTTTTGGCGTCACGTAACAGAGCATGGCGCAACCGTACCAGCCTATCATGGCGGCACCGATACCCGAGGTGATGTGGTCGTAACCCGGCGCGATGTCCGTGGTTAATGGGCCTAAGGTGTAGAACGGGGCTTCGCCGCAATGCTCTAATTGCAGCTCCATGTTTTCTTTAATCAAGTGCATAGGCACGTGGCCTGGGCCTTCAATCATGCATTGCACGTCGTGTTTCCAAGCAATTTGCGTGAGCTCACCCAAGGTTTTAAGTTCGGCAAATTGCGCTTCGTCGTTGGCATCGTAAATCGAGCCGGGGCGCAAGCCATCGCCTAAACTAAAGGCCACGTCGTATTGCTTCATGATCTCGCAGATGTCTTCGAAGTGCTCGTACAAAAAGCTTTCTTTGTGGTGGGCCAAGCACCATTTCGCCATGATGGAGCCGCCGCGTGACACGATACCGGTCATGCGTTTTGCGGTCATGGGGATGTAGGCCAAGCGCACGCCGGCATGGATGGTGAAGTAATCCACGCCTTGTTCGGCTTGCTCAATGAGCGTGTCGCGGAAAATTTCCCAAGTGAGGTCTTCGGCTTTGCCGTTTACTTTTTCTAAGGCTTGGTAAATTGGCACCGTGCCGATAGGCACCGGTGAGTTGCGGATAATCCACTCGCGGGTTTCGTGTATGTTTTTGCCGGTGGACAAATCCATCACGGTGTCGCCGCCCCAGCGGGTACCCCAGACCATTTTTTCCACTTCTTCGGAGATGGAGGAACCCAACGCCGAGTTGCCGATGTTGGCGTTAATTTTTACCAAGAAGTTGCGGCCTATGATCATGGGCTCGATTTCTGGGTGGTTGATGTTGACCGGTATGATCGCGCGGCCTAAGGCCACTTCGCTACGAACAAATTCAGGGGTAATCACTTTAGGGATGCTGGCGCCAAAATCGTGGCCTTTGTGTTGCGTTTGCAAGAGCTCACTCATGTTTTCGCGGCGTTGATTTTCGCGTATGGCGATGTATTCCATTTCCGGCGTGATGATGCCCTTACGCGCGTAATGCATTTGGCTGACGTTCATGCCTTTTTTCGCACGGCGCGGCAGGCGCAATAAATTAAAGCGCATTTCGGCTAATTCAGGATCGGTCTTGCGTGCTTGACCAAAAGTAGAGCTCGGGCCATCCAATTGCTCGGTGTCGTTGCGCTCTTCTATCCATTTTGCGCGTAGCGCGGGCAAGCCACTGCGTATGTCGATGGCAATCGCCGGGTCGGTGTAGGGGCCGCTGGTGTCGTAAACCATGACGGGTGGGTTTTTTTCTGCACCAAAGCTAGACGGCGTATCGCTTAAGCTGATTTCGCGAAACGGCACTTGTATGTCCGGGCGGGAACCTTGCACGTAGACTTTGCGTGAATTGGCAAAAGGCAGGGTGGTGGCCGGGTCAATTTCAGCCGTGCCGCTGTCGAATTTGGTGAGGTTTTTTTGTAGGTTTTTATCAGTAGCGTTCATGGTGCGTTCCTATAATGTAATCAACATAGAAAAGCCGCCTATGCGCACCAGATAATGTTGCTGGCTTAGCATTGCATGCTTTCCTACGGCGGCATGACCCGCGTCAGGTTCAAAGGGTGTTTCTCACTAATTAAAGCCGCGTCACCGCAACCCCAACCAGACCCCTAGCAATAGACGAAAATTACGCTAAAACGGCAGTAAAAGCAAGTTTTATACGTGAGCGACCCGCCCGCCTAAAGGCCGGCAGCGGGGCGCGACTTTGCTATAATGGGCCACCATTAACCGCTGCTTAGGTTGGCAGCGATTTGCATAGAGCTCATCCATTTGTTTAAATTAAATCGACCTGGCTTGGCCTGGCATTTTTGGCTGTGGCATCTGATAGTGCCCTTGCTGGCAGGCCTGCTGCTGGCTTTTGTCTACCCCTTGACCGGCTGGGACAGGCTATGGATAGCGCCATTTTACGACGCGCAAACCCAAACTTTTCCATTAAGAAACCATGCTGGATTAGAAGCCGTGCTGCACCAAGGCTTGAGAAACTTGATGATAATCGTGAGTCTGCTCGCTTTAGCGGGCGGCTTGATGGGTTACGGGTTAAAGCACAGGCCGCGCGCTTCCGTTCAAGCTACTTTGCTTGCGTTTGATTGGTTCAAAGCGCATCGCAGGTCATTGTTGTGGGTGTTTGTCGGCATGCTGATCAGCACCACGGTGGTGTCGGTGTTAAAGCATTTTAGCCTGCACGACTGCCCGTGGAATTTACAAGAATACGGTGGCACCCAACCTTACATCCCGCTGTTTGGCAGCTTGCCAGCGGGTGTGGCTGCCGGCCATTGCTTCCCGGGCGGCCATGCCAGTGGCGGGTTTGCCTTACTGGCCGTGTATTTTGCCTTTAGAGACAGCCAAGCTCGCTTAGCCAAATGGGGTTGGATCCTAGCGCTGTTGTTTGGCAGCGTGATGGCGTATACGCAGATGGTGCGCGGCGCGCATTTTATGTCGCACAATTTATGGACCGCCTGGCTAGTGTGGATGCTCTTGCTGGCGCAATACCTTATTTGGCCGCCGCAGGCTGGCTTGCCAACGCCCAGCTCTTCTGAGCGCAAAA
>CAMDXI010000040.1 GCA_945878695.1 Methylotenera oryzisoli | reverse complement strand
CGCGACCCATCTTTTCGCGGCGAGGGCGCCGCTCCTACCTATTTTAAGGCAGCCAATGCTGCTTGGTAATTTGGTTCGCTGGTGATTTCCGACACCAATTCACTGTGCAATACCTTGTTGTTTTCGTCTAAAACAAGCACTGCGCGGGCAGTTAGGCCGGCCAAGCTGCTGTCCAATATCGCCACACCATAGCTGTTAGCAAATTCGTTTAAGTGCCTAAAGGCCGACAAGGTGCTGACATTTTCTATGCCTTCAGCGGCACAAAAACGGTTTTGCGCAAACGGTAAATCGGCTGAAATGCACAGCACCACGGTGTTGTTTAGTTTGGCGGCCGATTGATTAAAGGTTCTAACCGATGTCGCGCAAGTTGGCGTGTCTATACTAGGAAAAATGTTGAGCACTTTGCGTAAGCCGGCAAAGTTTTCTAGGCTCACGTCGGCACGCGCTTTGTCTGCTAGGTTGAAGTTAGGCGCCGATTGGCCTTTTTCAGGGAAGTTGCCGCCGATTTTTACCGGACCGCCTTTAAGTGTAACGGGATTAGCCATGATTATTTCCTTTTAATAAGGTGTTAGATAAATGCTTGCTTGAAAAAAACTATACTCAAGTATGCGGGTTTTCTAGCGCGCAGACAATCGAAACTTAGTGTTTGTAAAGCGCATTTTTCCGCTTTAACTTTTGCATAATATTTTCTAAAAATCGATGCCGATTAAGGTAAAATTTGCCTTATGTTGTCCAGTTCAATTCCAGCCAAAAATAGCCCGTCTTTCGTGCACCTGCGTTGCCACAGCGAGTACTCCATCGTTGATGGCATCGTGCGTATAGACGACTACGTGCAGCAAGCGCGTGCGGACAACATGCCGGCCTTGGCCTTAACCGATTTAAACAATCTATTCGGCGCCATCAAGTTTTACAAAGCCGCTCGCGCTAAGGGCTTAAAGTCCATTCTAGGCTGCGATATTTGGTTGGAAAACCCGCTCAACCGCGATCAGCCATCACGCTTGTTGCTGCTTTGCCAATCGCATGCCGGCTATTTGTTGTTATGCCAATTATTAAGCCGTGCTTACCTAAGCAATCAGCACCGTGGTCGGGCGGAATTTAAGCGCGCTTGGTTTGAAGAGTGCGGCACCGAGGGTTTGATTTTGCTCTCTGGCGCCATGCAAGGTGAAGTGGGGCAGGCTTGCATGCAAGGCAACCTAGCCTTGGCGAAAAAATTAGCCCAAGAGTGGCATGACTTGTTCCCGGATCGCTATTACTTGGAAGTCCAGCGTGTGGCCACGGATGCCAGCGCGCAACAAGAAGCTTACATAGCGCAGGCGCGTGCTATTGCCAGCAGTTTGAGTTTGCCGCTGGTGGCCACCCAGCCCATTCAGTTTATTAGCCCAGACGACTTTAGGGCGCACGAAGCACGCACCTGTATTTCCGAGGGCTATGTTTTAGCCGACACGCGTAGACCCAAGCACTTCACGCAAGAGCAGTATTTTAAAACGCAGCAACAACTGGCCGATCTGTTTGCCGACATGCCGGACGCCTTACAAAACACGGTGGAAATTGCCAAGCGCTGTAACTTGAGTTTAACCCTGGGCAAAAACTACTTGCCCAATTTCCCCACGCCCAATAACGAAAGCCTGACCGATTACTTGGTGTCCGAGGCGCGTCGCGGCTTGGTCGCCAGATTGCAAGTGCTGTACCCAGATGAAACCCTGCGTCAGGCTAAAACCCCAGAGTACGAAGCGCGTTTGGATTTTGAAACCCAGGTGATCAACCAGATGGGGTTTGCCGGCTACTTTCTAATCGTTGCCGACTTTATCAACTGGGCCAAAAGCAACGGCGTGCCGGTGGGTCCGGGTCGGGGCTCGGGTGCGGGCTCGGTGGTGGCCTACAGCTTAGGCATTACCGATTTAGATCCATTGGAATACAAGCTGCTGTTTGAGCGTTTCTTGAATCCGGATCGGGTGTCCATGCCCGACTTCGATATCGATTTTTGCCAAGAGGGCCGCGATAGGGTCATTGATTACGTGAAGCAAAAATACGGGCTGGATGCCGTGTCGCAAATTGCCACCTTCGGTACCATGGCTGCCAAAGCCGTGGTGCGTGACGTGGGTCGGGTATTGGATTTGCCCTTCGGGTTTGTCGATGGCATCAGCAAGCTGATTCCTCTGGAATTGGGCATCACCTTATCCGATGCCCTAGAAAAAGAACCGCAATTGGCCGAGCGCCGTGAAAAAGAAGAGGAATTGCAGGAGTTGCTGGAGTTGGCCTTGCGCCTAGAAGGCCTGGTGCGCAATGTCGGCATGCATGCCGGCGGCGTGTTGATTTCACCGGGCAAAATTTCCGATTTCTCGCCTATTTATTGCCAAGCCGATGGCGGCAGTTTGGTCAGCCAATACGATAAAGACGACGTGGAGGCGGTGGGCTTAGTCAAGTTCGACTTTTTGGGTTTGCGCACCTTAACCATATTGGAATTGGCGCTGCTCAATGCCAATAAGCAGCGTGCCTTAGAAGGTTTGCCGCTTTTGTCTTTTGCCAACTTGCCTATAGACGATAAAGCCACGTTTCATTTATTAAAAACCGCCAACACCACGGCGGTGTTCCAGCTTGAGTCGCGCGGCATGAAAGACATGCTCAAGCAAGCCATGCCGGATTGCTTTGAAGACATCATTGCCTTGGTGGCTTTGTATAGGCCAGGGCCTATGGATTTGATTCCGGATTACTGCCGGCGTAAGCACGGCAAGCAGCGCGTGGAATACCCGCACCCATTGACCGAGTCGATTTTGAAAGAGACTTATGGCATTGCCGTTTACCAAGAGCAGGTGATGCAGATCGCCCAGGTAGTGGCCGGCTACAGCCTAGGTGGGGCGGATTTATTGCGTCGCGCCATGGGTAAAAAGAAACAAGAGGAAATGGACGCCCAGCGTAAAACCTTTGTTGAAGGCGCGGTTAAAAACAACATGACCGAGCGCCAAGCGACCGAGTTGTTCGATTTGCTGGAAAAATTTGCCGGCTACGGCTTTAATAAATCGCATGCCGCGGCCTACGCTTTGGTGGCGTACCAAACTGCCTATTTAAAAGCCCATTACCCGGCGGCCTTTTTGGCCTCGACCTTGTCGGCCGACATGAACAATACCGACAGCGTGCACACCTTCTATGATGATTGCGGGCCCAATCAAATTGAGGTGTTGCCGCCCGATGTCAATCGCAGTGATTTCAAATTCACCCCCATAGACAAGCAGCAAATTTTGTATGGCTTGGGCGCAGTGAAGGGCACAGGCTTGGCGGCCATAGAAGTCATCATGCAAGCGCGTGAAGCAGACGGCCCATTTAAAGATTTGTTTGATTTTTGCAATCGCTTGGATTTGCGTAAGGTCAATCGCCGCGTGGTGGAATCGCTGATACGCGCGGGCGCTTTTGATAGCTTGAGCCCGGATCCGGCGCAGCCTAACCGCAATGCCTTGCTGGCAGGGGTGGCTACGGCCATGGCCGCCGCCGAACAAAATAGCGCCAACAGCCAACAAAACAGCTTGTTTGGCGAAGCGGCCGATAACGAGGTCAATGTCTTGCCCAATGTGCCGGCCTGGTCTGAGCAGCAGCGCTTATTGGAAGAAAAAGCCGCTTTGGGTTTTTATTTCAGCGGCCACCCGTATGCGGCCTACCAAAAAGACTTGGGTCAATTCATCAGCAGCAGCTTGGCCAATTTAAGCCCGAAAGAGCAGCCGCAATTGTTGGCTGGAATAGTCTCTGGCATACGCGTGCGCATGACCGGTAGAGGCAAGATGGCCATCGTTGGTTTGGACGATGGCACGACCCGCATTGAAGTGGTGGTGGGCAGCGAGCTGTTAGCCCAGCATCAGGGCTTATTGAAAGACGACCAATTGATCATCGTCGAAGGGCGCGTTAGCCACGATGAGTTTTCCGGTGGCTTGCGCGTGAACGCCAGAAAATTGCACGATTTGTCCGGCTTGCGTAACAGCCGCGCCAGCTTTTTAAAGATTTCTTGCAACGGCCAAGCCGATGCGGAAAAACTCAAAGCCTTGTTGCAGCCGTATCGGAAAAATGCCTCCGACGAGCAGCGTGGTTGCGCGGTTAAAGTGGCTTACCACAACCATACTGGCCGGGTAGAACTGATGCTGGGCAATGATTGGCGGGTGGACTTGGCAGAGAGTTTGATTGCCGATTTAAGCTTGTGGTTAAGCCGTGATAATGTAAAAATCCTATATAATTAGCCCGCTGCTGCCAAGCAGGGTTTAAACCTTTAAATTGTAGAGTCAAGCACATGAAAATTAGTTACTTGGATTTTGAACAACCGATCGCTGAGTTAGAAAGCCAAATCGAAGGCTTGCAAGCCGCGCATGATGCGAACGATGCATTGGATATCTCTAAAGAATTAACCGCGCTGGAAAAGAAAAATAAAAAGCTGTCGGAAGACATCTACGGTAATTTAAATGCTTGGCAAATCTCGCAGTTGGCCAGACATTCGCAACGCCCTTACACCCTGGATTACATACAAGCCATCTTTACCGATTTTGAAGAGTTGCACGGTGACCGCGCCTTTGCCGATGATCCGGCTATTGTGGGCGGCATCGCCAGGTTAGATGGCCAACCGGTGATGGTAATCGGCCACCAAAAAGGCCGTGATGTGAAAGAGCGTCAATACCGCAACTTTGGCATGCCGCGTCCTGAAGGCTACCGCAAAGCCTTGCGCTTATTCCGTTTAGCCGAAAAATTTGGCATCCCAGTGATTACCCTAATCGACACCCCGGGCGCATACCCCGGCATAGGCGCGGAAGAGCGCGGTCAATCCGAAGCCATTGCGCGTAATTTATACGTCATGGCCGAATTGGAAACCCCCATCATAGGCGTCATCATAGGCGAGGGCGGTTCAGGTGGCGCGCTGGCATTGGGCGTGGTCGATCAATTGCTGATGTTGCAATACGGCGTCTACTCAGTGATTTCACCTGAAGGCTGCGCCTCCATCTTATATAAAAGTGCAGACAAAGCACCGGTGGCAGCCGAATCCTTGGCCATTACCGCTGAACGCTTGCAAGGCTTGGGCCTAATAGACCGCATCATCCCTGAACCCTTAGGTGGCTCGCACCGCGCACCAGAAGTGGTGATGGAAAACCTACGCGTGGCACTTAAAGAAGAATTGACTAAGCTAAAAACCAAATCCATTAAGGCTTTGTTGGTTAGACGTTACGAGCGCTTGATGAGCTACGGCCAATACAAAGAAGTGGCTGAGCGTAAACCCCGCATCAGCGTGAAGCTTTAAGCGGTTAAGCGACAGTCGGCCAATCGTCAGTCGTCTAAGCGCCACGCTAGTCATCCCATATTGATGGCATTCCTGCCACCACCATGCAAACCAATCTGCAGCATTTTTTAAGCCAGCATACCAAGCCCAATCAACGCCTGTTATTGGGCTTGAGTGGTGGCTTGGATTCCTGCGTCTTGTTGCACCTGTTGGCACAGGCGCGAGCCACCATACCTTTTGATTTGCAGGCCATGCACGTGCACCACGGCATCAGCCCCAATGCCGACAGTTGGGGCACTTTTTGCCAAGCGCAATGCGCTGCTCTAAATGTGCCCTTGACCATCGTCAGGGTGCAATTGGATGAGCAAAGTAAATTAGGCCTAGAAGGCCAAGCCCGGCAGTTGCGCTACGATGCCTTATTTAATAATGCGCTGCAGGCGGATTTTGTGCTCAGTGCGCACCACCAAGACGATCAAGCTGAAACCTTATTGCTGCAGCTGTTTCGCGGCGCCGGTTTAAAGGGCTTGGCTAGTATGGCGGCAGCCGATGAGCGTAGGCGCTTATTAAGGCCGCTATTAAATGTCCCGCGCAGCAGTCTGGAAGCCTATGCCAAGCAGCATGGCATAAGCTGGTGTGAAGACGAAAGCAACAGCAATACCCAGTACGAGCGCAACTTTATTCGTCACGATGTCTTGCCGCTATTAAGCACCCGCAACCCGGCCATTAAGCAAGCTTTGGCCAGAACAGCCGCGCACGCGGCTGAGGCGAGTGATTTGCTCAATGATTTAGCTGCATTGGATGCGGCGCACTTGCTGGCAAACAACAGTTTATGCACACAAGGCTTAGCGGCCTTGGATGAGGCAAGGGCAAAAAATGCCTTGCGTTGGTGGTTGGCTAAGCAAGAGGTCAGCATGCCCAGCGCCGATGCCTTGAGTGAGATGCATCAGCAGTTAATGACAGCCAAAGCCGACGCCAATATAAACATCAGCCTGCAACTTAAAAACCAGCAGGCAATTATGCTCAAGCGCTATCAACAGCGCGCTTACCTAGTTAAACCGGTGGTGACCGCCAGCTTTGATTTGGTTTGGAGCGGTGAAGCGCAACTGGCATTGCCTAACGGTGGCACGCTAGTGTTTAGCCAAGTGCAGGGCAGCGGTTTGGCGCTCAAATTGGGTATGAGCAAATTGCGCATCAGCCAGCGCAATGGTGGGGAAAACTTTAAGCCCAATGTGCTTAGGCCAACCCGCACCCTCAAACACTTATTGCAAGAAGCCAACATGCCGCCTTGGCAACGCGAAAACCTGCCCTTGGTTTATTGGCAAGACACGCTGGCCTACGTCCCTGGCATAGGCATCAGCCATGAGTTGCAAGCCGCACCGCACGAAGACGGCTTGCAGATCGATTGGCAGTCTTGAATGAATTTCACTATAGATTCACTGTGGATTTCAAAACCTCACCACAGAAATCTTAATGGCATCCTTGTTATGTGTAGGAGCGGCGCCTCGCCGCGAAGCTACCGTCGCAAATCCCTTGCAGCATCAGTGCCTACAGGCTTTTATTGCCTGTAATGTAGGTTGTTAACAACCAAATATTGGTTGTTAACAACCAATAAATTGGCTATATTTAACCAACTTTTACACTTCTTCGTATTTAAAAAAATCATTAAAATTAACTTAAATTTTTAATTAATTGATTTTATTGTCATTTTTAATTATTTCTAAGTTTTGGAACGCTTATTGCTTTTATTGGCACGTTACACATTAAAACCTAGGACCTTTCATGAAAAAAGCATTGCAACCAAAATTAATCGTAGTGGCGATTTTAGCCGCTTACGCCATGCCGCATGCCGCATGGGCGGCCAATAAAGCCGAAGCCTTGGAGCTAGGTAAAGTTGAAGTGGTCGGCACCACGCCATTAGCCGGCGTTGGTGTGCCAGTTGAGCAAGTGCCATCCAATGTGCAAGTGGTAAAAGGCAGCGAGATTCAAAATCAACAAAGCTTAGGCGTTGCTGATTTTATGAACCAGAATTTATCCGGCGTGAACATTAATGAAGCGCAAAACAACCCATACCAACCGGATGTGAATTTCCGTGGTTTCACGGCCTCACCATTAGTCGGCAC
>CAMDXI010000039.1 GCA_945878695.1 Methylotenera oryzisoli | reverse complement strand
TTTTATTAATCCATTTAAACTCGCTACAATCATAAAACTCTTTATATGAATACTGCTGCCACTATGCACAACAATATTACTGAATTAGCGATTAGCCCACGTTTAGCTAAAAACATACGCCGGAATATCAAGGAGCGGATGATCGAGCTGATCCTCATGCTAGCTGCCTTATCGGCTGTGTTCACCACCTTTGCCATCGTCGCCATTCTGTTATACGAATCTTTTGGTTTCTTTGAAACTGTTTCGTTAGTTGAATTTTTTACCAGCACCGAGTGGACACCGTTATTTGAAGATGCCCACTATGGCATCATGCCCTTAATTGCCGGCACCCTGACCACCTCACTGGTTGCACTTGCCGTGGCCGTACCAGTCGGCACCATCGGCGCTATCTATTTATCTGAATTTGCCTCACACAAAACCCGTGAAATTACCAAACCTATCTTAGAGTTGCTAGTGGGCGTGCCTACCATTGCCTTTGGTTATTTCGCCTTGTTGTTTGTCACCCCTTTGTTGCAAATCATCTATCCAGACTTGCCTGGCTTTAACATGCTCAGTGCCGGTTTGGTGATGGGCGTGATGATCGTGCCTTACATTGCCTCTGTGGCGGAAGACGCCATGCGCGCCGTGCCCATGAGCATGCGTGAAGGCTCTTATGCCATGGGCGCCACCCGCTTTCAAACAGCCCTACGCGTGGTCACCCCTGCCGCCACATCGGGCATAGTGGCCGCTTATATCTTGGCTATTTCCCGCGCCGTGGGTGAAACCATGGTGGTGGCCGTCGCCGCTGGCCAACAACCCAATTTAACCTTTAATCCAACCGAGGGCGCAGCCACCATCACCGCCTACATTGTGCAAGTGGCCATGGGCGATTTACCGCACACCAGCATTGGTTACCAAAGTATTTTTGCCGCAGGTTTAGTCCTGTTTGTCATGACTTTGTGTTTCAACATCATTGGTTATGTCGTACGTAAAAAATTCCGGGAGCAATACTAATGCAAGCGCAAGACACACAAAATAAGCAATCGGCTTCTGTATTGGCTGATTTAGATGCCGTACGCGCCATGATACGCCGCCACAAGTTCAACGATTTGGTGTTTGCCGGCATAGGCTTAATCGCCTTAATGATAGGCTTGCTGACCTTGCTAACCTTGTTTATTGACTTGGTGATGGACGGTTACCCACGCTTTAATGTGCAATTCTTTAGCGACTTTCCATCACGCCGCGCTGGCAGTGCTGGCTTATTGTCAGCCTGGGTAGGTTCAGTCTTGGTGATGGCCGTTACATTCCTTTCAGCCGTGCCAGTAGGCGTGGCAGCAGGTTTGTATTTGGAAGAATACGCACCAAAAAACTGGTTCTCCGACTTGATCGAAATTAACGTGTCTAACCTAGCCGGCGTGCCTTCTATCATTTACGGCTTGTTGGCCTTAGGCTTGTTCGTTTACGGCTTGGATTTGGGCCAAAGCATACTGACCGCCGGCCTGACATTGGGCTTGTTAATCTTACCTACCGTGATTGTGTCCACCCGTGAAGCCATACGCGGCATACCGGTGGCCATCCGTGAAGCCGCCTATGCCGTGGGTGCGACCAAATGGCAAGTGGTGAGCGACCACGTGGTGAAATACTCGCAAGGCGGTATTTTGACTGGGGTCATCATCGGCATGTCGCGTGCTATTGGCGAAACCGCCCCCATCATCACCATAGGCGCGCTAACCTTCATTGCTTTCTTGCCGCCTTCACCGGTCACCGATGTGGCGCCTTTCCTTAATTTTGAATGGTTAAGCTCTGGCTTCACGGTCTTGCCCATCCAAATGTTTAACTGGCTATCACGCCCAGACCATGCGTTTCATATCAATGCTGCCGCCACTGGCGCCATCATTATTTTAGTGACGCTACTCATGAATGGCACCGCCATCTACTTGCGTTACAAAATACGTAAAAACATTAAATGGTAAAAATTGACGTTATTAAATACACATTAGGACAACCATGGTTAATACATCCACACCAATAAAAGCAGAATCCAAGAATTTGAATTTTTATTATTCAAACGGCCACCTAGCACTTAAAAATGTCAGCATGCCGATATATGAAAATAAAATCACCGCGCTAATTGGCCCTTCTGGTTGCGGTAAATCGACTTTCTTGCGCTGTTTCAACCGCATGCACGACTTGTACCCAGGTAATAAATACGACGGTCAAATCGTCATGCACCCAGACAACACGAATATCTTGGCCGACGGTGTGGATCCAATTGAAGTGCGCATGCGCATCAGCATGGTGTTCCAAAAACCAAACCCGTTTCCTAAAACCATCTTTGAAAACGTGGCATACGGTCTACGCGTGCGCGATGAAAAAAACCACCGCGTGGTGGCCGATAAAGTAGAAGAAGCCTTAAAAGGTGCGTCGCTATGGAATGAAGTAAAGGACCGCTTAAATGACTTGGCTTTTAACTTATCTGGCGGCCAACAGCAACGCTTGTGCATTGCCCGCGCCTTGGCAACCGACCCAGAAATCATGTTGTTTGATGAGCCGACATCGGCATTGGACCCCATCGCCACCGCCAACATTGAAGAATTGATGAACGAATTGCGCGGAAAATTGACCATATTGGTCGTGACGCATAATATGCAACAAGCGGCGCGGATTTCCGATTACACGGCCTACATGTATTTGGGTGAAATGATGGAATACGGTGACACTGACACCATCTTTACTCGTCCAGTCCGCAAAGAAACTGAAGATTACATTACCGGCAAATTTGGTTAATTGTTTTAACCTCGCCAAAAGCATTTACATAAGGATTACTCATGTCATCTGAACACATATACAAACAGTACGATGCCGAACTGGAATCGGTACGCGCCAAGGTCCTAGAAATGGGCAGCTTGGTGGAACAACAGATAGTCGACGCCTTGGAATCCTTGGTTAAATCCAATGCCAAATTGGCCGAAAACGTCATCAAAAAAGACCACCTGGTTAATGACTTAGAAGTGCAAGTGGATGAAGACTGCAGCCACATTATTGCGCGCCGCCAACCGGCTGCCAGCGATTTGCGCATGATCTTGATGATGATTAAAACCATCACCGATTTAGAGCGCATAGGCGATGAAGCGACTAAAATTGCCCGCTTTTCGCAAAAAACCCAAGAAACCGATCGCATGTGGACGCCACGTTTTGCTGAAATCAGAACCATGGCCAACATGGCGCGTGAAATGCTGCACATAGCATTGGATGCCTTCGCCCGCTCCGATTCAGCCAAGGTGCTGAAAATTGCTGAAATGGATCAACAGTTGGACGAGCATTACCAAATGTCCATCCGCCATTTGATCACCTTCATGCTGGAAGACCCTCGCACCATCTCCATGTCCTTGGAAGTGTTGTTTATCGCCAAAGCCATAGAACGCATAGGCGACCACGCGAAAAACATCTCCGAATACGTGGTTTACATGGTGAAAGGTAAAGACGTACGCCACATCAGCATGGATGCAATGGCCGATGAAGTAAGAGACTAGTTCGTATTAGTCACAATAAAAAAGCCAGCATCATGCTGGCTTTTTTATTGTCGGCTGTCGGGATGAATCCCGACCTACGAGAGGGTGATTCGCCACTTGTATTACCTGGATGCATCCCGAGCTCGGAAATAGAGCGCTTGTTGTGGATAACGATTCATCCCAGAAAATAGCAGATAGCGGACTTGTTGTAGGTCGGGATTCATCCCGACAAACGCATTGCTAGTAAGGGCATAAGTAGCCAATCGAGCTTGGCTTACTTTTTATTGGCAATTCGATTTTGGTAAAAAGTCTCCAAGCGTTGTGCTTGGGCTTTAGCCGTCCAATTGGCCGTAGCATACTCCAGCCCTTGCCGGCCTAACTCTTGGCAATGCTCAGGATGGGCGATCAACTGCGCGACTTTCTGCGCAAACATGTTGGTGTCATCGGGGGCAATTAATGCGCCCTTGCCTTCAACCAATATGGAGGCCGTGCCCAACTCGGCAATCGCCACCACCGGCGTGCCTTGTGCCATGGCCTCCAAGATCACCAAGCCTTGCGTCTCGCTTTTGGACGCAAAAACAAACAAGTCGGCGGACTGGTAGCAGGCATTAAGCTCGGTAGCGCGGTCCAAGTAACCGATAAATTGCACGCTGTCTTCTATGCCTAAGTGCTTGGTCAATTTATGCAAACTGGTTTCCGCTGGGCCTTCGCCTGTCACCACCAATAAGGCATTCGGCTGTTGCGCCAGCAAGGCCTTGGTCATGTGCAAAAGAAAATCGATGTTTTTCTCAAACGCGACTCGGCCCACGTAAAGCAACATCGGCCTATCCAAGGCAATGCCGCATTTCTGTCTAAAGGCTTGCCCGTCCGCTTGTTTAAAGCTGTGGGCTTGCAAGCCAGTGGGAATCACCTCAGCCGGCACGCCCACGCCATAATCCCTCAGCACATCCAGCATCGGTTTTGAGGGCGAAACAATGGCGTCCACGCTGTTGCATTGACGCTTGGAAATAAAGCGTGCCAGACCTTTGGCCAACACCTTGGGTAGCCAAGGTAAATAGTGATGCAGATAATCTTCAAAGAAGGTGTGGTAGGTTTCCACGCAGGGGATGCCTAATTTTTCTGACAGCTTTAGCCCTAAGTAATGCGCCACGAATGGCGTGTGCACGTGAATCATGTCGTAGCCTTGTTTGGCTAAATACGGCAGCAATGCCATGGCCGAGCCAAACTTCATCAACTTATCTTCAGGATCGAAATAAATGCTGCGTGACGCCACGCGCATGATCCAGGCATCGTCTTCGGTAAGCGCTGCGTAATCTGGGGCAATTAAATGCACCGTGTGGCCTAAGCCCTGCAACTGCTCAACAAAGGTGCGTATGGAAGTGGACACGCCATTGATGCGCGGGAAATACACGTCCGATATGAATAAGATTTTTAATGGCTGGGTTAAGCTGCTGTGCTGGGTCATGGGTGCCTTGCCTGTCATTAGGATGAGATTGGCTACTGATGCCTAGCAAGATAACGCGGCAATATGACAATTTAATGAAAGCAATTAAATTTCGTCATGAAATCATCATGTTTCTGTCACGATTTTTTCATGTGCGAGCGTCACATTACTAGTCATGACTCAACTTAGCATTATGCGCAAATGGTATTGGTGGCTGCCCTGCTGCTTCTATTCAATAGACGCCAACGCCTGGGGCTTGGTGACGCATTTGTACTTTGCCCAATCCTTGCTTTGGGCCATGCCCTTATTGGACCCGCGCCTGCAAGCGGCCATTAAAAAATTCCCAGAATTGGTGATGGCCGGGGCTTGCTTGCCGGACTTGGCCATCATCAGCCACCGCTTTCGCCACACCCACTTATGGGAAAATGCCCAGCAGTTAATGCTGTCAGCCAAGACCGAGCAAGAAACCGCGATTGCCATAGGTTACGTCAGCCACCTCTACGTGGACGTGATTGCCCACAACCATTTCGTTCCAGCCCATGAAGCCAAGTGGTTTAAGAACGATATCCTTACCCACATCACCTCGGAATGGGCCATGGACGCGCACTTAGCGCCACTCATCAACACCTCCCCACGACGCTTAATCACCGAGCACCATGCGCTCTTAAGTCAATTCATGGCAGGCCAATTTAGGTGCAGCGTCACAGTGACCACCAGCGCCTTAAAACGCTTGGCTTTTTGGGATGGGGTGCTGCGGGCCATTCATCTGCCGCATGCAATCTACCGCACGGTCAATCTGTTGGACAAAAAAGTCTTTGCACACTTTGTTTATTACATTGCCAAGACGCAAGTGGCGGTGCAAGACATAGGCTTGGTGTTTAATGGCGACCGGCCACTGCTGGAACCGGAATTGAAAAACCTAAGCGTGCAACAACTTGATGATTGGCGTGAGGAATGCTTAAGCCATTTGCACATCATGCACCCGCTACCGGTGCGCTACTTTCCGGCCAATAGCTGAAGCATTCAAGCCGGGTAGCCTTAGGCCACGGCAGGGCCATCTAGGGAAGAAAATTAAACCAAGAGAAAAGACAAGGCGGCGATAAAGCTGCCTATGATGGCGCCAGCTATGACGTCACTGGGGTAATGCAAACCCAATACCACACGCGACAAGGCCACCATGCTGACAAACGGCATGATGATGAAGGACAGGGCTGGGTAATAATTAATCGCCACCAAACCAAACACCACGGCATGCAGGGTGTGGCCAGACGGGAAGCTGAATTTATCCAGCGGTTTGCTGGTTAAGAATATGTCTTGGTGCACTTCAAAAGGTCGCGGGCGCAGTGTTTTGCCTTTTAGCCACTTGTACAACAAGGTGCCGGATAAACCGGCTAAGGCCATGTGCAGCACAGGCAGCAAGCCATCCCTGCCTTCAAAAAGCAAGATTAACAGCATGAGGCTGTACCAAAATAGGCCATCGCCTAAGCGGCTTACCAATCTAAACAGATCGCGTATTAAGCGTATCTGACTGGTTTGGTTAACGGCGATGCACAGGTTGCTGTCCAAACGGTGCATGCTATTGAGATAGCTGCGCATTTTATACGGCATGGCTCACCTCGACTGTTATGGCTATTGAATTAGGCATAACAGCGAGGATGTCATTGTCGTGTGAACGAAAGATGAAAAAAAGATGAAGGATTTGTGACAACTGCTATCCGGCTTAAGGAAGCGAACAGCTTACTGACTAGGCTGCCGACTGGCCAAAAGACCAGGCCCATAGACTTGGGCCAGCCGGCTAAAGTTAAGCCGCTGCCAACTTGACCGCAGCGGCGATGTCTTCTGCCAGCTTTTGCACCAAGCCCGCATCTTGCCCTTCTACCATGACGCGTATCTTGGCTTCGGTACCGGATGCACGCAACAACACGCGACCGCTGCCAGCCAAGGCCTGTTCCGCTAATTTAACGACCGCTTGGATGGGCGCGTGCTCGTCCAAGTTGATTTTGCTGGCGGTGCTAACGTTAATCAAGACTTGCGGGTACAAACTTAACTTGGTGCCCAAGTCGCTTAGCGACTGGCCACTTAGGATCACCGCATGCAAGACTTGCAGGGCAGCAATGATAGCGTCGCCGCTGCTGTGTTTGTCCAGGGTTAAAATGTGGCCAGAATTTTCGCCGCCTAAAAACCAGCCTTTTTCGTTGAGCAATTCCAATACATAACGGTCGCCTACCTTGGCGCGCGCAAACGGAATGGCTAACTTTTCTAGGGCATGCTCTAAGGCTAAATTGGTCATCAAGGTGCCAACTACGCCGCCTTGCAATTGGCTATTTTTATGCAGACCACTGGCGATAATGTAGAGCAATTGATCGCCGTCTAACAAGCGACCCTGACTGTCCACCATCATCACTCGGTCGCCGTCGCCGTCAAAGGCAATGCCTAAATCGGCTTGCTCAGCCAACACGGCTTTTTGCAAGGCTTGCGGGTGAGTCGAGCCGACTTGCTCGTTGATGTTTAAGCCATCCGGCTTGTTACCGATGGCGATGACTTCTGCGCCCAATTCGTGAAACACATTCGGGGCGACGTGATAGGTGGCGCCGTGTGCGCAATCCAAGACAATTTTCAAACCGCGTAAATCCATGCTGGACGGGAAAGTGCTTTTGCAAAACTCGATGTAACGACCGGCCGCGTCGTCTATGCGTTTGGCTTTCCCCAATTGGGCTGACTCCATGACCTGCATGGGCTGGGCCAATTCCGCCTCAATGGCGTGCTCAATGGCGTCGCCTAATTTAGCCCCGGCGCTGGAAAAGAATTTGATGCCGTTGTCGTAATACGGGTTGTGCGAGGCGGAGATAACAATGCCAGCTTGCGCGCGCAATGCGCGGGTTAGGTAGGCCACCGCCGGAGTAGGCATGGGGCCCGTCAACAACACGTCCACCCCGGCCGCCGATAAGCCGGCCTCCAA
>CAMDXI010000038.1 GCA_945878695.1 Methylotenera oryzisoli | reverse complement strand
ATCCCGATTAGCCGAGCCATTCAAATTCACCTTACCAGTACCGATATTTAGCGAGGCGGTGGTTTGCGCACTGGCCAACCAATTGTCATTGTGCTCGGCACTTAAGGTTAGCGCGTAAACCTGCATGCCGTAGTCGCTGCTTTTGATTTCAATGTCGCGCGGCGTGGACTTGTTGGTGAACTGTTTGGTGTCCGCTTCCATGCCGATATTCACCTTAGTGGCTTTATTGCGCCACCATGGGTACTGCGCGCTTAAGCCCAGCGTGCTGGAATACCCGTTGGGTTTTTGGCTGGCAAAGTCGGCCAAGATCACGTCGTATTCCATGTAGGTGCCGCTCAAACCAATTTGCAGTCCTTTGGCACCGACTGGTAGGTTGTAGGACAACCTGGCGTAATCGGTGCCTTGGCTGTGTAAGGCGGTAAGGTTCAAGGTGTCGCCGTAACCCAAGGGACTGGCTAGGCCAAGCATGGCGGTGAATTTTTCACGGCCGGTTTGTCGACCGCCGGTGTTGTCTAGGGTGACTTGGCTGCTAAACAGTGGCTGGTCTTTTACCTTGAGCAATAAATCGGTGCTGCCGTCCGCCTGCCCAGCTTGCAAGGTGTGCTCAACCTTGATGCCGGCCAAGCCCTCTAACAGCAAAATGCCTTTGTCTAGTTTGTCTTGATTGAGCACCACGCCCTTGGGCGCGGCCGCTTCTATATAGCGCTCGATGACAGCTGGCTTAACACGAATGAAATCGCGCTTGTAGACGCCATCAAACTTGGCCCCACCAAACACGGCCTCGACCACATCGATCAACACCACGCCTTCGGTAATGTCTTGCTCGGGCAAACTGCAGGAGGCCAGGTAGCCCTTTTTACGGTAAAGGGCGGACACCAAATCGGTGCAAGTTTTAAGCTCGGTGATGCTGATGCTGCGATTGGTCAAAGGCGCGACCGCCTCTTGCAAATCGGATTCGCTCAAGACCTTGTTACCCTTAAACTTAAATTGCTTAACGGTGACCTTGTCAGCTTGCTCGTCTTCTGATGGCGGTGCTTGGATTGGTAATTCTGGCTGAGCAGGGCCCGGCTTAAGCTCTAAATCGCGTTCAATTTGCTGCAAAATTTGACCGGCATCGGGAGAGGTTGGTAGAGGGTCAGCTAAAACCAATGAAGAAGCAAGCAAGCAAAAGGCCAGTGCAATCAGCGCCCATAGACGGCGCAAAGGGCAAAGCACAAGCCGATTTAAACGGCTAGGGTGGCGCTTTACATGATTGTTTTTATTAAATTTTACTGCCATACATCCCGTTATTTTTATTGTTTTTTTGTGCTCATTTTGGCTGGGTCATTTACCCATCAAAGCCATGTAAATCAATGTGTAGCGATACATTTATTAGATACTATCTCAGTATATATCAACCAGATGCCTTTATAAGCTTTAAGGGCATGTTTTTACTAAATAATTTGCCTTTATTGTCGGCTTTATCATTCAGGTATCATTAAGTTGAAAAAGGCGGGGATTTTGCTCAACACAGGCAGGTAAACGGAAAATAACGAATTAGTGCTTTTAGATGGGCTCAAGTTACAGTATAATGCTGCGCATGCGCCCGTAGCTCAGCTGGATAGAGTACTTGGCTACGAACCAAGGGGTCGGGCGTTCGAATCGCTCCGGGCGCACCAAATACCGGCAGTAAAAAAGAAGGGTTAAGCTTAGCGGCTTAACCCTTCTTTATTGGGCATTCTAGGTAGCAAGCAAAGCTAAAACGTAGCATGATTAGCTACATTTGAAGCCATAAAGGAAACGAATTGTTGTCATCCTTACTGTTAGCGGATGAAGGAAAAACCCCAGACTGAGTAGTTGATGCAAAATATGCCATAAATGCTTGCTGACGCAATCGGCGATCGCTATTTGCAGGCAACGCTAAGATAGTAGGTAATTTCATGGCAATCCCCTCTATTTCTTTTTTGAATTTCATTAGCATAAGTCCAAAGCGCCAAATTAAAAAGGCTTACGGAAAACCGTAAGCCTTTTTTAAACGCAAGGATTAAGCGGCTTGATTACCAGCCGCCTAAAGCCTTACTCCTTACATCATGCCGCCCATGCCACCCATACCGCCCATGTCGCCGCCGCCCATTGCTGGTGCGTCGTCTTTAGGCAGTTCAGCCACCATGCAGTCTGTGGTTAGCATTAAGCCAGCCACGGATGCTGCATTTTGCAAGGCAGAACGGGTTACTTTAGTTGGATCTAAAATACCCATTTCGATCATGTCGCCGTAAGTTTCGTTGGCTGCGTTGTAACCGTAGTTGCCTTTACCGGCTTCCACGTTATTCACCACCACTGATGGCTCCACGCCAGCGTTTTGCACGATTTGGCGCAATGGCTCTTCCACTGCACGCAAGACGATTTTCACGCCTGCGTCTTGATCGTGGTTGTCGCCTTTTACTTTAGCAATGGCAGCACGTGCACGAATTAACGCCACGCCGCCACCGGCCACAATACCTTCTTCCACTGCAGCACGGGTAGCATGCAAAGCATCTTCCACGCGGGCTTTTTTCTCTTTCATTTCGATTTCAGTGGTTGCACCAACTTTGATCACGGCTACCCCGCCGGCTAATTTAGCCACGCGTTCTTGCAGTTTTTCTCTGTCGTAGTCGCTGGTCGCTTCTTCGATTTGCGTTTTAATTTGCGCAATGCGAGATTTGATGTTGGCTTCTGCACCGGCACCGTCAATGATGATGGTGTTTTCTTTGCCCACTTCGATGCGTTTAGCTTGGCCTAGGTTTTCTAAAGTGACGTTTTCTAGTTTCAAGCCCACTTCTTCGGCAATCACGGTACCGCCAGTTAAGATGGCGATGTCTTCCAACATGGCTTTACGACGGTCACCGAAACCAGGTGCTTTAACAGCCGTGGTTTTCAAGATGCCGCGAATGTTGTTCACTACCAAGGTGGCTAAGGCTTCGCCGTCCACGTCTTCAGCAATGATCAACAATGGGCGACCGGATTTAGCCACCTGCTCTAAAGTCGGCAATAAATCGCGGATGTTAGAGATTTTTTTGTCGTGCAATAACACGAATGGGTTGTCCAACAAGGCAATTTGACGGTCTTGGTTGTTGATGAAGTAAGGTGACAAATAGCCACGGTCAAACTGCATGCCTTCCACTACGTCCAACTCGCTCTCTAAGCCTGAACCGTCTTCCACGGTGATCACGCCTTCTTTACCCACTTTATCCATGGCATCGGCAATGATTTTACCGATGGAGTCGTCTGAGTTAGCTGAAATGGCGCCCACTTGAGCGATTTCTTTGCTGGTAGTACAAGGTTTGGATTGCGCTTTTAAATCGATAATCGCTGCTGCAACCGCTTTATCAATACCGCGTTTTAAATCCATAGGGTTCATGCCAGCGGCTACCGATTTCATGCCTTCACGGATAATGGCTTGGGCCAATACGGTGGCGGTGGTTGTACCGTCACCGGCGATATCAGAGGTTTTTGACGCCACTTCTTTTACCATTTGTGCGCCCATGTTTTCGAATTTGTCTTTTAATTCGATTTCTTTGGCCACGGACACGCCGTCTTTAGTGATAGTAGGTGCGCCGAAAGAGCGCTCTAATACTACGTTACGGCCTTTAGGGCCCAAGGTTACTTTTACTGCGTTTGCAAGCACATTCACGCCTGCTACCATTTTGTGGCGTACTTCGTCGCCAAATCTTACGTCTTTTGCTGCCATGTTAAATTCTCCTAAAAACGTTCACCACAGAGACACAAAGGCACAGAGAAAAGCTCTGTTCAAATTGCTGTGTGGTTGTTTAACTGCAATATAAATTCATGCTTGCTAAGTAATGGTTTACTCAACAATCGCCATGATGTCTTCTTCGCGCATAACCAATAATTCTTCGCCGTCTACTTTTACGGTTTGGCCAGCGTATTTACCGAATAACACTTTGTCGCCTACTTTAACGTCTAGGGCAATCACTTTGCCGCTGTCGTCACGTTTGCCAGAACCAATCGCTTGAACGACGCCTTGATCCGGTTTTTCTGTTGCGCTATCTGGAATCACAATGCCAGAAGCCGTTGTACGCTCTTCTTCTGAGCGTTTTACAATGACACGGTCGTGTAATGGACGGATTTTCATACGATTTCTCCAAAAATAAATCAAAAATTAACTAGCTCTGCCCGATCGACCAAAGGGCCATCGGACTAAAAAATGCATGGCCGGCACTGCACCATGACGTTACCATTTTGTTCGAGCGCGATTTTAGCACTCAAACCATCAGAGTGCTAGTTATTGGGTCGGTCTGATGTATTTCAAGCGGACCAGTTAAAAAAATTTAATAAAGATTTAGTGGGCGTTTGGGCTTAGGCTTTAAAATAGGCCCATGACCGAAAACGAATCGTCAATTGAACAAATCAACCTGGGCTTCAATGAGCAAGAAGACCGCTTGTTGCTGAAGGTCGGCCTAGCAGACAAAACTGAAGTGGCGGTGTGGATTAGCCGGCGCGTGGCCAAGCAGATTTGGTCGGCCTTGCAACAAGCGGGCAGCAGCGTATTGCCCAGTGCCAGCGGCCTTTCAAGCCCGACTGGCAGCGCCACCCTAGACAAAGACCAAGCCATGGATCACTTTGCGCGCGATGCCGAACTGCAGAAAAAAATAGCCCAATTGGATTTTCAATCGGCCTACCAAAGCGACCGCAAAGCCCGTTCCGATGTGCCTTTATTGGCCATAACCTGCCTGACTGTTCGAGTCGGCAACTTGCCGCCCTATATGGAATTGCAGTGCAGCACTGGTCAATCCGTGAAAATGGCCTTAACCGGCGAACTGATCCAAGCCTTGGCCAGCATGCTGCAATTGGCCACCCGCGAAGCGAACTGGGATTTGACTATGGCCAACCCAGTCCAAACCAGCAGCGTAGACACCAGCAAGCCGATTTTGCATTAGTTAAAAACTATTAATTAAAAAAGAGAGTAGCCCAATATGAGCGATTTACCGCAGTGCCCACAATGCCAATCCGTATACACCTACGAAGACGGCGACCAGTATGTCTGCCCAGAGTGCGCCCACGAATGGCCTAAATCCGCCGCGGCCGATCAAGGCGACGAGCAAAAAGTGATCAAGGATGCCAATGGTAACGTGCTGCAAGACGGCGACAGCGTGACGGTGATTAAGGATTTAAAAGTGAAAGGCTCGTCCTTGGTGGTGAAAGTCGGCACCAAAGTCAAAAACATCCGTTTGGTGGATGGCGACCACGACATCGATTGCAAAATCGATGGCATAGGTGCCATGAAACTAAAATCGGAATTCGTGAAAAAAGCTTAAGGCCGCCTAGGCATAAAATGCACGGCTTGCGGTTGCGCTAATTGCAGCACCGATTTGCGCATTTTGCCCATGACGTGCATCTCGCACGGCTTGCAATCAAACTTGAGTGTGTAGCGGTCTTTACCGCTGATTAAGGTCATGGGTTCGGCCGTCACCGTGCCCTGCACGCCAATGACGCCCTTGGCTTCTTTCGGGCACAAACCGTGACTAAATCGCAGGCAGTGCTTGGTGATCATCAAGGGCACTTCGTCTAACTCTTGGTTGGCTTCGTACGCCGCCGCAATCATTTTCACCCCATGCTTCTGGTAAAACGCCCGCGCTTTTTGGTTATAAACGTTGGCCAAATAACTCAAGGTGTCTTCCGGATACATTGCTGGCGGCTCACTAGCCGGCCGGCGTGGCGGGCGTTGGTAGGCGGCATCGCGCGCTAGCTGCAATTGCGTTATGGCATCGCGGCGCAAACCGTTCACCAGCGAGGCTGGCACAAACCAAGCTTGGCGAGTGGCCAACTCGGTGTTTTTCGCGACAAAATCGGTGTTGCCTAATTTGGCTAAATTGTCGCGTAAGCTCTGCTGGGCTTGCGCGGGGTTGTCCGCCAATTGCTTGTCGGCCAGGCAAAAGGCCGTGCCAACCAAACCGGCTTCGTCGCTTACGCTTAATTGAAAACCCTGCTCGCTATCGGTCAAACGTAAGGTGACGGCTATTTTGCGCTGGGCCGAGTCTTTTTCTAAGAGGCGCATGAAAGCGTGATCGCGGTTACGGAAGACAGCCATGCCGCGGCGTATGTCCACGGGCATTTCATTGGGGTAGAGTTTGCGGCCGACCACACTATTGACGCGCAAACCGACCAGCTCTTTGTGCACATCAAAAAAGCACACGCCGTCGCCGTTGTGCAGCTCGACCTCGGTGTCCACTTCAAAGTAGTCGCTGCCCACCTTGCTCACTTTGCCTAAGGCTTCACCGGAAAACTTAGGCGTATCAAACGCGCCTATGTCGGCTTGCCTACCGTTAGCAAAGTAGTCGGTGGCGCTGCGGTTAAATGTTTTTTCCGGTTGCGGGCTAAACGTGAAACGGCTGCTACCGTGCGAGGACTTCGCCAATTCCGGCCTGTCGTGCAGGATGCCATCCAGCAATAGCCGGTAATGCGCGGTGGCATTTTTGACATAGGGTAAATCTTTATAGCGCCCTTCTATTTTGAAGGAGCTGACGCCGGCATCGATTAAGGCCAGCAGATTGGCGCTTTGATCGTTGTCTTTCATGGACAAAAAGTGCTGGTCTTTGCCTATGATGCGGCCTTTTTGGTCTTCCAAGGTAAACGGCAAGCGGCACTCTTGTGAGCATTCGCCGCGGTTGGCGCTGCGACCGGTGTGCGCATGGCTGATAAAGCATTGGCCGCTAAAGGCCACGCACAAGGCGCCGTGGATGAAGTACTCGAGGTTGCAGGTGGTGGCCGCGGCGATTTTTTGCACGGTGGCCAAATCCAACTCGCGCGCCAAGACCAGTTGCGAAAAACCCACTTGGTCTAAAAACACGGCTTTATCTACCGTGCGTATGTCGGTTTGCGTGCTGGCATGCAATTGAATAGGCGGCAGACCCAACTCTAACAGGCCCATGTCTTGCACGATCAAGGCGTCCACCTCGGCCTCATACAGTTGCTCAACCAATTGGCGCGCGCCGTCCAATTCTTGATCATGGAAGATGGTGTTAAGGGCAACAAACACCTCCGCATGGTAACGGTGCGCGTGCTTCACCAAACGGGCGATATCGGCCACCGTGTTGGGCGCTTTCGACCTGGCGCCAAAAGCCGGACCGCCTATGTAAACGGCATCCGCACCATGATTAATGGCTTCGATACCGAACTCGGCATTTTTTGCCGGGGCCAACAATTCAAGGTGTTTACGGGTTTTTAGCATGGTCAAACGGGATAAAAATCTTAGACGCGGACTATAGCACAAAACGGTTTGACAGCCTTAAGGCTAGGTGTTACTTTGGTAACACTTTAATGCATGCAAGGTAACATCATGGCCACCACCAGTTTAAAGCTTCCCGACGCCCTTAAACAGCGTATCAACACCTTGGCAGAAATCGCCGGAAAGAGCCCGCATGCGTTTATGGTGGAGGTGATAGCCGAACAAACCGAGCGCGTGGAAAAACGCCTGGCCTTTATCCAAAGTGCGGTGGTGGCCAAGAAAAATTTTGACGACACCGGCATGGGCTATGAGGCCGACCAAGTGCATGCCTACCTGCGATCAAAAATAAGCGGCGGCTCGGCCTCGCCTCCTGCCGCAAAAAAATACGGCAAAAAATAGCCGTCATGCAATGATACGTATTGTTTATCATGATGCGGCACTCAAAGACCTGCTGCGCTTGGTGGATTTTTTAATTGATCAGGATAAAGCGGCGGCGTTGGCCACCTACGGCATTTTACAGGAAGGCTTATCCTTACTAAAAAACCACCCGGAAATAGGCCGGCCAACCGAGGCAGATGGCATCCGCGAGCTGATTATTTCTCGCGGTCGCTCCGGTTACGTGGCCTTATACGCATTTGACGAATTGAACGATAGCATCGTAATTTTAAGAGTAAAACACCAACGTGAAACCGCATTTGACAGCCCGACCTAACCACCATGACCAATAGCCGCTTATTAGCCCGCAGCCTGCAATCCGTATGGCACCCGTGCACGCAAATGAAGCAGCACGAGACGTTTCCACTGATCCCCATTCAACGGGGTGCAGGAGTGTGGCTTTACGATGCAGACGGGCAGCGCTATTTGGACGGCATCAGCTCTTGGTGGGTCAATTTATTTGGTCACAATAACCCACGCATTAAAGACGCCATCAAAAGCCAACTCGACCAATTGGAACACGTCATGTTGGCTGGCTTTACCCACGAACCGGTGGTGGCGCTCTCGGAAAAACTCAGCGAGCTGACCGGCTTAGGCCACGCTTTTTATGCCTC
>CAMDXI010000037.1 GCA_945878695.1 Methylotenera oryzisoli | reverse complement strand
TTGCAATTGCGCGAACTGGTACTAGAAAGCAATATATTGTTGCCGCAAGCCGGCGACGAAATATTCAAACGCAACGATTACAGCACCACCTTCTTCTTTATTGTGGAAGGGGAGCTGGACATATTAATTGACGACGATGACCTGCCCGATGGCCACCTGAAAGCCGGCGAATTCTTTGGTGAATTGGCCTTGGTGTCCGGCCGTCGACGCGCCGGCACGGTGCGCGCCACGCAGCCCTGCGTGTTGATAGAAACGCCCAGACGGGTCATGCTGAAACTGGTTGATTCGGTGCAATCCATGCGCCGCATATTAAATGAGGTGGCGATTAAAACCATCATCCACTTGTGCATAGGCCTGTCGCTGAGCGAAAAAGATTTAAACGACGTGGCCAACAACGCCACCTTAAAAAACTACGCCGCCGGCGAAGAATTATTCCATGAGGGCGACGAGGCCGATGGGCTTTACCTAATTCAAAGCGGCTCGGTCACCGTTTCCCACACCATAGGCGGGCGTGACGTGGTGCTGTTTTACGTGGCCGCCGGCCATTATGTCGGCGAAATGTCTTTGGTCTCCGGCGAACCGCGTTATGCCACGGTGCGCGCGGCGATTGCCACGGAAGCGGTGTTCATTGAAGCGGCGCGCATGCGCGACATCATTGCGCGCAACCCAGAAATACGCGGTGAGTTGGATGCGCGCTATTTGCAGCATTTACAAGATCAAGAAAAACGCCAACAACTGGAAACGGCATTTGAAAATAACCAAGTAGCCGTGGGGCAGCCTAGTCCATCCAACCTGATTTCCTTTTTAATTCAGCAAGGCGTGGGCGAAGCGACCGACGTGCTGCTGATAGACGAATCCTTGTGCGTGCGCTGCAACCATTGCGAGCAAGCTTGCGCCGATACCCATGGTGGTGCCACCCGTTTAGACCGCGATGCTGGGCCAATTTTCGCCAACATTCGCGTGCCCACCTCATGCCGCCACTGCGAGCACCCGCACTGCATGAAAGATTGCCCACCGGATGCCATCCACCGCGCGCCGCATGGCGAGGTATACATCGATGACAGCTGCATAGGTTGCGGCAATTGCCAAGCTAACTGCCCGTATGACGTGATACAAATGTCGGAGATACACGAACAAAAAGAACCCAGCATCGTGCAAATGCTCTTGGGCATCAAACCCAAATCCGTGCCGGTCAGCAACGGCGCCAAAGTGGCGGTGAAATGCGACATGTGTAAAGACATCAGCGGCGGACCGGTGTGCGTGCGCGCCTGCCCAGTAGGGGCCGCCTTACGCGTAAAACCGGAAGAGTTATTAAACTACGCCGGCGGCACAGGCAACGACGCCAACTTAATGAACGACGATGCGGATTAAAGGTTAATTCATGCAACACAGTAACTTTTTCGACTACAAAAAATATCGCTACTTCAAAGTAGCCGTGGTCATGATTTTGCTCGCCTTCGCCACCTTTTTGTTGTTTGAACCGGCTGTCGGCCATTACGGTGGCAGTTGGGTGGGTTACGCATTGGGCACGATTTCTGCCGGCCTGGTATTTTGGATGGCCTGGTATGGCATACGCAAACGCCGCTACCGCAGCAGTGGCACTACCCAAGCTTGGCTGTCGGCGCACATATACTTAGGCACTGCCCTAACTTTTATTGCCACCTTTCACAGCGGCTTTCATTACGGCTTAAACATACACACAGTGACCTACGGCCTACTCATGATAGTCGTGATCAGCGGTTTTTTTGGCAATTATGCCTACATGATTTACCCGCGCTTAATGACGGAAAACATGGGCGAAGACAATTTAGACGGCTTGCTGTTACGCATCGCCGAAGCCGATAAAATGGCGCGGCAAATCGCCTTGATGATGCCAGACGACATTAACAACACGGTGACGCGCGCCTGCCGCGAGACCTCCATAGGCATCGGTTTGTTGGAGCAGCTGCGCGGTTTTCAGCCGGACTGCCCAACCGCCATGGCCGTGCAGGAATTGACCGCGCTGGGGCACGATTTACCCGTGGAGCAACGCAAGCTTTACCGTGACCTATACTCCCTCATGGTGCGGCGCGAATCCTTGGTGAAACGCGCCAGGCAAGATTTGATGTACCGTGCCCGCATGGGCTTTTGGCTGTATTTTCACGTGCCGTTTGCCATCGCCTTAATCATGGCGATGGTAGCGCACGTACTAGCGGTCTTTTTTTATTGGTAAGCGATTTTAAAAGCCCATGATCAATTGCCTGTTAATTAAACTTTCCCACAGCAGCCGCGGCGTGCTCACGCGCAGTTACCGCACTTTAACGTCTGAAGAAATCACTATAGGCCGCGGCGCTGAATGCGCCATCCACTTGCTGGACCCACGCTTGAGCATGCACCATGCAGTAATCAAACGCATGGACGATGGAAAAATACATTTGGTCGCCATCAACGGTGAGTTGGCAGTCGACGGCGTGGTGCAAAAAAACATAGAATTAAGCCACGGCACCTTGGTTAGCATAGGCCCTTATCAAATAAAAGTAGAGCCGGCACCACCGGATGTGGACATAGCCGTCTCGCTGATGTTGCTGCAACGCTTACCGGACGATTTTCAAGATTTAAAATTGCGCACCCACGAACCCTTGCGCGGCGCGGCCAGCTTTAAACGCCGCATGGCCTTGTGGATGGCCGCGTTTATTGCCCTGGTTTTTATTGCCTTGCCCTTGGCGCAAAATTTAATTACCAGCCTCAACCAAACCATGGCGCAATTTCCGCTGGGCTTTGACCGAGTGTGGAGCCCAGGCCATGTCTCGAATGCGCATTTGCATTTCGGCTCGCAGTGCTTTAATTGCCACGAGAAATTAACCGAGCAAGTTAACGATAAAGCCTGCGTCAAATGCCATCAAAATACCGCAGACCACATCGCCGACCCGGCTTTGCAAAAACGCGTGTTTAACAGCAGCGGTCGCTTGTCCGATGGCATGCGCTGCGCCGAATGCCATAGGGAACACAAAGCCCCGCACCCACTGGCCAAGCAAGACAATAACAATTGCGTGAAATGCCATGCCGACATTAAAGCAGTCGACTCAAAAAGCACCTTACCCAATGTCAAAGATTTTGATCGCAGTCACCCGGAATTTAAGCTCAGCTTTATCCGAGAATACGCGGAACAGCCTGACACGACGCGCATAGATCGCATTCCTCAAAGCACCAGCGCCAGTGTGGCCGAGCAGTCCGGTTTGAAATTCCCGCACTCGCAGCACGTAGGACTGGTGCAAGGGCCGAACGGCGTGATGGACATCCGTGAATTAAACTGCAGCGATTGCCACCGTGGGCAAGGCAAAGAAATGCGCATCCAAGCGGTGGAATTTAAACGCGACTGCCAAAGCTGCCATGCCAATCAATTGCAATTAGGCTTAGGCGAGAAAACCTTCAGCGTGCCGCATGGCGATGAAGAAACGGTGATGAATGCCTTAATCGCCAAGGCCCCTAAAGACAAGCTGCGTTACGCCACCTCCTTGAAAGAAAACGGCTGTGCCTATTGCCATGAAGTGCTGCCAGCCAAACAAGACGACAGCGTGCCTTGGCGCGTTAAAAAAGTGACGATCAACCAGGATTGGTTTAGTAAAGCCGAATTTAATCACGCCTCGCACCGCACGCAAAAATGCGAGGCTTGCCATCAGGTGGCGCAATCCGAAAGCAGTCATGACGTGGCCATGCCGGACAGAAAAAATTGCTTGCGCTGCCATTCGGGTAACAGTCCTAAACCGAAACGCATCGCCAGCAGTTGCATGTCTTGCCACTCCTTCCATAACGCGCATTTGGCTGCGCCTAAGTAAGGCCGGCAGCAGGCTAGTCGATTAAATTTCTTGAGCCTTTGAATTTCTTGGCCCTATAAATTTATTGAACCTAGCGCGCCAGCCGAAGACCAAGTTTGTCATCATCAATCATGCGCACTAGGTCATCATGAAAAAATTTCTCGCACTTTGTCTGCTGTTTTCCGCTTCCCCAGCTCTGCGCCCAACCTGACATAGGCGAATTGCTGCGCTTGCACGAATCCATCGTGCAAATTTCCGTTGATCTTGGCAACGGCAACGCGGGCAACAGCATGGGCGCGCCGTAAGCCAACCATTTTTGGTTTTCCATGTAGGCGCGATCGGCCATGCAACGCCGCATCACGTTAATCTTGCGGTCTTCTTTTTCCAACATCTGAAAAGTCACCAGCGCATTCATATTGGCCACAGATTGCTCTGCAATGCCGGCGCATTCGTCACCGGCTTTCTGCAAGGACTTATTCACTTCAGGCTGGCTGTTGTAAGCCTGAAGGCATGCATTAGGTTGGCGTTTAGCGGCACCAATAAAAGCAGGAGAAGCGTGTAGCGGGCTTTATTCATGGCGTTTCACCTAAATCAAAATTTCGTCTGTGGTGGCAGGTATAGCCATCTGGAAACTGCATGATGTATTTTTGGTGTTTGTCTTCCGCTGGGTAAAAAGCTTGAAACGCTTCCAGCTTGGTCACCACCGGCATGCCCCATTGCCCAGAGGCGTTAACCAGGGCAATCACTTGTTCGGCCACGGCTTTTTGCGCTTCATCTTGGTAAAAAATAGTCGAGCGGTATTGGCTACCGATGTCGTTGCCTTGCTGGTTGAGCTTGGTCGGGTTGTGCACCCGAAAAAATTCAAACAATAAGTGCATTAATGTGACTTGATCCGGATCAAATTTCAGCATCAAGGTTTCAGCGTGGCCAGTGGTGCCGGTGGTCACTTCACGGTAAGCCACATTAGCGATATGGCCGCCAGAAAAGCCCACTTGGGTAGTGACCACGCCGGGCATGTGCCTGAACAATTCTTCCATGCCCCAATAGCAGCCACCGGCTATGTATAGTTTTTGTAAATTTTTCATGTTCTCTCTGAGTACAATAAATTGGAAATTGTTCAAATCGCCAAACCTTTTTATGGCCTTACCTTATAAGTTTATACAATAGCCCTTATTTAAACCTACATGCTAATTTACCATGTTAAAAAAAGAAAACTTCCCCAGTAAAATTTGCGCTACCTGCCAACGACCTTTTGTTTGGCGCAAAAAATGGCAAGCTGTTTGGCAGGAAGTGAAGTATTGCTCACACCGCTGCCAACAAGCTAAAAACCGCCAAAATTGATTGCCGATAAAAGTGTAGTTGGCGCTTTAGCGTTTAATTTTTTAAAGGGTACAATTCAAGCTAACTAGAAATTAAGTCACAGGAAACCCATGCAATACCGCCGCATCCCCCATACCGATTTAAATGTTTCTGCCATTTGTTTGGGCACCATGACCTACGGTGATCAAAACAGCCAAGCCGAGGCCTTCGACCAGCTCAACTATGCCGTGGCGAACGGCATTAATTTCATCGACACGGCTGAAATGTACCCGGTGCCACCTAAAGCAGACACTTACACGCGTACCGAAACCATCATCGGCCATTGGCTTAAAAATCAGGCGCGCGACAAAATTGTATTGGGTGGGAAAGTGGCCGGCCCCAGGCGCGGCATGGATTGGATACGCGGCGGCCCACCTTGTATGGATAGAGCGAATATACGCGCGGCCATTGAAGGCTCGCTCACGCGCATGCAAACCGAATACATCGATGTTTACCAATTGCACTGGCCTGAACGCAACGTGCCCATGTTTGGCCAATACTTATTCGACCCAGCCAACGAGTATGTGTCTGGTCTATACCAAGAGGGTGAACGCAAGGCATGGGTATCGATACACAATCAGCTAGAAACCTTGGCTGAACTGATTAAAGAAGGTAAGGTGCGTTACGTGGGCTTATCCAACGAGCAGCCGTGGGGTTTGATGGAGTTTTTACGGCTGGCTAAAGAATACGATTTGCCGCGCGTGGCCACCGTGCAAAACTGCTACAACTTGATCAACCGCGGCATGGAGTTTGGCATGTCGGAAGTGCTGTTCCGGGAAGAAGTCAGCCTGCTGGCTTATTCGCCGCTTGCATTCGGGCATTTAACCGGCAAGTATATAGATAACCCTGCTGCGCCTGGCCGGGTGACGCAATTTTTAGGCTATGCCCAACGCTATAAAAAACCCAACGTCACACCAGCTAGCAAAGCCTATGCGGAACTGGCTAGGGCGCACGGTCTAAGCCCCACGCAACTGGCTTTATCCTTTGTTTACCACCGTTGGTTTGTCACCAGCACCATCATAGGTGCGACCAATATGCATCAGCTCAAAGAAAACATCGCCGCTTGGGATACGCGATTATCGGCAGAGGTGATGTTGGAAATTGAAGACTTGCATTTGCGCATGATGAACCCTGCACCTTAAACAGGGCACAACGCCCTAACTGTTGATGACTGATTAATGAATACTACAAACATAAAACACCCTGAAGACGCCCCTGCCCCTGTCTCGTTCTGGCAAGCATTTACCTATTGGCTTAAACTCGGTTTTGTTAGCTTTGGTGGCCCAGCTGGTCAAATTGCCATCATGCACCATGATTTAGTTGAAAAAAAACGTTGGATGTCAGAGCAACGTTTTTTACACGCCCTGAACTATTGCATGCTACTCCCTGGACCTGAAGCCCAACAGCTCGCCATTTACATAGGCTGGCTAATGCACCGCACTTGGGGTGGCATTGTTGCGGGCACCTTGTTTGTATTGCCCTCATTTTTTATTCTTGTGGGGCTTGCCTATGTTTATATGGCCTATGGCTCAGTGCCGGCGATTGCTGGTGCACTCTATGGAATTAAGCCTGCTGTCGTAGCCGTCGTTTTATTTGCGGCTTATCGGATCGGTGTGCGTGCACTCAAAAACAAGCTGCTTTGGTCAATTGCGGCATTCGCTTTTTTAGCGATTTTTGTTCTCAAATTACCTTTCCCTTTAATCGTGTTGGCGGCAGCCAGCATTGGCTATTTGGGCAGCCTATTTTATCCGGACTATTTCAAAGCAGGCGGCCACAGCAATACAAATAAACACTACGGCAAAAGCTTGATTGATGACAATACGCCCACCCCCGTTCATGCCATTTTTAGCTGGAAAAAGCTGGTTCGAATTGCATTAGTTGGTATCGCAATATGGCTCATCAGCATGGGCGCATTGATTAGCGAATTTGGCTGGGACAGTGCGTTTACGCAAATGGGCTGGTTTTTTACTAAAGCAGCACTGCTGACATTTGGCGGCGCCTATGCGGTTCTACCCTATGTTTACCAAGGGGCTGTGGAACATTACCAATGGCTGTCAGCCACACAAATGATGGACGCTTTAGCCTTGGGTGAAACCACCCCGGGTCCCTTGGTGATGGTCAACACATTCGTCGGTTTTGTCGGTGGTTGGTTAGGCACAGGCGCCACGCACTTCGGTGCATTCGCGTCTGCACTTATCGCTGCGTCCATCGTTACCTTTTTTACTTTCCTACCGAGCTTTATCTTCATCCTGATGGGTGGGCCTTTTATTGAAACCACCCATGACAATCTAAAATTAACGGCACCCCTCACCGCCATCACTGCCGCAGTGGTTGGGGTCATTTTGAACTTAGCCCTATTTTTTGCCTACCACGTGTTTTGCCCAACCGGATTTGATGGCTCGCTAGATCTCTTTGCTATTAGCTTATCCATGGTGGCGCTGGTCGGTCTGTTTAGATTAAAGCTAAGCGTTATCCCGGTGATTATTATCAGCGGGCTTATTGGCATGGGCTTCCAACTTTTTATTTAAGGATTGAGCAATGACGGAGTCGTATTTATTTTTGAAATCACTGCATATCTTGGGCGTCATCTTGTTGCTAGGCAACCTGATTGTTACGGCTTGGTGGAAACTAATGGCCAACCGAACCAAGAACCCAAGCATCATTGCCTTTGCCCAAAGGCAAGTCACCCTAACAGATTTTATCTTCACTGCGCCAGGCGCGCTGTTGGCCATTATGGCTGGGGATTACATGGCCTACGGATACATGGCGGACACGTGGAACATACAATGGCTCAATTGGGGTCGCAGTTTGTTCATCGCCTCAGGCATCATTTGGATCACGGTGTTAATCCCCACGCAAATCAAACAAGCACGCATGGCCCGTGAATTCGCTATCAGCTTATCCATACCAGACGAGTACTGGAAATTAAGTATGCGCTGGAACATATTTGGCACGATTGCGGTTGTATTGCCACTGATTAATATTTACTGGATGGTATATAAGCCGGTTTAGTTAGCCGCTATTTCTGGGCGTAAAAAAAGCACCAACTTTACGTTAAGTGCTTGTTTTATTTTGGTGCCCGGGGCCGGAATCGAACCGGCACGCTGTTGCCAGCGCGGGATTTTGAGTCCCGTGCGTCTACCAATTCCGCCACCCGGGCATTATTGAAAAATACATTGCTGTATAATTTGCGATTTCGCTATTATAACAAGCTCTGGGAA
>CAMDXI010000036.1 GCA_945878695.1 Methylotenera oryzisoli | reverse complement strand
TTCGGCTTTGCTTTTCGCTTCAGCACTTGGCGCTTCGCCCGTTAACAAGACGTTGCGGTTGTAGCTAGTGACATTGACATGCGCGGTTGAGCCTAAGTTCGTTTCTATCATCTTCAGTGCTTTTAATTCGATGTTTTCGTCTTCTACGTATATGCCTGAAGTGCGCCTATCGCTAGCCATGGCGCCACCAGCTGCTGCGCCACCGACAACTACAGGGACGCAGGCGCTGAGTTGGCCGACCAATACTAAGGATAATAAAAGCTTTAGGGCAATATTTTGAGTGTTTAACAGCATGGTTGACTCCTTGAATTGAGAGGGCAATTAGATGGGCGCATCTATTTTTTGCGAATGATACGCTTTTTATGCGTCAAATGCATTACGTAACCACACTAAGTTTGCCACCTCGGCTTTGTCCATCAGTATGGCGTCGAAGCGACAGGCCGCATCGCCATGTGCTTGCAAATAATGCAAAGCGGTGCGCGTGAGTTTTAATTGTTTTTGTTTGGTAATGCTGCTGCCGGCATTACCAAATCCTAGGCTGGTTCTCAGCCTTACTTCAATGAACACCAGGGTATTTTTATCTTGCATGATCAAATCAATCTCACCAAATCGGCAATGGTAATTCTTGACCAGCAATTTCAGGCCTTGTTCAATCAGATAGCTGGCTGCCAAGTTTTCCGCAAGCAGCCCCGGATTGTTTTGATTGATTTTCATAGGCGTTAGCGCTGCTTGGCGTTAAACTTTCATTATGAGTGAAATGACGAAAAATACGCTGGGTACATTATATGTGGTGGCTACGCCTATCGGTAATTTAACTGATATCACCTTGCGGGCATTGGACACCTTAAAAAGTGTGGATGCCATTGCTGCTGAGGACACGCGCCATACGGCAGGATTGTTGGGGCATTTTGCCATCAGTAAAAAACTCATGGCCGTGCACGAGCATAACGAGCATCAATCGGCGGCCAAATTGTTAGTGCAATTGCAAGCCGGAGAAAATATTGCGCTGGTTACGGATGCGGGCACGCCAGGTATTAGCGACCCAGGGGCGGTGGTGGTGAATTTTTTACGTCAAGCCGGCATCAAGGTTGTGCCTATCCCTGGGGTGAGTGCGGTGGTGACTGCTTTATCGGTGAGTGGCATAGTTCAGAATGGTTTTTTCTTTCATGGCTTTTTGCCGGCCAGTGGGGCCGCTAGGCGCCAAGTGCTTGAGGGCTTAAAAAGTCAGATTGTGACCTTGGTTTTTTATGAGGCGCCGCATCGAATAGTCGCCAGCCTGGCCGATATGGCACAAGTGCTAGGCGCGGATAGGCGCGTTACCATCGCCCGCGAATTGACCAAAACCTTTGAGACTGTCCACACTTGCCTTTTATCTGAAGCGCAAGCTTGGTTAAAGGCCGATGCCAATCAGCAGCGTGGTGAGTTTGTGCTCTTGGTGGAAGCGCCGCCTTTGAAGAATCAAGAGGCAATATCCGAGCAAACGGCGCGCATGTTAACATTGCTGCTGGCCGAATTGCCCTTAAAGCAGGCGGTTAAATTGGCTGCCGACATCAGCCGCGAGAAAAAAAACAGCTTGTACGAGTTAGCTTTGCAGCTAAAGCAATCTGAACCTTAATTTTAGCCATATTCCTATGACCACCATCAACACATTGACCCTTACTCGCCCAGACGACTGGCATTTGCACTTGCGCGACGGCGAGGCTTTAAAAGCCGTTTTGCCTGACAGCGCACGGCAATTTGCTAGGGCCATGATCATGCCCAATTTGCGCCCGCCCGTGACCAACACGGCCTTGGCTGTGGCCTACCGGCAACGCATCTTGGCGGCGCTGCCTAGTGGCCTTAATTTTGAACCGCTGATGACCTTGTATTTGACCGATAACACCAGTGCAGATCAGATTAGATCGGCGGTGGCCAGCGGCATGGTGCATGGCGTGAAATTCTACCCAGCCGGGGCAACCACCAACAGCGATTCAGGGGTCACGGATTTGGCGCATTGCCAGCAAGCCTTGGCCGAGATGGAAAAGTTAGGCTTGCCTTTGTTAGTGCATGCCGAGGTGACGGATGCGCAGGTGGATGTGTTTGATAGAGAGCGTGTGTTTATTGAGCGGCATATGGTCGCCATTATTAAAGACTACCCAGCACTGAAAGTGGTGTTTGAGCACATCACGACCAAGGATGCGGCCGATTTTGTCTTGCATTCGCCGGCCAACTTAGCGGCCACCATTACCGCTCACCATTTGTTAATGAACCGCAATGCCATGTTTGTTGGTGGCATACAGCCGCATCATTATTGCTTGCCGATATTAAAGCGTGAAGAGCACCGTCAGGCTTTGCTGCGTGTTGCCACATCGGGCAATGCTAAGTTTTTCTTGGGTACCGACAGTGCGCCGCATGCCAAGCACACCAAAGAAGCGGCTTGCGGTTGTGCTGGTATGTATACGGCTCACACTGCCATGGAATTGTATGCCGAGGCCTTTGACGCGGTGGGTGCCTTGGATAAATTGGAAGGCTTCGCTAGTTTTTACGGGGCGGATTTTTACGGTTTGCCGCGCAACACCGAGCGCGTTCAATTGCATAGGCAAAGTTGGACCGTGCCAGCCGGCTTACCTTTTGTCGACGACAGCATCGTCCCATTAAGGGCTGGTCAGCCGATTGCATGGAAAATGCAATCGCTTTAAGCGCCTATTTATACCCCCTGTCGTGTTAAACTAAGCGTGAAGCTGGCTAGACAGTCGCCGTCACACTTTATCTGGCAATTTATTGCCATGATAAATTGGGGAAGACCCTTGCGGTCTCCTTCAAGTGAGGGAGGAAAGTCCGGGCTGCATAGAGCAAGATGACGGCTAACGGCCGTCCGTCGAAACCTTCAACGGCGCAAGCCCTGGAGCATAAGGCGCGGAATAGGGCCACAGAGACGAGCGTATTAAGTTACGGTGAAACGCGGTAACCTCCATCTGCAGCAAGACCAAATAGGCTGGCATTTTTACGCAAGTAAATAAGGCGTGGTTCGCGCTGCCAGCGGGTAGGTTGCTTGAGCGCACAAGCAATTGTGCGCCTAGATGAATGACTGTCAGCTTTAGCAATAAAGCCTACAAAACCCGGCTTATCGGCCAGCTTCATTTCTTTTATTCCCTTTCTTTATTCACTGCCTATGGTTAGACGCGGCAGTGGGTCTGATCCCCTGGATCCCCTTTTTGTTTTATAGGCTGCCGCTTCATTCTGGCTGGCTAAGAACAATTCAAATGCTTTCGGCATTATCCTCATAATCTACATTCATATAATTTCGTATGTTATTCATTTATAACGATATTATTTTTATCGCAAAAACACGCTAAGTCATTGAGATATATAGAGAAAATAGCAAAAATGGCTTGCATTGGCCATTTTTTTTATCTATAGTGCAACTTAGTGGGAAAAAGTGGGTTTATGTGGAGAATTGTTCCTTGCTGGCGATGTTGAAAAATCATCTTCTAACATCATGTCGCTAAACTACTAAGGGTTGTTGCCGTTGGTAAGGGGTAATTCTCCACTATTTTGATTTTCGCTTTTAAGTGTCGGGCTGGCGCTTAAGGCTGTAATTGGATGATAGGACGAGAGCAAAAAATGTTTCGTGGTGCAACCTCATTAAGCTTAGATGCGAAAAACAGACTCGCGGTGCCAACCAAGCACCGTGAAGCCTTGTTGCATGAGTGTGGCGGCAATTTGGTGCTGACGGCCCACCCGCATCGCTGCCTGTTGTTGTACCCGCAAGCCGCCTGGGAGCCGATACAAGAAAAAATGATGGCGCTGTCTTCGTTTGATAAGCAATCGAGTGCACTGCAGCGGTTACTAGTGGGTTTTGCAGAAGATTTAAGTTTGGATAGCGCCGGGCGCTTGTTGGTGTCGCCGGTATTGCGAGACTTTGCGGGCTTAAGCAAAGAAGTGATGTTGGTGGGACAAGGCAGCCATTTTGAATTGTGGAACATGGAAGCCTGGCGCGCTCAGTTGGCGCATGTCACGCAAGGCGAGCAGTTTGCTATGCCGGCAGAACTAGAGGGCTTCTCCCTGTGATTAAGGGCGTGCGCTCCACGCCCAACCTAGCCTCATTGTCTCCAAATAAAGCGTCTGCAAATGACGCTTTATTATTAGTAAATCAAGCATTCGCTGCGATGGACGAAAACCCAAAAACAAGCCCTGCTAGTGGGGCACATGTCACCGTTTTATTAAATGAAGCGGTCCAGGCCTTGGCGGTAAAGGCCGACGGCGTTTATGTGGACGGCACGTTTGGTCGCGGTGGCCACAGCAGAAAGATTTTAGAGAAATTGGGTGAGCGAGGCCGTCTGATAGCTTTTGATAAAGACTTGCAAGCGATTGAGTCTAGCAAGGCTATCCAGGACAAGCGTTTTGTCATGGTGCACAGCCATTTTGCTGGCATGCAAGTTCGCTTGGCTGAAATGGGCATCCATAAGGTGGACGGTATTTTGCTGGATTTGGGCATATCCTCGCCACAAATTGATGAGCCTGCCCGAGGCTTTAGTTTTAGATTTGATGCGCCTCTAGACATGCGCATGGATCAGACCCGTGGTCAAACAGCGGCGGAATTTATCGCCGACACAACAGAGCAGCAATTAGCGGAGGTTATAAAAAATTATGGTGAAGAACGGTTTGCTAAGCAGATTGCAAGGGCGATTATTGCGGAGCGCAATGACGGGCGCCCCATCACCACTACAGGGCAACTTACCAAGGTCGTGGCAAGCGCAGTCACGCGCTTTGAGCCCGGGCAGAACCCAGCCACGCGGACATTTCAAGCTTTACGGATTCACGTCAATCAAGAGCTTGAGGAGTTGTCGTTAACCATGCCTCAATGCTTGGCCCTATTGTCGCCGCAAGGCAGATTGGCAGTGATCAGTTTCCATTCGCTAGAAGACCGTATGGTGAAGCAATTTATTCGCGCTCAGGTAAATCGGGATGATTTGCCAGCCAATTTTCCCGTTCGAGCCGCCGATTTACCGCAGCCTAAATTAAGGGCCGTAGGCAAAAGCATCAAACCTAGCCAGCCAGAAATTAAAGCCAACCCACGTTCACGCAGTGCTGTGATGCGCGTGGCGGAAAGAACGGCGACAGCATGACACGCTTAAATTTTATTCTATTTGCCGCTTTGATCTTGTCATCCTTGTCCTTGGTGAAATCCCAGCATAAGGCGCGCAACCTATACATAGAGCTAGAACAAAGTAAGCGAGTGAGCACGCAATTGGAGCAGGAATACGGGCAGTTGCAGTTGGAACAGAGTACCTGGGCCATGCACAGTCGCATTGAAAAAATCGCCGCCGAACAACTGCAAATGCAAGTGCCGGATGCAAAGCGCATACAAGTGGTGCCTATGGCTGAGCTGTATGCGCTTAAGCCTTTGGTAAGCAGCAAGGTGGCGCAATAATGGCCATACGCATGCCCATAAGAACCTCGGTGCGCACCCCGGTCATTGTTAAGCTGCCGGCATGGCGCAGACGCATATTGTTGGGCTTGGTCTTGATGGGCTTTGCTATTTTGTTGGGCCGTGGTGTGTACCTGCAAGGCATACACGATGAATTTTACAAAGACAAAGGCAATGCGCGCTATAGCCGTAACCTTATTTTAACCTCACAGCGCGGCAAAATTACCGACAGAAATGGCCAATTGCTGGCAGTAAGCATGCCGGTCGATACGGTCTGGGCAAGTCCGCCAGACGTCGTCTTGGATGCGGCGAAAACCAAGCAATTAGCCAATATGTTAGGCATGCAAGAAGACGTGATTAAACGTAAATTGGCCAACACCGAGCGTGAGTTTGTCTATTTGAAGCGACGCATGTCGCCGGAAGATGCCGCTAAGGTCATGAAGCTGGGCATACCGGGTATCGATTTGCGTCGCGAATACAAGCGTTACTATCCGGCAGGTGAGGTAACGGCGCACATGGTCGGTTTTACTGGACCAGGCGACAAAGGGGCAGGCGATAAAGGCTTGGAAGGCTTTGAATTGGCCTTGAATACCGCCTTATCAGGTAAAGATGGCAATCGCCGCGTCATCAAAGACCGGTCTGGCCACATCATAGACGATTTGCAGGCGGTGGTGGTGCCGCAAGATGGCCATGACGTGGCTTTGGCCCTGGATTTGCGCATTCAATACCTAGCGCACCGTGAATTGCAAAAAGCGGTGGAAGTGCACCAGGCTCTAGCGGGTGCGATCGTGGTGTTGGATGCAAAATCCGGCGAAGTGTTGGCCATGGCCAACGTGCCGACCTACAACCCGAATAACCCAGTCAACATCAAAGGCAAAACCCGCAATCGCGCCATTATTGATAATTACGAGCCGGGCTCAACATTAAAACCCGTGACGGCGGCAGCGGCATTGGAATCCGGCTTGTACAAAGCCGATACGAAGATACAAACGGCGCCAGGTACCTTGAAAATTGGCCCAGCGACCATACACGACACCCACCCGCAAGGCGTATTAACGGTAGCAGAAATGATACAAAAATCGTCTAACGTCGGGGCGGCCAAGATAGCCTTAACCTTGGATAAGCAGTTCATGTGGAATGTGTATAACCAGCTAGGTTTAGGGCACGTCGAAGGCGTGGGTTTTCCTGGCGAGGCAGCAGGCAGGTTGCGCCCATTTAAAAATTGGCGTCCGATAGAGATGGCTACCATGTCTTTTGGTAACGGCATCAGCGTGACATTGTTGCAAATGGCAAGGCTTTACACCGTTTTTGCTAATGAAGGCGAGTTGCGCCCTATCTCCCTGTTAAAAGTAAAAGAGGCGCCGGTAGGCCAGCAGGTTTTTTCAGCATCCACTGCCAATCAGGTTGGAAACATGTTAGAAATGGTGGTGCAACCAGGCGGCACTGCCTTACAAGCGCAGGTATTGGGTTACCGCGTAGCAGGTAAAACCGGGACCTCAAAAAAATTGGGTGACCATGGATACATCAATGAATACGTTGCTTCCTTCGTTGGCATGGCGCCTGCCTCGAATCCACGTTTTTTAATTGCCGTTATGGTAGACGAGCCTAGCAATGGCGCCTATTACGGCGGCGTAGTCGCTGCGCCGGTGTTCAGTGCGGTGATGGCTGAAACCTTGCGTTTGTATGCGGTGCCGCCGGATGCGCCCAACAACAACGTGGTGTTGCAAGGCAATGCCGAAGATGCGAAGGAGGGCATGTGATGATAGACGCCCTGCCCTACACAGGCATCACGGCTGACAGTCGCATGGTTAAGCCGGGCTATTTGTTCTTAGCTTACCCTGGCGTCCATTCGGATGGCCGTGACTACATTGCGCAGGCCATTGAGGCCGGTGCAATCGGTGTCATTTTCGATGATGCCGATTTTACCTGGCAAGCAAAATGGACGGTTTCCCATCGTGCCGTGCGCCATCTTAAGCAAGCCGTAGGGGACATTGCCGCGGACTTTTATCGGCATCCTAGCGCTAAGTTAAAGCTGGTCGGTGTAACGGGTACCAACGGCAAAACCTCGGTCAGCCACTGGCTGGCGCAAAGTTTAGATTATTTGGGGCAAAAAACAGCCGTGTTAGGCACCGTGGGTAATGGCTTTTTAAAGGCCACCAGTGCGGCAAGCAACACCACGCCGGATGCTATTCTATTGCAAGCCATGTTGGCCGAATACTTGGCCTTGGATGCCCGGGCCGTGGTCATGGAAGTGTCTTCACACGGTTTGGATCAAGGCCGGGTCAATGGCCTGGAATTTGATGTGGCGGTGTTAACCAATTTAAGCCGTGACCATTTGGATTACCACGGCAGCATGGAGGCGTACGCCCAGGCCAAGCAAAAATTGTTTAGCTGGTCTAGCTTGAAATGCGCCGTGATTAATGCCGATGATGCTTTTGGTGTGGGTTTATTGGCAGAACTGCACGCCGATTCCAAGCCCGTTTTAAGTTACGGCTTTTCAGCTGAGGCGGACGTACGTGGTAGCCATTTACGCTTGCACGAAGCCGGGCTTAGCATGCAGGTGACGTACAAGCAAAGCAGCGTGGAATTGCAAGCGCCAATATTGGGCAGATTTAATGCCTATAACATCTTGGCGGTATTGTCCGCTTTGTTGGCTTTGGACGTGAGCTTGGAGCAGGCCTTGCCGGCGTTGGCGCAACTGCAATCCGTGCCAGGCCGCATGCAGCAATGCGGCGGTGGCAAATTGCCCTTGGTGGTAGTGGATTACGCTCACACCCCTGACGCATTAGAAAAAGTATTGATGACCTTGCGCGAGCAAGCGCCAAGGCAACTAATTTGCCTGTTTGGCTGCGGTGGCGAGCGCGATGCCGGCAAGCGGCCGCTGATGGGATCGGTAGCGGCGGAATTGGCTGACCAAATCATTGTCACCTCGGACAACCCCAGAAGCGAATCGCCTGAGGCCATTATTGCTGAGGTTTTGCAAGGCATGAATGGTGCGGTATATCAAGTGCAGCCGGATAGAGCGCAGGCGATTAAGCTGGCGATACTATCCGCTCAGCCTGGCGACATAGTGTTGTTGGCTGGCAAAGGGCATGAAACGTATCAAGAAGTAGCCGGTGTTAAGCAGCCCTTCGATGACGTTGAGCAGGCTAGGCTTGCCTTACAGCAATACCAGATGACGCAGGGGGTGCCGGCATGATGCAATTAAGCGCAGCCAGCTTGGCCATGCACGGTAGCTTAATCGGTAACGATAGTGAATTCGATTGCGTGGGCACCGATAGCCGTGCGGTACGTCCCGGCCAATTGTTTGTCGCCTTGAAAGGCGAGCGCTTTGACGGCCATGACTATGCTAAGCAAGCCTTGGAACAGGGGGCGGCAGCGGTGGTATTGGAAAAAAATACCGCCAACTTATCGCCGGCCATCGTCGTTGAAGACAGTTATTTGGCTTTAGGCCAATTGGCCGCGCACTGGCGGGCAAAATTTGCCATACCGGTAGTGGCCATAACCGGCAGCAATGGTAAGACCACGGTAAAAGAAATGCTTAGCGCCATTTTGGCGGTTAAAGCGGGAGGCATGGCCGCCATACATGCCACCGTGGGCAATCTCAATAACCACATTGGACTGCCATTAACCATGCTTAAGCTGCGTGACAGCCATCGGTACGCGGTATTGGAAATGGGCATGAATCATTTAGGTGAAATAGCCTACTTAAGTGATTTGGCCAAGCCGACATTGGCGCTGATCAATAACGCTGGCACAGCGCACCTAGGTGAGTTGGGTACGCGCGATAAAATCGCTCAAGCCAAGGCTGAGATTTTCGCTGGGCTGGCAGCAAACGGGGTGGCGCTAATCAATGCCGACGACGATTACGCGGCCTATTGGCGCACACTTAATGCTGGTAAAAAAATCGTTAGTTTTGGTCTCGATCAAGCTGCCGACGTGCAGGCCAGCTACCAAGAAAAAGACGGCGGCTATGCCGTGCGTTTAAGCAACCCAGCCGGTGAAGTGGTATTTGTTTTGCCGGTTATGGGCGTTCATAACGTCCGTAATGCGCTGGCCGCCAGCGCTGCTGCTTATGCGCTAGGTGTCGCTAATGCAGACATCGCCACTGGCTTGGCCGGATTCTCTGCCGTTAAAGGCCGCTTGCAAAACAAGATGGCCATCCATGGGGCGCGCTTAATTGACGACACCTATAACGCCAATCCAGATTCCATGAAAGCGGCCATAGACGT
>CAMDXI010000035.1 GCA_945878695.1 Methylotenera oryzisoli | reverse complement strand
CGGCGAGGCGCCGCTCCTACAAACCATCCTCCTTAAGATGGTTGCGCGCAATTTCAATGCACTCCAAGGCTAAAAAGGCCATAAAAAACCCGGCACATCACTGAGCCGGGTTGCTTATCTCATGCCGCTAAACAGGCGTGATTAAAATGGAATGTCGTCCTCGAAATCGTCAAATCCTGAACCGCCTGCCGCTGGTTTCGCCGCAGCAGGTTTGGCCGCCACCGGATTGCTAGGCGCTTGATTGTAATCGTCACCAGCACTGCTTTGATCCATGCCGCCGTCGTAACTAGCATTGGAACCGGCGCCATCACGGCCACCCAACATTTGCATTTGATCGGCAATAATTTCCGTGGTGTAGCGGTCTTGGCCTTCTTTGGTTTGCCATTTGCGCGTTTGCAAGCGGCCTTCCACATACACAGGACGGCCTTTTTTTAAGTACTCGCCGGCAATCTCGGCCAACTTACGGTACATAACAATATTGTGCCACTCGGTGCGCTCTTGCTTGGCACCGGCTTTGTCTTTCCAGCTATCGGTGGTGGCAATGCTGAAATTACAAACCGCGTCGCCGTTTGGCATGAAACGCACTTCAGGATCGCGGCCTAAATTGCCGACTAAAATTACTTTATTTACTGATGCCATTTTTTATCCCCTCAATAGTTGCTGCACCTTGGATTCGTTCCAAGCCTGCGTGTTATGTATTTTTAAATCCACTTTTAAAATGACCGTGCGCTCTTGCGGCAAAACCACTGCCTCTAATACGCCCGCCAGTTTGCTTAACTGATTTTTAAGCTTGCTCGCTTGTTCTGCACTTAACTCAGCCGACGCTTCATCCAAGCTGTACATCTTGGTTTTAAGTGCCGGTGGCGCTTGCATGGAATAAGCCAATAGTAGCCATAAAAGCATCATTACGCTACAAAAAATAAACACGCTGGAAAAACCAAAACGGTGCGACAAATAGCCGCCCATGGCACCACCAACAAAGATGCCCAAAGATTGCGCGGTGTTGTAGACACCCATGGCCGTGCCCTTGGCAGCAGCAGGGGCCATTTTGCTGATGATGGACGGCAAGGAGGCCTCCAACAAATTAAACGCCACGAAATACACCGTCAATGAAAATACGATGCCCCAAAAATAAGCTATGGATAAGGCAAAAAGCACTTGTGCAAACAACATGGTGGCGACGGCCGCCACGAACACCTGTTTAATCTTGGCCTGTTTTTCTGCGTAAATAATGGCCGGTACCATGAGCGCAAAAGACAGCAATAACACCGGTAAATAAATAAACCAATGTTGATTCACGTTCAACTCACTGGCCTTGCTAATGGCAAACGGTACGACAACAAACATGGCCATTTGCGCGGCATGCAAGGCAAAAATGCCGTAATTTAAACGCAGCAATTGTGCATTGTTTAGCACGTCTTTTAGTTTAGCCGGCGCGGCACTGGCATCGGAATGGTAGTGGCTATTCACCGGATCGGGCACCACGTACTTGACCACGGCGATGGCGGCCAAGGTCAGCACGGCGGTCATAAAGAATATGCCCGGCACGCCTATCCATTGGTTGAGTAAGGGCCCGCCCACTAAGGACACAGCAAAGGCCACGCCTATGGTGGCGCCTATGCTGGCCATGGCCTTGGTGCGGTTTTCATCGCGGGTTAAATCGGCCAACAGGGCCGTGACTACGGCAGACACGGCTCCGGCGCCTTGCACGGCGCGGCCTATGATCATGCCTTCTATGTTCATGGCCAAGGCTGCCATCATGCTGCCCACCGCGAATATGCCTAGTCCTAAATAGATCATGGGCTTGCGGCCAAATTTATCCGAGGCCATGCCAAACGGCAGTTGAAACAAGGCTTGCGTTAGCCCGTAAGCGCCGAGTGCCAAACCTATCATGAGCGGGGTGGGGTGTTCAGGAAAGGAAGCGGCGTAAACCGCAAAGATAGGCAATATGGAAAATAAGCCAAACATGCGCAAGCCATAAATAGAGGCCAAACTGACGGTGGCGCGCAATTCAACCGGGGTCATTTTATCTAAACTGCTGCCTTCAACTAGGGCGGCCATTTTTTGCGCGGCCACGTCTTTAACCAACCCACCTAACTGATTTTTTATGGCTGTCATGTAAATTACTTGAGCTAATTTTAGAAAAGTAGGTATATTAGCAGGTTGCCAAAAATTAACCGAGCCTTTAGCCACAAGCATGATGGAATTCATAAAAATACGCGGTGCACGCACGCACAATCTTAAAAATATTTCATTGGATATTCCCCGCAATCAGCTGGTGGTGATCACCGGTTTATCCGGCTCCGGTAAATCGTCTTTGGCCTTTGATACTTTGTATGCCGAAGGCCAGCGACGTTATGTGGAATCCTTATCGGCCTACGCCAGACAATTTTTGGCGCGTATGGACAAGCCGGATGTTGACCTGATAGAAGGCTTGTCGCCGGCCATATCCATAGAGCAAAAATCCACCTCGCATAACCCGCGTTCAACCGTGGGTACCGTCACCGAAATTCACGATTATTTGCGTCTGCTTTACGCCCGTGCCGGTGATCCAGAATGCCCAGAGCACGGCATCAAATTAGAAGCGCAAACCGTCAGCCAAATGGTCGATCATGTCATGGCTTTGCCAGAAGACACCAAGCTCATGTTGTTGGCACCGGTGGTGAGTAACCGTAAAGGCGAGCAAGTCGATTTGATTGAAGAACTCAAAGCGCAAGGTTTTGTGCGCTTGCGCATAGACGGCACCATTTACGAAATGGATGCGCTGCCGCAACTGGCCAAGACCACCAAGCACAGCGTGGAAGTGGTCATAGACCGGGTAAAAGTTAAACCCGACATGAAGCAACGCATCGCCGAATCATTCGAAACCGCCTTGCGTTTAGCCGAGGGCAAAGCCATCGCTTTTGAGATGGATAGCGAACGTGAGCATGTGTTTTCTGCTAAGTTTGCTTGCCCAATTTGTGAGTACTCACTAGCTGAATTAGAACCGCGCCTATTCTCTTTTAATAATCCCATGGGCGCTTGCCCAAGTTGCGATGGTCTAGGCAACATGAACTTTTTTGACCCAAAACGGGTGGTGGCTTTCCCGCATTTATCCTTGGCCGCCGGCGCCATTAAAGGTTGGGATAGACGCAACCAATTTTACTTTCAGATGCTGGCCAGTTTAGCGGCGCATTATCAATTTGATTTGGACAGCCCCTTTGAAAAATTGCCCGAGGCCATACAACAGGTTTTACTGGACGGCAGCGATAAAGAAACCTTGCCGTTTAAATACCTCAACGAACGCGGTTCTTTCTTTGAAAAAACCCATGCCTTTGAGGGAATTTTAAACAATTTAAAACGCCGTTATCACGAAACCGATTCGCAAACCGTGCGTGAAGAATTGGCCAAATACCTCAATTCAAAAACCTGCCCAGATTGCAACGGCACGCGTTTACGCAAAGCCGCACGCTTCGTAAAAGTGGGCAATAAAAACATACACGAAGTTTGTGAAGTGCCTTTAAAGTTAGCGCTTACTTTCTTTGAAACGCTTGAATTGACTGGGGCTAAATTAGCCATCGCGGATAAGATTGTAAAAGAGATTAGCAACCGCTTGAAGTTTTTAACCAACGTCGGCTTGGAGTATTTATCCTTGTCGCGTTCGGCTGAAACCTTATCCGGCGGGGAAGCACAACGCATACGCTTGGCCAGCCAAATTGGCAGCGGCTTAACCGGCGTCATGTACGTATTGGACGAACCGTCCATCGGATTGCACCAACGCGATAACGACCGTTTATTAGAAACGCTTAAGCGTTTACGCGACATAGGCAACAGCGTCATCGTGGTCGAGCACGATCACGATGCCATTTTGGCTGCCGATTACGTGATTGATATTGGCCCCGGTGCCGGCGAACACGGCGGGAAAATTGTCGCGGAAGGCACCCCAGCTGAAGTCTTGGCTAACCCGAACTCATTGACGGGTGAATACTTAAGCGGCAAAAAACAAATCATCTACAACAAAAAACGCACCGCCCCCGACCCAGCCCGTTGGCTAAAATTAAGCCATGCCACTGGCAACAACTTAAAAGACGTAAGCTTAAAATTACCGGTGGGCTTACTAAGCTGCATTACTGGCGTGTCCGGTAGCGGCAAATCCACCTTAATTAACGACACGCTTTACCGTGTTGTTTCGCAGCATTTATATGGCAGCAACACCGAGCCTGCGGCCTTTGGTGAAATCGACGGCTTGGCCTTTTTTGACAAAGTGGTGGACGTGGACCAAAGCCCGATAGGCCGAACCCCGCGCTCCAACCCAGCCACTTACACCGGCTTATTTACGCCCATCCGTGATCTATTTGCCAACGTGCCGGAAAGCCGCGTGCGTGGTTACGGCCCCGGTCGCTATTCGTTTAACGTTAAAGGTGGGCGTTGTGAAGCCTGCCAAGGCGATGGCGTGTTGCGCGTTGAAATGCACTTTTTACCGGATGTTTACGTGCCATGCGACGTGTGCAAAGGCCACCGCTACAACCGCGAAACCTTGGAAATTCAATTTAAAGGCAAAAACATACGCGAAGTATTGGAAATGACGGTGGAACAAGCGCACGTGTTTTTTAGTGCCCAACCGGTCATTGCCCGCAAGCTAAAAACATTGTTGGATGTGGGCTTGGGCTACATCACCCTAGGGCAAAGTGCCACCACCTTATCCGGCGGCGAAGCGCAACGGGTAAAATTAGCCCTGGAATTAAGCAAACGCGACACCGGTCGCACCCTGTATATATTGGATGAACCGACCACCGGCTTGCACTTTGCCGACATCCAATTGCTGTTAGACGTGATCCATCGTTTAAGGGATGCCGGCAACACCATCGTTATTATTGAACACAATTTGGACGTGATTAAAACGGCCGATTGGATAGTGGACATGGGCCCAGAGGGCGGGGATGGAGGCGGCAGCATCATCACCGAAGGCACGCCTGAACAAGTAGCAGAAAACAAACACAGTTACACGGCTAAGTACTTAAAAGCCATGCTCTAAAGTTGCTAAGAAACAAACATTATTTTTAAAATCAGCAAGCGTATAATCTGTTATCAGATAACATATCATGGGAACAGTCATGAAAGATAGCAAAGCAACATCAGCCATTGAAAATGAAAGTTTCGACGATCATTTGGTTCGAACAAGCTTAGAAGCGGAAGCAGAAGCGGAAGCGTTAATGACTGCTCACAAGCATGCTTTCTTCAAAAAATAATCAGTGTGATTTTCGCTTAAGCGCCAAAAAAGCCACATGACTTTATTTAGCACTTAGTAAAGTCAAAAGCGGGAATGACAATAAGTCTATTGTAGGAGCGGCGCCCCGCCGCGATAGGTCTTTTTATCTGCATTTAAGCTTAATCAAGCGCACATCGATAAGACAGATTGGCACAATCAAATTTCACTTAGGCACGCTCACTTGGTACATACGCGCTTGTATGGTGGCGGTGCGCCGGCTTAAATAATTGGTGTAAGTGTGTCTGTCATAAAAGCGTGGATTAGGAATCATGGCGGCTAACTTGGCGGCTTGACCGCTGCTCAAATTGGCGGCGCTGGTTTTGTAATAATGCCGGGCAGCAGCCTCGGCGCCAAACACCCCATTGCCCCACTCGATGATATTTAAATAGATTTCCAAAATGCGCTTTTTACTCAGGATGTTTTCCAGCATCACGGTGATTAAGGCTTCTTCCGCTTTGCGCCAAGGCGTGCGTTTGGTCGACAAAAATAAATTCTTGGCCAATTGCTGACTGATGGTGGAACCGCCCGCGACGATTTTGCCCTTGCGCTTGTTCTTCTTGTAGGCCTTTTCTATGCCTTCCCAATCGAAGCCCTCGTGATCTAAAAATTTGGCATCCTCACTGGCAATCACGGCCCGCTTTAACTGGATGGAAATTTTGTTGTATTTCACCCATTTGTGTTTTAACTCCGCATCCGGATTTTTTTCTTGAATTAAATCCAGACGGTCTTCCATGAACGCACTGGACGACGGATTGAACTGTATCCACCAACAAATATGCAGCAATATCCACAGTTGGTAGGCGAACAGCAACATAAAAAAAGCCACCAATCCCCGCGTGACGTAGCCACTAAAGTTCAGTGGCTGCGCTTGTTCATGCTGATTAAGTAACCAATTTTTCATGCGACTGTATGCATTTATAGGCTTAGTTGTTGCAGCAAGGCTTGCGTGTTTGGCCGCACCCCACGCCAGATAGCAAAGGCCTCGGCCGCTTGTTCTAGCAGCATGCCCAATCCATCGGCCGCCTTGGCGCCACAACGCTTAGCCTGCTGCATAAAGGGCGTTTCACGACCGTACATCATGTCGTAGGCCAAACAATCTGGGGCAAAAATGCTGTCGGGGATGGCCAATGGGCTGCCGCTCAAACCGGCAGAGGTGGCATTGATCACAATGTCAAAAGCGGCGTCGCCTAATTCAGCTAGGGGAATGGCTTGCAATTTAGTGGAGGTGGCGGCCGCCTTGCTTAACATCGCTTGCGCTTTATCCAAGCTGCGATTGGTGATGACTAATAAGCTGGGCTTAGCCGCCAGTATCGGTTGCAACACCCCTTCGGCTGCGCCACCGGCGCCAATTAAAAGCACGCGCTTACCGGCAAATTCGCACTGCTTATTGATTTGTATGTCCCGCACCAAGCCGGCCCCGTCGGTGTTGTCAGCCACAATCCCATCTACCGTAAAACTCAAGGTGTTGGCCGCGCCGGCAGCAAAAGCGCGCTCGCTACGCTGATCCGCCATGTCGTAAGCGGCAAATTTAAACGGCACGGTCACGTTAGCGCCTTTGTAGCCTTGCTTGATGAGGGCTTGCACGGTGCCAGCAAAGTCATCCAGTGGCGCCAATATCGCTTCATACGCCATGGCTTGCGCCGTTTGTTTAGCAAATTCAGTATGAATCAAAGGCGATTTGCTGTGCGCAATCGGGTTGCCTATAACCGCGTAGTGGTCGGTCATGCTTTAGTTAGTCCAAGGCAAATTGGCGTGCTTCCAGCCATTAATGGTGGTGCGCTGTTTTAATGCATTGGCCTCGCCCTCAAATCCCTCGAGGATGTTGTAAGCTTGGGCATAGCCCAGTTGTTCGGCCAGCACGGCGGCATTGTGTGAGCGACCACCGGTGCGGCAGAGAAATAATACCGTTAGATCTTTATTCACATTGGCTAGCAATTGCTCGGCAAACTGCTCGTTTTTAACCATGCCTGGGTAAAACGCCCACTCTATATTTAGGGCGCTGGGTACGCGGCCGACTAACTCTAACTCGGCCTTGGTGCGCACGTCTACCAACAGCGCCTTTGGATCGGCCTGTAAAATAGCACAGGCTTCGGATGGCGTTAACGCACCACTGTAAGGAAAGCGGTTGTCTAGGCTGCGCTGCTGTGCCACCTGCAAAATTTCAGTTTGTTGACTCATGCCTGCACCCTTATGTTTATTTAAATTTCCAGCTTACTTACAGCGATTATAAATCACTGCTAAATTATAGCCGTAATGCAGAAAAACCCGACATCGGCGGCGCTCTATTTTGGTGCACTATAAAAGTGCAATAAATTCGGTTTGTGCACTTTTATGGTGCTTAATCCTGAGCGGCATTTTAGTGCTTCGGCAAAAAAGCCTGATTTTGGTCTTTTCAGCATGGCACGTTTCCTGCTAATGTAGCACGTTGAATACTTTATAATTTTATACAGTTAAGAATTTGTTTTATCTATCCCACACCATACTTAGGAGATTTTGATGTCAGTGGCTAATGTAATGAAAATGGTAAAAGAAAACGACATTAAATTTGTTGATTTTCGTTTTACCGATACACGCGGTAAAGAGCAACATGTCACCGTTCCTGTTTCTGCATTCAATGAAGATAAATTCACCGAAGGCCACGCCTTTGACGGTTCTTCTATTGCTGGCTGGAAAGGCATTCAAGCCTCAGACATGCAATTAATGCCAGACCCAACCACGGCTAACATCGACCCATTCATGGACGAGCCTACATTGATCCTAACTTGCGATGTAGTGGACCCAACAGACGGCAAAGGTTACGACCGTTGCCCACGTAGCTTGGCTAAACGTGCTGAAGCTTACTTAAAAGCCAGCGGTATCGGTGACACGGCTTACTTCGGTCCTGAACCAGAATTCTTCATTTTTGACTCCATCGAGTGGGACGTAAGCATGAGCGGTAGCTCAGTGCGCATCAACTCAGAAGAAGCCGCTTGGTCCACAAAAGACAAATTCGAAGGCGGCAACACTGGCCACCGTCCAGGTGTAAAAGGCGGTTACTTCCCAGTGCCACCAGTCGATTCATTGCAAGACGTGCGTTCTGCTATGTGTATCGCGCTAGAAGAAATGGGTGTGCCAGTTGAAGTACACCACCACGAAGTGGCCACAGCCGGTCAATGTGAAATCGGTACGCAGTTCAGCACCTTGACTCAACGTGCGGACTGGACACAAATCCTTAAATACGTGGTGTTAAACACCGCGCACGCTTATGGCAAAACCGCTACTTTCATGCCTAAACCGTTCGCTGGCGATAACGGTTCAGGCATGCACGTGCACCAATCCATTTGGAAAGACGGTAAAAACTTGTTCGCGGGTAACGGCTACGCTGGTTTGAGCGATTTCGCGCTTTACTACATTGGCGGCATCATCAAGCACGCTAAAGCATTGAATGCGATCACCAACCCAGGCACTAACTCATACAAACGCTTGGTACCGCACTTTGAAGCGCCAGTTAAATTAGCTTACTCAGCTAAAAACCGCTCTGCTTCTATCCGCATCCCATTTGTGCATTCTGACAAAGCACGCCGTGTTGAAGCGCGCTTCCCGGATCCAATTGCTAACCCATACTTGGCATTCAGTGCCTTGATGATGGCGGGTCTAGATGGCGTTCAAAACAAGATCCACCCAGGCGAGCCAGCGACTAAAGACTTGTACCATCTTCCACCAGAAGAAGATGCAATGATCCCAACCGTGTGTGCCTCACTAGAAGAAGCCTTGGCTAACCTAGACACAGATCGCGAGTTCTTAACCCGCGGCGGTGTGTTCACCAACGATTGGATAGACAGCTACATTGCGCTAAAAATGGAAGAAGTAAACAAACTACGCATGACTCCGCACCCAGCTGAGTTTGGTTTGTACTACTCTTGCTAAGCTGATTTAAGCCAGATAATAAGATAGGTTAAATAAAAAGGGGCGAGTCATCGCCCCTTTTTTATTGCTCGCTGTTGGCCTAAGCCAACTTGATGTCGGGCTTATCCAGCTTATGGCTTATCCCGACTATATAAGTTAATCGCGGCGAGGCGCCGCTCCTACATAAAAATCATCTTTTCATGGCCTGAACTTGTAGGAGCGGCGCCCCGGCCTAACAATCTCGTCATGGGTTTGTAGGAGCGGCGCCTCGCCGCGATATTCCCGTTATTTACGTTTCAGTCATTCATCCAATCGATGCGAATTGCCTAGGCCAAACAACTGTTCTACACTACAAGCATGATAAAAAATCTTCGTCTAAACTGCATTAGCGCCCTCGTCTTCACACTGTTTGCCGGCCCGTTGCTGGCCGACATCTACAAACACACGGATGCCAACGGGGTGGTCACTTACTCCAACCTAAAAAGCAAGGACGCCATTAAGTTAAACATCGCCAACGATGGCGATTCCACCAACGCTAGCGACCCGACTGAGAAAGCCAGCACGCGCAGCAAACATCGCCAAAGTGGCAGTGACTTTCCGCGCGTGGATACCAACACACAAAATCAACGCGACGCCAAACGCCTAACCATATTAGAGGCCGAGCTAACGGCCGAAAAATCCGCCTTAAATTTAGCCAAAGAGGCCTACGCCCAAGAAGCCAGCAAACCAGAAATTGGCCATAAAAAGAACAGCGATGGCACGGTGTCGACCTACCGCAACATGGCCAAATTCAATGAAAAAATGAAACCCTTGCAAGCCGAAGTAGACAACCATCAAAACAACATCGAATTGCTGCAAAAAGAATTAAATGGCATGCG
>CAMDXI010000034.1 GCA_945878695.1 Methylotenera oryzisoli | reverse complement strand
ATGCCGTGAGGCGACTTTTTTTCGGGACAAACAGCGCCCTAGCACTGTCAATTAAGGAACCATAAGCCACGTTGTTTGGGCAGGCGCTTTCGCAACTGCGGCAACTCAAACACAAGTCCATGTGCGCTTTAAAGCGCTCGTTATTGGGCAGAATGTCTTGGGCCACGGCACGCATCAGTTGTATGCGCCCCCTAGGCGAATCGGCCTCGGAGCCGGTTTTTTTGTAGGTGGGGCAATGCGGTAAACACAGGCCACAAGCCACGCAACGCTCAGCTTCTTGGATTAAATTGGGGACGGATAAACTCATGGTCTCATTATAAACCTAGCCCAGGCTGTATTAGGCGCAGAGCCAGACAAAATTGCTTATGGTTATAAAAAACCCGCCGAATTAAGGCGGGTTAGTTGTTGTACTCAAGTTGTCGCGCTAGGCGATCAATTATTTCGTGTTGGCTGCCGCTTCCACTTTTGGGGGTTCGGATTTAATCACCGGTTTGCCTTTAAGGAAATTCATCGCCTGAGCAAATTGCAAGTCTTCTTTGCTGGCTGGCTCGATTGGTGCCGATGCTTCAGCAAATTTCTTCTCATTCAATTTTGCTTTGGCTGCGGCAGCCGCGGCACTGTTGTCCGGTTTGGCTGAGCCGCTAGGCGCGTCTTTAGGGTTGGATAGATGACGAGACAAATCCGCTTCGTGAATGTTGTTGGATTGGTCAGTGCCGTCTTCAACGTAGTAGTCAGGTTCTATGCCTTTGGCTTGGATGGAGCGACCTTTGGGTGTGAAATAACGCGCGGTGGTTAATTTAATGGCCGCACCGTTATTCATAGGCATGATGGTTTGCACTGAACCTTTACCAAAGCTGCGCACGCCAATTAAGGTGGCACGTTTGTGGTCTTGCAGTGCACCCGCCACGATTTCTGAGGCTGAAGCAGAACCGGCATTGATCAACACGACCATGGGCACGGTTTTTAAATCGGCGGGAATGTCGCGCATGTAATCGTTGGCGGCCCCACCTCTAGCGTAATTCTCTGGGTTCACCGTGAGGTTCATTTTAGAATCCGGGGCGCGGCCTTCGGTATACACCACCAAAGTGTCTTTCGGTAAGAAGGCGGCCGACACGCCAACTGCCCCATTTAATAAGCCGCCTGGGTCATTACGCAAATCCAACACAAAGCCTTTGAATGGCCCTTTGTTTTCAGCGTGCATGGTGTTGATGGCTTTGGCCAAGTCTTCGCCGGTGTGTTCTTGGAATTGCGTCACGCGAGCATAGGCGTAACCTGGTTCAGTTAGTTTGTATTTGACGCTTTTGTTTTTAATGACGGCGCGCACCAAAGTCACTAAGAGTGGTTTCGCCTCATTTTTGCGTAAGATGGTGAGGGTAATAGGGGTATCGGGTTTGCCGCGCATGATTTTCACTGCGTCGTTTAAGGTCATGCCTTTTACCAACTTCTCATCCAATTTCATGATGAGGTCACCGCTCTTGATGCCGGCCGCGTATGCAGGCGAATCTTCAATAGGCGAGATCACTTTCACTAAGCCGTCTTCCATGCCCACTTCTATGCCTAGGCCACCGAATTCACCCTGTGTGGCGGCTTGCATGTCTTTAAAGGCGTCCACGTCCATGTAAGTGGAGTGCGGATCCAAGCCGGTCAGCATGCCGCTGATGGCTTCTGAAATCAGTTTTTTGTCTTCTACCGGTTCCACGTAGTCGCTTTTGATTTTGCCAAACACCTCAGCAAAAGCGCGCAAGTCTTCGATGGGCAATTGCGGTTTGACCATTTTTTCTGCCACCGCAGAGTAGGTCAAACTGAGCATTAGGCCAACGATGAGGCCGGCGAAAACCAAGCCAATTTTAGTAAAGCCTTGGTATTTATTTTTTACTTGCATGGTGTATTATCCCTAGGAAAAAAAGCGAACGGCTTTATGACAAGCTCAAGCTTATTAGTTCCATGTTGCGTTTTGTGTGGCGCGATTTTAATGAAATAAAAGTATAACAGTAAGGGCGGTCTAATTGGCTCAACACCACATCGAAATTAGCTATTGCACACAATGCCGCTGGTTGCTTAGGGCGGCTTGGTTGGCACAGGAATTACTCACTACCTTTGAACAAGATCTCACTAGCGTGAGTTTAAAGCCTGGCAGCAATGGCATTTTTGATATCACGCTGAATCAGCAATTGCTCTATTCGCGTAAGTTGGCCGGACGCTTTCCTGAAGCAAAAGAAATCAAGCAATTGGTTCGCGATTGCATAGACCCTAATCGCGATTTAGGCCATTCTGACACGCCGGTAAAAGCGGCCGATCATTAATTTCTAATCAGATTATTCAGCCGTATTGAGTTTGGCTTGGTCTATGCGTTGGGCGCCATTGAAGTTTTTTGCCCAATAGACGTCGTCCATATTTTCCACGCGGACTTTGCCGCCACGACTAGGCGAATGGATAAAGCGGTTATTGCCTAAATAAATACCCACGTGTGAAAACGTGCTTCTTAAGGTGTTGAAGAACACCAAATCCCCAGGTTGCAATTCATCTTTAGGCACGCTTTTGCCTAATTGGCTGATCGCCATGGCACTGTGTGGCAAGCTTAAGCTGGTGGCTTGTTTGAACACGTAACGCACGAAGCCGCTGCAATCAAAGCCGGTTTCAGGCGAATTGCCGCCGTATTTGTAGCGCACACCGGTTAGGCTCAAAGCGTTGACCAACACTTCGCTGGCGCGGGCTGACCAATTGCTGCCGGCGCCCTCACTGGTCTCGCCAGTGACTGGCACATCGGCTAGGGTTTCCGTCATGGCCAATGCCGGTTCGGCAGCCAAGCACGTACTGCTAAGCAAGGCTAGGCATAAACACAGCGCGTAAGGTTGGGGTTTTTTTATATTCACGGCGGCCATTATAGCATTGGCCCTTGAGATCCACTATTCTTAATCTATCACCATGTTTTATATGGCTATTTTTTTACTAAAAAATGGCCAATTTAGGCCGTACTGCTTAGCTTAAATAATTAGTTTGCAGCGTGTTGCAGGCTTAAGTCGTGGGATAATGCTGGTCTTTATGTTTACGCCTAAATGATCAGCCTAAGTCCAGCATGTCCACCCCTACACTAGCTCAAGTTTTCGCCAAGGACGGCCTGCTGGCGAAGCATGTAGCCGGCTTCAGTGAGCGTACCCAGCAGTTGGAGATGGCCTTAGCCATCGCCGATGCCATAGAAAATAACAGCCAGTTGGTGGCCGAGGCCGGCACCGGCACCGGTAAAACCTTTGCCTACTTGGTCCCGGCTTTACTCAGTGGTGGCAAGGTCATTATTTCCACCGGCACCAAAAACTTACAAGACCAATTGTTTAGCCGTGATTTGCCTAACGTGCGCGACGCATTAAAAGTGCCGGTCACGGTGGCCATGTTAAAAGGCCGGGCCAATTACGTCTGCCATTACCATTTGGCGCGTGCCGCCCAAGAGGGACGCTTTGCCTCTCGCGACGATGCGAAGTATTTGCATGTCATCCAAACCTTTGCAGAAAACAGCAAAAGCGGCGACAAAAGCGAACTCAACAGCGTGCCAGAAAACGCCATGATTTGGTCTAGCGTCACCTCCACGCGCGACAATTGCCTGGGCGGCGATTGCCCCAATTACAAAGAATGCTTTGTCATGGAGGCGCGTAAACAAGCTTTGGCGGCCGACGTGGTGGTGGTCAATCACCATTTGTTTTTTGCCGATGTGATGTTGCGCAACGAAGGCGTGGCCGAGCTATTGCCGACGGCCAATACCGTCATATTCGATGAAGCCCATCAACTGCCTGAGGTGGCCGGCTTGTTTTTTGGTGAGGACGTCTCCACCGGCCAAATTTCAGAATTGGCGCACGATTGCACGGCGGCCTATTTGAGTTTGGCCAAAGATTGCCAAGCGCTTGGCCAGGCGATTCCACTGTTAGAAAAAGCCGCGAAAGATTTTCGCTTGGTGTTTGCCTACGAAGGCTCACGCTTGCCAGTGGAAAAGGCCATGGCCATCAAAGGCTTTGATGCCGCCTTAAAACACCTGTTAGCGCAATTGCAAGCCTTGGCCCAAGTGCTGGAAACGCAAGCGGCACGCGATCCTTTATTGGAAAAATGCTGGCAACGCAGTCTAGCCTTAGGCGATTTATTTGACCGTTGGCAATCGGCCGCCAACCAAAATTTAGTGCGTTGGGTGGAGGTGTTCAGTCACACCGTGCAACTGCATGCCACGCCGCTCAGCGTCGCCGAGGGCTTTGGCAAGCAGCTTAATGCGCAGCCGCGCGCTTGGGTTTTCACCTCGGCCACCTTGGCGGTGAAAAGTGATTTCAGCCATTACCAAGCGGCCATGGGCTTGCAAGACGCCAAAACCGGTTTTTGGGAAAGCCCTTTCAACTACCCAGCGCAAGCTTTACTGTATGTGCCGACCGACATGCCGGACCCCAACAGCCCCAGTTACACCGCCTGTGTGGTGGCCGCCGCCCTGCCGTTGTTGCAAGCCAGTGGTGGCCGGGCTTTTGTCTTGTCCACCAGCTTGCGCGCCATGCGTGAAATTCATGCTTTATTAAAAGAGGCCTTTGCGGAAAATGGCATAGAGAGCCCCTTGCTGCTGCAAGGCGACAGTTCGCGCACCGAGTTGTTGGACCGCTTTCGCTTATTGGGCAACGCGGTCTTGGTTGGTTCGCAAAGTTTTTGGGAAGGCGTGGACGTGCGCGGCGAAGCCTTGAGCGTGGTCATCATAGATAAATTGCCGTTTGCCCCGCCGGATGACCCGGTCTTGTCTGCTCGTGTCGACAAACTCAACGCCGAAGGTAAAAATGCCTTCATGGAATACCAGTTGCCCTACTCGGTGATCACCTTAAAGCAAGGCGCCGGCCGTTTGATACGCGATGAAAAAGACCGCGGCGTGCTCATGCTGTGTGACCCGCGCTTAATTAGCAAAAGTTACGGCAAACGCATTTGGCAAAGCTTGCCGCCGTTTAAACGCACCCGCGAGCTAGCCGAGGTGCAAGCTTTTTTTCAAACGTCAGAGCAGGCCTGATGCTGCTTATTCCGGAATCCGACTACCAATTAAGCGCCATACGCGCGCAAGGAGCGGGCGGGCAAAACGTCAACAAAGTATCCAGTGCCATCCACCTGCGATTTGACATAGCCGCGTCCAGTTTGTCTGAAGGTTTGAAAGCACGGCTGCTGCAATTAAGAGACAGCCGCATCAGTGAGCAAGGTGTGTTGGTGTTAAAAGCCCAGCAATACCGCACCCAAGAAGCGAACAAAAAGGACGCCATTCAGCGCTTGCACGACATCGTCAACGCGGCCAATAAAGTGTTGCCCACCCGTTATGCTACACGGCCCAGTTACGGATCCAAACAAAGGCGCTTAGAAAGTAAAACGCAGCGTGGCCAAATTAAGCGTATGCGTGGCAAAATAGCGTCTGATTAAAATGAACATTAAGCCCACGTGAATTTACTCGCCTTTGATACCTCCACGGAATACCTATCGCTAGCCTTAATCAAAGGCGATGCGTTCTATGTGTTCCAAGTGAACGCCGGGCAAACCCACTCGCATGTGATTTTGCCGCAGATAGACAGCCTGCTTAAACAAGCCAATTTGCAATTGAGCGATCTGCACGGCCTGGCTTTTGGTGCCGGCCCCGGTTCGTTTACTGGCGTGCGCATTGCCGCCGGCGTTGCGCAAGGTTTAGGTTTGGGTGCCAATTTGCCGGTATTGGGCGTGTGTACCTTGTTGGCACTAGCGCAAGCCAGTGGCGCCAATAAAGTCATCGCCTGTTTGGATGCGCGCATGGGTGAGGTCTACCATGCCGCTTACGAGAACGTCGGCGCGCAATGGCAAACGCTATCAGAACCGACGGTGTGTAAACCGGAAGCGGTGCCGGTTTTGTTAGGCACCGGCTGGACCGGCATCGGCAGCGGTTGGCAGGCTTACCCTGACGCATTGGCGGCAGTCTATAGCGGCCAGTTACTGGCCACCCAGCCCGATTGTTTACCTTCGGCCATGGCCATATTGGCTTTAAGCCAAGCGGATTTTGCCGCCGGTCAGGCCTTGCCAGCGGGATCCGCCATGCCTATTTACGTGCGCAATCGGGTGGCCCTTAAAACCGCCGAACGTGAGCTGGGTGCGTCGCTGTGATGATACATTCCAAGCTGCCTTATGGCTTAACAGCCAGTGACCAATTTCTGCCCATGAACATGGCGGATTTGGATACCATCATGGCCATAGAGCCGGTGATCTACCCTTATCCTTGGACGCGGGGTAACTTCAGTGATTCTCTAAATGCCGGCTACACGGCGCGAGTGCTGTGGCGGGATAAAACCATCATAGGCTATGCCTTGATGATGTTGGTGTTGGATGAAGCGCATTTGCTTAATTTAAGCATTGCGCAAGCCTACCAAAAGCAAGGCTTAGGCCGATGCCTGTTACAGCACATGGTGGATTTGGCTAAACAGCAACAAGCGGCCAATATGTTCCTAGAGGTGCGCATGAGTAATGTCAGCGCCATTGCACTGTATGAAAATACCGGCTTTAATGAGATGGCCATTAGGCGGGGTTATTACCCTACCAAAAGCGGCCGTGAAGACGCCGTGTTAATGGGCTTGGCCATAGGATAAACGACACCATCAAATAATACCCATGAACAAAAACCCAAATATAAAAGACCAGGCCAACCCTGCGATGACGCAAGAAGACGTGTTGCGCGAATTGGAATTGCTGCCTATGTGGCATTTGCGTGCCGGCTTTGCTCCGCTTGCGCCTGAAGTCCACGCAGCGAGCCCTGTGCCATTGATGCCTGCTGCTCATGTTGCAGCGCCAGTCGTTCCAGAGGTGGTCGTTCCAGAGGTGGTCGTTCCAGCGCCAGTCGCGGCCTTGGCCTGGACTCAAGTCGCCAGCACGGATGGCGTGTGGTTGTTTGTTTCGCTCACAGCCAGCTTATCGGCAGACGAATGGCAGTTGCTACAAAACATGGCTAAGGCCATGCGCATTAGCCTAAACGCCGCGCAGCCCATGACGGATCCAGGCCACGCCTTGTCAGCCAGCCCAGCAAAAATGCTCATCGCCTTCGGTGCAGCGGCTGCCCAACAGTTGTTGGCTAGCCAGGCAAGCTTGCCAACTTTACGCGGCCAATTGCACGCCTGCCATGGCCGCACACTGGTAGTCACGCATGCGTTAGATCACTTACTGCAGCAGCCGCTAGATAAAGCGCAAACCTGGCACGATTTGCGTTTGGCCATGCAAGCCCTGGCCGATTTAGCCTAGCCTTTAAGCAGCATGCCGCCGGCTTAGGGCGGCTCAAGCGGATTAATGCTGACGAGCGTAAGGTTAAAAGGTAAAATTCACACTTTTATTTGTTCCGATTCGACTTTCACCATGCGCGCCTCCCAATTTTTCTTCAACACGCAAAAAGAAGCCCCCAACGACGCCGAGTTGCAAAGCCATATTTTGATGGTGCGAGCCGGCTTAATTAAACGATTAGGCTCGGGTTTATACAGTTGGATGCCCTTGGGTTTGCGTGTTTTACGCAAGGTTGAAACCATCGTGCGCGAGGAAATGAACAAGGCCGGTGCGCTGGAATTGTTGATGCCGGCCGTGCAGCCACGCGAGTTGTGGGATGAAACCGGTCGTTGGGCGGTGTTTGGCCCGCAAATGCTGAAAATTACCGATAGGCACGAGCGCGAGTTTTGTTTTGGCCCTACCCACGAAGAAGTGATTACCGACATTGCCCGCACGGAAATTCGCAGCTACAAGCAATTGCCGCTTAATTTTTATCAAATTCAAACTAAATTCCGTGATGAAATCCGCCCGCGTTTTGGGGTGATGCGCGCCCGCGAATTCATGATGAAAGACGCTTATTCCTTTCACACCGATTTCACCTCATTAGAGCAAACTTACGCCACCATGTACCAAGCCTACAGCGCGATATTCAATCGCTTGGGCTTAAAATTCCGTGCCGTTAAAGCCGATACCGGTGCCATAGGCGGCGATGGTTCGCACGAGTTTCATGTGTTGGCCGATTCGGGTGAGGACGGTCTAGCGTATTGCGACAGCTCCGATTACGCGGCCAACGTCGAGTTGGCTGAAGCCATCACCGTGGCTAAACGTCAGGCGCCAACGGCCGCCATGCAAGAAGTGGACACGCCTAAGCAAACCGCTTGTGCCGACGTGGCCGCCTTACTGAATATCAGCGTTACGCAAACTGTCAAAGCCATCGCGCTTATGGTGAAGCAAGCCGATGGCAGCAGCGGTTTCTACTTGGCCTTGTTGCGTGGCGACCACAATTTAAACGAAGTGAAGTTAGCCAAATTAGACGGCATGGCCGATTTCCGCTTGGCGACCGAAGAAGAAATTCGTGCCCACTTAAATTGCCCACCTGGCTTTATCGGCCCGGTCAATGTGGCGGCTAACGTCACTGTGATTGCCGACAAAACCGTGGCCGCCATGAGCGATTTTGTCTGTGGCGCCAATAAGCCTAAGTTTCATTTAAGCGGGGTGAATTTTGGCCGCGACTTGGCCGAGCCCAGTTTGGTGGCAGACATACGCAACGTGGTGGAAGGCGATGTCAGCCCAGACGGTAAAGGCATATTGTCACTTTGCCGCGGCATAGAAGTGGGCCATATATTCCAATTGCGTACTAAATATTCGTCCGCCATGAACGCCACCTATTTGGATGATAACGGCCAGACCCAAGTGATGGAGATGGGCTGTTACGGCATAGGCGTATCACGCATCGTAGGCGCGGCCATTGAGCAAGGTTTTGATGAGCGCGGCATTGTCTTCCCAGCCAGCATGTCACCCTTTGCTGTGGCCATTTGCCCAATCGGCTATGACAAATCCGAGGCGGTGCAAGCCGCCGCTAATCAATTGTATGTTGATCTAAAAGCCGCTGGCATCGATGCCTTGCTAGACGACAGGGGCGAGCGCCCAGGCGTGATGTTTGCTGAAGCCGATTTGATGGGCGTGCCACACCGCTTGGTGGTGGGTGAGCGCGGTTTAGCCGATGGCTTGGTGGAATACAAAGCCCGCCAGGCCGAGCAGGCCGAGTCCTTGCCTTTAAACCAAGTGTTGGCGTTCATGCAAAAAATAGCCTAAATCACCCTAAACCACCCATGCCTTTCTTCAATCTATCCATAGGCATGCTGCTAGGCTTACTTATTAGCCTAAACAGCCACGCTGGATCGCAAATTGAAGAGCCTTTATCCCATACCGTTAAAGCCATGATGCAGCGCAGCATCAGCGATAAAGCGCCGGCAAAATTGGTTTTTGCCTCCGCTAAAGAGGGAGAGGCTTGGTTAAATGCCATGTCCGCCCGCCTACAAAAACGCATTCCTAATCCATCCTACCGTGAAGATTTATTACGCACGGTGCATTACGAAGCCAGCCGTGCTGGCCTCGATCCGCAACTGGTTTTAGGCTTGATACAGGTAGAAAGCGGCTTTAATAAGTATGCTGTGTCTAGCGCGGGTGCCCGTGGTTTTATGCAAATCATGCCGTTTTGGCCACGTGCTATTGGTGCATCCGACCACAATCTATTCTTGTTACGAACCAATTTACGCTACGGCTGCACTATATTAAGGCACTATTTAGATAGGGAAAACGGCAATCTGTTTCGCGCCTTGGGTCGATATAACGGCAGTTTAGGTCAATCTGCTTACCCCAATTTAGTTCTGGCAACCTGGCGTAAACACTGGGATTACCCATCTAAAAACGGCGATTTCCCCGCAAAATTCCCCGCTACCCACCTGTAAATGCATTATTTTTTTATTAATACCCACATAAAATCAAGTGCTTACCTAGCATTTCTGCTCCATGCACTATATCAGGGCTTAAAAAAGTTTACATTTATGTAAAAATCGTTCAGTATTGCGCTAGCGTTTTTATGACGGGGTCACATAAGTCAGAAGAAGCCCCGCATATATCGCCGCTGTTCGCATTAACTTGTTACTCATTTATATAATAATTTAGGAGAATTAGGTATGTCGAAATTAACTGCACTTGCATTAAGTATTGCTGTTTTAGGGGGTGTGTGGGCTTTTGTAGCATTAAACCCGCTCGCTAGTGTTGCTTTAGTATGGGTAGGTTTCATTGCATGGGGTTGCTACTTCCACAGTGGTGCAGACGATGCCGCATTGCAAAAAACCATAGCAGGGATGATATTTGGTGCAGTTATGGCCGGTGTAGCCTTGTACTTAATTAACGCTGGTACATTGGCTAATTTGGGTGCGCTAGCTGCCCCAGTAATCGTTGCAATCACAGTGTTCCCATTAGTGATCTTGGCCGGCAATAATTTATTGTCAGTGGTGCCAGCTAATGTGTACGGCTATGCAGCAACAGCGGGCTTGGCGTTAACAGCGGGTACAGCAGCAAACGCAACCTTATTAGACATGACTAACCCAGTCTTATTGGTGGCTGTATCCACCGTATTAGGTGCCGTATTTGG
>CAMDXI010000033.1 GCA_945878695.1 Methylotenera oryzisoli | reverse complement strand
TGGACGATTGGCTAGCGGCAGAGGCGGACATATACGGACTGGTCTATTAAAACCCAATGGACGGGACATTCACTTTGCGTTGATCTACCGAGGGTATAAATTTGCTACTAGAAAATAGAAATAGGCTAGTGTTAAGGACTTTGCTACGCGCTTTAAAAAAGTGCTCCCTTTTCATTATGGTTGCCACTTGCTTGTCTGCTTGCAACACAGTGCAAGGGCTAGGTAAAGACATAGAAAAAGGTGGCGAGGTTATTCAGAAGTCGGCTAAATAAGTCACCCACAAGCCTGGGTGAATTTAAGCGAGCAAAACTTGCTTAATTAGCAACCCGGCAGCCACAAAGCCAAATGGCGCGGTGACGCAAACACTGGAACCGTAACCGGCGCAGTTTAAACCGGTCACGCCGGCACGAGGCTCAGTGCGAGGTTCAACAACAGCGCAAACCGCATCCGGCTCAATGACGCTTTCATCGGAATAGACGCACAGCACCGCCATTTTTTTCGGCTTGACTTGGCCGGTGCTGGCTTTGGCAAAGCCGTAGTCGCGCCTTAATAGGTTACGCACTTTAGCCAACAATTTATCGTGGCTGACCACGCTTAAATCAGCCGTTTTAATGCGCGTGGCATCCAAACGCCCACCGGCAGCGCCGGTTACCACCAAGGGGATACCATGGCTTAGGCAATAAGCAGCCAAAGCTGCCTTGGCTCTGGCGTCGTCTATGCAATCCACTACGCCAGCCAAATCGCTGGGCAGTAATTGGCTTAAATTATCTGGGGTGATGAAATCTTCGATTTCTCTGATGCGCAACTGCGGATTAATCAAGCGCATGCGCTCGGCCATGGCGCTGATTTTGGCTTTACCAAAACTGCCGTCTAAGGCCGGCAATTGGCGATTCACATTGGACAGGGCGAGGTTGTCTAAATCGATCAAAGTGAGGCGGCCGATAGCGTTGCGAGCCAGCGCTTCCGCCGCCCAAGAGCCCACGCCGCCTAAGCCTATCACGCAAACGTGCGCCGCTTGCAGCCGGGCTAGGCCGGCTTCACCATACAGCCGCGCCACGCCGCCAAAGCGTCGCGCCGTGTCTTCGTCTTGAGTGTCAGGCTGACTGGGTGTCATGTTTCCAGAACAACGAAAGCCGCAGCCAGGTTACGCTCGTCACTGATGGTTAAGTGGGTATGCCGTATTTGCTTGCTTTGCATAAAGGCCTGCAATTCAGGCGCTAACACCAACAAGGGTTTACCCAATTCATCGTGGGCCACGGCGATATTTTGAAAACTGGCCGGGCCGCGCAAACCGGTACCTAAGGCCTTGGAAAACGCTTCTTTGGCAGCAAAGCGTTTGGCTAAAAATCGCGCTTGGATGCTTGAAGCCAGGTAACGCTCCATCTCACTGGTCGCCAAGATGCGCTTGGCAAATTCGTCACCGAATTGGCTAATGGAAGCGGCAATGCGCTCCACTTCAACGATGTCCGTGCCTATGCCAAATATCATGATGCAGTTGGCGCCGATTCTTTCATCAGCGCTTTCATTTCACGCACAGCATGGTCCCAACCGACAAACAAAGCATGCGCCACGATGGCATGGCCGATATTGAGTTCGTCTATGCCAGGGATGGCGGCAATGTGATGCACGTTGTGGTAATGCAAACCATGGCCGGCGTTCACCACCAAGCCTAACTTCAAGCCCAATTGCACGGCGGCTTTAATGCGTTGCAACTCGTGTGCTTGTGCAACAGGTGTTTCGGCATCGGCAAAGGTGCCGGTATGCAATTCAATCACGGCGGCGCCGGTTTTTTTAGCCGCCTCAATTTGCGCTGCATCCGGCGCAATGAACAAGGACACGCGTATGCCGGCGGCCATCAGTTTTTGCACGGCGTGCTGCACTTTGGCAAATTGCCCCAGCACGTCCAAGCCACCTTCGGTGGTGCGTTCTTCACGGCGCTCCGGCACCAAGCACACGTCTTGCGGTGCCACCGTGACAGCAATGTCCAACATCTCATCGGTCACCGCGCACTCTAAATTCATGCGCGTTTGCAACAAACCGCGCAAGGCATGCACATCGGCATCTTGCATGTGGCGGCGGTCTTCGCGTAAATGCAAGGTGATGCTGTCGGCACCCGATTGCTCGGCACGCAAAGCGGCCTGCACCACGCTAGGGTATTTGGTGCCGCGTGCCTGGCGTATGGTGGCAACGTGATCGATATTCACACCTAATTTAATCATGTTCGTCGTCCTAAATAGTATGGCTGGACAGGCATACGGCCATCATAGACCCTGCATGTCTAGCAAAAGTTGGCGTGTGTGCAAAGGCTGATCGCCTAGGTAATGCGCCAATAAATAACGCATCAATTGCTTACTTTGTTGCTGCGTTTGCGCCTGACTGTAATCGTCACCAGCCATGTCCAGCAAGGTTTTGCCGCTCAATTGTACGCCATGTTGGCCCATATTGCCCAGGCCAGCCGTGCGCTGGGCGCCATGCTCAGCCTGGTATAGATAGCTTTGCTCGGCCAATACCGGGGCGCCACTGCTGTCGACTTGCAAGGGTATGGCGTAACCCAATTCTTGCAAGAGTTTCAACTCAAAGCGGCGCAAAGTCGCGGCCAAATCCACTTCAGTGGCCAAGGTTTTTAGCGTGGCACTGTAATAGACAAATAAGGCCTCGTGCGCATCCTCGCGCGGCAACAAACGCAGCAAGAGCTCGTTTAAATAAAAGCCGCACATCAAGGCCTCGCCTTTTAATAAGAGCAAGCCGCCCGCCCAATCCAGGCTGTGCAAGGTTTTTAATTCGGCTTTGCCTGACCAAGTCGCTATCAAGGGCTGAAAGGATTGCAGCATGCCACGCATAGCAGAGCGTGGGCGCCGCGCGCCTTTGGCAGTGGTGGCGACGCGGCCGTGATCGTGGCTAAACAACTCCACCACTAGGCTGGTTTCTTTAAAGGGGTAAGTGTGCAGCACAAACACTGCTTGATTATCAAATCGAAAACTAGGCTGCATATATTTATTAACTGGTTAAACCTCAGCACAGAAAAACACACCACAGAGACACAGAGAAAAGCGAAGCAAATTCAAGAATAGTGAATATAAATAGTGTCGTATTTATTGTATTTTTTTTATTGGTATGATTTTTTGATTTTCTCTGTGTCTCTGTGTCTCTGTGTCTCTGTGGTGAGGTTCTTTTGCGTCACAGCTACAGCCCTTAATAACCTAAGCTTTTGAGCGCGCGCTCGTCGTCCGCCCAACCGCCTTTCACTTTCACCCACGTTTCCAAGTAGACTTTGCCGCCAAACAGTTTTTCCATGTCTTGCCTGGCTTCAGTGGAGATTTGCTTCATCTTCTCGCCATTCTTACCAATCAGCATGGGTTTTTGGCTGTCTTTATCGACGATGATGGCGCAAAAAATACGGCGCAAATTGCCCACCACTTCAAACTTCTCGATTTCCACTGCCACGGAGTAAGGGATCTCATCGCCTAATAAACGGAAGATTTTCTCACGCACCAATTCGGCGGCCAAAAAGCGTTCGTTCTTATCGGTCAGTTCGTCTTCGGAATAAATGGCGGCTTGAGCAGGCAAGTATTTGCGTATGGTTTGCAGCAACTCATCCAAATGCAGGCTTTTCTTAGCACTGACCGGCACGATATCGGAGAAAGGAAATTCCAAATCAAAGTCTTGGATTAAGGGCAATAAATTGCCTTTATCGCCCATTAAATCGGCTTTGTTCACCACCAATATGGTCGGCGTTTTTTCAGACAACAATTGCAAGACCTTGCGATCGGCTTCGCCCAACTTCATGGGCTCAATCACAAACAAAACCACGTCGACTTCGGTTAACACCTGCGTCACGGTTTTGTTCAGACCTTTATTCAAGGCATTTAAATGTTTTTGCTGGAAACCCGGCGTGTCGACAAATAAGAATTGCGTGTCGTCCGTGGTGTGTATGCCCAATAGGCGATGACGGGTGGTTTGTGCCTTACGTGAGGTGATCGCCAACTTCATGCCCAATATGTGATTAAGCAAGGTCGATTTACCGACGTTGGGGCGGCCCACTATGGCCACCGTGCCGCATTTAAATGCAGCCAGGTCGGTTAAATTTGTGTGGTTGTCTGTCATGTAAGGCTATCCAATTTAATTAGGCATGCAATTAGGCGCTGTAGCTTTTGCCAAAACCCAGTTTATCTAAAGCCAATAAGGCCAATTGTGCGGCTTGTTGCTCAGCGATGCGTCGGCTGGTGCCCTCGCCCACGGTGCGTATGTCGAGTTTTTGTATAAAGCATTCAACGATGAAGACCTGCGCATGCGCTTCACCACCGGTGTGCACCACCGCGTATTCTGGCACTGCCACTTTACGCCCTTGTAAACGCTCTTGCAGCAAGGATTTGGCATCCTTGTCTATGACTTTTGGGTCTATGGTGCTGAGTTTATCGTTGTACAAATGCAGCACCAAGCCCTCAGCGGCGGCAAAGCCGCCGTCCAAATAGACGGCGCCTATGATGGCTTCCAGTGCATCGGCCAAAATCGACGGCCTACGCCAACCGGCACTTTTAAGTTCGCCTTCGCCCAATTTGAGCGCGTCACCGACATTGAGTGATAAGGCCAATTCGCTGATACTGGCTTCTTTCACCAACTGCGCACGCAAACGGCTTAAATCGCCCTCGTCCAAGCCAGGAAACCGCTGATACAACTGATTGGCAATAATGAAATTAAGTGCACCGTCGCCTAAGTACTCCAGGCGTTCGTTATTCTGCGCGCTGAAGCTGCGGTGCGTTAAGGCTTGCGTCAACAACCCGTGGTTAACGAATTTGTAAGGTAAGCGTTTGGCTAAATCTTGCACAGACATCGCTTATGCATTCCTAACCATGGCCATTTATAGGCCGGCCTCTTGCGTGGAGAAATCCAGCAAAATACTCAGGTTGCCAAACAAGGGTTCCACCACTTGGTATTTGACCGTGACCACGGTCACCCCGGCGCTGTCTTTGTCTATAATCAAATCACTGCTTTTAACGGCCGTCACGTAAGCCACATCGGCACGGCGCTCAAAATCGTCTTTAATTTCTTTCTGACTCATGCCGCTAAGCGATTCTTTATTTAAGCCGGCCATGACCATTTTAACCGTGTAAAACTGTTGGTATGCTGGCACTACTTTCATGGCCACGTAGGCGACCATGGCCAAGCAGGCACACACCAGCAACATACCCAACAAGGTCATGCCGGCTTGTTGTTTACGTGCCTGATAGGCAGTTTTTATAGGGTGTTGCATAAGGCCTCCGATCGGTTTTTCACTAAGCCGGCGCTAATGAATAGCATTGCCTATTCTAGAAGTCTGGTCAAAGTTCATCCAGATAAAAAAGGCCTTGCCGACCAAGTTTTGCTCAGGCACAAAGCCCCAAACGCGGCTGTCGGAACTGTCGTCGCGGTTATCGCCCATGGCTAAATAATGCCCAACCGGCACGACGATTTCTTCGTCGTTGGCTAACCTAGCACCCAAGGCATCGGCATCGTAATTGCCTACCCAAGGATTGATCAAAATGTCGTGTTGCACGTCACCCAGTTGTTCGCGGTATTGCTTAGCGGTCAGCATGTTTAAACCCGGCTTAACGTAGGTGTAATCGCCCACATCTTGCACATCCAATAATTGGCCGTTAATGGTCAAGCGTTTGCCCATGTAGCGAATTTTATCGCCAGGCAAGCCCACCACGCGCTTAATGTAATCGACCGATGGCGACGGTGGGTAATGAAACACAAACACATCGCCGCGCTTAGGTTCATTCACGTCCAAGAAACGGTTGTTTAAAATGGGCACGCGCAAACCGTAGGTAAATTTATTCACCAAGATGTAATCGCCGGCCAGCAAGGTAGGCATCATGGAACCAGACGGAATCTTGAAAGGCTCAACGATGAAGGAGCGCACAAAAAACACCAGCAAGATAACCGGGAAAAAGCTTTTAGCGTATTCCACTAGCACCGGCTCTGCCGCATCGGCCGCGCGTTTTTTGCGCAGGATTAAGCTGTCTAGCAACCAGATGAAGCCGGTCACCGCCAATATGGCCACCATGAACAAAGCGAAATACATTATTTATCCTCTACGCGCAATATGGCCAAAAACGCCTCTTGTGGGATTTCAACGTTACCCACTTGCTTCATGCGTTTCTTGCCTTCTTTTTGTTTGTCTAACAATTTACGTTTACGCGATACGTCGCCGCCGTAACATTTGGCAATCACGTTTTTACGCATGGCTTTAACGGTTTCGCGGGCGATGATGTTGGCCCCTATCGACGCCTGTATCGCCACATCAAACATCTGCCTTGGTATCAGCTCGCGCATTTTTGCCGCCACTTCCCGACCGCGGTGCACGCTGTTGGCGCGGTGCACTATCATGCTCAAGGCATCGACTTTTTCACCGTTAACCATGATGTCCAATTTAACCAAATCGGCAGCACGGAATTCTAAAAACTCGTAATCCATGGAGGCGTAACCGCGCGACACCGATTTTAATTTATCAAAGAAATCCAATACCACCTCATTCAATGGCATTTCGTAACTGAGCATCACTTGCCTGCCCATGTATTGCATGTTTTTCTGTATGCCACGCTTGTTGTTGCACAAAGTCATGACCGGTCCCACGTAGTCCTGCGGCATCAACAAATTAACGGTAATGACCGGTTCACGGGTTTCTTCCACGCGCGACAATTCAGGCAAACGCGATGGGTTTTCAATTTGCACCACGCTGCCGTCTTTAAGCAGTAGTTCGTAAATCACCGTGGGCGCCGTGGTAATCAAGTCCATGTCGTACTCGCGCTCTAAGCGCTCTTGGACGATTTCCATGTGCAGCAAACCTAAAAAGCCGCACCTAAAACCAAAGCCCAATGCGGTTGAATTTTCTGGCTCAAACAACAACGAGGCATCGTTTAAACTGAGCTTTTCCAAGGCAGTACGCAAGGCTTCAAACTGATTCGATTCAACCGGATAAAGGCCGGCAAACACCTGCGGCTTCACCTCTTTAAAACCGGCCAAGGCTTCCGGAGCCGGACGATTCACCAAGGTGACGGTGTCGCCCACTTTGGCGCTGGCCAATTCCTTAATGCCGGCAATCACAAAACCCACTTCGCCGGCGGACAAAGCGGTTTTTTGCAAGGATTTTGGGGTGAACACGCCCACTTGCTCGCATAAAAATTCCGTGTGTGTCGCCATCAAGCGTATCTTGTCTTTGGGCTTCAACACCCCGTCCATCACGCGCACTAGCATGACCACGCCAACGTAGTTATCAAACCAAGCATCGATCACCAAGGCCTTCAGCGGGCCGTCTACATTGCCCTTAGGCGCTGGCACTTTTGCAATCACCGCTTCCAAAACATCGTGCACGCCTAAGCCGGTTTTGGCTGAGCAGCGCACCGCATCTTGCGCATCAATGCCTATCACGTCTTCAATTTCTTGGATCACCCGATCCGGGTCGGCCGACGGCAAATCGATTTTATTCAGCACTGCCGTGACTTCCACGCCTAAATCCAGCGCAGTGTAGCAGTTCGCCACGCTTTGCGCTTCCACGCCTTGGCTGGCATCCACCACCAACAACGCGCCCTCGCAGGCGGACAAGGAACGCGACACCTCGTAGCTAAAGTCAACGTGACCTGGGGTGTCAATCAAATTCAACTGGTAAATTTGACCATCGTCGGCCTTGTACTGCAAAGCGGCAGTTTGCGCTTTAATGGTGATGCCACGCTCACGCTCTATGTCCATGGAGTCGAGCACTTGCGCTTCCATCTCGCGATCAGCCAAGCCACCACACAAATGAATGATGCGATCGGCCAAGGTGGATTTACCGTGATCAATGTGGGCAATAATGGAAAAATTACGAATGTTTTTCATTTAATCTTTAAGCTTTTATACAAACAATTAAGGCGCCATAGGCGCCTTTTCACAATAGCCGTGATTTTACAACAAATGCCTGATTAGTTTGTAATTAATTGTTCAAAAAGCTTATCATTGTGGTATCAGCATGCCAACCAAACGAGTCCACTGTAGCCATTTTGCACAATACTTTACGCATCGCCACATTTAACATGCACAAGGGCTACACGCACTTCAATGCGCGCTTTTCTTTGCACCTGCAACGCGACATGTTAAGAAAACTGGAAGCCGACCTGATTTTCTTGCAAGAAGTGCAAGATTTGCACAGCAAACACCGTCATTCCTTGGGCGCCAAATCCGGACAAATGGAGTTTTTGGCGGACAGCGTTTGGCATGACCACTGTTACGGCAAAAATGCGGTGTACCCGAACGGCCACCATGGCAATGCCATGTTGTCCAAATTCCCCATTAGCCAAACGCACAATCAAAACATCTCCGCGCACGGCAGCGAACAACGCGGCATGCTGCACGCCGAAATTACGGTGCCCAATTGGGATCAGCCTTTGCACACCTTGTGCGTGCACCTGGGCCTGTTCGCTAAATGGCGGCGCCAACAACTCAAGGCCATTAGCGAGTACATCCAGGACAGCATTCCGCATAATGCACCGCTGATTTTAGCTGGCGATTTTAACGATTGGGGCCGGCGCTCTGGCCGCCAATTTGCCCTGCAATTAGGCATGCACGAAGCATTCGAACAGCATACCGGCCAATTGGCACGCAGTTTCCCATCGTGGCTGCCAATGTTCCACCTTGACCGCATTTACCTACGTGGCTTTAGCGTTAAACACACCATGGTGCACGCCGGGCCGCAGTTTTTAAAATTATCCGACCACGCCGTGTTAAGCGCGACCTTACGCAAACTATGATGCAGTTTATCGCCGGCAATCAAATTAAATTACTACGCAATGGCGGCGAATACTTTCCGGCACTGATGAAAGCCATTCGCCTAGCCAGAATAGAAATCCACCTGCAAAGCTACATCTTTCAAGCTGACCAAACCGGCCAAGCCATAAGCCAAGCCTTGATGGCCGCAGCGCAGCGCGGTGTCCGTGTGCATGTATTACTAGACGGCTTTGGCAGCCAAAAATTGAGTTCGGCTTTTGTTGCCCGCATGCGGGCGGCCGGGGTGAATGTGCTGTTTTATCGGGCGCGTATTTCCCCGTGGTCCTTGCAAAAAAACCGCTTGCGGCGCTTGCACAGCAAAATGGTGGTGGTCGATGGCACCATAGGTTTTATCGGGGGCATCAACATCATAGACGACAACAACGTCCCCAACCCCAACAACGTGCCGCCACGCGTCGACTACGCGGTGCAAATTGAGGGCGCACTGTTGCCGCGTTTACAGGCCAGCGTCGCTGACCTTTGGCAACGCGTTGCCTGGCTAAATTTGCTAAAAACACCCGCATCCAAATCGATTGCAACTGCCTCATCCAAGGCTCATCCAGCCAACTTGTTGGCCGCCTTTGTGCAACGCGACAACGTCTTGCACCGGCATGACATAGAAACCGCTTACCTGGAAGCCATCAATAGCGCGCGCAGTGAAATCCTCATTGCCAACGCCTATTTTTTACCTGGTCATCGCTTTCGAAAAGCCTTAGTCGATGCGGCCAACCGCGGCGTGAAAGTGAGCTTGCTCTTGCAAGGACGGGTGGAGTATTTCTTAATGATGGCCACCCACGCGTTTTACAGTGAGTTTTTAAACAAAGGCATAGCCATCTACGAGTACCGCAAGAGTTTCATGCACAGCAAAGTGGCGGTGATAGACGGCACATGGGCCACCGTCGGTTCGTCCAACATCGATCCATTTAGCTTATTGCTGGCGCGCGAAGCCAATCTATTCATCTCGGATCCGAGGTTTGCCGGTGAGCTACGAACAGACATACTGGCCAGCATAGCAGCCGGTGCGGTGCCCATCTTGGCGCATCAATGGCAAGCGGAAAACGCCTTCAAACGGGCTGCATCCAAGTTAGCTCTGGGCATGGTCAGGCTATTTTTAGGGCTAATAGGCGAAAAAGACGAGTAGGGATTTTCGCGGCGGGGCGCCGCTCCTACAAAACCGTGCCAGCAAGGAATAAGGCTGCTGCAGTCATTTCGCGGCGGGGCGCCGCTCCTACAAAATACATACAAACCGACAATGAGGTTTTTAGGTAGGAGCGGCGCCCCGCCGCGAAAAGATTTTGTCCAAGTACGTAGGTCGGCCTTCAGGCCGACTAAAACCTAATCAGGATAAAGCCCGACCTACGCACCCACATCGGCGCCGGCCAATTCGAGCACTTTAATCTGTGTTTATCCGTGTGTATCTGTGGCTAATATTGTTTTACTTAGTGACTTTAATCGGCACGTACAAGGTGGCTTCACCGCGTTGCACCAACACTGCCACGGTTTTGCCGGCTGATACCGCGTTGATTTGCTTATTAAACTGCTCCACGCTTTGCGACTCGTTGTTATTCAGCCCTAAAATCACGTCACCGCGGCGTATACCGGCTTGAGCAGCAGCACCCACGCTTTCCACCACCAACAGACCGTTTTTACCGTTTAGCTTTTTCTTTTGTTGCACGGTCAGTTCTTTCAAGGTCAAGCCTATCTTGTTGGCTTCCACCTTGCCATTAGGCTTGGTGCTTGGTGAGGCGGCGTCACTGCCGTCACTGGGCATTTCACCGACACCGATATTGAGTGTTTTGGCACTGCCTTTACGCAAGATTTCCACTGCGGCAATTTTGCCGGGTTTGGTTGCGCCTACCGCACGCGGCAAATCAGCCGACACCCCAATAGGCTTGCCATCAAACTTGGTGATCACGTCACCGGCTTCCAAGCCGCCTTTATC
>CAMDXI010000032.1 GCA_945878695.1 Methylotenera oryzisoli | reverse complement strand
CTCGAACAGGGCCGTGAAACGAACCAGCGCCAATGATAGTATGCTTCTTGCATGCGAAAGTAGGTCACTGCCAAGCTATTTATACAGACTGCCCTCGTGCGGTCGGCTAAACCCCCTCTATGAAAATAGCGGGGGTTTTTAGTTTTAGGCTTGTTGGTTTTAGAGGGAAGGGTGATTACCTTGCCAGCAAGGCAATGAATTGCACTGAGTTGTTCCAATTCATTGAATTCATTGGTATAATGAACGCAGAATTTTTCGATGGGCTTTGTGCCCATTTTTTGTTTCTGCAACTTATGTGCACGTGTTTTAAGTTTAGCGGTGATTTAAGGGTTTTAAAATGCAAGATTTGCCTACATTGATAACGACTGCGGTTGAGCAGCTGGGCTTCGAATTAGTCGATTTGGAGATTTCCAATCGCGGCAAACTACTGCGCGTTTTTATCGATAAGCTTAATCCTGTCGATATAAAAGACAGCGTCAACATTGATGATTGCAGCCTGGTTAGTAACCAATTGGGTAACCTATTGGCGGTTGAAAACGACATCGATTACGACAGATTGGAAGTGTCTTCACCGGGCATGGACCGGGTGTTAAAGACCGAAGCCAATTTTATGCGCTTTGTCGGTGAACGCGCTACGGTAAAACTGCGTGTGGCTTTAACTGAAGTGCACGTGAATGCAAAAGACAACAAAGAAGAAACAGTCAGTAAAAAGAATTTTTTAGGCATATTGCGTGGCGTAGAGGCAGGCCAATTGCTACTGGAGTGCGACGGTGTGATGCAAAAAATCGCGATCAGCAATATCGATAAATCGCGGTTGAGTCCGGTTTTTTAATGGCGAATATCAGCGCTACAGTGGCCTAAAAGTAAGAAATATTTAATTTAATGAATGCAGGTTACCTGCAAATTGACAGTCGGAGAGCAACATGAGTCGTGAAATTTTATTATTGGTTGATGCATTAGCGCATGAAAAAAACGTCACAAAAGAGGTGATTTTTATCGCGCTTGAATTGGCGTTGGCTTCTGCCACCAAGAAAAAACACCATGATGACGCCGATGTGCGTGTGCAAATTGACAGGGAAACCGGTGAATACAAAACCTACAGACGCTGGCAATACGTTGAGTACGATTTGTTGGAGAACTCCAATTATCAAATTGACGAAGAGAGCGAGCACGCTAAAGGCTTAAACATAGGCGATTACTACGAAGAACCATTAGAAAACATCGAATTTGGTCGCATCGGTGCGCAAGCAGCCAAGCAAGTGATCTTGCAAAAAGTCCGTGAAGCCGAGCGCGAGCAAATCCTGGAAGACTTCTTAGCACGCGATGAAAAAATGGTGACCGGCGTGATTAAGCGCATGGAAAAAGGCAATGCCATCATAGAGGTGGGTCGCATTGAATCGCTATTGCCACGTGAGCAAATGATCCCAAAAGAGAATTTACGCGTGGGCGATCGCGTGCGCGCTTACCTATCTCGTATCGAGCGTGGTGGCCGTGGCCCGCAATTGATTTTATCCCGTATTACACCGGACTTTTTAGTGCGCTTGTTTGAATTGGAAGTGCCAGAAATAGAAGAAGGTTTATTGGAAATCCGTGCCGCTGCGCGTGATCCTGGTTTGCGTTCAAAAATTGCCGTTAAATCAAACGATCAGCGTATCGATCCAGTGGGTACCTGCGTGGGTATGCGTGGCTCACGCGTACAAGCCGTTACAGCTGAATTAGCCGGCGAGCGCGTGGACATTGTGTTGTGGAGCATAGAACCGGCTCAGTTTGTGATTAATGCCATGTCGCCGGCTGAAGTCACCAGCATTGTGGTGGACGAAGACACGCATAGCATGGACGTGGTGGTGGACGAAGAACAATTGGCGCTAGCCATTGGCCGTAACGGTCAAAACGTGCGGTTGGCTTCCGAATTAACCGGTTGGACCTTGAACATCTTAACGGTGGATCAAGCGGAACAGAAGAGCCAAGATGAGTTCTCTGGCGTCAGCCAGTTGTTCATGCAAAAACTGGATGTGGATGCCGAAGTGGCCGAAATTTTAGTGCAAGAAGGCTTCAGCACCTTGGAAGAAATTGCCTACGTGCCATTGGCTGAAATGAATGAAATCGAAGCCTTTGACGAAGACACCATTGAAGAATTGCGTAAACGCGCTCGTGCTGCTTTGTTAACCGAAGCCATCGCTAAAGAAGAAGGCGTGGATGAAGCATCGGCTGATTTGTTAGGCATGGATGGCATGGATGAAACGACTGCGCATTTGCTTGCATCAAAAGGCATTGCCACCATGGACGCATTAGCGGAATTGGCCGTGGATGAATTGGTGGAGTTAACCGCAATGGATGCAGAGCGCGCCAAAACATTGATTATGACCGCTCGCGCACCTTGGTTTGCATAAGCGCTTAAAGAAGTAAGCAGTAATACTGGGCAATTAAGCGCAGAAAAAGAACACTGGAGTAAGAAGATGGCACAAACAACCGTAGAACAATTTGCTGGCGAATTAAAATTGCCAACAGCACTGTTATTAGAGCAGCTAAAAAGTGCTGGAGTAAATAAATCCCTTGCGGAAGATCAATTAAGCGAAGCAGATAAAACCGCCTTGCTGGATCACTTGCGTAAAGAGCACGGTACATTGGCGCCAAAAAACAAAATCACCTTAACGCGTAAATCCAGCTCGGAAATTAAAAAAACCGACAATACCGGTAAGGCCCGTACCATCCAGGTTGAAATCAGAAAAAAACGCGTCATTGAACAGCCTTTAGACAGCGCAGCCATGGAAGCGGCAGCCGCAGAGGCGGCCAACGCCGCGGCGCAAGTCGAGGAAGCGGCGCCAGCCATCGAAGTGGAGCTTGTGGCAGAAGTAGAGCCAGTGCTTGCGGAAATCGTGCCTGAATTGGAGCCAGTGGTCGAGGAAGCCCCAGTTAAAACCATCAATCGAAAAGATTTGCTCGGTGCCGATGAAATTGCCTTGCGTGAGCAAGAAGCCAAAAGGCATTCTACATTGGCAGCCATGCAGGCCGAAGACAGACGTAAAAAACAAGAATTGGCGCAACGACGCTTAGACGAAGAAGCCAAGCGCGTGGCGGAAGCCGAGTTGGCCAAAGAAAAAGCCGCCAAATTATCGGAAGGTACCTTGCATAAACCCGTGGCCAAAGAAGGCGCGGCAAAACCGGCATTGGGTAAAGATGCTAAAAAAGGCAAAGGCAACAACAAAGAGTGGACAGACGCAGAAAATAAAAAACGCGGATTAAAAACACGCGGTGACATCACGGCCGGCAAGCCTGGCTGGCGCGCGCCTAAGGGCAAACACAAACACCAGGGCGATGACGATGCACAACATGCATTCAATGCCCCAACCGAGGCCATTGTGCACGAGGTATTGGTGCCAGAAACCATCACTGTGGCTGAGTTAGCGCATAAGATGGCGGTTAAATCCGGTGAAGTGATTAAAGCGCTGATGGGCATGGGCATGATGGTGACCATCAACCAAGTATTGGACCAAGAAACGGCCATCATTATCGTCGAAGAAATGGGCCATAAAGCATCGGCCGCGGCCCAAAATGACCCAGAAACTTTCTTAGAAGAAGCCGAGCATGCAGCCGCAGTATTAGAGCCACGTCCACCGGTTGTGACGGTGATGGGCCACGTAGACCACGGTAAAACCTCCTTGCTGGATTACATACGCCGCAGTCGCGTGGCTTCCGGTGAAGCCGGGGGCATTACCCAACACATCGGTGCGTACCACGTGGAAACCCCGCGTGGCATGGTGACCTTCCTTGATACCCCGGGCCATGAGGCGTTTACCGCCATGCGTGCCCGCGGTGCAAAAGCCACCGACGTCGTGATATTGGTGGTGTCTGCTGATGACGGCGTCATGCCACAAACCATAGAAGCCATCCACCATGCAAAAGCGGCTGGCGTGCCTTTGGTGGTAGCGATCAATAAAATAGACAAGCCGGGTGCCGAGCCTGAGCGCGTCAAAATGGAATTGGTATCACAAGAAGTGGTCCCAGAAGAATTTGGTGGCGAGGTGATGTTTAGAGCCGTGTCGGCCAAAACCGGCCAAGGCATAGACGAGCTTCTAGAAGCCGTGCTATTGCAAGCGGAAATATTGGAGCTGAAAGCCCCTAAAAACACACCGGCCAAAGGTTTGGTGATAGAAGGCCGTTTAGATAAAGGCCGCGGTTCCGTGGCGACCATTTTGGTGACGTCCGGTACCCTAAAACGCGGCGACATGATTCTAGCCGGCAACACCTTTGGTAAAGTGCGTGCCATGTTGGACGAGTCCGGTAAAGACATACAAGAAGCCGGCCCGTCTATGCCAGTTGAAATTCAAGGCTTATCCGATGTGCCTAGCGCCGGTGAAGAGATGATCGTACTTAACGATGAGCGCAAAGCCCGTGAAATTGCCAACTTCCGTCAAGGTAAATTCCGCGACACGAAATTGGCTAAACAGCAAGCGGCTAAGTTGGAAAACATGTTTGATCAAATGGGTGAAGGCGTTGCGCAAACCTTAGGTCTAATCATTAAATCCGACGTACAAGGTTCCTACGAAGCGCTGTCTACCAGCCTACAAAAACTGTCTACATCAGAAGTTAAGGTTAACGTTATCCACACCGGCGTGGGTGCGATCAGCGAATCCGACGTCAACTTGGCGGCGGCATCCAAAGGCGTATTGATAGGCTTTAACGTGCGTGCCGATTCAGGCGCGCGCAAACTCATCGAAACCTTGGGTGTGGACGTGCGTTACTACAACATTATTTACGAAGCCGTGGATGAAATTAAAGCGGCTTTAGGTGGCATGTTGGCACCAGAGCAAAAAGAAAGCATGATAGGTACCGTGGAAATTCGTGAGGTATTCCGTATTTCTAAAGTCGGTGCGATTGCCGGTTGTTATGTGCAAGACGGGTTGATTAAACGCAATTCACGCGTGCGTGTATTGCGCAATAACGTCATCATCCATAGCGGTGAGTTGGACTCCTTAAAACGCTTTAAAGACGACGTAAAAGAAGTGAAAAACAGCTTCGAATGCGGCTTGTCATTGAAAAACTTCAACGACATCGAAGTGGGCGACATCTTGGAAGTCTACGAAATCGTTGAAGTGGCACGTACTTTATAATGGCCAAAGAGTTTTCCAGAAGTCACCGCGTTGCCGAGCAAATGCAACGCGAGTTGGCCGATTTATTGCAGTTTGAAGTGAAAGACCCGCGCGTGTCCATGGTGACGATTACCGCTGTTGAAGTAACCGGTGACATGGCGCACGCCAAAATATTTTACAGTGCCAGCAAGCCCAGCGATCCCTTGCAACAAGGCTTAGAAAAATCAGCCGGTTTCCTACGCACGCAGTTGGCAAAACGCATGTTGTTGCGCACCGTGCCGCAACTGCATTTTGTTTACGATGCATCGATAGACAACGGCATGATGATGTCTAAATTGATAGACCAAGCCTTGGCAACCGGTTCAGACCCTAGCTAATTCCCCTGACAAAGCAGCGCCCTTGCAGTTTAGACGAGCTAAAAAAAACATCAGTGGTGTGCTGCTATTGGATAAGCCATTAGGCTACTCATCCAATCAAGCGTTGCAACAAGTCAAACACCTATTACAGGCTGCCAAAGCCGGCCATACCGGCACACTGGACCCCTTGGCGACCGGTTTGCTGCCCTTGTGTTTTGGCGAAGCCACGAAGTTTGCTCACTACTTAACCGAAGCCGACAAAGTCTATGAGGCCACCATGAAGTTGGGCATCACGACCGACACCGGTGACGCCGAAGGCCGAGTTGTATCCGAGCAGGCGGTGGCAGTCAGCGCAGAACAATTTAGCGCCGTTTGCCTGCAGTTTTTAGGCGAAATCAGCCAAGTACCCCCTATGTATTCAGCTTTAAAACACCAAGGCAAAGCCCTCTACGAGTATGCTAGAGCAGGCATTGAAATACCCCGCAACGCGCGTGCCGTGACCATACACAGCATAGCCGTATTGGATTTTGCAGGCGATGTGGCCAACATAAGGGTGAAGTGCAGCAAAGGCACATACATTCGCACTTTGGCTGAAGACATAGGCGCCAAGCTAGGTTGCGGTGCCCATTTAATCGGTTTACGCCGCACTGCCACGGCCAATTACCAAATAGAACAAAGCGTCAGCCTGGACGAATTTGTCGCCCTGTCGGCCGAACAACAGCTAGCCAAACTGCTGCCGTCAGACAGTGCCGTGGCCTATTTGCCGGCGATAGAATTGGATGCGGACAGCGCATTTTATTTAAGCCAAGGTCAGGCCGTTTGGCAAAGTGGCTTGATTCCAGAGGGCCTGATCCGCTTATACAATCCGCAAAAGTTATTTCTCGGCTTGGGTGAGCGTCAGCCCGATGGCAAGGTAGGCCCAAAACGCTTAATCGTGCAGCCGCTTTAGCCATGAAAAAAGCATAAAAAAGATTGATAAATCATCTGTTTATGCCTATAATGCGCGGCTCATGCAAATGAATGCATAGGCGGTTTAGTACATAGGCTGCCTTTACATTGACGCAAAACATCTAAATATTAGGATAAAGTTATGGCAACCACTGCAGCAGAACGCGCTAAGATCGTTAGTGAATTTCAACAAGCTAAGAATGATACCGGTAGTCCAGAAGTGCAAGTTGCGCTTTTAACCAGCCGCATTACTTACTTAACTGAGCATTTCAAATCCAATAAAAAAGACCACCACTCACGTCGTGGCTTATTGGCTTTGGTAAGTCAGCGCCGTAAATTGTTGGATTACTTAAAACGTGAAAGCGCAGAACGTTATCAAACACTGATTGGTCGTTTAGGCATTCGTAAGTAATTGCGACCTAGCCATTATTCGCAGAACACAACGCATCATTGCATTTTGTTTTGCCTATAAAACAATAAGCCGATAGCGCTGCATGAGCAGCACTTCGGCTTTTTTGTTATGCCATTGTTAAAATGGTTTTAAAGATTTTCCCTCAAATTGGTATTGAGATAAATCGATATTGTGCGTTCGTTATTGGGTTGTGAATAACGAATATTAAAAAGAGAAAAGGATAAAAAATGTTTAATAAAGTAACTAAAAGCATACAGTACGGTGCACACACGCTCACCTTAGAAACAGGTGAAATTTCACGTCAAGCCGATGCGGCCGTGATGGTCAGTTATGGCGACACCGTGGTGTTGGTGGCTGTCACCAGTAAAAGCGAAGTAAAACCAGGCCAAGATTTTTTCCCATTGACCGTGGATTACATGGAAAAAACCTATGCAGCCGGTAAAATCCCAGGCGGGTTTTTCAAACGCGAAGGCCGTCCATCAGAAAAAGAAACCTTAACCAGCCGTTTAATTGACCGTCCATTGCGTCCATTATTCCCAGAAGCGTTCTACAACGAAGTGCAAGTGGTGGCGACCGTGTTGTCATCCGATCCGGAAATCGATGCAGACATTCCAGCCATTATTGGTGCTTCAGCGGCCATGGCCATTTCTGGCATTCCATTTTTTGGTCCATTGGGCGCGGCTCGCGTGGGTTACATCAACGACGCTTACGTGCTAAACCCAAGTAAAACAGAATTAGAAACTTCGCAAATGGATTTAGTCGTGGCTGCAACTGAAACTGCCGTGATGATGGTGGAATCCGAAGCCAAAGAATTATCAGAAGAAGTTATGTTGGGTGCAGTGGTTTACGGCCACGAACAAATGCAAGCCGTGATCAGCATGATCAACGAGCTAACAGCCGAAGCCGGTAAAGATGCATGGGATTGGGTTGCCCCAGAACCAGACACCGCATTAATTGCAAAAGTGACTAAATTGGCTGCCGACGACATCAACGCCGCCTTCCAAATTAAAGCCAAAGGCGCACGCTCAGCAAAATTAAGTGAAATCACCAGCCGCGTATTAGCCGAATTGGTCACCGAAGACACGTCTACTACTGAAGCCAACAAAATTAAAACAGAGTTGTTTAATTTAGAAGCCAAAACCGTGCGTAGCCAAATCTTAAACGGTGAGCCACGTATTGATGGCCGTGATACCCGTACTGTGCGTCCTATCAGCATCCGTACTGGCGTATTGCCACGCACCCATGGTTCAGCCTTGTTTACTCGTGGTGAGACGCAAGCATTGGTTGTCGCTACTTTAGGTACTGGCCGCGATGAGCAAGTGATCGATGCCTTGCAAGGTGAGTTTAAAGACCACTTTATGCTGCATTACAACATGCCTCCGTATGCCACAGGTGAAACAGGCCGCGTCGGCACACCAAAACGCCGTGAAATTGGTCACGGTCGTTTAGCCAAACGTGCTTTGATTGCCGCCTTGCCTAACAAAGAAGACTTTGATTACAGCATGCGCGTGGTATCAGAAATTACCGAATCCAACGGTTCCAGCTCCATGGCTTCAGTTTGTGGCGGTTGCTTAGCCTTGATCGACGCCGGCGTGCCGATGAAAAATCACGTGGCCGGTATTGCCATGGGTTTGATTAAAGAAGGCAACCGCGTAGCGGTATTGACCGACATCCTAGGCGATGAAGATCACCTAGGTGACATGGACTTCAAAGTAGCGGGTACCGAAGACGGCATCACGGCTTTGCAAATGGACATTAAAATCACCGGCATTACGGCGCAAATTATGCAAGTGGCTTTAGCCCAAGCAAAAGAAGGCCGTACGCACATTTTAGGCATCATGAAAACAGCCATGAGCAATGCCAACACTGAAATGTCCGCCTTTGCGCCACGCATCATTACCATGAAAATCAACCCGGAAAAAATCCGCGATGTGATTGGTAAAGGCGGCGCTGTGATCCGTGCCTTAACCGAAGAAACCGGCACCACCATCGATATCGATGACACCGGTACCGTAAAAATCGCTTGCACCAGCTCCGAGCAAGGTGCAGAAGCGCAACGCCGTATTGCTGAAATCACTGCGGAAGTGGAAATCGGCAATGTCTACGAAGGTACCGTGCTTAAGTTGTTGGATTTCGGTGCCATCGTTTCATTGATTCCAGGCAAAGACGGTTTGTTGCACATTTCACAAATTGCCCATCAACGCGTGAATGCCGTGAGCGACTTCCTAAAAGAAGGCGACGTGGTTAAAGTGAAAGTGGTGGAAGCCGATGAAAAAGGCCGCGTGCGTTTAAGCATGAAAGCCTTGATTGATCCACCTGCTGGCGAAACACAAGAGTAATACGCAGCAACTTGCGTTAACGCGCAATAAAAAAGGCACCCTAGGGTGCCTTTTTTAGTATTAAGCGCGGCTTATTTTTTCAAGGTATCTAAACTGCAAGCCGTGACGGGATTTAAATGCAACATCAACAAACCACCGGCGATGGCCAAGTATTGCAATAAGGGTAAGTGCAATAGCACCGCGATGACCACGGCATAGATGGCCATGCATAAGGCCGCCACTTTGGTTTTATAGCCCAATAACAAGGCTAGGCCACCGACTAACTGCACCAAAATAATTAAGGGAGCAAAGATGCTGGCTAAGCCTAAGCTGCCAAGGCCTGCTTGGTATTGCAGGTAGCCATCTGGGTTACTAAAGAAGCTCAAGATCAACATGGCGATTTGGAGTAAAAAAACTTGTGCCAGTAAAATGCGGCCTAGCGCGCTGAAATAACATTGCATGAGGTAACCTTTTTCAAAATTGAACAAAAAATAACAGCCTGCATAATGCACCGAAGCCGTGAAATTCGCAAGTCCATGGCAAGTTTGGCCCGTCTAGCGGCCCCAGCTAAATTGCTTAATGGTGGCCTATTCTATAAAATCGCGTTGTTAACACTTTGCTAATTAACCAACACTATTCAAGGATGACTTATGTCAAAAATTATTTTTAAAGCCGGCGAAGCCACTATCTACACAGAAGGCAAAGACACCGGTGCAGCCATGCCGGAAATTTTAATTGGTAGCGTGGATGGCCCAGTGGGCGCCGCTTTTGCCAACATGATGGCGCAAAGCAAAGGCCATACCGCCATGTTTGCCGTGCGTGATTTAAACCAGTTGGTGCGCCCAGCTTGTATGATGGCGCCAAAAGTGACGCTTAAAGACAGCGCCAACATTGAATTGTTTGGTGGGTTGGTGCAAGCCGCAACTGCCGATGCGATTTTAGATTGTGTTATTGAAGGCATCATCCCTAAAGATCAGGTGAACGACTTGTGCATCATCAGCTTGGTGTGGATAGACCCGCGTGCCGCCAAAGACGAAAACCTAGACAAAGCCGACATGTACAAAAACAACTACGAGGCCACCAAACTGGCCATCAAACGCGCCTTGAATGACGAGCCATCCATAGACGAATTGATTGCCAACCGTCATAAAATCAAGCACTGCATGTGGGAAGAAAGCTGGGGCGATATTTAATACGCTAAACTTGCTTGAATAGATTCAACAATAAAAATCGGCTTAGGCCGATTTTTTTGTTTGTGCTTCGGCTAACAGCAACTGCAGGATTTTTCTCACCGGCGTGGGGATGCCGGCGGCGTTGGCTTCCTCTACGCTAAGCCAGCTGTATTGCGGCTCGCTCACTTGGCTGGGAACTTGCGTTACGTGCATGGGTTGCACGTGTATGCTCAGCTTGTAATGACTGAAAGCATGGCTAATGGTGGCTAAGGGTGCTTGGCTGCTTGCGCTCAAGCCAAAGCGGGTTTGCACCAAGGTCTCTAAGTCATCTGCGGCATCGGTCTCGGGAAAGCTCCACAAGCCACCCCAAATGCCGCTAGACGGGCGCTTTTCTAGCATGATCTGCTCGCCATGGCGTAACACCAGCATGGTGGTTTGTTTTTGCGGAATAGTTTTTTTAGGTTTAGGCGTGGGCAGAGTGTACACGCAGTTTGCTTGCAAGGCCGCGCAACTGCCTTGCATGGGGCAAGCAGCGCATTTGGGTTGGCTGCGGGTGCAGACCGTGGCACCCAAGTCCATTAAGCCTTGGGTATAGGCCACCATGCCTTGTTGCGGCAACAAGGATTCGGCTAGCTGCCATAACTGTTGCTCGACTTTTTTAGAGCCGGTCCAACCCGACACCATAAAGTGCCTGGCCAGCACGCGTTTTACATTGCCGTCCAAGATGGTTTGCACTTGGCCAAAGGCAAACGAGGCAATGGCCGCCGCCGTGGAACGGCCTATGCCAGGCAAGCTTTGCATGACGGTAAAATCATCGGGAAAAATGCCAGCGTAGTCAGTGGCAATGCGCTGCGCGGTTTTGTGTAGATTGCGAGCGCGTGAGTAATAGCCCAAGCCGCTCCAATATTGCAAGACCTCGTCTTGGCTGGCTTGAGCCAAGCTGGCTAGGGTAGGAAAGCGCTGCATGAACTTTTGGTAATAGCCTATCACCGTGCTCACCTGCGACTGCTGCAGCATGATTTCTGACACATAGATGGCGTAGGCATCGCTGGTGTTTTGCCAAGGCAAACCGTGTCGGCCGTGTTGCTTTTGCCAGGCAATCAGGCGCTTTGCAAAGTCCGACATTAGGGTGGCCCTTGCAGGCTAATGTGCACGTTTTTCGCCAGCGTGTCGTTCAGACCTAACTGGCCGATGCGGATGTCGCCACTGGCCTGGTAGTGTTTGAGGTCGGCTAAGTCCCAATGCGGTTTGGCTAAATTGGCTTTATTTGCCGGCTTATTTTTGTCTGAAGTTTGGTAACGATTAAGATCCAATTTATCGACGACTAAATTGACTTTGTATGCCGGCGAGGCTTGCAAGGTCATGGCCAGCTCGCCATGAATTTGGCTGTCGTCCAGTTTTAACTTTAGGCCTTTAGCCCGTAA
>CAMDXI010000031.1 GCA_945878695.1 Methylotenera oryzisoli | reverse complement strand
TGGTTTTTTTCTTGTTCGCCTTGGCCTTGAAGCCATTCGGGGTAGACTTGTTATAAGCAGGGTTAATTACTGCAAAATTTTTATAAAAAAATCATCTTAATCAGGCCATTAGCGCGTAAAATGCGCGTACTTTATAGTTTGACACATATACCTTGGAACACTACACCAACCTACTTGCTAAACCCATACAAAGCTACCGCCCTTATTGGGCAAAACGCTTTGGTTCGGCACCTATGCTGCCTATGTCGCGTGCGGAAATGGATGCGCTTGGTTGGGACAGTTGCGACATCATTTTGGTCAGTGGCGATTGCTACATAGATCACCCCAGCTTTGGCTCGGCTTTAGTCGGCCGTCTATTGGAAGCCCAAGGGTTTCGGGTAGGTATCATTGCTCAGCCCGACTGGCAAAACGCCGACGCCTTCAAAGTCTTGGGTAAGCCGAATCTGTATTTCGGTGTCACTGCCGGCAATATGGACAGCATGGTTAACCGCTATACCGCCGATAGAAAAATACGCAGTGACGATGCCTACACGCCGGATGCGGCGCCAAATAAACGGCCCGATCGTGCGGTGTTGGTTTACAGTCAGCGTTGCCGTGAAGCCTATGCCGATGTGCCATTGGTCATAGGTAGCATAGAGGCCAGCTTGCGCCGCATTGCCCACTACGATTATTGGAGTGATAAAGTACGCCGCAGTATTTTGCTCGATTCCAAGGCCGATATTTTGCTGTACGGTAATGCAGAGCGGGCTTTAATAGAGTTAAGTCACCGTATGGCCAAAGGCGAAAAAGTCGCCGATATTCAAGACATACGCGGCACGGCATTTTTGCGTAAAAAAATACCAGAAGGCTGGAGTGAGATCGCCAGTACCCAACTAGACCGCCCTGGTGTGATTGATAAGCCGGTTGACCCTTACGAAATGAAAATGGGTAAAGCCGACGCCAGTTGTGCAACTGAGGTTAAATCCGAGCAAGCCACCTTGCCTGAAGGCACGCAAGCCATTGCCCTGGTGCGTAAACCCAAGGCCGACCGAGCCAAGCAAGTGGTGCGTTTGCCTGCCTTCGAGGCGGTGGCGCAAGACCCAGTGCTGTACGCGCATGCGTCTCGCGTACTGCATTTGGAAGCCAACCCTGGTAACGCAAGGGCTTTGGTACAAAAGCACGGTGACCGAGAAGTGTGGTTAAACCCGCCGCCCATTCCATTGACCACCAAAGAGATGGATTACGTCTACGACATGCCTTACGCGCGCAAGCCTCATCCGGCTTATGGCGATGCCAAAATTCCAGCCTGGGAAATGATACGTTTTAGCGTCAACATCATGCGCGGTTGTTTTGGCGGCTGCACCTTTTGCAGCATCACCGAACACGAAGGACGGATTATCCAAAGCCGCAGTGAAGCAAGCATCTTAAGAGAAGTGGAAGAGATACGTGACAAGGTGCCAGGTTTCACTGGGGTCATATCCGATCTGGGTGGGCCGACTGCCAATATGTACCGTATCGCTTGCAAGAGCGAAGCCATCGAAAACGCATGCCGTAAACTAAGCTGCGTCTACCCCGGTATATGTGAAAACTTAAATACCGACCACAGTGCGTTAATTCAACTTTACCGTAAAGCCCGTGCCATTAAAGGCGTGAAGAAGATACTGATAGGCAGTGGCGTGCGTTATGACTTGGCGGTTAAGTCGCCTGAGTACGTTAAAGAGTTGGTGCAGCACCATGTGGGCGGCTACTTGAAAATTGCCCCTGAGCATTCGGAAGAAAACGTATTAAGCAAGATGATGAAGCCTGGCATGGAGGCCTACGACGAATTCAAAGCCATGTTTGAGAAGTTCAGTCTGGAAGCGGGTAAAAAGCAGTATTTAATCCCTTATTTTATTGCCGCCCACCCTGGCACCACTGACCAAGACATGTTGAATTTGGCCCTGTGGTTAAAGAAATACGACTTCAAATTAGACCAAGTGCAAACCTTTACCCCAACGCCTATGGCCATGGCCACCGCCATGTATCACTCGGGTAAAAATCCCTTGCGCAAGGTGACGGCCGACTCTGAGCAGGTTGCCATTCCCAAAGCCGGCAACGTGCGTAAATTGCACAAGGCTTTTATTCGCTATCACGATCCGAATAATTGGCCTATGTTGCGCGAGGCTTTGCAGAAAATGGGTAGAGCCGATTTGATCGGCAACAGTAAGCAGCATTTAATCCCAGCCTGGCAGCCGCTATCTGGTAAGCCCACCACCACGGTTCGTGGTCAGCCATTGGAGCGAACTATTCGCCCCAGGCGCGTGTCCGAGATCAAGCGCAAATATTCCTAGTGTAAATTTGGCATTTATTTGCTTCTACGCTCACTTAGCTTAAGGGTCTTACATGCCAACTAATCTTATTAAAACACTCAGCGCTCTGCTGTTTAGCCTTTGCTTATTGGCAGCTTTCAACACCGCTAGTGCCGAAACCGGTTTGTTTTGGAAAGCCGAATCCAAGCTATCCAAAGACCTATACCTATTTGGCACCATACACACCGATGACAATCGCGTGACAAATTTTTCGCCGTCGGTGACGCAAGCGATCAAAGCATCCGATGCGTTTATGATGGAAACCTTGTCACCCAATAATCCTGGCGTGTTTATGATGGCCGAGGGCGATTTACGCAGCATGCTCACTGAGCCAGAGTTAGAGCAAGTGTATGCGCTGGCTGAATTTCACGTCATGCACCGCGATGCGGCTTTGCACATGAAGCCTTGGTTATTGGCCGTGGTGTTTGATTCGCCCAGACCATTGACGCCGTTTGCCCAAGACAATTTACTGATGACGCAAGCGGAAGACGTTGGCAAACAAATCATAGGCATAGAAGACACGCAAGAGCATTTTGGCATCATGGATAGTTTTAGCTTGGACGAGCAACTGGTCATGGTGCGCGCGGTGTTGAAACGCAGTGCAGCCGAAAAAGAGCAAGGCTTTGCTTCTTTGGTGCAAGCGTATTTAGTAGGGGACAGCGAGGCCGTCGCCGCCTTGGACGATAAAATAACCGGCAACATGCTGCCTAAAGCGCTGTGGGACAAGATGCGCACTAAGTTGGTGGGCGATAGAAACGTAGTCATGGCACAACGCATCATGGATGAGGCTAAACAACAAAAAGTATTTGTCGCTGTCGGGGCTTCGCATTTGGCCGGTCAAGGCGGGTTGCTTGCTCGCCTGCGCGCAGCCGGCTACCAATTAACTCCGCTGAAATAAAGCCCTATTTGACGTGTGGACCGGCTTTGTATTGGATGATTTCGCTGGACTGTTTTACGTGTATTAACTGCTCGGTGGCGAAGCCCATTTCTTGGGCTTGAGCGATTAAGTGTTGCTTAATCGGGTAGGTGAGTTGCGGGGTGCGCGACAATATCCATAAATAGGATTTATCCGGCCCGCACACCATGACGTAGTTGTAATACGGTTTATCCAAAACCATGATGTTGTAAGCGCCATAGAATGGCCCAAAGAAAGACACCTTGAGTTTGCCGGTGTTGGTTTTGTCGGCATTGATGGGGTCAACAAAATAGGCTTTGCCTACGGCTTCTTGCCAAGTTTTTGTCTTACTATTAAAGCCGCGGTTGGTCACTTTAATGCCGCCATCATCACGCAGGCTGTAGTTAGCCGTGACGTAATCCAAATCCCGTTCGAATGAATGGTCCAGTCGGGCAATTTCATACCAGGTGCCCAAGTATTGCCTGGCATCCACGCTGTCCACCACTTTTACTTTGTCCGGCACGCCCATGCAGGCGCTCAGCATTAAGGTGCTTAGCCAAAGCAGCCACTTTAGGCTGAATTTTTTGTCTGTCATGCGGGTAGGGCTCCTAGATGTTTCATGTCGGTCTCGCTTAACCAGCGCCATTGGCCTGGGGCTAAATCCGCAGGCAATACCAGCTCGCCAATTTGGATGCGTTTCAGGGCGTCAACACGGTTGCTGATGGCCGCTACCATGCGTTTTACTTGATGGTATTTGCCTTCGGCCAAGGTCATGTGCAGCACATGCTCGTTGATACGGGTGCAGCTTAATGCGGCTATCGGTGCGTCTTCATCTATCAATTGCACGCCTTGGCAAAGATGCGATATTTGCGCATCGCTTACTGGGTGCTTGCAAGTGACTTCGTAGACTTTTGGCACTTTGTGTTTGGGCGAGCTCATGCGGTGTATGAATTGCCCGTCATCGGAAATGAGGATTAAGCCGGTGGTGTCTTCATCAAGCCGACCTATGCATTGCACATCGCGCAGCACTAATGGTTGGGGTAGCAGGCTGTATATAGTGGGGTGGTGTTGGGTCTTGTGCGAGCATTCGTAATGGCTGGGTTTGTGCATCATTAGATAGGATTGCTCGCGGTAATCCCAAGGCTCGCCTTTAACCGTGTAGTGCAATTTTTCTAAATCAAATTCTGCATCGGGGTCATCGCAAACTTGCCCATTTACCGTGACTTCCTGATTCCATATCATGAGCCGGCATAATTTTCGGGCACCAAAGCCTTGGTTGTGAATGATGCGTTCTAATGCTAATTTTTTACCCATGCGCTCATTATAGCGTGCACATGCAAAAATCCCAGTTGCAATGAAAGTGCTATAGTGTGGCTATGTCGCCTAAGCCTCGGATGGGTGGTTAAGGATTAGTAGCCGTAAGTGTGCACCGGCGCTAGGTCTTTTAGTTCTTCGTCGTTGTATAAGCGACCGCGCGTAATAAACGCTAATCCACTGCCGCAATCCAACGAAAACGAGCCGCTGGAACCGGGCAAGGCATCGACTATGGTGTGGGTGTTTTCTGAAAACTGAAAGTGATTGTGGCCCATGTAAAAAATTGCCCCTTCAATTTCGCCAACCACCACATCCGATGGGCTGGGCTTGAACTCGTGGACCGGCATGCACAATGGCACGCTGCCTTCACAGCAACCGCCTGATTGAAAAAACAGAATCGGACCGTGTTTGGCGGTGAGTTTATGTATGAGTCCTATGGCGGATGGGGTAGCGGATACGCGTGCTGTCGGCATGATGGATTCCGTATTGAAGTAAATGGCAATATCAAGGCACAAAATAAGAGGCGGAATTAATCCGCCTCTAGATTCTAAGCCCGTTTAAATTTCAAAACAAGCCTAAGCTAGTTTCCCAAAAATTAGAAGAAACCTAGTTTTTTCGGGCTGTAGCTTACCAATAAGTTTTTGGTTTGTTGGTAATGGTCTAGCATCATTTTGTGTGTTTCACGACCAATGCCTGACTCTTTGTAACCACCGAATGCAGCGTGGGCAGGGTAGGCGTGGTAGCAGTTGGTCCAAACGCGACCGGCTTTGATGCCACGGCCCATGCGGTAAGCACGGCTGCCATCGCGAGTCCATACGCCTGAACCTAGGCCGAATATGGTGTCGTTGGCAATCGCTAAAGCATCTGCTTCGTCTTTAAAGGTCGTTACGGCAAGCACTGGGCCAAAAATTTCTTCTTGGAACACGCGCATTTTGTTGTGGCCTTTAAGCAAAGTAGGCTGGATGTAATAACCGTCAGCCAACGCGCCACTTAACATGTTGCGCTCGCCACCAATTAATAATTTAGCGCCTTCTTGCTTACCAATGTCCATGTATGACATGATTTTGTTTAATTGGTCTTGCGATGCTTGCGCACCTATCATGGTGTTTGGATCCAATGGGTTGCCTTGTTTAATGGCTGCCACGCGAGGTAATACGCGTTCCATGAATTTGTCGTAGATGGATTCTTGTATCAATGCGCGAGATGGGCAGGTACACACTTCACCTTGGTTAAAGGCAAACAATACCAAACCTTCAACGGCTTTATCAAAGAAGTCGTCGTCTGCATCGGCAATGTCTTCAAAGAACACGTTAGGGGATTTGCCGCCCAATTCCAATGTAGCAGGAATTAAGTTAGATGCCGCTGCTTGCGCAATCACGCGACCGGTTCCGGTTGAGCCGGTAAAGGCAATTTTACCGATACGACGGCTGTTGGCTAATGGGGCACCTACATCGCGGCCGTAACCGTTAACGATGTTGATCACGCCTGGTGGCAAGATGTCAGCGATGGTTTCCATTAAAATCAAGATGCTGATTGGTGTGAATTCTGCTGGTTTTAATACCACGCAGTTACCGGCAACCACGGCTGGTGCTAATTTCCATGCCGCCATTAGAATTGGGAAGTTCCAAGGAATAATTTGGCCGACCACGCCGATAGGCTCGTGGAAGTGGTAAGCCACCATGCTGTCGTCAATTTCACTCAAGCTGCCTTCTTGTGCGCGCATGCAACCGGCAAAGTAGCGGAAATGATCGATGGCCAATGGAATATCGGCATTCAATGTTTCACGGATAGGTTTGCCGTTGTCTATGGTTTCTGCGGTAGCCAATAACTCAAGGTTGGCTTCTAAGCGATCCGCAATTTTTAGTAGCAAATTAGCGCGTTCACCTGGGGCGGTTTTGGCCCATTTGTCTGCAGCAGCGTGCGCAGCGTCTAATGCTAATTCAATGTCTTCTGCACTGGAGCGAGCCGCTTTGGTATATGGTTTACCAGTGATAGGCGTAATAACATCAAAGTATTCACCCTTAACTGGCGCAACCCATTTGCCGCCAATAAAATTATCGTATTTGGCTTTGTAAGGTATTTTTACACCAAGGCCTTTTAAAAGATCTAAACTCATACTGACTCCTCTAGTTTTGCTGTTGATTATGTAGTGTTTCTATCGGGTAACCCGCATTGTTCTGTAGACAATTTCTTGTTATTAATAAGCTAGCTTAATTCTTTGCAAGGCCTTATTACTTAAGGTTCTAAGAATAAAAGCGCGACCTAAACAATAAACCTTAGATGCCGGCAAATCAAGCAATAATTAAATGATTTACTGTCTTTCTACAGATATCTTATGTTTTATATAAGACTTAAGGTATCGGCTCGCCCAAGCCGTATTATGTCTTACGTTTTTCTGCTAACTGCGTTTCGCCTATGTGTGTCTCGCCACGCTGTTTAGCCAGCGCCACTTGTTTTTGCCGTTCGCTCAAGCGTGCGCGTTTTTCAGCGGACAAGCTGGCGATGCAATATGGACAAGAGATACCAGGGCTGTAATCGGAACTTTGCATCTCCGCAGGCGATAATGGGTGGCGGCAGGCGTAGCATTGATCAAACTCACCAACGGCAAGGTTGTGTTTAACAGCCACGCGTTGATCAAACACAAAGCATTCACCTTGCCATAGGCTTTCACTTTCCGGCACGGTTTCCAAATACTTTAGTATGCCGCCTTGTAAATGAAATACTTCCTCAAAGCCTTGATCCATCATGTAGGAAGAGGCTTTTTCGCAGCGTATGCCGCCGGTGCAAAACATCGCTACTTTTTTGTGTTTGGTTTTATCGAAGTTCTCGGCGATGTAGTGCGGAAACTCTCTAAAAGTCGTGGTCTTGGGGTCAATCGCGCCTTTAAATGTCCCTATATCGACTTCGTAACTGTTGCGCGTGTCGATTAGCAGTACCTCTGGATCGGATATTAAGGCGTTCCAATCGGCAGCGGCCACATAAGTGCCGACTTTTTTGGTGGGGCTGACGCCGGGCACGCCCAAGGTCACGATTTCCTTCTTCAATTTCACCTTCATGCGATAAAACGGGTGCTCGTTGGCGTAGGATTCTTTGTGTTCCAAATCGGCCAAACGGTTTTTAAACATGGGGTCCTGACGCAAAAAGCTTAGTAAATCGCGCACGTCATCAGCTAAGCCGGCGATGGTGCCGTTTATGCCTTCTTCCGCCAGCAACAGCGTGCCTTTGATGCGATGCGCTTGGCAGGCTTTGAGTAATGGCGCTTGCAAAGCTTGGTAATCGGGCAAGCTGACAAACTTATATAAAGCTGCGGTTAGGTAGGTAGTGGGACTATTCATGGCTATCGGTTTTTTGCAAAGCGCTATGGTATCACTAGCCGCCCGTGCTGTTGGCAGGAATTTGCTCTAGGGACTTTGGGTTAAGACCAAACAAAAGGCACCCTAAGGTGCCCGTGTCTGCATGCGCTCAATTGAGCTGAAAAGCCTGTTATTAGAAGCCTATGGTATAGGTCCCGTAAGCTGAGGTGCTGCTGCTGTGGCTAAAGGCCTCTTCACGGTACATCAGGTTGAAAGCCAGTTGCTGCCTATAATCTACGCTAAATGTCGCGCCTAGGCTGGCCACCGGTCTGGTTTTGTTGATGTTGCTGTTAAAGACGATGGCCGTGAGATTGTCCACGCCGCTGGCCGAATAAACGCCTTGGTTGTTATTTGTGTCGTGTTCTATGCCTAGGCTGCCGTTAACTGCCATTTGACTGGAGAGATTGGCTGAGGCTTTTACACCCAGTTGCAAGGTGGTCGCCGCTTGCTTTAGCTTGCCGTAGGTCAGGGGCGCGTCTATGGCATCGCTTTCCGTGTAGCCGTCTGCTTTCACTTGGCTGCGTCGCAGGCCTGCATACGGCGTGGCCAGCCAACCGCCTTGCATCTCAAAGCCCAAGCTGCCAACTAAAGAAAGGGCTTGGCTGCTTAGCTTGGTGGTGCCGGTGCCTGCCTCTGATGTGCCAACCACTGCACGCGTGACGCTTAAGTTGGCTTCATCGTAACCCGTGGCTAATTTGATTTGTGCGCCTAAGCCATCTTGATTGGCCTGCCAAACCGCAAACGCGCCAAATAGCGGATTGCCTTGTTTTAGGTGCAAGCCGCTAGGCAAGGAGTTGGACACGCCACCTTGGTCTAGGTATACGCCCACTCTCACTTGCTCATTGAGGCGGTATGCGCCGATCACTAAAGCGCCAGCGCTATCGCCAGTGGGGGTGTTGGTGTTGCTGTAGCGACCACCGGTTGATAGGCACAGACCATGCACATCAAAAAGGGCGCAGTCATAGCTTAAACCATTGTTGATGATGGAGGATTGTAAATTGTAGATAGCTTGCAATGCTGAGGCGTTGGTTTCTAGTGAGGCTTGCGTGTCGGCGGTGGATGGGCCAAGTGATGAGCATGCGTTAGCGATTTGCCCTGGCCCTGAAGCGGTAATTTGAACGTTTTGTGAACCGCTAATGCTGCCCCATGGGAAATACACCAGAGACATCGACATGCAATCCGTAGCGGAACTATTATAGTAAAAAAGAGGGTAAGGATTTGCGCCACCAGTTACATCGTCATTCAATGCAACTAAATTGGTTAATGTGTTATTACTGTCAAACGCCGTTGCGTTTCCTGCGGTTACATATAATGCAGCCATCAAGTCTATAGTGGAGCCGGTCCAATTGGGAGCGTGAGCAGGATCGGTAACTTGAAAGCTATACAGTCCAGCGCCTTTAACAACAATGTTGTAAATACTGTAGGGTCTTATGGCATATTGCCTGCTTGGTACATTGGCTGCATCGGTAAAACCGCTTGGAACGGATATGGCATTTGGGCTATAAAAAGGCGTGAGATTGCTAACTGAGTAATAATTTTGATACGTAGTTGTGTTGTATCCGGCACCAAAAACGATAACCCTGCCTCCAGGGTTTACAATGAAGTTGGCTGATTGGGTGCCGTCAATGGTGCCTGTTGCGCTAAAGTCCGTTGCATAAGAATTTTGACTGAAAAAACAAATAATCAAGGCAAGTAGTATTTTTTGCATAGGTATTTCAAGTTTAGTTAAGTCGTAACTGACTTAAATTAATGAATTTAAATAGAACTATATATCAATATAATGAAAGAAATGGTCGTCCAGTGAAAATTATTACTTTGAAATTACCAGTATTTCACCCATGCCCTTATTAGCCGCATCGCCCAACCAGCGTGCTGCGCGCAAACTTTTTAGGCTGGCAAAGGCCTGGGAATAGGGCGCGAAGGATTTAAACAGCAGGTTTAAAAAGGGCAGCGTGTGGCTGCCGCATGCTTGCATGGTCGGGTGCAAGTATGGCTGGGCGGTGAGCAGCAGCGTGCCACGGTGCATGCTAAAACCGGCGTAAGCGCCAACCTTGCCAAGCACGCCTATGGTGCCAGCCAGCATGCGGCTGGCGCAATAATCGCCAGCATTGCCTTCGATTAATATGAGCCCGCGGCGCATTTGATCGCCCACGCGGTCGCCGGCATGGCCTTTTACCACTACCGTGCCGCCTAGCATGCCTTTGCGTAAGCCTGCCGCTGCGCCACCTAGAAAATCACCGGTGTTGCCATGAATAACCATCAACCCGTTTTGCATATTGCAGGCCGCCAAGTCTTGCGTGTTGCCTAGGCAGTGTATCTCGCCGCCTTTCATACCAAAGCCTAAATACGCTCCCGCGTTGCCGCTTATGTCGATGCGCCCGCTGCGCATGTTGGCGCCCAGGTAATCGAGTTGCTGCGTTGCGTTTAAAAAACGCAGTGATGCGCTATCGTGGCCGCTTATGTCAAACAGTTCGTCGACGCGCACGGCTTGTTTGCCGTGGTATAGGGTGATGGCGGCAATCTCATTTAATGTAAGATTGGCTAGCGCATCGGGCGTGAGTGCGGCGCAGTTAATGGCAAACTGCAAAGGCTTTTTTAAGCTAAAGGTCAAAGCGCTCATGGCTTTTCAATTTCCATGATTGCGTGCAACTTAAAGTGGTGTGGTCCCAGTTTGCCGCCGTAATTGCCGGCCGAGATGCGTTTAACGCCGCTGGCGCTGCCCAATGCGCAGATAGCGGCAATGCCAGTGTGCATGGCCAAGGCGATGTCGTCAAAACTTAGGCCGTCTATGACAATTTCCATGACGCTTTCTATGTCACTTGATAGTTCGGTTTGCGTCACGCCTTTGAGCGTCGGGCAAAAGGCGTCGTTGGTGGAGGCGAACATGGCGGCGTAACGGCTACCCACTTTTGAACCAGATCGCACCACGCCACCAGGGAAAGGCATGATGACGTTAGGCAGGCGCTGCATGGCTGCAATCGCCACCTCGGCGGCGGCCAAAGCCGCGCTTTGTGAGGTGGCAAGAATTAAGAAATTCCCCCCACCTATCGCTCGCACCATGCCGGTGCTTTCTTCGCATAAAAATTCGCCGTCCATCACCGGTACACGCCAATAGCGTTTGCCACCTATTAGTTTGCTTGTTTGAAAGCCGTCACCAAAAAAGCGTAAATTTTTACCAAGATTGATGGGCTCGTCGCTGGCGATGCCGGCAAAGGCGGCGGCGGTAGGGCAAGTTAGCACGCATTGGCCCATGCGGGTTTCCAGTTGTTGCATAAGCACTTTGCTGCCCATGGCAAACATTAAAATGGACACGCCGGGCCTGCCGTCAGGGCTGAGTTCGCTGCTAATTTCGGCTTCTATGCCGGCTTCTACCCCGCAACCTATTACCGATGTGGCAAAGCCTGTCATGGCATGGGCGGCATGGTAAGCCCATTTAAGATTCTGCGCGGTAATGATGACGCGGGTAGCGCGCATGTTGAAGGCTTCCGCGAAGGTGTCGTCTATCTGTATGCCGTTAATGATCATTTAAATCCGACTCATGCAAAAATTAAGCGGTTTCAACTAAGGTGCTTGCCGCTGTGTACGACGATGCTACCACGGCCATCATCGGCTATTTCGTCGGGATTAATCTTAAAGTTAGCCAATTGCATGGTTTGGTATTTAGCAAAGTAGTCGCTCAAGTCTTTTTCCACGCTGACATCAAATGCCGGTTTGCTGGTGTGGGTGGCACCCCAAACGACTTTAACTACTTTGCCGTCTTTGACCACCAACTCACCATTTTTAAAGACGAAATCGGGCTTGCTAAACATGGCTTCGCGGTCGGCTTGGTCGGTGTAAACCGTGATGTCGGCCGCCGCGCCTATACCCAAATGGCCTCTGTCGTTTAAGCCTATCAGGCCAGCTGCGCCGGCGCGGGTCATGATGGCGATGTCATACAGGCTGTATTCGCGGTCCAAGCTCAATAAATTGCTCATGGCTTGTGCGTCTAAATTTAGCTTGGCAAAGGCCTCGTTTCTAAAGCTTTTATCCATTAATAGGCGAATTAAATGCGGGTAACTGGTAAACGGGGCGCCATTCGGGTGGTCGGTGGTTAAAAAGATGCGCCAAGGGTCTTCCACGGATAAGAAGAGTTCTAGGCCTATGGCCCATTGCAAGGCATTCACGTAGTTTTGGTCGCGGTACTTGAATGGCAGCACGCCGCAACCGGCATCGCATTCGATGTCCATTAACACGGCTTTTTTGGGATTGGCATGGCGCGCATTTAACTGCTGCATCATGCTGTCACCCGACGCAGTGACGGTTTGGCCAAACAGAATTTGCCCGACGTCGGCGGTGATGTGTTTGTTTTTATTCAGCGCCTCGGCAATTTCTGCTGCGGCTGAAGAGAATTGTTTGTCGCCTTCTTTGCCGTAGCTGTGAAACTGGATGTGCGTCAAATGCAT
>CAMDXI010000030.1 GCA_945878695.1 Methylotenera oryzisoli | reverse complement strand
CAAAAAACAAAAGCCCCATTGCTGGGGCTTGTATTTTTTGGCGGAGAGCGAGGGATTCGAACCCTCGATACAGATTTAAGCCCGTATGCTTCCTTAGCAGGGAAGTGCCTTCGACCACTCGGCCAGCTCTCCGTTTTGATGCGCTATTGCTACTTGGTATTGCTTAATCGAGGCGCGATATTACTTGATTCACCGCCAAAAATCAATTTTATATTCCTAGGCAAAGGCCCAGGAATGCTTACTTGCCTTCTAATTCAAAGGCCTTGTGTAAGACGCGAACGGCCAGTTCCAAGTATTTCTCGTCCACCACCACGGCAATCTTGATTTCTGAGGTGGAAATCATTTGAATGTTGATGCCTTCTTCGGCCAAGGTGCGGAACATTTGGCTGGCAATGCCGACGTGTGAACGCATGCCCACGCCAACCACGGACACTTTAGCAATTTTGTCGTCGCCGCTGATTTCACGGGCACCAATGTGCGCTTGCACTTTGTCATTCAAAATGGCCAAGGCTTTGTTCATTTCGTTTTTGTGCACGGTGAAGGTGAAGTCGGTCGCGCCATCGGCCCCGGTGTTTTGGATGATCATGTCGACATCAATGTTGGCATCGGCAATCGGGCCCAAGATTTGGTAAGCAATGCCTGGTTTGTCCGGTACGCCTAAGACGGTGATTTTGGCTTCATCGCGGTTAAAGGCAATGCCTGAGATGATGGGTTGTTCCATGTTGTCTTCTTCCTCAAATGTAATCAATGTGCCGTCGCCTTCTTCTTCGAACGAGGACAACACACGCAACTTAACTTTATATTTACCGGCAAATTCGACTGAGCGGATTTGCAATACTTTAGAACCTTGGCTGGCTAACTCCAGCATTTCTTCAAAGGTGATGGAATTGAGGCGACGCGCCTCTGGCACCAAGCGTGGGTCGGTGGTGTAAACACCGTCCACGTCGGTGTAAATTTGGCATTCGTCGGCACCCAATGCCGCGGCCAGCGCCACGCCGGTGGTGTCGGAGCCACCGCGACCTAAGGTGGTGATGTTGCCTTGTGCGTCCACACCCTGGAAGCCTGCCACCACGCAAACGTAACCGGCGTCCAAGTCGGCTTTTAGGTTGACTTGATCGATGTTAAGAATGCGCGCTTTGGTGTAAGCGTCGTCGGTTAAAATTTTCACCTGGGCGCCGGTGTAGCTTTTGGCTTTGATACCCAATTCAATCAAGGCTAAGGCGGTCATGCCTACCGTTACTTGCTCACCGGTCGAGACTATCATGTCCAGCTCGCGCGGATCCGGCTCGGCCATCAGCTCTTTGGCGAGGTTGATGAGTTTGTTTGTTTCGCCTGACATGGCGGACACCACCACGACCACTTGGTGGCCCATGGCTTTGTAACGCGCCACGCGTCTGGCCACATTGCGAATGCGATCTGGGTTGGCGACCGAGGTGCCACCGTATTTTTGTACTATAAGTGCCATTTACTGCTTCCTAAATAAACTGTGTTTACTGTGTTTTTTGTTTGACCCATGCGGCCACGCTGGCCAGAGCCTGTGGCAATTGGCTGGCATCGCTGCCGCCGGCCATGGCCATGTCCGGTTTGCCGCCGCCTTTACCGCCCACTTGGCTGGCGACGTGGTTGACCAAATCGCCGGCTTTTAGTTTGCCAATTAAATCGGTGGTGACGCCGGCAGCTAAGCTGACTTTGCCGTCTTGAACGCTGGCTAAGACGATGGCCGCCGATTTGAGTTTGTCTTTGAGTTTGTCCATGGTCTCGCGCAGTGCGTTGGCATCGGCGCCTTCAAGGTTGACCGCTAAGACTTTCACGCCGTTGATGTCGCTGGCCTGGCCAACTAAATCGTCGCCCTGGCTGGCAGCCAATTTGGATTTCAATCTGGCCAATTCTTTTTCTAAGGCTTTGGCGTGCTCGCTCAATTGCGCGACTTTGTTCGCCACCTCGCTGCTAGGCGCTTTAAGCTCGTGGGCCAGTTGCGCGATCAAGGCTTGTTGCTGGTTAATTAAACGCAGCGCGCCTTGGCCAGTGGTGGCTTCTACGCGCCTGACGCCTGCGGCCACGCCGGATTCGCCGGTGATTTTAAATAGACCAATGTCGCCGGTGCGGTTCACGTGGGTGCCGCCGCATAATTCGCGTGAGCTACCGATGTCTAGCACGCGCACTTCGTCGCCGTATTTTTCACCAAACAACATCATGGCGCCGGTTTTTTGCGCCGATTCTATGTCCATGACGCGCGCTTGGCACTCGGCATTGGCTAAAATTTCGGCATTCACTATGGCTTCCACCTGAGCGATTTCTTGCTCGGTCATGGGGGCATTGTGGACAAAGTCAAAGCGGGTTTTGTCGGCGTCCACCAAGGAGCCTTTTTGTTGCACGTGGCCGCCTAATACTTCACGCAAGGCTTTGTGCATTAGGTGCGTGGCCGAATGGTTGCGCATGATGTTGCTGCGGGCCGTTAAATCGACCGTGGCTTTTAAGTTGTCGCCGACTTTGAGGCTGCCGGTTTTTAACACGCCGTGATGGCCAAACACCGCGGCTTGGATTTTTTGCGTGTCTTCCACTGCAAAAATACCTTGCTCGCTTTTAAGCAAACCGGTGTCGCCTACTTGGCCGCCCGATTCGGCATAGAAAGGCGTGCTGTCTAAGACCACCACGCCTTGCTCGCCTTCGTTTAATTGCGGCACGGCGCTGCCGTCTTTGTATAAGGCCAAGACCTTGGCTTGCGTTTCTAAACTGACGTAGCCTTTGAATTCGGAATTGGCACCGCTGTAGTCTAGGTTGGCGGCCATTTTAAATTTGCCAGCCGAGCGCGCTTGTTCTTTTTGACGGCTCATGGCGGCGTCAAAGGCAGCGCTGTCTACCGCGACATTGCGCTCGCGGCAAATGTCAGCGGTTAAATCCAAGGGGAAGCCAAAGGTGTCGTGCAATTTGAACGCCAAGTCGCCATTAAAGGTAGTGTTGGCGGATTGGGCCATGCTGGCCAATTCGTTTTCTAAAATTTCCATGCCGTTTTCTATGGTTTCAAAGAAACGGTCTTCTTCCAATTTGAGCGTGCTGGTGATGCGCGCTTGCTCGGTTTTAAGTTCTGGGTAAGCGTCGCCCATTTCCTTGACTAAGTCGGCCACCAAGCTGTGGAAGAAGGCACTGCGTGCACCTAGTTTGTAGCCATGACGGATGGCGCGGCGCACGATGCGGCGTAGCACGTAACCGCGGCCTTCGTTGCCAGGGATGACGCCGTCGGCAATTAAGAATGAGCAGGCACGGATGTGATCGGCCAGCACTTTTAGGCTAGGGCTGTTGAGGTCGCTGGTGTGGGTCGCCTTAGCGGCCGCGGCGATCAAGCCTTGGAATAAATCGATTTCGTAATTGGCGTGCACGTGCTGCAATACCGCAGCCAAACGCTCCAAGCCCATGCCGGTGTCGACGCTGGGTTTTGGTAGCGGGTGCATGACGCCGGCTTCATCGCGGTTAAATTGCATGAAGACGTTATTCCAAATCTCGATGTAACGGTCACCGTCTTCATCGGGGCTGCCTGGTGGGCCACCAAAATGGTGATCGCCGTGATCGTAGAAAATCTCCGTGCAAGGGCCGCAAGGACCGGTGTCGCCCATCATCCAGAAGTTGTCTGAGGCATAACGCGCGCCTTTGTTGTCGCCTATGCGTATGATGCGGTTGGCCGGCACGCCTATGTCGTTTAGCCAGATGGCGTAGGATTCTTCGTCCTCGGCATAAACGGTGACGGTGAGTTTGTCTTTAGGTAGTTTGAATACTTCGGTCAGCAATTCCCAAGCGTAGCTGATGGCTTCTTTTTTGAAGTAATCGCCAAAGCTGAAGTTGCCCAACATTTCAAAGAAAGTATGGTGGCGCGCGGTGTAGCCGACGTTTTCTAAGTCGTTGTGTTTGCCGCCTGCGCGTACGCATTTTTGGCTGGTGGTAGCACGCGTGTAGCTGCGTTTATCAAAGCCCAGGAACACGTCTTTGAATTGGTTCATGCCCGCGTTGGTGAACAACAAGGTTGGGTCGCCGTGCGGCACCAGTGAACTGGACGACACCACTTGGTGGCCTTTTTCGACAAAGAAGGCTAGAAAGGCAGAACGAATTTCATTGCTGCTGGGTTGGCTGCTAAGTTTAATGGTCATAGTTTTACTGTGTGACTGCGTTTCTTATGTAAAAGCCAGGCTAACTGGCTGGCTCATCGTTCGTTATGCTGCTCAATACTTTTTTAATCACATCAAAGCTAAAGCCGCGGCTTTGTAAAAACCGGGCTTGCTTGGCCCATTCTTCACGGCTGCTTGGCGCCCCTCGGTATTTCTTTAAGCACACGGCTGTTGCGTTTTCCAGTTCGTGGGCTTTTATTTCTTTCACGGCAGCGGCTATCAAGTCTTCGGCTATGCCTTTTTCACGCAGCTCGCTGGCGACTTTGGCACTGCCGTAGCGCACTTTTCTGGCGTGCACCAATTGCTCGGTAAACCTCGCGTCGCTTAACCAGCCGCGCTTTTTAAAATCATCCAATATGGCCGGGATGTCGTCCGACTCTTCGGCATAAGCCTTTAGTTTTTGCGCCAATTCAACATAAGAATACTCGCGCTTACCCAAGTGATCCAAGGCGCGCTGGCGCAAACTTTTAGCTTGGTAGACGATGGCTGACCCCGCTTAAGGCTGTGCTGCTAGTCTTCTTCGGCTTCCGCGCGAACCGCCGGCATGGCTTCGGCGATGGCTTTCATGTTGGCACGAATTTTTGCATCAATTTCATTAGCGATGGCCGGGTTGGCTTTCAAGAAGTCGCGCGAGTTGTCTTTGCCTTGGCCGATTTTTTCACCGTTGTAGCTGTACCATGCGCCGGCTTTTTCCACGAACTTGGCGTTCACGCCCAATTCGATGATTTCGCCTTCGCGGGAAATGCCTTCGCCGTACAAGATGTCAAATTCAGCTTGTTTGAACGGAGGCGCTACTTTGTTTTTGATGACTTTGACGCGGGTTTCAGAACCGATGACCTCGTCGCCTTTTTTGATGGCGCCGGTGCGGCGTATGTCTAAACGCACGGAGGCGTAGAATTTAAGGGCGTTACCACCGGTGGTCGTTTCTGGGTTACCAAACATCACGCCTATCTTCATGCGGATTTGGTTAATGAAGATGACTAAGGTGTTGGTGCGTTTGATGTTGCCGGTGAGTTTACGTAAGGCTTGGCTCATCAAGCGGGCTTGCAAGCCCATGTGTGAATCACCCATTTCGCCTTCAATTTCCGCGCGTGGCGTTAGGGCAGCGACCGAGTCCACCACGACGATGTCGACTGAGCCTGAGCGCACCAACATGTCGACAATTTCCAAGGCTTGTTCGCCGGTGTCCGGTTGGGAGATCAACAAATCCGGCACGTTGACGCCTAATTTGGCGGCGTATTGGGGATCCAAGGCATGCTCGGCATCGATAAAGGCGGCCGTGCCACCCATTTTTTGCATTTGCGCAATCACCGATAGCGTTAGCGTGGTTTTACCAGACGATTCCGGACCGTAAATTTCCACCACGCGGCCGCGCGGTAAACCGCCTATGCCTAAGGCAATGTCCAGGCCCAATGAGCCGGTAGACACCGATTGGACGTCTTCGCTTATGCTGCCATCACCCATACGCATGATGGACCCCTTGCCGAATTGCTTTTCAATCTGCGCTAATGCGGCGGCAAGTGCTTTGCTTTTGTTGTCATCCATGGTGTTTTGCCTCTGAGTTTTATGTGGTTTTGATTGCTTTTAACAGCCTGTAATTATTTCATAAATCAAGGCTTAAGGTAAGTGCAATCAGCCCTTCAATTAGGGTTTTTGCCGATTGCTGGCGAATTTCTTGGCGGCTGCCGTTGAAGTGCGCAGTCGTGCTACGCGGGGTTTGATTTTGCCCTAACCAAGCGAAACAAACCGTGCCCACCGGTTTGGCTGTCGTGCCACCACTGGGGCCGGCAATGCCAGTGACGGCGGCGCTTAATTGGCTGCCACTCATTGCCATCACGCCGCTGGCCATTTCCACGGCGGTTTGTTCGCTGACTGCGCCAAACTTATCCAAGGTGTTGCTGGCTACCTTGAGCAGGTTTGCTTTGCTGGCGTTGCTGTAACTAACGACGGCGCATTCAAACCAGGCCGAGCTGCCGGCCACACGCGTGATGATTTCCGCACCCAGGCCACCGGTGCAAGATTCAGCTAAGCTTAAGCTTAAGCCGCGGGCTAGCAGTAAACTGCCGAGTTGCTCGGCCAAGTTATTTAATTCTTTTTCCATGCTTAGCTTTGCCATTTCCTAGATAAGGGGTTTCCATTTTAAAATCTTCACCACAGAGACACGGAGAAACCCTTAAAGCATAACTTGAAGATCGGCCGACACAGCTTTTGAACTTCTCTGTGCCTCCGTGTCTCTGTGGTGAGAGGCTTTTCGATCAAATAAAGTGCTTCAATATCGATAAAACCAGCATGGCGTAAACGGCGGCCAGTAAATCATCCAACATCACGCCTAAGCCATTCTTAAATCGCCTATCCAGTTGGCGTATCGGGTAGGGTTTCCATATGTCGAATAAGCGGAACAGAAAAAAGGCCGTCAGCGTCCACTGCCATTCATTCGGCGTGACGGTTAACACCAACATCATGGCGACAATTTCATCCCAAACGATGCTGCCGTGATCGGGCACGCCCAGGGCGTCGCCGGTGACTTGGCAGAAATAGATACCGAGCAGGAATAGGACGGCGATGATGATTAATTGCGTGCTCAAGGCGTAGACGGAAATCAGCCAGAAAAATGGCAAGCCGACTAAGCTGCCAAAGGTGCCCGGCGCTTTGGCGGCTAAGCCGCTACCAAGGCCTAAAGCAAAAAAGTGCGCCGGGTGCTGCAAGAGCATGCTCACACTGGGTTTATTTGAAGTGGTCAAAGCCTAGCTCCTTGATGTCTAAAATGGCCTTATCCAGGCCGTGCACGACCAAGCTTGGGTCCTGGCTAATTTCGCCTAGGCAGCATAAATCCAGGCCTAGCTTGTTGCCTAATTGCAGCAGCGCATCGTGCGCGGCTTTGGGTGCAGTAAAGCACAGTTCGTAGTCGTCGCCGCCGCTTAATAGCAGTTTGGCTTGGCTAGACGAGTCTAGACCGGCGGCTTCTGGCCAATGGCAAGCGTGCGGCCATTGCGACAAATGCAAGGTAGCGCCCAGGTGGGAAGCCTGCAAAATGTGGCTCAAATCGGCTAACAAGCCGTCAGAAATGTCGATGGCACTGTGGGCGAGCGAGCGCAAGCCATAGCCCAATGCCACACGCGGTTGCGGGCTGTGTAAGGCGGCACTGCAACGTTTGAAATCGCTGGGGCTGAGACTAAGTTTGCCTTGCAATTGCGCCAGCGCCAAGGCCGCTAAACCTAAGGGGCCGGACACCCATATTTCATCGTGCAATTGGGCGCTGCTGCGTTTTAAGGCCAGCCCAGCCGGCACTTCGCCCATGATTTGTATGCTGATGGTGAGTGGCCCGCGCGTGGTGTCGCCGCCGATTAGATCAACACCAAATGTATCCGCACAGGCAAACAGGCCGCGCGAGAATTCGGCTAGCCAAGGGTGATCAATGTTAGGCAAGGCGATGGCCAAGGTGGCCCATTTTGGCTGGGCGCCCATGGCTGCCATGTCCGACAAATTAACCGCCAAGGCTTTCCAGCCTAATTGGTAGGGGTCGGCATTGGCAAAAAAATGCGTGCCAGCCACCAGCATGTCGGCCGAGATGGCCAACGCCATGTTGGCGCCAACGCGAATGAGTGCGGCGTCGTCGCCCACGCCCAGTTCGCTGTGCTGCGGCGCACGGGTAAAATATTGGCGGATGACATCGAACTCGGACACTAGGACACCTTGCTGGCTGATTTGGGGCGAAACGCCGTCACGACGGCCTCGTTGGTGGTCATGTAGGGCGCGCCGATTAAGTCTAGGCAGTAGGGCACGGCGGCAAATATGCCGTGCACGCTTTGCTTGCCTTGCTCGTCCTTTAGGCCGGCTAAGGTTTGCGCGATGGCTTTCGGTTGACCGGGTAAGTTAATAATGAGGCATTGCTTGCGTATCACCGCCACTTGCCTGGACAGAATAGCCGTGGGCACAAAGTGCAGGCTGATTTGACGCATTTGCTCACCAAAGCCGGGCATGACCCTATCGGCCACGGCCAGGGTGGCTTCCGGGGTGACGTCACGCAGGGCCGGGCCGGTGCCGCCTGTGGTTAAAACTAGGTGGCAGTTTTCATCATCGACCAATTGGCTTAAGGTGGCTTCAATCTCGGCTTGTTCATCGGCGATCAGGCGTTGCTCGAAACGGATCGGGCTGGTGACGGCCGATTCCAGCCAAGTTTGCAAGGAGGGTAGGCCTAAATCCGGGTACACGCCTTGGCTAGCACGGTCGCTAATGGAAACTAAACCAATTTTAATGAATTCTTTTGTCATCTGTTTGTCAGTACCGGAGCTTTAAGGCTTAATCATACCATTACCAACATTAAAGGACTTTTTCATGCGCACCCCAGTCTCTCAATCAGTGAGCACAGCCGCGGCTAAGCCGGCATTATTTACTAAGCAAAAATTTATGCTGTTTGCGCTATTAAGTGCCGGCACATTGTTGCTTTGCAGTCAGCTTATGGCGGCCGAAGCCAACCCCTATGCAAAAAATTACAAAGCGCAAAATACCAGTCAGCTGAAATCCTTGAGCGCGCAACCGGATACCAAAATGCTCTTAAGCAATCACAAAGACGAAGACAACATCAGCATGCTGGAAGACGGCTACGACATGATGGGTTCTACCGGCTTTTCCGGCACCGATGCGCCCGTGGACGGCGCCTTGCAATTTGGTAAAAGCATCAAAGCCGACACGGTATTGGTTTACCGTAAATACGGTTCAGCCAAAACCGGCAGTGCTAAATTCGATTTAATCAAGCAAGCGGCTAAAACCGGCGGGGAAATAGACGAGAAAGACTTGGTGGAAGAGCCGACTGTCTACAACTATTACGCCAGCTATTGGGCTAAATTGCCCACGCCATTATTGGGTGTGCACGTCATCAAGTTGGTGAAAGCGGCCAGCGATGAAAATGAAAAAGCCCAAGCGGAGCCAGGCTTAAAAATTCTTGCGGTGATTAAAGAGTCGCCGGCCGCTAAAGCCAATATCGTTAAAGGCGACAGCTTATTGAAAATAGGCGATCTAATGTTAAATAAGCCAGACGATTTATTCGCGGCCGTTAAACGCTATGCCGGTCAAACGGTGGCGATAGAACTGCAACACAATGGTGAGTTAGTGAAGACCAACGTGGCCTTAAACGCTAGACGCTAGTCTGTGAATAAGGATTTACTCCTCAAGTAGATCGAGTTTTTGCGCAAGCCACTTGGTGCTGGTGGCTTGCAATAAAATGGTCAGCAAAATCGCCATGAAGGTCACCGCGGCGATGACGTCACTGTAAGGCACGTCCATACCAACCAGCATGCCGGCTAATGCGCCTGGAATCACCCCAGTTTCGCGGGTCCAACACATGAATAAGCGTTCTTTAAAGGTCCATTGGGCTTTTCGATTGGGCAGGGTGCAAGCGAACACCACCAAAGGTCGTGATAAGAAGATGAAGGCTGCGACCACGGCCAATGCTCCCCAGAAATACTGCTGCAATAAGCCGAAGTCTACTTGCGAACCGAGCAAGATGAATATGAACATGCGCATCATCAATGAGGTGGTTAAGATGAAATCCTCTAGCTTGTTGGCTTCATCAGTGGGCATTTGAAAGCCTAGCAAGTCTTTATTGCCCAGCACCATACCAAACACAAATACCGCCATGAAACCACTGGCATGCAGTTGGTCGACGCTTAGGTAGGCACCCGCTACGGCCATCAAGGTGACCACGGGAGCGTATTCTGATAAGAAGCTGAGTTTTTCATGGGCGATCAATAAGGCCGCGACATAACCAAATACCGCGCCACCTAGTATGCCAAGCAAGGATTGTTGCAGCAGTGCCATTAGGCTGGCGCCGACTGAAAACTCACCACCGGATAGAGCGATGCCTAACACGGCGAAGGTTAAAATCGCGCCCATGGCATCGTTAAAAGCCGATTCACTCATGACGGTTTGCGCTACCTTGGCTCGCACTTTGACTTGCCTAAAGACTGGCACCAAGGTGGCAGGATCGGTGGAAGCAATGACCGCGCCTAACAAGAAAGCGAAAATAAAAGGCAGTTGCAGAAAATATTGAGCGGCAACAGCGGTGACCACGGCGCTGATTAATACGCCTACGGTGGCCATGGAAAGCAGGCTAGGCCAAACCGATTTGAGCACGTTTAAGCGCACGCTGGCGCCACCGTCAAACAGGATGTAGCAGGAGCCAAAAATAAGCAGCAATTGATTTAAGGTGGAGTCGACCTTGACGTCGATTACGCCAAAGCCGGCGCCGCCTAACAGCATGCCGGCCACTAAAAACAAGACCACATCGGGGATTTTTATCAGGCGAGCAAGGAAGCCGGTGGCCGTGCCTACGCCGAGAATCAGGCCGAGTAAGAGGAGTAATTCTTTAGCATGCAAAATGCTGGCGGTGTTTTCCATGATGAATTCGCTGTAAGGCTTAACTGAGGTTGGGGGTCACCGAGTAATCGTCATTGGCGTCGCTGTTGTCTTGCGACTCTTGGGTGACGTCACGCAACACTTTAAAAATTTCGCGGCTGCTTTTCGGCGGTTTGCCGGCGGCCAATTCTTTTTGGGCATTGCGCACCAGGGTGCGCAATTGCTGTATGTCGGTTTGCGGGTAGAGGGCGATGAATTCCGATAAGGCGTTGGCCTCTTTAATCATGCGATCGCGCCAACGTTCTAGGCCATGGAAATAGGCATTTTCGGCGCTGTGTTTGCCGTCCCATCGGGCCAATTGCTCCAGTATGGGGGCGTTGTCGATGTCACGCATGAGTCGGCCAAGGTATTGCTTATGGCGACGGATGGCGCCGTTCGCGGTAATTTTTTTGCTGTCCAACACGGCGGTGAGCACGGCTTCGGGCAAGTCCAATTTAAGCAGTTTGTCTTTGGGCAGCTCAGTGAGGCGCACGCCTAAGGCTTGCTGATCGTCGGCCTCGGCTTTGAGTTGCGTCTTGCTGATGGGCTCCTCGCTATTCAATTTTGAGGCCAGATTGGCGTCGTAGCTAAAATCAGTGCCGCTGTTTGTCTTTTTGGCTTTCATGTTGCGGTATTATAACAGCCTTGCTGGATTGGTGCTGTCGGCTTAAGTCGCGGATGGGCTCAAGGCAACAGCTTATCAATATGCACCAAAACATTCACTATGGATAAAGCATGGCTAACACAGGTTTTAGTTACAGTTTAGACGAAATCAAGCAGATGTCGCAGGACGTGCTTAAGCTTGCCAAAAAGCAGGGCGCAAGCGCGGCGGAATCCGAAGTCAGCCTGAGCATGGGCCAAAACGTGTCGGTGCGTTTGAATGAAGTTGAAAACATCGAATACAACCGCGATAAAGGCATGTCGGTCACGGTCTTTTTTGGCCAACAAAAAGGCCACGCTAGCACCTCCGATTTAAGTCAGGCGGCCTTGCAAGACACCGTGGTGGCCGCATGCAACATTGCCAAGTACACCGCCCAAGACGCGTATTGCGGTTTGGCTGATGCCGAATTGATGGCGCAATCTGTGCCGGACTTGCAATTGCATCACCCATGGAGCATCACTGTCGATGACGCCATCGCCCTAGCCAAGCGCTGCGAAGCGGCCGCTTTGGCGGTGGATAACCGCATCAGCAACTCGGAAGGCGCCAGCGTGTCGACCGGCGAAGGCTATTTTGCTTACAGCAATAGCCACGGTTTTACCGGCGGCTACCCCAGTTCGCGGCACGGCATCAGCTGCTCGGTGATCGCCGAAGCGGACGACAGTATGCAACGGGATTATTGGTACAGCACTGCCCGCGCCGCGGATGACTTACAGGCTGTGGAAGACATAGGACGCATTGCCGGCGAGCGCACCTTGCGTCGCCTGCATTCAAGAAAAATCAGCACTTGCCAAGTGCCGGTGTTATTTGAAGCGCCGCTCGCCAGTGGCTTAATAGGCACGCTGATTAGCGCTATTTCCGGCGGCAGTTTGTACCGCAAATCGTCTTTTTTATTGGATAGCTTGGGTCAGCAGATTGCCAGCCCCTTGCTCAATATTATCGAGGAGCCGCATCTGTTAAAAGGCTTGGCCAGCAGCCCCTTTGATAGCGAGGGCGTGACCACGCAGCCTAGGCAATTGGTCAAAGACGGCGTCTTGCAAGGTTATGTTTTGGGCAGTTATTCGGCGCGCAAATTAGGCATGAAAAGCACTGGTAATGCCGGCGGCAATCACAATTTGTTGGTGCAATCTGGCCCGCATGATTTTGCCGGCATGCTCAAGCAAATGGGTACCGGTTTGCTGGTCACCGAGTTATTGGGCAGCGGCGTCAATCCGGTAACCGGCGACTATTCTAGGGGCGCAGCAGGCTTATGGGTGGAGAACGGGGTGATCGTGCATGCGGTGGAGGAAATTACCATCGCTAGCAATATGCGCGACATGCTAAAAGGCATAGTCGGCATCGGTTCGGATGTGTTGGTGCAGGGGTCTAAGCAAGTCGGCTCAATCTTAATCGAGCGTATGACGGTGGCCTGCGAGTAAAACTCTTAGTTGCAAGCCCCGTGGTTTATTCGTCGTCTTGAATGAATTCTTCTGGTACTAAGCCGTCTTGCACCAAGCTGGCGCGGCGTTGTAAGTAAGCATCACGGGTAAAGGCGTAAGGGTCTAGCGACGCTTCATCTATCAAATCCGTGGCCGTTAAAAGCTCAGTACGTTTGTCTATCAGTTGGCCGACGCGTAATTGGTTGTGCAAACGCACGTCGCCTTTTCTGTGGGCGTAAGCAATTGGATCGGTGGTGGCTAAATCGAATACCAAGCCGGTGGTGTCGCGTAAGCTGGATGGGCCTAAGATAGGCAATACCAAGTAAGCGCCATCACCCACTCCCCAATGGCCTAAGGTTTGACCGAAATCTTCTTTGTGTTTGGGCACGTTATCCATGCTGGCCACATCAAAAAAGCCGGCAATGCCCACCGTGCTGTTAATGATAAAACGGCCGGCATCGGTGAAGGCGTGGGCAAATTTAAATTGCAATAAATCGTTGAACACCGTGGTCAGTGACGTTAGGTTTTCATAGAAATTGTTGATGCCCTTACGTATGGGTGAAGGCGTGATGGTTTGGTAAACCGAGGCGACCGGTTTGATTAAGGCTTTGTCGGCCACGTCATTGAATTTATAAATACCGCGGTTCATGCCTTCTAAGGGGTCTTTATTGGCTTGCGTGGCGCAAGCCGATAGCAAAGCCAAGCTTGCCACTAAGATTAGTTTTTTACCCAAAGCCACTGTGTTTGCTTGCATGTTAATTGACCCTTATTCGAGACTTTCTCTCTTT
>CAMDXI010000029.1 GCA_945878695.1 Methylotenera oryzisoli | reverse complement strand
CGACTATTAAACGCCTATCGCGCCGGTATCTTTCCATGGTTCAACGCGGGCGAACCGATACTATGGTGGAGCCCTAACCCACGCATGGTGTTGTTTCCCGATGAATTAAAGCTAGCCAATTCGCTTAAAAAAACCTTAAAAAAAGAGCGGTTTGAGGTGCGCTTTAACACCTCCTTTCGCGCAGTCATCAGCGCCTGCAGTGAGGTTAAACGCAGCGAACAAAACGGCACTTGGATCAGCGCCGACATGATAGACGCTTACTGTGCGTTGTTTGATGCCGGTCACGTCGTATGCGCGGAGTGCTGGCAAAACAAGCAGTTGGTCGGCGGGTGTTACGGGGTTAAAATTGGCCTAGCCTTTTACGGTGAAAGCATGTTTCATCGTGTCAGCGATGCGTCCAAGGTGGCGTTTGTGCACTTGGTGCAACATTTGAAAAATGATGGGGTTGGGATGATAGACTGCCAAATGAACACGCCCTTGTTAAGCAGCTTTGGCGCCCGGGAAATAAGCCGTGACGAATTCAACGTGAAACTCGCCCAAATCACAACTAGCCTTATTGAGTAAGTCACCATGAACTTAGACAGTCCAGCCACAGCACAAACGCTGCATTTCTACCTAAGCAGTAGCTACCCTTGTGGCTACTTGGCTAATAAACAAGCAATCAGTCTAATTGCCGCACCGCCGCATTTAATTGACGCCCAGATATACAGCAACTTAGTACACCAAGGCTTTAGGCGGAGCGGTCTATTTGTCTATAAACCGCATTGCGAAAACTGCCAAGCATGCGTCCCGGTGCGCCTGCCCATAAAAGACTTCATGGCCAGTCGCAGTCAAAAACGCGCTTATAAACAGCATCAAACACTAAGTGCGAAGGTGCTGGATGCCGATTTTCACTTAGAGCATTTCGACTTGTATGCTAAATACCAACAAGCAAGGCATGCTAAACAAACCTCGGATCAGGAGAATGATAGCGACACCGATGACGCTGAACAATACCGGCTTTTTTTGTGCAGAAGCACGGTCAATACCGTGATGGTCGAATTCAGAGCTGGCCATGAATTGAAGATGGTCAGCGTCATTGATCTGCTCAGTGACGGCCTGTCTGCGGTTTATACTTTTTATAACCCAAGTGATAAAAAAGCCAGTTTAGGCACCTACAACATACTGTGGCAAATTGCCTGGGCGGAATCTTTGCATCTCCCTTACCTCTATTTAGGTTATTGGATTAAAAACAGCCAAAAAATGGCTTACAAACAAAACTTTCAGCCTTTGGAAAAGCGCATTAACGGCGAATGGCGCGAGGATAGCCCTGTAAAAAAATAGCCGCAGCCAACTCTGCCTAATTGTAAGAATGTTACAATCGGCATAACTAAAAACATTGAGCACTATTCTTTGAAAAAAATTGTCATTTTTGGCGTGGGCTTGATAGGCGGCTCGGTCGCCTTAGCCTTAAAAAAAGCCCAAACTAAGCCTGGCTCAATGCAGATCATAGGGCTAGGCCGCAATCCTGCCAGTCTGGCCAGCGCATTGCAATTAGGCGTTATCGATGCAGGTTTAGACAGCGAGCAAGCCGATTTGCAAACTACCCTTGCCGACGCCGACGTCATCTTGATTGCCGCGCCGGTCGCACAAACAAGCGGCATATTAGCCCGCATCAAGCCGCACCTTAATCCGCATACCGTGATTACCGATGCCGGCAGCACTAAAAGCGACGTCTTAGCGTGCGCCCAAACCATTTTAGTCGAGCAATTTAATCAGTTTGTCGGTGGCCACCCTATCGCTGGTGCGGAAAAAAGTGGCGTGACCGCCGCCAGAGCCGATTTGTTTGTGGGTAAAAATGTGGTGTTAACGCCTAGCGCGAACACGCAAGCTGACGCTTTAGCGCGAGTCACCGAGTTTTGGCAAGCTTGCGGCGCCAAGGTAAGCAGTATGCCAGCCCAAGCCCATGACGAAATTTTTGCCAGCGTCAGCCACTTGCCTCACCTACTGGCTTTTGCCTTGGTTGATGAGCTAGCCGCCAGACCAAACGCAGCCGAATTATTTGGCTTTGCTGCCAGTGGCTTTAGGGATTTCACGCGCATAGCCGGCAGCCACCCTGAAATGTGGCGCGACATCAGCCTCGCCAACAAAGACGCTTTACTCAAGGAATTGGCCGCCTACCAAGACGAACTAGCAAGATTAAAAACTTTGCTGCAAAATCAAGACGGCGCTGGGCTTGAAGCCTTATTTAGCCGCGCCAGTTTGGCCAGAAACGCCTGGTCAGACGGCAAACTCTAGTCGTCAGCTTTACATTAAAGAATAGTCATGGAACAACTTAACCTCTCCCCTGCCAGTCATGCCGATGGTCGCATCACCCTACCTGGCTCTAAAAGCATATCCAATCGCACCTTATTGCTCGCCGCCTTAGCCAGCGGCAATACCGAAATTCGTGATGTATTGGCATCCGATGACACGGCGCGCATGCTGGAATCGCTCACTAAGCTTGGGGTTAAATTAGACCAGATTGGTGAGCATGCCTGGCGCGTGCACGGCTGCACTGGCAACTTTCACAATAAGCAGGCGGATTTGTTTTTAGGCAATGCTGGCACGGCTTTTAGGCCGCTAACGGCTGCGCTGGCCTTTTCTAATGGCGACTACCAATTGTCAGGTGTCGCACGCATGCACGAGCGACCCATAGGCGATTTGGTTGACGCCTTGCAGCAAGCCGGTGCCAACATTAGCTACCTAGGGCAGCCTGGCTTCCCTCCATTAAAAATAGCCCCCGCCCAAGCGGATTTAAGTTTGCCAATTAAGATACGCGGTGACGTGTCCAGTCAATTCTTAACGGCCTTGCTCATGGCCTTGCCTTTGAGCAAACAGCAAGCCAGCATAGACGTGGTGGGCGAGCTAATATCCAAGCCTTACATCGAAATCACCCTGAATTTAATGGCTAAATTTGGCGTGCAGGTTGAGCGGGATGGTTGGCAACGCTTCACTATTCCGGCTAACAGCGTTTACACCAGCCCAGGTCAATTATGCGTTGAAGGCGACGCCTCCAGTGCTTCCTATTTTCTTGCGGCAGGCGTCATAGCCGGCTCAGTGACGGTCGATGGCATAGGGCAACACAGCATACAAGGGGACGTGCGGTTTGCCGAAGCACTTAGCTTAATGGGCGGCGAAATCAGCTACGGTGAAAATCACATTAGCGCTAAAAAAGCCAACAAAATCAAAGCCATTGATTTGGATTGCAACCACATACCGGATGCCGCCATGACCTTAGCCATCTTGGCCTTGTTTGCCGACGGCACCAGCACCTTAAGAAACATCGCCAGTTGGCGAGTCAAGGAAACCGACAGGCTGACGGCCATGGCTACCGAGCTGCGTAAATTAGGCGCCTCGGTTGTAGAAGGCAGCGACTACCTGCAAATCACCCCGCCGACCGCTATTAAGCCCAATGCGGTCATAGACACGTACGATGACCACCGCATGGCGATGTGCTTTTCATTGGTGTCTTTGGCTGGCGTGCCGATCACCATCAACGACCCGGCCTGCGTCAACAAAACCTTCCCAGACTATTTTGCTTGTTTTGCCAAGATAGCTCGATGAACAAGCCCATCCCAGTCATTGCCATAGACGGGCCGTCGGCTTCGGGCAAAGGCACCGTGGCTCAGCGGGTGGCAACGCATTTGGGTTTCCACTATTTGGATTCCGGGGCCTTGTACCGGATAGTGGCGCTGGCCTCGCAACAAGCCGGTGTCGCTTGGTCGGACGCCGATGCGGTTGCCTTGTGTGCGAAGCAACTCAGCCTGCGCTTTGAGAATGAGCAAGTATGGCTTAATGATCAGGATGTCTCCGAGGCCATACGCAGCGAGGCCATGGGCAAAGGCGCCTCGCAAGTGGCCGTGCACCAATCCTTGCGTCAAGTATTAAGCAGCGTGCAACACGATTTCCGGCAAGCGCCAGGTTTGGTGGCTGACGGACGCGACATGGGCACGGTTATTTTTCCCGATGCCGTATTGAAAATATTCCTCACCGCCAGCACTGAAGTCCGCGCGCAACGGCGTTATCAACAATTGCTGGCTAAACAACAAGCGGCTGATTACCAAGCCATATTGCAAGATCTATTGGAGCGCGATGCCCGAGATAAAAATCGTGCTAGCGCGCCCTTGCTAATGGCTGAGGATGGCATATTGCTTGAAACCGACCATTTGAGCATAGTGGAAGCGGTAGAGCGGGTGTTAGAAAATTATCAAGCTTTGGTATAATTTTCTGCCTAAATACTATAAATAGTCTTTTATTTTTCAATGTTTTAGTTATAATTACATTCTTTCAAATTTTGTGAATTTTTTTCGTCTGCGCATTACACTAATACGCAGTTTTATTAATTACCCCACTGCTAGGTGGGATTACTTTTAGGTACTTTTATTTAATGGCTTCTACTTCTAAATCCACCCCTTCTTCAATGGAATCATTTGCAGCGCTTTTTGAAGAAAGCTTAATCCATCAAGAAATGCGCTCCGGTGAAGTTATCACCGCCGAGGTTATCTCTGTTGATAGCGACCACGTTATTGTTAACGCCGGTCTAAAATCAGAAAGCGTGATCGCTGCTTCTGAATTCCACAATGCACAAGGCGAGCTTGAAGTTAAAGTCGGCGACTTTGTTAAAGTATTGATCGAAAAATTAGAAGACGGTTTTGGTTCTACCTTACTGTCACGCGAAAAAGCAAAACGCATGGAAACATGGTTAGACTTAGAAGATGCCATGAACGAAGGCCGCATCATCAAAGGTTTTGTCAGCGGTAAAGTTAAAGGTGGTTTACGTGTTTCTGTTAATGGCATCATGGCTTTCCTACCGGGTTCATTGGTAGACGTGCGCCCAGTGAAAGACACCACCCCATTTGAAAACAAAGAGTGCGATTTAAAAGTTATTAAAATTGACCGCAAACGTAACAACATCGTTGTTTCTCGTCGTGCCGTGATGGAAGTCAGCGCTGGCGCAGACCGTGAAGCCTTAATGGGTTCATTGGCTGAAGGTTCAGTGGTTAAAGGTATCGTTAAAAACATCACCGACTACGGTGCATTCGTGGATTTAGGTGGCATCGATGGCTTGCTACACATTACAGACTTGGCATGGCGTCGTGTAAAACACCCATCAGAAGTATTAACTGTAGGTGAAGAAGTGGAAGCGAAAATCTTGAAATTTGATCAAGAGAAAAACCGCGTTTCACTAGGCATCAAACAATTGGGTGACGATCCATGGATCGCCCTAACCCGTCGTTACCCAGTAAGCACACGCTTATTCGGTAAAGTGTCTAACTTGACTGATTACGGTGCGTTTGTTGAAATCGAACCAGGCATTGAAGGTTTGGTTCACGTGTCAGAAATGGACTGGACTAACAAAAACATCCACCCAGGCAAATTGGCTCAACTAGGTGACGAAGTAGAAGTCATGATCCTTGAGATCGACGAAGCACGTCGTCGTCTATCATTGGGTATGAAACAATGCCAAGCCAACCCATGGGATGATTTCTCTGCCACTCACGCTAAAGGCGACAAAGTATCAGGTCAAATCAAATCCATCACCGACTTCGGTGTGTTCATTGGCTTGCCAGGTGGCATAGACGGTTTAGTGCACTTGTCTGATTTGTCTTGGACACAAACTGGCGAAGAAGCCATCCGCAACTTCAAAAAAGGTGACGAATTGCAAGCTGTCATTTTGGCCATAGACGTTGAGAAAGAGCGCATTTCATTAGGTGTTAAACAATTGCTTGCCGATCCATCTGGCGCAACCAGCAGCACAGACGATAAATCCGAAGCCAAACCTAAAGCTAAATCTGCCAAAACTAAAGACACGGCAGCTAAAGTGGCGGATGACGGCGCAACTGCAGGTACAACTAACCTTGGTGCTCTATTAAAAGCTAAATTAGATAGCAAGAAATAAGTGTAATTAGTGACAAGATAAAGGCAATAAGCATGACCAAATCTGAACTAATTACGCTGCTTGCGGAGCGTTTTCCGCAATTGGTTGTAAAAGACGCGGAGCTATCAGTCAAAGCTATTTTAGATGCGATGACTGACAACCTAGCGGCTGGGGAACGCATCGAAATTCGTGGCTTTGGTAGTTTTAGTTTGAACTACCGTCCACCGCGCTTGGGACGTAACCCGAAAACCGGCAGCAAAGTGCAAGTGCCAGAAAAGCACGTACCGCACTTTAAAGCAGGCAAGGAATTGCGTGAGCGCGTCGATTTAACTTAAGTTAGATGCGGCTTGCTAGCCCAAAAGCTAAGCAATATAAAACGGCAGCCGATGGCTGCCGTTTTTTTATGCGCTCGGCATTAAGCGCTTACTGGATTTTAAATTTAAGTTAAAATGTCCAGCATATGAATGCTTCATCCCATCTAGCCTATTGCAGTAGGATCAACCATGGAATTTGAATTCTGGTGGTTGCTGGTCTTACCGCTTTTCTTTAGCCTGGGCTGGCTAGCCGCCAGGGTGGATTTGAAGCAATTGCTGGCCGAGTCAACCGCCCTGCCTGCCGCCTACTTCAAAGGCTTAAATTTCCTCATTACCAATCAGCAAGACAAAGCCATAGAAGCTTTCAGCGAAGCGGTGCAAGCCAACACGGAATCCTTAGAACTGCATTTCGCCCTAGGCAGCTTATTCAGAAAACGTGGCGAAGTGGATAGAGCCATCCACCTGCATCTGCATTTGCTGGAAAAAAAAGCCTTAGAGCCGCAACAAAAATTAGCCGTTACTGCCGAGCTGGCGCAAGATTACTTAAAAGCCGGCTTGCTCGATCGTGCAGAAGAATTGTTTGAATCATTGGACGACAACCGCTACCGGCAACCTGCGCTACGTGCCTTGCTGGAAATCTACGTACGCGAACGCGAATGGTTAAGAGCAATTAAAGCCGCCACGGAATTAGAACGTTTATCTGGCGTGCCATTTCGCATTGAAGTGGCCCACTACCATTGCGAACTGGCCGTGCAATTCCAATTGGCTAATGACTTAACTTCAGCTCAATCCTCACTTGAAGAGGCCCTGCACGCCAATAAAAATTGCGTACGGGCCAACGTCCTATTGGGGGACATGTTAGTTGAAGATCAAGCCCATAAAGCAGCAATTGCCACCTGGAAACGCATTGAGTTTCAAAAGCCCGAATACCTAGGTTTAATCGCACCTAAATTACTGCATAGCTACCAATCGCTTGGCCAAACTAAAGAAGGCTTAAGCTTGCTACAAGCTTATTTACAGACCTACCAACTGCCTTCCATGTTAAAAGTTTTGTTTGATGCCACTTTGGCTGAGCAAGGGGCAGATCAGGCGGCTAAACTTGCCCGCAATGAATTAATAAAAAAACCCAGCTTGAGTACCCTAGATCAGCTATTGCAAGCACGGGCCATATTAGAGGACAGCAAGAAACAAAAATCCCAGGACACGCAACTCATGCAACAAGCGGTGCGCCATGCGATTGGCAACCGAACCACCTATCACTGCGAGCAATGTGGCTTCAAAGCCAAGTACCACCATTGGCAGTGCCCAGCCTGCAATGCATGGGAATCCTTGCCTGCTGAACCCACCAACGTTTAAAGCTAAATCACCATGACCAGCACTCAGAACACCCAAACCAACCGCGACCCTAGAATAATCGTGGCTCTTGATTACGCCGATGCCGACAGCGCACTTGCATTGGTGCGTCAGTTAGATCCTAGTTTATGCCGCCTTAAAGTCGGTAAGGAGTTGTTTACGGCAGCCGGTCCACAGTTTGTTGAACAATTGGCCAAGCTCAACTTCGGTGTGTTTTTAGACCTAAAATTTCACGACATCCCCAACACCGTAGCCAAAGCTTGCAGTGCAGCCAGCAAGCTAGGCGTTTGGATGCTAAACGTGCATGCCAGCGGCGGCCTAGAAATGATGCAAGCCGCACAAGCGGCCGTCAACGAACAAGCCAAACCGCCCATCCTCATCGCTGTCACGGTCTTAACCAGCATGAACCAAGCTAACCTGACGCAAATTGGCGTAGCCGCCGATTTGCCTAGCCACGTCATGAACTTAGCCAAACTCACCCAGCAAGCAGGCCTGAGCGGCGTGGTTTGCTCTGCTCAGGAAGCCGCTATGTTGCGTGCAGCATTAGGCCAAGCATTTTGCTTGGTGACCCCAGGTATACGCCCGACTGGCGCCAGTCAAGACGATCAATCTCGTATCGTCACCCCAGCCCAAGCCTTACAAAATGGCGCCAGCTATTTGGTTATAGGCCGACCGATCACGCAAGCTGTCGACCCGCTCAAAGCGCTGATCGCCATCCACGCCGAATGCGCCTAAAACCCGGCTAAGCAATTGAAATAACTAGAAAAACGGCTACTCCTCATGGTATAAAAGCGTATGATGGGAGCTAGCAGTCTAGCTGTCAGCTCGACTACGCAGCAGTCTAATCAGTGGGGAGCGCTCAAATGAAAACCTTCTTGATCCTCGTATTATGCTGGTTAGGCTTAAGCTACTCTGCACAAGCCGCCGTCAACATCAACACGGCCAACCAAACTGAATTGGAAAGCCTGCCTGGCATAGGGCCGGTTAAAGCCAAAGCCATATTGGAATACCGCAAAAAGAATGGTGGCTTTAAAAGCGTAGACGAGCTAACCAGAGTCGATGGCATAGGCCCGGTTACCCTAAAAAATGCACGAAACGATATCGTGCTTGATGCCAGCGCGATGACCAAGCCTACAGCCGTTAGCGCCTATCCAAAAAGTCATGCCGATAGCAAGAAAGCACTGAAGCAGGCTGCGCCTGCAGCAGCGGTGCTTAAAATGCCGGCCCAGCCAACACGGGCCAACAAGGCCATCATCGTGCCAGCCAAAGCGATTGTTAGCACTAAGCCAGCAACTACGGCAACCAGTGCCACGCCGACTAAGCTAGCACCAGCTAAAGTAAGCCCCGTGAAGGTTAAGGTCGGTGGACTTAATCCTGGCATTTCAGCGCCTGGCAAATCAAACCCCGGCCTCTCAAAGCCTGGCAATTTAAATCCTGCTAAACAACCGGTCATCACCGCAAAACCCAGTGCAATCAAGCCCTCGTCACAAAAAGCCGCGCCTAAGAAGCCCTAAGCTTATTTAACGATTGGCGGCTTACTTTACCCGCATACCCAATTGCGCGCCGGCATCAGGGCTAAGAATGAACGGACCGCCGCTCTCGTCACTGGCCGCCAACACCATGCCTTCGCTGAGGCCAAACTTCATTTTACGTGGCGCCAGATTGGCCACCATCAATGTCAATCGGCCTATTAATTGGTCAGGATCGTAAGCCGATTTAATGCCAGCAAACACCTGTCTAGGCTTAGCTTCGCCTATGTCTAAACTCAATCTGAGTAATTTTTCTGCGCCTTCTACGTGTTCCGCATGAATAATTTTAGCGATGCGCAAATCCACCTTGGTAAAGTCGTCTATGCTGATTTCCATGCCACTGGTCTCGGCCGGCGCAACGCTAGCCTTTACTGGCGCAACCGTTGGGCTGGCAGTGAGGTTTTCTTTATTGGCTTCAGTCATGTCTAGTATCCATTTAGGGTCGATACGGGTAATTAAATGTTGGTAGCTTTGTATGCGATGCCCGGCAGTTAATTCCTCCGTAACACTGGTCCAGCTTAATGACTCTATATTGAGAAATTGCTCTACCTCGCCAGCCAGTTTTGGCAAGACCGGTTTTAAGTACAGGGTAAGCAAACGGAATAATTCCAGCGCATCGGAACACACTTCTTGCAAGGCTTGCGTTTGATCAGCTTGCTTAGCCATCACCCAAGGGGCTTTTTCTGCCACGAAGCCGTTGGCACTGTCTGCCAGGCGCATGATTTCACGCAAGGCCTTACCGTATTCCCTGCTATCAAAAGCCTCGGCTATCATAGCCGCGCTGGATTTGAGTTCTGCTACCACCGGGTTGTTGCTGGAGGGGCGCAATTGACCGTCGAATTGTTTATTAATAAAGCCGGCAGTGCGGCTGGCTATATTGATGTATTTGCCGACTAAATCGCTGTTTACCCTAGCCACAAAATCATCCAGGCTTAAATCGATGTCTTCCATGCTGCTATTCAGTTTGGCGGCGTAATAATAACGCAAGTATTCCGGATTCTTAATGTGTTCCAAGTAACTGCGTGCCGTTATGAACGTACCGCGCGACTTACTCATTTTTTCACCATTGACGGTCAAGAAGCCATGGGCAAAAATTTTCGTTGGTTTACGGTAACCGCTGTATTCCAATGTGGCCGGCCAAAATAAGGCATGAAAATACAGGATGTCTTTACCAATAAAATGGTACAACTCTGTCTTGGCATCTTGGGCCCAGTACTCATCAAAATCCAAACCGGTGTCGGCGCAGAGCTTTTTAAAGCTGGCCATGTAACCTATGGGTGCATCCAACCACACGTAAAAATACTTGCCGGGCGCATCCGGGATTTCAAAACCAAAATACGGCGCATCGCGTGATATATCCCAATCGTTTAAGCCGCTTTCAAACCATTCCGACATTTTATTGGCGGCTTCACCCTGCAAGGTGCCTGAGCGGGTCCATTCTTTTAAAAAATCAGCGCATTCCGATAATTTAAAAAAGTAATGCTCGGTCTCTTTGCGCACCGGTGCAGCACCGGATACTGCAGAATAGGCATTAATTAACTCAGTGGGGTTGTAGGTCGCGCCGCACACTTCACACGAATCGCCGTACTGATCTTTGGCATGGCATTTAGGGCACTCGCCTTTAATGAAGCGATCCGGTAGAAACATGTTTTTAAGCGGGTCATAAAACTGCTCTATGACTTTGCTGGCTATTTTCCCTGCGCCTTTGAGCGCCAAGTAAATGCTCTGTGACAGGGCCTTGTTTTCTGGGGCGTTGGTCGAGTAGTAGTGATCGAAGCCCACTAAAAACTCATTGAAATCGGCGCTGTGCTGCTTGTGCACATCGGCTATCAAGGCTTCTGGCGTGATGCCCTCTTTTTCCGCCCGCAACATAATCGGCGTGCCATGCGTATCGTCGGCACAAACGTAATGCACGGTATGCCCTTGCATTTTTTGAAAGCGCACCCAAATGTCGGTTTGTATGTATTCAACCAAATGGCCTAGATGTATACTGCCATTGGCATAAGGAAGGGCTGAGGTAACGAGGATCTTGCGTGCTGTGTGTGCGGTGGCCATGAGATAAATGGATCTATTTAGCGAAAATGGTATTCTAGCAAATGCGGCCAGCTTAACCCAGCGTTGATTGCGCATTTTATACGACAGCCTGTTTATTGCCAGCTTAGCAATCAGCGCAAAAATCACCCAAGCCGGCAGGACTATCGGTTAAAATACCTTATCATTTTACTCAAGTTTATTTTCAACTAAACACTAACAGGAATTGCACGCATGGCCGTCACCGAACTTCTCATCCAAAGCACCTTAAAAGTCTGCATAGACCCAAATACCGGCAAGGATTTCATCAGCAGCAAATCAGCCAAAAATATCCAAATAAATGGCAGCGAGGTCAGCGTGGACATCGTGCTGGGCTACCCAGCGAAATCGGTCATGGGCCAAGTGCAAAATTTGGTCAGCGAAACGCTGGCTGCCTTACCCGGGGTAAGCAATGTCACGGTCAATATTGGCAGCCGCATAGTCGCACATAAAGCCCAACAAGGCGTGACGCTATTACCCAATGTAAAAAACATCATTGCCGTTGCCTCTGGTAAAGGCGGGGTAGGCAAATCCACCACCTCCGTCAACTTAGCTCTAGCCTTGGCCGCCGAAGGCGCCACGGTCGGCTTGTTGGATGCCGATATTTACGGTCCTAGCCAACCGCATATGCTGGGCATCAGCGGCCGCCCAGAAAGCAGCGATGGTAAAACCATGGACCCCATGCAAGCGCATGGCATACAAGCCATGTCCATCGGCTTCCTTATCGACAACGACACGCCCATGGTATGGCGCGGCCCCATGGTCACCGGGGCACTAGAGCAACTGCTACGCGACACCAAATGGCGCGATCTGGATTATCTAATCATCGATTTGCCTCCGGGCACAGGCGACATACAATTAACGCTGGCACAAAAAATACCGGTGACCGGCGCCATTATCGTCACCACCCCACAAGACATTGCCCTACTCGATGCGCGCAAAGGTTTAAAAATGTTTGAGAAAGTCAGCATTCCTATTTTGGGCATCGTTGAGAACATGAGCACCCACATTTGCTCGCAATGCGGCTTTGAAGAACACATTTTTGGTGCCGGCGGTGGTGCCACCATGTGCCAAGACTACCAAGTGGATTTATTGGGCAGCCTGCCCTTAGACATTAACATACGCTTGCAATCCGATGGCGGCCAGCCCTCTGTGGCAGCGGACCCAAACGGGAAAATCGCGGCCATTTATAAAAAAATAGCCCGTACTGCCGCTATTAAAATAGCCAACAGCAGTTTGGATCACAGCGCTAAATTTCCTAATATAGTCATCCAAAACAGTTAATTTAAAGGCGCTCGCCATGACAGCTATAAAACACCCGATTGCAGAAAAACTATTGGGCGCAAGCTATGAGAACATGGATGCACGCACCAAAAAAGTGGCGCGGCATATTACCGAGCGCAAACACATATCAACCGCGCCATCGCAAGCCATAGACAGCCACATCAACACCGGTCAACGCGCCGCCGATGCGGTCGCTAAATTTGGCGGCTCATGGGCTTTCATCGGCTTATTCGCGGTCACGCTGGTGTGCTGGGTCGTGCTTAATTCCGTGATATTGGCCAACTACAATAAAAGCTTTGACCCTTACCCGTATATATTATTGAATTTGTTCTTGTCCATGCTCGCGTCCATACAGGCTCCCATTATTTTGATGTCACAAAACCGGCAAGCAGAAAAAGACCGGCTCAATGCTGAACACGATTACGAGGTCAACCTTAAAGCCGAATTGGAAATCATGCTGTTGCACGAAAAAGTGGATTTGCTGCGTGAAGGCCAATGGTCGGAATTAATGGCCATACAGAAAGAACAACTGCGACTAATAGGCGTCTTGATAGAAAAAAATCAAGCCAAACTCACCTCGTAAGCATACACCTCGACCCCATTCGCCGGTCGTATCAAGGTAGCCGGAATGGGCACGCCCCCACGCCAGTCATTAACGGCTTGCTGCTTGCCAGCGCCGCTAACGATAAAGATAACTTGTTTGGCATTGCTTAACCTATTTTGGCTGAGGCTGATGCGCTCTGAAGGCGGCTTAGGCGAATCAAATACCGGCACGGCATCGGCGCTGTTGTCCACGGTGTGGCCGGGAAACAGCGAAGCAGTATGGCCATCCTCACCCAAACCTAGCAAGACCAGATCAAAACTAGCTACATTTTGCATGGTTTTCGCGTAGGCGCTTGCCCCTGCAAGCGGACCCAGTTCGGCTGGAATGTGATGCACTTGCTGTGGCGGGATGGGCACGTGATCAAGCAAGACCTGCTGCACCATCAAGCTATTCCTGTCTTCATGATCTGGGCTTAAGCAACGCTCATCGCCATGATAGACATGCCACTTAGACCAATCAGTCTGCATATCACGCAACAATCGATAGATGGCGCGCGGGGTATTGCCCCCGGCTAATACCAAGTCGAAACGGCCGCGCTGGGCGATGGCTAAACTGGCGCTTAAAGCAATGGCATTGCAGACAGCATGCCGCAAACAATCGATACTTTCAAAGGGCTGCCAGCGTACCGTGGTTTCTTGTATTTTCATTCTTAATCACATCAAAAAAGTAAGGCCGAATTTGACACTAAAACGCCGATTTTGTCATGCATTATATATTTTTTACATCAAAACACTGTATGAATAAGCCTGCTTGCTTTATCATATACGGCTATTCCAAAACGCAATAATCGGGACTAAAAATGTTAATTAAAGACAGTGAAGTAGTAGACATTAATACGCCAACCGGCGAAATGCGCGCGCACATTTTCCGCCCTGCTGCCCCGGGCAATTACCCTGGTATTTTAATGTTTTCTGAAATCTTTCAAGTCACCGCGCCAATACGTCGTACTGCCGCCATGCTAGCTGGCCATGGCTTCATAGTGGCCTGCCCTGAGATCTACCATGAATTAGAACCGGCTGGCACGGTCCTTTCTTACGACGAAGAAGGCACCACCCGCGGTAACGCGCATAAAATCACCAAGGAAGTGCACGCCTACGATAGCGATGCGCGCGCCGTACTCGATTACCTGAAATCACGCGACGATTGCACCGGTCGCTTGGGCGTCATGGGCATATGCGTTGGTGGCCACTTAGCCTTCCGTGCCGCCATGAACCCAGACGTGCTTGCGGCCGTTTGTTTCTACGCTACCGACATCCATAAACGGGCCTTAGGTCTAGGCAAAAATGACAATTCATTAGAGCGCGCCGGCGAAATAAAAGGCGAGTTGTTGCATATTTGGGGCCGTCAAGACCCGCACGTGCCATTAGAAGGTCGCAACATGGTTAAAGCTCGATTAGATGAAGTCGGCACCCGTTATACCTGGCATGAATTTAATGGCCAACATGCTTTTATGCGTGATGAAGGCCACCGCTACGACCCGGCCCTTTCCCGTTTAAGCTGGGATTTATTACTTGAATTGTTCCATCGCCGCCTAGGTTGGGGTGATTTGGACTCGGACACCGACGGTGCCCCGGCAGAAAGCCGCCATTAATAGCGACTGCACTCGCCTAGGACTGGCCTGCCAGCTACTAGGCGTAAATAAAAACGTTGTTTGATCGCTCGTGCTAACGAGCCATTAAAGTCTATAGCTAACTTAAGGTTTACCATGGTAAAAAAAATCGATCCTTGCACGCTGGTCCTATTTGGCGCGAGCGGCAACCTTTCCCGCGTCAAATTAATGCCAGGCTTATTTCGCCTAGATGCAGCAGG
>CAMDXI010000028.1 GCA_945878695.1 Methylotenera oryzisoli | reverse complement strand
GCCGCCTTGTTGCAAGGCATGACGCGCGAGCAATGTCTGGACATGGCCATAAAAGCCAGAAGCTTAGGCATGCCCGAGGCGACGACTAACGTGGCAACCATTTGCATGGAGCAGGCAGCATGAAACACAAAGTCAAAAACATCCATTTTGTCGGCATTGCCGGCTCGGGCATGAGTGGGATTGCGGAAGTGCTGATTAATTTAGATTTCACTGTCAGCGGCTCGGATTTAGCGGTCAATGCCACGACCAAGCGATTGACGGATTTTGGCGCCACCGTTTACCAAGGCCACGCAGCAGAAAACCTAGGGACCGCCGACGTGGTGGTGGTGTCCAGCGCTGTGAATGAAGCCAACCCAGAGGTTAAGGCGGCCAGATTAAAAAACATACCGGTGGTGCCACGGGCACTGATGCTGGCTGAGTTAATGCGTTTTAGACAGGGCATCGCGGTGGCCGGCACCCACGGCAAGACGACTACTACCAGCTTGATTGCCAGTATTTTAGCCGAAGCCGGCATGGATCCTACCTACGTGATAGGTGGCAAGTTAGAGGCTGCTAATGCCAATGCAAAATTGGGTACCGGTGAATACATCGTCGCCGAAGCGGATGAGTCGGATGCCTCATTTTTACATTTGACACCGGTGATGGCAGTCGTGACCAATATCGACCAAGATCACATGGAAACCTATGAGCACAGCTTTGATAAGCTCAAGAGTGCTTTTGTGGAATTCCTACAACAGTTGCCGTTTTGGGGCATGGCGGTGGTGTGCATAGACGACGCCAATATACGGCAAATTTTGCCTAGGGTGACCAAGCCGGTGATGACCTACGGTTTTAGCGAGGCGGCAAAAGTTAGAGCCATTAACGTCAAGGCCGATGCCGGAAAAATGCATTTTACCGTACAACGCATTAATGGCGTGACCACGGAAATGGACGTCACTCTCAACTTGCCGGGCAAGCATTATGTGCTGAATGCCTTGGCAGCCATTGCCATTGCCAGTGAATTGAATGTGCCGGATGAGGCGATTATCAAAGCCTTAAAAGAATTTAAAGGCGTGGGCCGCCGATTTGAACGTTACGGCGAGGTGCCGCTAGCGGCGATGGATAAGCGCAAAGCCGGTAGCTTCACCTTAATTGACGATTACGGCCACCACCCGGTTGAAATGCAAGCGGTGATTGCCGCGGCCCGGGCGGCATTTCCAGGTCGACGCTTGGTGTTGGCGTTTCAGCCACACCGCTACACGCGCACGCGCGATTGCTTTGAAGATTTTGTCCGGGTCTTATCCAGCGCCGACGCGATTTTGTTAACCGAGGTGTATGCCGCTGGTGAAGCGCCGATAGTCGCGGCCGATACGCGAACCTTAATGCGCTCGGTGCGTTTGGCGGCAAAAGTTGAGCCCCTTTTTGTTGAATCGACCGATGCCTTGCCCAGCGCCATATTGGCCATCGCCCAAGACCAGGATGTGGTCATCGTCATGGGTGCCGGGTCCATTGGTCAAGTGGCGGCTAAGACCCGCACCCTAGCGATGGAGGGCGTTTAAGTTATGCAAGCGGCCAGCACCCATCCATTGGCAGGCAAGCTACTGCAAAACGAACCCATGTCCCAGCACACAAGCTGGCGTGTGGGCGGCCTTGCCGATCAATTGTACATACCGGTGGATTTGGCTGATTTACGTGCCTTTTTACAGCAAGTAGGCGATCAGCAGTCCATCCATTTTGTCGGCTTGGGTTCGAATTTGTTGGTGAGGGATGGCGGCTTACGCGCGACCGTGGTGTCCATGCATAACGTCTTGACGGACATGCGTGTGCAAGGCGATTTGATCTACGCGGAATCGGGTGTGACGTGTGGCAAATTGGCAAAATTTTGTGCCAAACAAAGCCGCCAAGGGGCGGAGTTTTTTGCCGGCATCCCCGGCACCTTAGGCGGCGCTTTGGCCATGAATGCCGGGTGCTATGGCTGGGAAACTTGGGATGCGGTTGACAGCGTCATCACCATTAATCGCCACGGCGAGCTCAATACGCGTTCGGCCAAGGAATTTGTCGCCAGCTACCGGCACATCAGCATGCCGGTGCAGGGCGAATGGTTTGTGGCGGCTTGGTTAAAGTTTGAGGCCGGCGATGCGAAAGTGGCCGCGCAAAAAATTAAGGATTTATTGGCCAGCCGATTGGCCTCGCAGCCGCTTAATTTACCCAGTGCCGGCTCGACTTTTAGAAATCCTGAAGGCGACTTCGCGGCGCGTTTAATTGAGGCATGTGGCTTAAAAGGCTATTTGATAGGTGGCGCACAGGTGTCGGAAAAGCACGCTAATTTTATAGTCAACATCGGTGGTGCCACGGCTTTGGATATAGAACTGTTGATTAAGCACATGCACGACACGGTGTTGGAACAGTTTGGTGTGGCCTTGCAACAAGAAGTGAAAGTAATAGGTGATTATGTTTAATGCATTGATAAAAAAAGCCACAGTGGCACAAGCAGGAGTGGGGCATGAGTAAACTCGGCAAAGTAGCGGTATTGCTTGGGGGGCTGTCCGCAGAACGTGAGGTGTCACTCAAAAGCGGTGCTGCTGTGTTAGCCGCTTTGCAAGCACAAGGCATAGACGCGCAGGGCTTTGACCCACGCGATCTGCCTTTGCACGACTTGGAAAAATTCGATCGGGTATTCATTAATTTGCACGGTCGCTTTGGTGAGGACGGATGCATACAAGGGGCCTTGGAGTTGTTGAATATTCCTTATACCGGCAGTGGTGTGATGGCCTCGGCCATAGGCATGGATAAATGGCGCAGCAAATTGCTATGGCGCGCCATGGGCATAGTGACCCCGGATTTTGAGTTGCTCAATGCACACACGGATTTTTCTGCCATAGAAAAGAAATTGGGTTTGCCTTTATTTGTGAAGCCGGCCAATGAAGGCTCCAGCATAGGCATCAGCAAGGTGAAGCGCGCAGGCGATTTGGCAGCGGCCTATGCCTTGGCTGCCAAAGCGGATCCTTTGGTGCTGGCCGAGAAATTTGTCGGCGGCGGCGAATACACCGTGGGCATCTTGGCTAATGCCAAACAAGGTTTGGAGGCCCTGCCTATTGTTCGTATCGTACCGAAAAACGAATTTTACGATTACGAGGCGAAGTACTTGCGTAACGACACCGAGTATTTATGCCCATGTGGTTTATCGCCTGAAAAAGAAGCCTTAATTCAGCAAGAGGCCATTGCCGCATTTCAAGCATTAGGCTGCAGTGGCTGGGGCCGAGTGGATTTCTTAATGGATGAAAATGGCCAGCACTATTTCCTGGAAGTAAACAGTAGCCCAGGCATGACGGATCACAGTTTGGTGCCCATGGCGGCTAAAGCAGCTGGCATCAGTTTTGAGCAATTGGTGGTGCGCATATTGGAGTCGGCCGATGTGGGATAAACCTACATGGTTAAATTGGTTGGCCAATAGCTTATTGGCCATCAGTTTAGTGGCGATGCTTTACGCGGCCTTGTTTGCCGTGGTGCATTTGCCCATTTTCCCTTTACGTGAAGTGGTGGTTGAGGGGCAGTTGAATCATATTAATCGTGAGCAGGTGAAGTTAATCGTGGCCAAGCATTTAAAGGGTAACTTTTTTACCTTGGATTTAATTAAGGCGCGCAATGCATTTAAAAAATTACCGTGGGCGCGTAACGTCAGTTTACGTCGTCGTTGGCCGGATAAATTGGAAGTGGTGATAGAAGAACACCAAGCCTTAGCCAGGTGGGGCAACGTTGCCCTGGTCAACACCCATGGCGAGTTATTTTATGCGGCCACTAATAAGGAGCTGCCGGTCTTTTTAGGCCCCGGGGACGGCGTCATAGAAGTGGCATCGCAGTACATGGAAGTAAGCAAAAGTTTGAAAATGGCCGATTTAACGATTGCCACTTTGGCGCTTAGCCCAAGACGGGCTTGGCAAGTGACGACCGCTAACGGCATGGTCATTGAGTTGGGACGGGTGGACGTGGCCGCGCGCTTGGATAAATTTGTCCGGGTTTACCGCCACACCATTGCCAGCTTAAACATGAAAGTGGGCTACGCCGATTTGCGTTACCCCAATGGCTTTGCCGTGCGTAAGCCGGTTGCGGCTGGTGCGACACGCCCTGCCACAGCCGAGACTAAATCGCTGTCGCCGAATAAACAAAGCAGCCAAGCTGCGAAGCAATCCAGTCAACCCAGTGTTAAGGGCCGTTAATCTGGCCGTAGCAAGAAACAAGCAGCCGTAAGCCGTGCATGAACGATGAAGGAGTAAGTAATGAGTGGAGTCAGAGAAGATAAAAATTTAATTGTAGGGCTAGACATAGGCACATCCAAAATTGTCGCCATCGTCGGTGAACTGCAACCAGAGGGCACGGTAAAAGTGATAGGCCTCGGCCAGCATATTTCCCGCGGCCTGAAAAAAGGCGTGGTGATCAATATTGAGTCGACCATGCAATCGATACAGCGTGCGCTTGAAGAAGCTGAGCTGATGGCCGATTGTAAAATAAACAATGTCTATACCGGCATTGCTGGTGGACACATCAAAAGTTTAAATTCACATGGCATGGTGAAAATTAAAGACGCGGAAGTCTCACAAATGGACGTCGATAGAGTGATAGAAACGGCACGTGCGATTGCCTTGCCGGCTGATCAGCAAATTCTGCATATCCTGACCCAGGAATACATCATCGACGGTCAAGAAGACGTGCGTGAGCCACTGGGCATGAGTGGCATGAGACTGGAGGCCAAAGTGCACATCGTGACCGGTGCCGTGGCTGCTGCACAAAACATCGTTAAGTGCATCAAGCGCTGTGGCATAGAAGTCAGTGATTTGATCTTGCAGCCATTGGCATCCAGTCTGGCCGTGTTAACCGAAGACGAAAAAGAATTGGGTGTGTGCTTGGTGGACATAGGTGGCGGCACGACCGATATTGCCGTGTTTAAGCAAGGTGCGATACGCCACACCGCGGTGGTGCCGATTGCCGGGGATCAAATGACCAACGACGTGGCGGTGGCTTTTCGCACCCCCACCCAATCCGCGGAAGACATCAAGGTTAAATACGGTTGCGCCCTACGCCAATTGGCCGATTCGCGCGAAACGGTGGAGGTGCCTGGTGTGGATGGCCGTGAACCGCGTCAATTATCCGTGCAAACCCTAGCCGAAGTGTTGGAGCCGCGGGTGGTGGAGCTCTATGAAATGGTCTTGAACGAATTGCGTCGCAGTGGCATGGAAGAAATGATTGCCTCTGGCATCGTCATTACCGGTGGCGCTGCCATGATGCGCGGCATGGTGGAATTGGGTGAGGAAATATTTCACATGCCAGTGCGCATGGGTTTGCCGCGCTATGTCGGCGGCCTATCGGAAGTGGTGGGCAACCCGCGTTATGCCACTGGGGTGGGTTTGGTTTTGATGGGAAAACAGCAGTTAGAGCGGCATTTAACCGGGCAAATGGAATCCGGTTCGTTTGGCCGCATGATGGAAAAAATGAAGAGTTGGTTTCAAGGTAATTTTTAGTTTAGTAGCAAACGGTAGGGAGGGTGGTTTTAGGCAGGTAGGAGCTGGCTTAGTAAAGCGCAGAAACTAGGTGCAGTAGCCGAGGACCGCACTATTTTTTAAAAAAAGAGGAGACACATTATGTTTGAAATTATGGAAAGAAGTTCGCAAGAAGCCGTCATTAAGGTGATAGGCGTGGGCGGTTGCGGTGGCAATGCGGTGGCACACATGATAGAAAAAAATGTTGGTGGCGTGGAGTTTATTTGCGCCAATACTGACATACAGGCTTTGAAGAAAAGCCAAGCAAAAACCATTTTGCAAATGGGCGTGGCGATGACTAAAGGCCTAGGCGCGGGTGCAAAACCAGAAATAGGTCGCGAAGCGGCGCTTGAAGACCGCGATGCCATTGCCGAATTGATCGATGGGGCGGACATGTTGTTTATCACCGCCGGCATGGGTGGCGGCACCGGCACGGGTGCGGCACCGGTGATTGCACAAGTGGCAAAAGAAATGGGCATATTGACCGTGGCCGTGGTAACCAAGCCTTTTGTTTTTGAAGGCAAACGCACCAAAGTCGCCATAGAAGGTTTGGAAGAATTGTCTAAACACGTGGATTCCTTGATCGTGATTCCTAACGAAAAACTCATGGAAGTATTGGGTGAAGACGTGCCTTTCTTGGATGCCTTCAGCGCGGCCAATGACGTGTTGCATAACGCGGTTTCTGGCATCGCTGAAATCATTAATTGCCCAGGTTTGGTTAACGTGGACTTTGCCGATGTGCGCACCGTGATGGGTGAGATGGGCATGGCCATGATGGGCTCTGCTATCGCTACTGGTCCGGATCGCGCGCGTATCGCTGCCGAACAAGCCGTGGCCAGCCCCTTGTTGGAAGACGTCAACTTAGCCAACGCACGTGGCGTTTTGGTGAACATCACCAGTTCCGCTTCGTTCAAAATGAAAGAATACTACGACGTGATGAACACCATCAAAGCCTTCACGGCCGATGACGCCACCGTCATTGTTGGTAACGTGTTTGATGAAACCATGGGTGATGAATTGCGTGTGACCATGGTCGCCACAGGCTTAACCGGCGCAGGTAGAAGGCCGCAAAAACCAGTTTTGGTGCCGCAACAAATTGTCCGTGATGGCACCACCAATCAACCTATTTATGCCAATGGCGCGAATGCTTACGAGACCGCCGTCATGGACGAGGCGCCGCAGGTGTTTGGGTCAAATAGCCGTCGTGCGCAAGTGGAGGCGATGAAAATGTCTGGGGTGGAAGAATACGATATCCCGGCTTTTTTACGTAAACAAGCCGACTGATAATCTAATTGCCTACCCTAAGCGCTGCATTCGCGAGGCAGCGTAGTTAATTCCGAGCCGACTTCTGCTCGTGCAACTATGCTGTTATGCTGAGCTCCAAGCTGCGCATAAAGGGAAACAGTTAGCTAGGACATAGGCTATGTTAAAGCAACGGACATTAAAAACAGCAATTAGCACTACCGGTGTTGGTATGCACAATGGCGAAAAGGTTACTCTTACCCTGCGCCCTGCGGCTATAGACACTGGTATTGTTTTCAAACGGGTTGATCTGCCTCAACCCAATGAAATCTTGGCCTGCCCCACTGCTGTTAATGACACGCGATTGTGCTCAGCGGTCGAAGTGGGTGGCGTTCGCGTCGCCACCGTTGAGCACATCATGTCTGCCTTAGCTGGATTGGGCATAGATAATGCTTACGTCGATGTCAATGCGGCTGAAATGCCGATTATGGACGGCAGTGCCGGGCCATTTATTTATTTATTGCGTGAGGCCGGCATAGTAGAGCAAGCGGCCAGTAAGAAATTCATACGCATTAAAAAAACCGTGGAAATCATCGATGGCGATAAATGGGTGCGCTTTGAGCCTTACCACGGTTTCAAGGTCGATTTCACCATCGCCTTCGATCACCCGGTTTTCGAGGGTGTGCTCAATCAGGTCAAGATGGATTTTGCCACCGATTCCTACGTACAAGCCCTTAGCCGTGCGCGCACCTTCGGCTTTATGCACGAGGTGGAGTATTTGCGCTCCAACGGCTATGCCCGTGGGGGCAGTTTGGACAACGCCATTGTTCTGGATGAATACCGTATCTTGAATACCGATGGTTTGCGTTACGACAACGAGTTTGTGAAACACAAGGCCTTGGATGCCATAGGCGATATCTACATGCTAGGCCACCCTTTGCTGGGTGCTTTTAGCGCATATAAATCGGGTCATCGTCTAAACAACCAATTGGTCAGGGCTTTGATGGCCGACGCTAGTGCTTGGGAATTCCATAGCTTTGATCGTTTGTCCGATGCGCCGGCTAGCTATTTAACGCAAGAGTGGTCGGGCCAATGGCTGACGGCACAATAATGCGCAAACGCAGTCTATCCATACGCAGCACAGGCGTAAGATGCAATTAATAGGATTTTGTCTGATGCTGATCGCCTTATCCTTGCCTGGCCAAGTTAAGGCCATGAGCGACGAAGCCTTGTTTAAACATGCCAAGCTCGCTTACAGCAATAAAAATGCGCAGGCCTTGTCAGACGATGTCAATCAGCTTAAAAATCAACAATACTTACTGGCCCCTTATGCCGACTATTGGCTGATGTTGCTGAAATTGGAACAGCTGCGCGATGAAGAGGTGCAAAATTTCTTAGCGCAATACAGCAGCATGCCATTTAGCGATCGCTTGCGCGGCGAGTGGCTGAAAAAGCTTGCTAAGCAAAAAAATTGGCAGGCCTTTTTTGATGAGCAGGCTTTTTTTTATGGCGACGATAAAGCCGTGCAGTGCTATGCTTTATTGGGCCACCTGCAATTAAAAGACCTGGATGTGACGGCTTCAGCCAAGGCCATGTGGTTAAGCAGCAGTGATTTGCCCGGCGCTTGCACGGCCTTGTTTGATGCCTTGCAAAAAACCGGGGCGCTCAGCGAGGATGATATTTGGGATAGGTTGCGTTTGGCTTTGCTCAACGGTAATTTAGCGCTAGCAAAAAACATCACGGCTCGCTTGCCTGACGTTGATCCTGCCGCACTAAAATGGCTAGACCGTGCCGATTTAGGCCCGCAACTGCTGCTTGAAAAAAGAACGGTTTCGTTTAAATCGCGTTTTGGTGTGGAAGTGAATTTGTATGCACTGGATAGGTTGGCCTGGACTAAACTCGATGTGGCCATCGCCACCCTAGATAAGCTGCAAGGTTTATTTGATGCTAATCAGCGCGCTGTGGCTTGGGGTCGCATGGCTTACCATGCCTCGCGCAAACACGATCCCATGGCTTTGCATTATTACGCCTTGGCCGAGGGCGCTGCTCTCAATGCGGAGCAATTGGCCTGGAAAACCCGGGCGGCATTGCGCGCACAAGATTGGCCTGTTGTTTTACAAAGCATAGTCGCCATGTCGCCCAAACAAGCCGATGAAAGCGCATGGCGTTATTGGAAAGCCCGTGCACTTAAGGAAACGGCGGCCAAGTCTGCTGAACAACTAGCGCTAGCCCATGGGCTATTTCGTAAGCTAGGCAACGAGCGCCATTATTACGCTTGGTTGGCGGCCGAAGAATTGGATAGCGTGATGGCCAGTCCCGCACTTGATTATCAAGTGTCTGAGCAAGAACTGAGCGCATTGGCCAACCATGCCGCCATTAAGCGTGCAGTGGAGTTTCAACGCATAGGCCTGCGCTGGGAAAGCAAAGTGGAATGGTTGGCAGCAATCCGAAGTTTTGACGATAAACAATTGTTGGCAGCTGCAGAATACGCCATGCGCCAGAAGTGGTATGACTTGGCTATAGATACCGCGGACGACACCAAATTCACGCACAATTTTGCCTTGCGTTACCCCACGCCTTACCGGGATTTGTTTCGTAACTACGCTAAAGATGCGGGCTTGGACGAGGCCTGGGTATACGGCATTGCTAGGCAGGAAAGCCATTTCATGCATTTTGCCAAATCCGGGGTGGGGGCATCGGGCTTGATGCAAATCATGCCCACGACCGCGAAATGGGTCGCACAACGCATAGGCCTAGTCGATTACAACCACAGCATGCTGCACGATCTGCCGACCAATGTTGAGTTTGGCACGCATTACATGCGCTACGCCTTGGATTTACTTGGGGGTCACGCGGTGATGGCCACTGCCGGCTACAATGCCGGCCCAAGTCGCGCCAGGGAGTGGCTGGCCGCCGAGCCCATGGAAGCCGCCATTTACATAGAGAGCATCCCTTATGCGGAAACCCGCTTGTACGTGCAAAAAGTCATGGCCAATGCGCAAATTTACGCCCTGCGTTTGCTGCCTGAAAACAGCAGTATTAAAATTCAAAGTCTAAAAGCACGGCTAGGACAAATTCCTGGGCGGGCTAAGTTTGAACAGCAAACCTTAGCTTCACCAAACGCCGATTAAGGCTATAAAATTAATGGAAAATAGGCAATTCATGCACATAAAAAACACAGTGGTTTTAGGAGGGTCTGGCTTTGTCGGCAGTGCCATAGTGGCTAAGCTGGTGAGCGCCGGTTACCAAGTAACGGTGCTCACTCGACGACTAGACCACGCTAAGCATTTATCGTTGTTACCAGGCGTCACGCTCAAGGTGTGCAATGTATTTGATAGCCAAGCCCTACGCTCGGCATTGCAAGGGGCGGATGCCGTCATTAACTTGCTGGGTATATTGCATCAAAGCGGCAAGGCGAGCTTCACTCAGGTGCACGCGGATTTGCCTGTGCAATTAGCCAAATTGTGCCAGGATTTAGGCATTAAACGGTTGTTGCACATGAGCAGTCTGTGCGCGGCGACCGATGCCCCTAGCCTGTATTTGCGCTCAAAAGGCCAAGCGGAAGTGGCCCTAGCCGGTTATGCGCCGGGTTTAGCCATCACGGTTTTTAGGCCCTCTATCATTTTTGGCCGAGCAGACCAATTTATTAATCTATTTGCTGGCTTAATCAAGCATTTGCCGCTGGTGGTGTTGGTTAAACCGAATGCAAAATTTCAACCGGTATGGGTGGAAGACGTGGCCACTTGCTTTGTCGCCAGCCTAAATCAGCCGGCTAGCTTTGGCCTAAGCTACGATTTAGTTGGGCCTAAGGCCTACACCTTCCGTGCCTTGCTTATGGCCATCATGCAGACCTTAGGCGTGCATAAACCAATACTAGGCTTAAACGATGGCCTGTCCTACGCGCAAGCCTTCCTTATGGAATGCTTGCCGATTAAATTGATGTCACGTGATAACATACGCTCCATGCAGCAAGACAGCGTGAGCGATCAAGCGTTTCCTGAGTGGCTTGAACTTAGGCCAAGTGCATTGGAAACCGTCATTCCGCAGTACCTAATCGATCAGACCCCACGCGGTGCCTACGATCGCTTCCGACGTAAGGCGGCCAGGTAACAGCATGCAAGTCTATTTAGTCGGTGGCGCAGTGCGGGATGAGTTATTGGGCTTGCCCGTCAAAGACAAAGACTACGTGGTGGTTGGCTCAACGCCTGCCGCTATGTTGGCGGCAGGCTATAAATCGGTAGGCAAGGATTTTCCGGTATTTTTACATCCGCAAACGCACGATGAGTATGCCCTTGCCCGCACCGAGCGAAAAGTGGCGCAAGGCTATAAGGGCTTTGAGGTGCATGCCTCTGTAGACGTTACCCTGGAAGAGGATTTGGCCAGGCGTGATCTGACCGTGAATGCGATTGCTAAAGATGCGCAGGGTCAGTTAATCGACCCGTACCAGGGGTGCGCTGACTTGCGAGCAAAAATTTTTCGTCACGTTAGCCCGGCCTTTGCCGAAGACCCGGTGCGCATTTTGCGGGCAGCCAGGTTGGCCGCCCGATTCCCAGAATTTACCGTGGCAGAACAGACCAATCAATTAATGCAACAAATGGTGGCGGCCGGTGAAGTGGATGCCTTGGTGGCGGAGCGGGTGTGGCAGGAACTGGCCAAAGGCTTAATGGAGCAGCAACCCAGTCGCTTGTTTGAGGTCTTGCAAGCTTGTGGTGCCATGGCGCGTATTTTGCCGGAATTGGCAACCTTATGGGAGCGCGAGCCAGATAGCGCGCGCACATTATTGCAATCGATTAATCATGCCGCCCAACAGCAACAGACATTGCCGGTCCGCTTTGCCGTGTTGATGCTGACGGGCCAATTAAATGCCGATCAACTAACAAGCCTAAGCATGCGCCTAAAAGTGCCAAACGACAGTAAGGAATTGGCGCAATTGCTGCTTAAGTTCTACGGGCTATGGCCGCAAATATTGGCCATGTCGGCGCAGCAAATACTGGATTTTTTAATGGCAATGGACGCCATCAGGCAGCCATATAGGTTGACGGATTATTTAAGCGCGGTGCGCTGTTACTACGGCGATTTAACAGCAGAGGCATGCTGTCAGCGCAGTCTTCTGCTACACAAAGCGCTATCGGCTGCCATGGGTATCGATGCCGGGGCCATCGCGCAGGCTTGCAGTGGGCCATCGCAAATTAAACAAGCCGTTTATGCCGCACGTTTGCAAGCGCTCAGTCAAGCGCTGTAGCTTTATTGCCGGCTAAACAAAGAGGCTATCCAGCGTCGTCCCGCATGAAACAATGAGGGTTGATGCAGGCAGAGTGCTACCAGTAAGACGCTGTTCGTGAGTGCGGTGACTAAAAATAGGCTTGCGATTGTCAGTCCCAGTTTGAAGAGGGCGATGGACACCACGCCAGACGCGACCATAAACAAGGCATTCAATATATTATTGCTGGCCATCACGCGCGCCTGATGGCTTTGAGCAACCGTGCTTTGCACGTAAGCATACAAGGGCACGATGTAAAAGCCACCAAACACACCCAGTAATGCAATATCCAACAGCACGCGCGCACTTGCAGGATCTAGCAGGTATTGCAGGTAATTGAGTGGGTAAGCGTTTGGCGCTGCGACTTGGTTGATTATGCCGCGACTGGCAAAGTACAAATCGATGCCAAATAGGCCTAAGCCCACTGCTCCCCATAGCACTAAGCCCAGCTCTATTTTGCGCCTGGATAATTTTTCACAGAGCAATGAGCCCAAGCCTATGCCGCATGAAAAAATACTTAATAGCAATATGAACACGGTTTGATCGCCATTTAAGCCGTCTTTAGCAAAAGCTGGAAATTGTGCCAGTAAGGTGGCGCCGTAAAACCAAAACCAAGAAATGGCCAGTAAGGCTAAGCCTATTTTTTTGTTTTGTTTAGCCCATAGTAAATTTTGCCAAGTGGCGCGAATGGGATGCCAGTCTATGCGTAATTCACTAGCGCCAGCGGGTGAATTGGGTAGGCTAAGACTGGCCCAGTAACCTGCCAGTGCGATGCTTATGGTGACCGCGCTAACAAGCAAGACAGGCTGCGTTTGCAGGGCCAAGGCCACGCCCAGAATTTGCCCCAGCAGTATGGCTAAAAAAGTAGCGGATTCCACCAAGGCATTGCCGCCTATTAATTCCTTATGGGCCAAGTGCTGGGGAAGGTAAGCGTATTTAACCGGGCCAAACAAACTGGAGTGCACGCCCATGAAAAATAATGCCGTCGTCAGCAGGGTCAGATCGTATAGATAAAAGCCTAGTGCAGAAAAAAGCATGATGGCTATTTCAAACAGCTTAATGCGGCGCATCAGCATGGACTTTTCAAACTTATCAGCCAGTTGACCTGCCGTTGCGGAAAATAACAAGAAAGGCAGAATGAAGAGCGCCGGCAAAGCGCTCGCCATGAAAGTGTAGTCTGTTTTGCTTGTGCCCAAACCACCAAACACCAGCAGCGTAATAAGGGCCGTTTTAAATACGTTGTCGTTGAAGGCGCCCAGTAACTGGACCATGAAAAAAGGACGAAAGCGCTGTTCTTGCAGTAAGTTAAATTGCATGGCGAGTGAGCTAGGCTTAAATAGAGGCTAGCCGCATCATAACATGGGAAACCAGGGATGGATTTTAAGACTAAGCGGCGCCTTACAGCGCGCGTTTTTTGTTGCTATTGGCGCTTTGTTTGCCCTTGTTCTTAGCTTTTGCAGCATCAGCCACATCGATTGCTGCCTGCAACTTTTGTGCTTCTATGGCCCCTTCAGCCGCCCTTCTACGTTCCAGTATGCGTGCTTGCGCATCCGCCAGTTCATCTAGGGAAATGACTTTGTCTTGGTTGCTGTCGACCTGGTTGAAGTGCCTGGCAATTTGCGGTAATTTTTCAGTGGCTTCTTGCCTGTCTATGGTGCCATCGTTGTCATTATCGGCATCAAAAAAACGCGCTTCCAAACTTTCTTGCATGGCGCGGCGACGTTCTTCAATTCTATCGTGGTCTTGGTCTATGGATCTGGCGTAGTCGTCCAGTGCTTTACGCAATTTTTCTCGGCTTTCCGGGCTGAAATTGAGCTCCAGTGTCTGTTGCAGGCCATCGTTGTTATTATCCTCATTGGCGGCCAGTTTGCTGAGTTTGTTGTTGCCCTCAAAGTAGGGTTTTTCCGCAGCCGTACTGTTTAAGCTGACAGCGAAAAGCGCGCCAAGCCAAAAGCAGAGCGGCTTAATAGTGAGTAAGCGTTTTGAGGAAAGAAGAATCAATGCCTTAACTTTGTAAAGTTTAAACGGATTTAGACCAAGCATCATGGAGCAGGATTGTTAATCGATTGTTTCGAATAGGGCTGAAATTGTAAAAATTTGTAACAAAATCTTCTCTAGCCATGGACTGAAAAAATGCCACTAAGTTCTGCATGTGCGTGCTGCGTTTGTCGGCCGTAAAATTGGCTGGCCAAGGGCAAATTAATCGGCCTGCATTTGAAATTAAACGAAATTAGCATACACTGGAACATGAAAACTATTAGCTGGGTATAGGCCTAGGCTCTAAGCTAATTAATCGGCGGTTAACCTCAATAAAACACAGTGCGAGTGTCAATATGATCAATCAAAACAAAAAAATATTAGTCGTGGACGATGATGTTCGTTTGCGTGAATTGTTGCAGCGTTATTTAACCGAACAAGGTTACATCATTAAAGTGGCCTCCGACGCCAATGAGATGGACGCTGTTTTAGCCAGCGAGCCGATTGATTTGCTGGTGCTGGATTTGATGTTGCCAGGCGAAGACGGATTATCTATCTGCCGGCGGATTCGTGGCACAGGGACCATATTGCCCATCATCATGTTGACTGCACGCGGTGATGAGGTCGACCGTATCATAGGCTTGGAGATGGGCGCCGACGATTATTTGCCCAAGCCATTTAACCCGCGAGAATTGTTAGCGCGTATCAATGCCGTGATGCGTAGGCACGAGCGTTTGCAACCCAGTGCGCCGGCTTTAAATGTCGACAACGTGGCCATAGGCGATTTTATTTTCAGTGCCAGCAGCCGCTCTCTGACTAAGGGCGGTGCGTCCATCACTATCACCAGCGGCGAATTTGCTTTGCTCAAAGTCTTTGTGGATCACCCGCGTCAACCCCTGTCTCGCGACCGTTTGATGCAGTTGGCACGTGGCCGTGAATTGGATGTGTTTGACCGCAGTATAGATGTACAAGTATCACGCTTACGTAAACTGATAGAGCCGGATGTGGCCCATCCACGTTATCTGCAAACCATGTGGGGCTTTGGCTACGTCTTTATTCCAGACGGGGCGCTAGACGAGTAAGGCCATAGACCATGCAAGCTACATCCCTCTCTTACAAGCAGGTCGCCATCTGAAACCGACACTACTCCCTAAAACCCTGCTGGCCAGGGTGATGCTGCTGATTGCCGTGTTATTGGTCGTGGCGCAAGTGGCGTCCTTGCAGATTTTTGAGTACTTTGAGCGCGAACCGCGCGCAGAGGCGACGGCTTTGCAAGCCGTTACCGTGGTTAATTACACGCGAGCTTCATTGATTGCTTCCCAAGAAAGCTTGCGCTTGGCGCTGCTATCGGAAATCACCGGTAAAGAAGGCGTGCGTATCTATTACGCGGATTTCATGGAGGAAATCGAGCCCTTGCCGGCGGACCCTTTCATCAACATGGTGGCAAACAA
>CAMDXI010000027.1 GCA_945878695.1 Methylotenera oryzisoli | reverse complement strand
AATAGCAGCAGCATGGCGCTGCTGAGCAAGGCCGTGTCGCGATTGGACTTAAAATAAGCGATGATTTTTTTCACGGTAAGCCATTCGGTATATTGCCCATGATTAGGCCAGGGGAGTCGGATTCACCGACACCAGGAGTAGGGGTTTCTGGCAATAAGGTGATAACACGGTCAAGGTTGCGACGCGTGCCCCAGTTGCTGTTGTCTTGTTTGAGCGCTTGTTTATAGGAACTGTGGGCCTGCATAAGCAAGTACTCCACCTCGTCGCGTACCTTTGGGTCGTTGCCGCCACTTACTTGCAAGGCTTTTAAAAAGAACATATTGCCTATATTGTGCTGCACTGCTGCTCTTTGCGCGGGCGTGCCTTTTTGCGTCAGTTGCGAATAGAGCAAGGTGGATTCTTTAAAGCGTTCGTTTTTAGCTAACCAATAGGCGGTGGCATACTTGGCTTCAAAACTTTGCTTGTCGGTTTGCGGATTTTTACCGGTGCTCACTGCCCGATTAAAGGCGTAGATTTGCCTGATGCGGTTGACCTCATAGGCAATCGCAAGACTGGCTAGGGTGGCGATGACGACTAAGAGTAGCGACAGTTTTTTGACGCTGATAGATGGGAATTTAAGGCTCATGGTTTTGTGTTCCAGGTTCTAAGCTCGAAGTATTTAACGCTAAGCAAAAGGCCTATCATGAAGGCCGCAATGAAATAACAGAGTTGCGTGTAATCATGACCAGGAATTCTTTGCATGTATTTGATGGGTTTCTTTTCTTTTTGATTGATGTCGGCTATGGCCGCCGCTAAGGATTTTGGGTCTTCCGCTTGGTAAGCGTGAAAGGGCGTACGCAGTAATTTGAAGTAGTTATACAGCTCCACTTCCGATGGCAGCATTTCCTCATAATGGTCTTGGTATTTTGGATCAAAAATATCGATACCAGCCGGTTGACGCAATACCACCCAATACAAAGAAAGGTTGTAACGCTCTAACCAGTCGCGTAATTTTTGCTGTACTTCTGCCCCAACGCGTCCGGCACCGTCTGATATTAAGATGATGGCCCTTGAGCCGGAGTCGGGTACGTGTTCAAATAAGCCTACCGCACTGCTTAAGCCACCACCTATGTTGGTTTGAAATAAGGAGTTGCCGGCCGTGGCGCTAATGGCAGCCAGGACTGCTTCGCGACTGTCGGTTAATGGCAACACGTACATAGCGGAGTTGCTGAAAGTCACCACGCCTATCATGTCATTTTTACGCTTGCTGACGAAGTCAGTCATTATTCTGGCCGCGGCCACCGATTTGGTTTCGCCCACTCGGCCCTCTGCCGTGCCGCCTGAAAAAGGGTCGTCCATGCTGGCGCTGCGGTCTATCACCATGCCTATTTGCGCGCCCACGCCTATGCGTTGGATTTTTTGTTCCAAGCTGTGTGGCCCCGCCAAGCCTAAAATGATGCAAAACAGGCTGATGGCAGCCAGAATTTTAAGCAGCAAGCCTATTAGATTGGATAGGGGGTCGCTAGGCAACATGGCTACCCATGAATAGCCACGACTATTGGCTCTATCCAGCAGGATAGGCAGGGCGGCCAAAGGCAGCAGCCATAACAGCAAAGGATGAGCAAAGCCCATTACTGGCTCACTTTGTTTTTAACGTTAGGCAGCAATCCACGCTCGCAATCGCGCAATTGCCGGCAGAACTGTTGCAGCCATAGCTTGGGGCTAACGCCCAGATGGGTGTGGGCCACGGGCGCAAAAAACACCAAGCTTGATAGACTAAAAAAGCGTTCTAATTCCTGATTTAACGGTGCGTACACCGGTTTGTTTTTTATAAACTGGTCTAAGTTGCTACTAAACAAAACGCCGCCGGCGGTTTTGTTTAAGGCTGCATGCAAACGCGTGGCGGCTTCTTGTATGCCGGCTTCGTTATCCGGCATTTTACGTATGTCACGGTAGGCTTTGGCGAACGGGGCGCCCATTCTAGGCAACCAGGCGTGCACGCCAAGGATATACAGCAGGCCTAGCAAAGATAGGCTAAGCGTTGCTATAGCAAGGCTTAGTTGCATCAGGTCTGCTTGGTCATCCAGAAATAAGGGGGGAACAAAGGGGCTCATTTCTTCTTTTAATTTAACCGCGCCGAACACCGACAGTGGTGAAATGCGGAATGAATAGGAGGGGATGCGGTATTGCACTATTTCTTTGCTGTTGGTGTTGCGTAACTTAACAATTTCCGCGCGCAGGGCAGCCGGCTTGGCTAATTTACCGGTGGTGAATACTTGATAGCGCAATTGCAGTTCATGGTTGACGCCTTCACTGCTATTGCTTTCTTGGTGGCTGATTTTAATTAGTTCTATGCCGGAAATCTGACCACGGTAGCGGTGTTCGTAGCCCTCTATAGGGAGGGATTCTTTAACCAGTTCGTAAGGCTTTTTGACATCTAAAATAATGGTCCTATCCAATACGTCGCCGACCACGTAGCCTGCATCCCGGCTAGGGTTGATTTGTTTGAGGCTCACGTATTTGGCGCCCACGTCCGGCAAAATGATGTCGGCGTATACCGCTTGGTTAGCCATGGATAAAGCGCATAGCGCTAATAGGAATGGGGTTCGCATAAAAATACTCATTAATTTAGGCTGCCACGTATTGGTGGAAATAGTCGGTAAGTAAATCGGCATCAAAGTGGTTTTCCACAAAAAAAGGCTCCATGTCGTAGCGCGAAAACAAGGATTTGATGAGTTCGCGACGTTCAGCAAAGCTTTGTAATATTTGCTCGCGGTAAGCTTTGCGCAAAAACAAAGTGCGTTTGGCGCCGGTCTCGGGGTCGGTGACATTGGTGATGCCAAATTCTGGTAAATCCGTGTATTCAGTGGAGTCCCATAAAACCACTGGGACAATATGGTGGCGTTGCATTAATACCAAGGATTCTTCTAAATCGCTGATGGGCATGTGAAAGTCGGATACCATAAAAATTAGCGAGCGTTCACGAGGCAATAATCGAACGGTGTCGATGACGCCACGACTGCCCACTTCGGCGGCTTGATAATCACGCAGGTTTTCTGCCATTTCCACAGTGCTATGCGGCCTGGCGGATAAGGTGCATAGCCAATCTTCCCTCACCACGTCATCAAAGCCTATGAAGCCGACCAAATCGCGGTTGCGGGTGGCCGATTGAGCAACCGATTGGGCTATGTCAGCCGCCACGGCTAATTTTTTCTGCTTGGCGCCGTATTGCATGGAACCGGATAGGTCGCACAAGACAAACACCGGGGTAACGCTTTTTTGGTTAAACAAGCGCACATGGATTTGCTCCAATGGGTCGCGTATGGTTTGCCTGATGTCTATGCGTCTAGGATCCGGGTAGGCTAATAGCGTGGTGTGACCACGAAACTCCATGCCCATGCCACGTTGGTTGCTTTTATGGCGACCAGGGCGACGCGAGCGCGAACGCCAGCCGATGTGGTAGCTAAACTCTTTGATGTGCTGTTCAGACATTAAATGGCCGCTGATGATGCTAGCTTAAGGCGTGGCAATCGCGTTGATGATGCCGCTAAGCATTTCTCTAGCAATTTCCGTGCGACGCATTTCGTAAACCGGGCTAAATACCAAGCGATGCGCCACAGTGGAATGGAACACAGCGTGAACGTCTTCGGGCAATACCGCAGTACGATTGTTCAACCAAGCGTTGACCCGAGCAGCACGCAAGACCATACCCATGCCGCGTGGGCTGGCGCCAGATAGCACTAAGCGGTTCATGTCAACGCCAGTAATCTTCACGCCAAAGTCAGTAGGCGTTTTGGTTGCGCGCCATAAATCCAAGACGTAATTGCGCAGAGTAGGGCTAGCGCTGATGCTATTTTGCAGTGTCGCGGCAAAGCCATTAAGTTGATCAAATTGCAGCAAATCCACCGGCAGCTTGCCGACCAAGGCGTCGACGTCATGGTAACGCGTATCGAAGACCAGGGATTCCAATATGGCTGGGTCGGATGGCACGGCAATGGGGATTTCCATCATGAAGCGATCACGAGCCGCAGACGGGATGTCAAAGGTTTCTTCTTTTTCAACTTGGTTGCGGTCAGCAAACACCAACATGTGCGGGAAGTAATGTTCTTTATTAAAGGCCGTGAGTGAGCGTTCCGCCATGACCCTTAGCAACAATGAATGGACTTGTGGGCGTGCGCGGTTAATTTCGTTAAAGAAAAAGATCGATAAATTCTCACCCGACATCAGCAAGGGCCCAGCGCTAACGTGCGGTTTGCCGTCTTCACCTAAGTAGGTGTGGTAAACCAGGTCGTTAGGCATCAAATCGATGGTGCCTTCAATACGCTGGTAAGCGCCACCTATGCCGCGAGAAAACGCCCGCAGCAAGGTCGTTTTACCTACCCCTACGTCACCTTCTAGCAATACGTGGCCGCGGGCAAAAATAGAAGTGGTAATCAATCGCACAGGGGTTTCTTGCCCCACAACCACTTTGTTGACTTCGGATTCTAAGGTGAGGGCGTGGTTGCGCCAGTCGGCTAGTTGTGTATCGCTCATTTAAGGTGTCCCTGCAAGTGATTTGTTAAAATTTGTAACATAATGTAACCAGTCTACTGGTTTAGCTTGGACTTGGGTATGGTCCAGTTGCAACATGCTTACTAAAAAGCCAGTGTTAATATAAACTAAAAAATAAAACGTGTATACAGACTGGTATATTTTTCTTGGATTTGTAGGATGACAGGAAAATATTCGACTGGAAAGGTGTTGGGGGCTATTCAGAATGAAGCATATTGGATGAAAATAGAGGATAATTCCATAAGCGCGCTGCAGGTATAAAATTTGTGGCTTTTTCAATCACTATAACTTTGCCCTACATAAAAAATAATGACAAAACAAAATAGCTTTACCAAAGAAGAATTGCTTAAATGCGGCCGTGGTGAGATGTTTGGTGCCGGCAATGCGCAACTGCCATTGCCACCCATGTTGATGTTTGATCGCATTGTGTCGATTACCGAAGACGGTGGCAAGTATGGCAACGGTCAAATCATTGCTGAACTGGATATCAATCCGGATTTATGGTTTTTTGAGTGCCATTTCACCGGTGACCCGGTGATGCCTGGTTGCTTAGGTTTGGATGCCATGTGGCAATTGGTTGGGTTTTATTTAGGTTGGGCAGGGGGCCCTGGTCGCGGCCGTGCATTGGGTGCTGGCGAGGTGAAATTTACTGGCCAGGTCTTGCCTAGCGCTAAAATGGCAACCTACACTATTGATCTGAAGCGCGTGATCATGCGTAAATTGGTCATGGGTGTGGCCGATGCCACCATGAGTTTGGATGGTCGTGAAATCTACGCGGCCAGTGATTTACGTGTGGGTTTGTTTACCAGGACGGATAATTTTTAATTCATCCGTTCAATAATAAAAAAAGAGTTTAAGGGAGCGCGAGATGCGTCGTGTCGTAGTTACGGGGATGGGGATTGTTTCTAGTTTAGGAAACAATCAATCGGAAGTTTTAGCTAGCCTGAAAAATGGTAAATCTGGCATCACTTTTCAACAAGAGTATGCAGACAATGGCCTGCGCTCTAACGTCGCAGGCTCAATTAAAAACCTCAATTTAGACGAGTTGGTCGATCGCAAATTATTGCGCTTTATGGCCAAAGGCCATGCCTATGCATGGTTGGCCATGCAAGAGGCCATCGCCGATGCCAATCTACCTGTAGACTTGGTGTCTAACGTCCGTACCGGTTTAATCGTCGGCGCTGGCGGCACCTCCACCGAAAGCATGCTAGAAGCCACCGACACCTTGCGTGAAAAAGGCATACGTCGCGTGGGGCCTTACATGGTGACTAAAACCATGTCTAGCGGCATAGCGGCCTGTTTGGCCACTGGTGCTAAAATTAAAGGCGTGAATTACGGCATCAGTTCAGCCTGTTCCACCAGTGCACATTGCATAGGCGCCGGCGTTGAGCAAATACAATTGGGTAAACAGGACATCGTGTTTGCCGGCGGCGGTGAGGAAGAGCATTGGACCATGTCTTTCTTGTTTGATGCAATGGGCGCATTGAGCAGCAAGTATAACGAGACCCCGGATAAAGCCTCGCGCACTTACGATGCCAATCGTGATGGTTTTGTTATTTCTGGCGGCGGCGGCATATTGGTGCTGGAAGAATACGAGCATGCTAAAGCCCGAGGTGCCCGCATTATTGCTGAAGTGGTCGGTTACGGCGCCACATCGGACGGTTACGACATGGTTGCGCCTAGTGGCGAGGGCGCAGTGCGTTGTATGCGCCAAGCCTTACAAGGCGTGGACAGTAAAATCGATTACATCAATACCCACGGCACCAGTACGCCAGTGGGTGACACCAAAGAGTTGGAAGCGATACGCGAAGTATTCGGCGCAAATGGTTTAAATCAACAGCCGGCCATTGCCTCCACAAAATCCTTGTCTGGCCATGCACTTGGCGCAGCAGGGGTCAATGAGGCGATTTACACCTTGCTTATGATGCGACACGGTTTTATTGCCGCATCGGCCAATATTGAGACGCTGGACCCAGCGGCCGAGGGCTTGAACATTGTGCGCAGCCGACTAGACAACGTCAAAATAGAGACGGCTTTGTCCAATAGCTTTGGTTTTGGCGGCACCAACGCCACGCTGACCTTATCCACTAAAAATCTGTAATTAAGCGCAAGCTTAAGTGGGGATGACGCGCTGTTACGCTGTTGTTTTACTGGCCGCCAGCCTGCTGGTGGCCTGCGTTAGTTTGCCAGAGCGCACTTATCATGTAAGTCCACAGCAAGTTCAGAAAAAAATACACGAGCGCTTCAACGCGCCCATTCCCCTGCTCAAAGTTTTTCAAGTGTCCTTACTCAATCCCGTGGTTAGGTTTGAGCAAAAAAACGGGCGCATGGAAACCCGTTTTGATGTGAAGCTCAGCCATACCCCAAGCGGTAAAGCTTATAGCGGCAAGGTCATGGTCTCGGGCGAGTTGCAATTTGACGCCGTGGCCAATGCCATTGTGTTAAACGAGGTGGAAGTGGATCAACTTAGTTTAGACGGCGAGAAAACTAGCCACATGGAATTTGCTAACGTCGTGGCGCAAAGCTTGGCTGCGGAAAAATTAAACGGTGTCAGTCTATATGCCTTTAAGTCTCAAGATTTGAAATTCGGCACCGATTACTACCAAGTCAAAGCCATGCAAATTACCGATCGCGGTTTGCAGATTACCTTTAGCCGCATCAGCCAGCCATAAGCAGTCGTATTAGACCATCAAGGCGGCCATGACTTGCCGGCCCTCGCTCATCAAAATGTTATAGGTTCGGCAGGCGGCGGCCGTGCTCATGCATTCTATGGCGATGCCTTTTTCTGCTAGTGCGAAGTAAGGGGCACCCGTCAAAAAATGCTGCTTTTCTCCTGTACCCAGTAACAAGACTTCTATCTTATGGTTGCGGTGCAATTCGATCAGCTTAGCGACTTGGCTAAGCCCAAGCTCAGTGCAGAGTTTGACGTCCCAATCGTGCAAGCACAGTTCTGGCATGACGATAAGGCTGTGGCCAAAACGCTGCTTATTGATTTCGATGTAAGTCTCGCTGTAGGCAGTAATTAAGTTTACGTTTGCCTGCGTGTTTAAGTGCAATTTCATGGGCGTTGCTGATCTCTATTAGTGCCGGTCTTAACGGGCTTACATTGAACCAAATGGCCATTCTAATGTAAACTAACGCCTTTAACTATTGCGCTTTATTAATTAAAAATTAATAAGCTGGCCTGGCATCATGCAAGCATCCAATCAAAAAAAATTAGAAAAATCCAATAAGCTGGCCAACGTCTGTTACGACATACGTGGCCCGGTGTTGCAACGCGCCCGTCAAATGGAAGAAGAAGGCCAGCGCATCATTAAGTTGAATATAGGCAACCCGGCGGCGTTTGGCTTTGAAGTGCCTGAAGAAATTCAGCAAGACGTCATCCGCAATATGTCTAAAGCCGGTGGTTACACCGATAGCAAGGGCTTGTTTGAACCACGCAAAGCCATCATGCACAGTACGCAAGCCAAGCACATTAAAGGCGTGACGGTAGACGACATCATTATTGGTAACGGCGTGTCTGAGCTCATTGTGATGGCCATGCAAGGCTTGTTAAATAATGGCGACCAAGTGCTGGTGCCTATGCCGGATTACCCCTTGTGGACAGCCGCCGTGACCTTGGCCGGTGGTACCGCGCGGCATTACCTGTGCGATGAAGCCAGCGGTTGGATGCCAGACCTTAAAGACATAGAAGCCAAAATCACCGCTAACACCCGCGGCATCGTGGTGATAAACCCAAACAACCCGACTGGCGCATTGTACCCACCGGCGATATTGCAAGGCATCATAGAGATAGCCAGGCACCACGGCTTGGTTATTTTTGCTGATGAAATTTACGACAAGGTGCTCTACGATGGCCACACCCACACGTCCATCGCGTCCCTAGCCGATGACATCTTGTTCGTCACCTTCAATGGTTTATCTAAAAATTACCGTACCTGCGGCTACCGTGCTGGCTGGATGATATTAAGCGGTGAGAAGCAGCATGCTAAAGATTACATAGAAGGCCTTAATATGTTGGCCTCCATGCGCTTGTGCGCCAACGTTCCGGGTCAGTTAGCCATACAAACGGCATTAGGCGGCTATCAAAGCATAGACGATTTGGTGGCGCCAGAGGGTCGCTTATGCAAACAGCGCGACGTGGCCTACGAATTATTAACGGCCATCCCTGGTGTTACCTGCAGTAAGCCCGCCGCCGCCATGTATTTGTTTCCTCGTTTAGACCCGGCCATTTACCCGATTGAAAATGACCAACAATTCATTTTGGATTTGTTGTTAGAAGAAAAAGTCTTGTTGGTGCAAGGGTCTGGATTTAATTGGCATGCGCCAGATCATTTCCGGGTGGTCTTTTTACCCAATGTCGATGATTTGACCGAAGCGATCCATCGCATCGCCCGCTTTTTGAAAAACTACAGAAAAAAACACGCAAAATCAGATGGAGCAAAAGCTTGAAGCAACTTAATGTAGGGATACTAGGCCTGGGTACGGTAGGCGGCGGCACCTATGCGGTGTTAACACGCAATGCAGCAGAAATTACCCGTCGTAGTGGCTATGCCATCAATGTGGTGCAAGTGGCCGATAAAAATTTAGCCTTGGCGCAGCGCGTGACTGACGGCAAAGTGCCGCTAACAGACGATGCGTTTGCGGTGGTGAACAATCCGGCGGTGGACGTGGTGGTTGAGTTGATAGGCGGTTACACATTAAGCAAAGAATTGGTGTTGCAAGCCATCGCCAACGGCAAGCACGTGGTGACCGCCAACAAAGCGTTATTAGCCGTGCACGGCAATGAAATCTTTGCTGCGGCACAAGCGCGTGGCGTGATGGTGGCCTTTGAAGCTGCTGTAGCCGGTGGCATACCCATTATCAAAGCCTTGCGTGAAGGATTGGGCGCCAACCGAATTGAATGGTTGGCCGGCATCATCAATGGCACGACCAATTTCATCTTAAGTGAAATGCGTGAAAAAGGCCTGTCATTTATCGATGTGTTGGGTGAAGCGCAACGCTTAGGATACGCCGAAGCCGATCCCACATTCGACGTGGAGGGCATAGACGCCGCGCATAAGCTGACCATTATGTCGGCGATCGCATTTGGTATGCCGATGAAGTTCGATCAGGCCTACACCGAAGGCATCAGTAAATTACAGCAAACTGACATTAAGTACGCGCATGAGCTGGGCTACAGTGTGAAGCTATTAGGTATCACTAAACGCAGTGAGGCCGGCGTGGAATTGCGCGTGCACCCGACACTGATTTCAGAAAAAAGATTGGTGGCCAATGTCAACGGCGCCATGAATGCGGTCGTGGTTAAAGGCGATGCCGTTGGCCCAACTTTGTATTACGGCGCTGGCGCAGGCGCAGAACCGACTGCCAGTTCGGTGGTGGCTGATTTGATGGACGTCGCTAGATTGGCGGATGCCAGCGCAGCGCAACGTGTGCCTTATCTTGGTTTCCAAGCCGGTCAACTCAATGATTTGCCTATCCTGCCCATAGCCGCCATCCATAGCGCCTATTACTTGCGCTTGCGCGCCAGCGATAAGCCTGGCGTGTTAGCCGGTGTGACCAAAATTTTGGCCGACCGCAACATTTCCATTGATGCCATGTTGCAAAAAGAGCCGGCTGACAATGAAACCGAAGCCGACATCGTGATCTTGACGCATTTAACCCAAGAAAAAAACATGGATGCCGGTATCGCCGAAATAGAAGCGCTGCCTGCCATCGTCGGTAAGCTGGTTAAAATTCGTATGGAAGAGTTAGGAAAATAAATCGGCCAAGGCGGCTTGATGACGACTGGGGTCAAACAGCCCCTTAAATTGAGAGATTTAAATGAAATACATCAGTACCCGTGGGCTATCACCTGCATTAAGCTTCAGTGAAATATTATTGGGTGGCCTAGCACCGGATGGCGGCTTGTATTTGCCTGAGCACTACCCACAGTTTAGTGATGCCGATTTAAGCGCCATGCGCGCAATGAATTATGCCGATTTGGCCTTTGCAATTTTAAGCCGTTTAATTGACGACATCCCTGCGGCTGACTTGAAAGCCATCATAGATAAAACTTACCGAGCCGACGTTTACGCCTACGCTCGTCCAGGGCAAAACGCGGCCGACATTACCCCAACCTTAAAGCTAGAAGAGCAACTTTACTTGCTGTGTTTGTCGAATGGTCCTACTTTGGCCTTTAAAGACATGGCCATGCAATTGCTAGGTAATTTATTCGAGTACGTACTGGCTAAAACCGGTAAAACCACCAATATATTAGGCGCGACCTCCGGTGACACTGGCTCGGCAGCAGAGTACGCCATGCGCGGTAAAAAAGGCGTGAGCGTGTTTATGCTGTCGCCGCATAAAAAAATGAGCCGTTTCCAAGCGGCACAAATGTTTAGTTTAAAAGACGAAAACATACACAATATAGCCGTTAATGGCGTGTTTGATGATTGCCAAGACATGGTTAAAGCGGTATCCAATGATGCCCAATTTAAAGCCCAGTATAAGATAGGCGCCGTTAACTCCATCAACTGGGGCCGCATTGTGGCGCAAGTGGTGTACTACTTTAAAGGCTATTTTGCGGTGACAACCAGTAACGCCGAAAAAGTCAGCTTTTCTGTGCCATCGGGCAATTTTGGTAACGTCTGTGCCGGCCACATCGCGCGCATGATGGGCTTGCCCATCGATCAATTGGTGGTGGCGACCAACGAGAACGACGTGTTGGACGAGTTCTTTAAAACCGGGGTGTATAGACCACGCGGCTCGGCGAATACCTACCAAACCTCCAGCCCCTCCATGGACATCAGTAAAGCCTCTAACTTTGAACGCTTTATTTTTGACCTTGTTGGGCGTGACAGCGCTAAGGTGCGGGAATTGTGGGCCAGTGTCGACCAAGGCGGCGCTTTTGACATTCATGCTTTGATGGCTAAGGTGGCGGAATACGGCTTTGTTTCCGGCAGCAGCAATCACCAACAGCGCATGCAGACCATACGCGACACGCATAAAAAATACGCTGTCAGCATTGATACGCACACGGCCGATGGTTTGAAAGTGGCATTGGAAAGACGTGCCCCCAAAGTGCCTATGTTGGTTTTGGAAACCGCCTTGCCGGCTAAGTTTGAGGATGCCATGGTCGAGGCGCTAGGCGCCGTGCCGGAACGCCCCAGCGCATTAATTGGTATAGAGGCCTTGCCGCAACGATTTGATGTGATGGATTTTGATGTGGCGGCCATTAAACAATACATAGTCAATAAAGTGAGCTAGCGTATGCAGGGTTATCAGGATTTACTCAAGCACGTATTGCAACACGGCCATAACAAAGAAGACCGCACCGGTACTGGCACAAAATCGGTATTTGGCTACCAGATGCGTTTTAATTTGGCAGACGGCTTTCCCTTATTGACCACGAAAAAAGTCCATTTAAAATCCATCATCCATGAGCTGTTGTGGTTCTTGCAGGGCAGCACCAATATTGCCTATTTAAAAGAAAACGGCGTGCGCATATGGGACGAATGGGCTGATGAAAATGGCAACCTAGGCCCAGTTTACGGATACCAATGGCGTAATTGGCCCAAGCCGGATGGCAGCCACATAGACCAAATTAGCCAAGTGGTGCAGGCCATTAAAACCAATCCGGATTCACGGCGCTTGATCGTGTCGGCTTGGAACGTGGCCGACGTCGATCAAATGAAATTACCGCCTTGCCATGCTTTCTTTCAGTTTTATGTGGCCGACGGCAAACTAAGCTGCCAACTGTATCAGCGTAGTGCCGATATCTTTCTAGGCGTGCCGTTTAATATTGCATCCTATGCCTTGTTGACCATGATGGTGGCCCAGGTATGCGGCCTCAAGTTAGGCGACTTCGTGCACACCTTAGGCGATGCGCACATATACAGCAATCACATGGAGCAAGTGCAAGAGCAATTAAGCCGGGACGTGCGTGCTTTACCAACCATGCGCATTAATCCTGCGGTCAAAGATATTTTCAGCTTTAAGTTTGACGATTTTACTTTAGAGAATTACGATCCCCATCCAGCCATAAAAGGCGTGGTGGCAGTTTAGCATGGCGCTTTCTTTGATCGTGGCGCTGGCCAACAACCGTGTCATAGGCGTCAATAACACCCTGCCTTGGCATTTGCCTGAAGACCTTAAGCGTTTTCGCGCCTTGACCACTGGTCACCACATTATCATGGGAAGAAAAACCTACGAGTCCTTGGGTCGATTGTTGCCTAACCGAACCACGGTCATCGTGACGCGCAATCCCAGCTATCAGGTGGAAGGGGCGTTGATTGCTCATAGCCTAGAACAAGCCTTATCTTTATGCCATGGCGACGACGAGGCATTTTTAATTGGCGGGGCTGAGCTGTATCAAGCGGGCTTAAACCAGGCGCAAAAAATGTACGTAACGGCTATCGATTTAGATGTAGCAGGCGATGCGTATTTTCCTGAGTGGGATGTAAAGCAGTGGCAACAAACTGGCAGTGAAGCGCACACTAGCGCAGAAGGCTTGCCTTTTAGCTACCTGACCTATCAACGTATAACCTAATCCCCTGGATCAGAAAAAACAGATTCACCACAGAGGCACAGAGAAAACCTAAAAAGCCATTTTAACTAGGCTCTAACTTGCTGTACTTATTAGGCATCAATGCAGATAAAGAAAAAAGCCTTAAAGAATTTTGATCTTCTCTGTGTCTCTGTGGTGAAAAGGATTTAAATTTTTTACTGCGCTACGCAATCCACGTAATAATTCGCTTTGCCGTCCACCACTTGTTTGACTAAGCCGTGGTTGTCTGTTTCAAAGCCTGGGAATTTCTCGTTAAACTCACGGGCAAACTTCAAGTAATCAACAATCACCTTGTTAAATTGTTCGCCTGGTATGAGCAAGGGGATACCCGGTGGGTAGGGCGTGAGCAACACCGCGGTAATTCTTCCCTCTAGGTCGTCTATGGCCACACGGTCAATTTTTCTATGGGCCATTTTGGCGAAGGCGTCGGCTGGTTTCATGGCTGGCACCATGTTGGACAAATACATTTCGGTGGTTAAGTGCGCCACGTCATTGGCTTTGTAGACGGCGTGAATTTGCTCACACAAATCGCGTAGGCCGACTTTTTCGTACCTAGGTTGTTTTTGGATGAATTCCGGTAAAACTTTCCATAGCGGTTGATTCTTATCGTAGTCGTCTTTAAATTGTTGCAAGGCGGCCACCATGGTATTCCAACGGCCTTTGGTGATGCCTATGGTGAACATGATGAAGAAAGAATACAAGCCGGTTTTTTCAACGATCACGCCGTGTTCAGCCAGGTATTTAGTGACTATGGCGGCCGGTATGCCGAATTTGTCGGAAAAATTGCCTTTGATGTCCAGTCCAGGGGTGATGATGGTGGCCTTGATCGGGTCCAGCATATTAAAGCCTTCGGCTAAATCACCAAAGTCATGCCAAGCTTCATTGGCTTTAAGCATCCAAGCGTCGCGTTCTTCTAGGCCTTCTTCAGATAAATCGTCTGGGCCCCATACTTTAAACCACCAGTCGGCACCCCATTCCTCGTCCACTTTGCGCATAGCGCGGCGGAAGTCTAAGGCTTCCATTAAGCTTTCTTCAACCAAGGCGGTTCCGCCTGGCGCTTCCATCATGGCCGCGGCCACGTCTATGCTTGCCACGATGGAGTATTGCGGGCTGGTCGAGGTGTGCATTAAGTAGGCTTCATTGAAAATGTCGCGGTCCAGCTGATTATTTTCTGCATCTTGCACCAATATTTGGCTGGCTTGGCTTAAGCCCGCTAGCAATTTATGGGTGGATTGGGTGGAGAACACCATGCTCTCCTTGCAACGTGGTCGGCCCTCGCCTATGGCATGGTAATCGCCGTAGAAATCATGGAAGGTGGCATGCGGTAACCAGGCTTCATCAAAATGCAAGGTATCAATTTTGCCATCCAACATTTCTTTTATTTCTTCTACGTTATACAGTACGCCATCGTATGTGGATTGCGTGATGGTCAGCACGCGCGGTTTGGCTTTTTTGTCGGTAATAAAGGGATTGATATCGATTTTCTTTTGGATGTTTTCCCAAGCAAATTCGCTCTTCGGTATCGGGCCTATGATGCCGAAATGGTTGCGCGTTGGCATCAAAAATACTGGCACCGCACCGGTCATGATGATGGCGTGCAATATGGATTTATGGCAATTGCGATCGACGACAACGACGTCACCCGGCGCTACCGTGCTGTTCCACACCATTTTGTTGGAGGTGGAGGTGCCGTTAGTGACAAAATACAGGTGGTCGCAATTGTAGATACGTGCGGCATTGCGCTCTGAAGCAGCAACTGGACCAGTGTGGTCGAGTAATTGACCGAGCTCATCGACCGCATTGCAGACGTCGGCGCGCAGCATGTTTTCACCAAAGAATTGGTGAAACATTTGCCCTACCGGTGATTTTAGAAAAGCCACGCCGCCTGAGTGACCCGGGCAGTGCCAGGAATAGGAGCCATCGGCCGCGTATTCGGTTAGCGCTTTAAAGAACGGTGGCGGCAAGCTGTCTAAATAGGTGCGTGCCTCGCGCAATATGTAGCGGGCAACAAACTCCGGGGTGTCTTCATACATGTGTATGAAGCCATTAAGCTCGCGTAATATTTCATTGGGAATGTGCCGTGAAGTGCGCGTTTCGCCGTGCAAAAAGATAGGGATTTCTTCGTTGCGGTAACGTATTTCATCAACGAAGCTACGCAAGTTATCCAATGCATCGCGGTTTTCTTCGACGAATTCATTATCGTCTATGGACAAGATGAACGCTGAGGCACGACTTTGTTGTTGCGCAAACGAGGTTAGGTCGCCGTAACTGGTGACGCCTAGCACCTCAAAGCCCTCAGCTTCTATCGCCTTGGCTAACATGCGTATGCCTAAACCTGAGGAATTTTCTGAGCGGAAATCTTCGTCTATGATGACGATAGGAAAGCGAAACTTCATGGATGGAATTTCCTAAAATTAAATCTTGGGTAAGGTGACGCCAACTTGACCTTGGTATTTTCCGCCACGGTCTTTGTAGCTGGTTTCGCAAACGTCGTCGGCATCGGCTTCAAAAAACAGCACTTGGGCACAGCCTTCGTTGGCGTATATTTTTGCTGGTAGCGGCGTGGTGTTGCTGAATTCCAAGGTAACGTAGCCTTCCCATTCTGGTTCAAATGGTGTTACGTTGACGATGATGCCGCAGCGTGCATAAGTGGATTTGCCTAGGC
>CAMDXI010000026.1 GCA_945878695.1 Methylotenera oryzisoli | reverse complement strand
CATCAGTCTACACAACATGGCTTTTCAAGGTTGCTTTGCTCCCGCCTGGCTGACGACGCTTGCCCTACCGCCCAGCCATTTTGCCATTGATGGCTTTGAATACCATGGCCAGCTGTCTTTTTTAAAAGCAGGCATCTTCTACGCCGATGCCGTCACCACGGTAAGCCCAAGCTACGCCAAAGAAATACAGACAGCGGAATTTGGGTTTGGCCTAGAAGGCTTACTAAGCTTACGTGGTAGCGAAATCAAAGGGATACTAAACGGCATAGAAACAGAGCAATGGAACCCTAAAACCGATCCGCATTTAATTAAAAATTACAGCGCCAAGGCCTTGGCCGGTAAAAAACAGGTTAAATTAGCCTTGCAAAAAAAATTAGGTCTACAAATTGATGCAAGCGCACCATTATTAGGCGTAGTCAGTCGACTCACCCACCAAAAAGGCTTGGACATGCTGCTGCCTATCAGTCAGCAATTAATCGATGCAGGCTGTCAATTGGTCGTACTGGGTAGCGGCGATCCGGCCCTAGAAACAGCCTTTAGCAAGCTAGCTAAAAACAATCCCAAACAAGTCAGCGTGACCATATCGTATAACGAAGCCCTGTCGCACCAAATCATGGCCGGTTGCGATTTATTCATCATGCCTTCACGTTTTGAACCTTGTGGTCTAAACCAAATGTATGGCTTAGCTTATGGCACCCCCCCGGTGGTCAACGCTACGGGTGGCTTGGCTGACACGGTGGTTGACACCAATTTAATTAGCTTTAAAAACAAATCTGCCAATGGCTTTGTCATGAGTGAAGCCAGCTCAACCAGCTTACTCAACGCCATCAAACAAGCATTAAATGTATACAAAAACGACCAAGCCGCGTGGAAACAAATTCAAATTAACGGCATGAACTTAGACTTAAGTTGGGATAAAAGCGCCTTGGCGTATTTGGCTGCCTATGAGTCCTTGCTCATGCCTGACGCCTAGCAAAGTAGCAAATTTTTAATGGGACAGTAAACTTGGCACGCTAAATGCTTTACTAATAACAAGCTTCTCCAAAGCTGTTATTCTCCTCCTCCGGGGCGCCTTAATGGGCGCCCTCTTTTTTCTACCGTTTATTTAACGATGAAATGTTCGCGGTAGTATTTTAATTCGTCTATGGATTCGTAGATGTCGGCCAAGGCTTCGTGTTTGCTGGCTTTTTTAAAGCCCGAGTATATTTCAGGCTTCCAGCGGCGCGCCAACTCTTTAAACACGCTGACATCCAGATTGCGGTAGTGAAAATACTTTTCCAAGTCCGGCATAAAGCGCGCCATGAAGCGGCGGTCCTGGCATATGGAATTGCCGCACATGGGCGATTTAGCGGCCGGGACCCAATTTTTCAAAAATACCAGCATTTGCAAACTGGCTTGCTCCTCATCCAGGCTAGAGTCTTTTACTTTTTGGATCAAACCTGAACGGCCGTGTGCGCCTTTATTCCATGCATCCATGCCATCTAAAACCGCATCACTTTGGTGTATAACCAAAACCGGCGATTCGGCTAGGACGTTTAATTCGGCATCGGTGACCACGGCCGCCAATTCCAATATGCGGTCTGAATCGGGCAACAGACCACTCATCTCCATGTCCAGCCAAATTAAATTGTTCTGATTAGTGCTACTCGCTATTTCCGCCATCATGATTTCCATTAAAATGTGTGTTTTATACCAATAACAATGAAACATACGCCTGCTTATGCTTCACAATGGCAACATATTAACCGAACTTGACTTAACCATGACCTTTACCCTTACATTTATTGGCTTAGTGATTGCCTCAACGATGATACGCCTTTGGCTTGCGGGCAGGCATATCCGCCACGTGCAACAACATCGAGATCAAGTGCCGGTAGCTTTTAGCGCCACCATCACACTGGATGCGCACCAAAAAGCGGCTGACTACACTGCGGCCAAATCCAAATTGGGCTTAAGCGAGGGCTTGGTGCAGACCCTGCTGTTACTAGCTTTAACCTTAGGTGGGGGCTTACAAAGCATGGATAACTTTTGGCAACAGTTGTTTGCGGATCAAGCCATCATACGAGGCGTAGCGGTGATTTGCAGCGCCATGTTATTGACTAGCTTAATTGATTTGCCTTTTGATTATTACAAAACATTTGTCATCGACGGAAAATTTGGCTTTAACAAAATGACGGTTGCCATGTTCCTGGCTGACCTAATCAAACACGGCCTATTAGGGCTGGCTTTAGGCGGCCCTATCTTGTTGCTAGCGCTTTGGTTGATGCAAGGTGCCGGCGCCTATTGGTGGCTGTATTTATGGTTTGCCTGGAGCGCCTTTAACCTCATTATGCTAGCGGTTTACCCCAGCTTCATCGCGCCATTATTTAATAAATTTAGCCCATTGCATGACGAGCAATTAAAAACACGCATTGAATCGCTATTGACTAAGTGTGGCTTTAAATCGCAAGGCCTGTTTGTCATGGACGGCTCAACTCGCAGCAGTCATGGCAATGCCTATTTCACCGGCTTTGGTGCATCAAAACGGGTGGTGTTCTTTGACACCTTGTTGGCACGCTTAAACACCGATGAAATAGAGTCGGTTTTGGCCCACGAATTAGGCCACTTTAAACACCATCACGTTATCAAACGCATAATCATGTTGTTCTCCGTCAGCTTTCTAGGCCTAGCCTTACTTGGCTGGCTCATGCAGCAACCCTGGTTTTATACTGGCCTAGGCGTGCAGAACGCTAGCAATTACATGGCTTTGATGCTGTTCTTGTTGGTTTCACCGGTATTTTTATTTTTATTGCGCCCGGCCATGGCCAGTTATTCACGTAAAAATGAATTTGAGGCCGATGCGTATGCGGCCAAACAAGCCAGCGCTAAGGATTTGGTGAGTGCATTAGTTAAACTTTACCGTGACAATGCTGCCACCTTAACGCCAGACCCCTTGCATTCTGCCTTCTATGACTCGCATCCGCCGGCCAGCACAAGGATAGCTAAACTGGCTACCTTCAGTAGCTAATTTTTGGCGCATAATGCCAGCACTTAAATTTAATTTGTACAGACTTTAATCTGACCGCCAGCCTTTTGACCGACACCACCTCTACCCAGACTAGATTCATTGCGCCATTACAAGGCACCGTGGTTGCAGCGTACGGCAAGCGCTATCAAATTGAATTGCCGGATAAAAAACGCATCAGCTGCGTGACCCGAGGCAAAAAAACCGATCTAGCCTGCGGCGACAGGGTGCAACTGCAACTGACCGACAAGCACGAAGGCGTGATCGATAGCACCCTGCCGCGCAAGACCTTGCTGTACCGCAGCAATGCCTACAAAAGCAAAATGCTGGCAGCCAACGTAACGCAAATCATTATTGTGTTAGCCACGCAGCCTAGCTTTTACGAAGCCTTATTAAACCGCTGCTTGATTGCGGCCGAAGCAGCGCATATTAAACCGCTCATAGTGCTTAATAAATGTGACTTGGATGACAGCTCGCAAGCCAAGCAAAAACTTGGCCTGTACAGCGCTTTAGGTTATCGGGTGCTGACACTGTCAGCCAAAGAGGATATTTCCAGTCTCAGGCCCTATTTGCAAGGTGAAGCCAGCATTTTAGTAGGCCAATCCGGCATGGGAAAATCCACTATGATTAATGCCTTGCTACCCGAAGAAGCGGTGCGTACCAGAGAAGTCAGCATGAGTTTAGACAGCGGCAAACACACCACCACCGCTGCCCATTTATACCATTTGGACGCGCACAGCCAGCTGATAGATTCACCTGGCTTACAAGAATTTGGCTTACACCACCTCAGCACAGACGAATTAGAACACGCGTTTATTGAATTTAGGCCGCATTTAGGTTTATGCCGATTTAGCAACTGCAAACACACGCAGGAGCCTGACTGCGCTATCAAGCAGGCTATGCTGGAAGGCAAGATCAGCCAAGAAAGATTAGCCATTTACCAGTTATTGCGCGCTGAAATCGAGCATTAAGCCAGCATGGATCACAGGCTAAAAAAAATGCCTGCAGATGGCGTATAATCGTTTCATTCTTTTTTCAAGTAGCAGATCATGCAAATTACCACCCGCCTAGAATTTGATGCCGGCCACCGCATTCCCAGCCATAAAAGCCAATGTAAGAACTTGCATGGTCACCGCTACGCCATTGAAATAACCTTGTCTGGCGACATCATAAGTCAAGCTGGCGCATCCGAAAACGGCATGGTGATGGATTTTTCTGAGGTAAAAGCGATTGCCAAATCTGCCGTGGTGGATGTTTGGGATCATGCTTTTCTGGTCTATCAAGACGACACTGAAGTGCTGAATTTTTTAAACAGCCTGACTAAGCATAAAACCGTCATTTTCCCCACCGTACCAACGGCTGAAAACATGGCCAATGAAGCATTTAAAATTCTTAAAAATCGCTATTTGGACAGCTATGGCACGCACTTAAAGTTAGAAAAAGTGCGCTTATACGAAACCCCTAACAATTGGGCCGATGCCTTAAGCTAGCTCTTCACCGCGCTCGGCGTAATGCTTGGCTACCCAATGGCGGTAATCGCCGCTGGTGACATTGTTTACCCAGGCTTGGTTTGCCAAATACCAGTCAACCGTTTTTTCTATCCCAGTGTCAAAACTTTCTGCTGGCTTCCAGCCTAATTCTTGGTGCAGCTTGCTGGCATCAATGGCGTAGCGTTGATCGTGACCCAACCTGTCTTCCACAAAGCTAATTTGCTCGGCATACGATTGGCCATCTGATCGCGGTTTTTTGGCATCCAATATACGGCATAAGGTTTTAACCACGTCTATATTGGCCATCTCGTTCCAACCACCGACGTTGTATACCTCGCCCACTTGTCCGGCCTCTAAGACCCTGCGTATTGCCGCACAGTGATCGGTTACATATAGCCAATCGCGTATCTGTAGACCGCTACCGTAAATTGGCAAAGCTTTCCCAGTTAAAGCATTGTGTATCACCAAAGGAATTAATTTTTCTGGGAAATGGTGTGGCCCATAATTGTTGGAACAATTGGTCGTGAGCGTTGGCATGCCATAGGTGTGATGGTAAGCACGGACTAGGTGATCGGATGCCGCCTTGGAGGCAGAATAAGGGCTATTCGGAGCATAGGCATGCTGCTCAGTAAAAGCCGCCGCATCGGGCGTTAAAGAGCCGTACACTTCATCCGTGGAGACATGCAAAAAACGCCAAGCCTGACGGTCTGCTGTGCTTAATTGTGTCCAATAAGCCCGCACGGCTTCCAATAAATGAAAGGTGCCCACTACATTGGTTTGAATGAAATCTTCAGGGCCGTGTATGGATCTGTCTACATGGCTTTCGGCCGCAAAATTGACGATAGCGGTCGGCTGATACTCATGCAATAATTTGCTCAGCAGCGCCTGATCCCCTATGTCGCCATGCACGAAAATATGCCGTGGATTATGTTGTACCGCCGTTAAATTTTCCAAATTCCCGGCATAAGTCAACTTGTCCAAATTCACCACACGGCCCAATCCCAAACGCAACCATTCGAGCACGAAATTAGCGCCAATAAAGCCTGCCCCACCGGTTACCAAAATTGTTTTATTCATGCAGATTACTTTCTTATTTTTCAATTGTTGTTGATTCCAAAGCAGCCCATAAGCAATCACCGGATTTATCCAATGCTACTAGATAAGCCGCATGCGCTTCAAGCTCAGTAGCATTCGCTAATTTAACGATGCCAGCTTGATTAAACGCAGCCTTAGGTTCCACCGCAAGCATTGTTTGAGGCTGATCCATGCTGATCATCAGACTGTCTTGCCCGCGCGTCATGGCCATGTAGACATCAGCTAACAACTCCGCATCCAACAAAGCACCGTGCAAGGTACGTTTAGAGTTGTCTATGCCAAAATGCCGACACAAGGCATCCAAACTATTACGCTGACCTGGGCGCATTTCTTTGGCTATTTTAAGCGTATCGGTCACCTTAGCGACGATGCTCTCTAAAGGCTTTTGCTCAATTAAACCCAGTTCGGAATTTAAAAACCCCACGTCAAAGGGTGCGTTATGCATAATCAGCTCGGCATCGGCAATGAAATCCAGCAACTCATTAACGATGTCAGGAAAGCGCGGCTTGTCCTGTAAAAATTCCAATGAAATGCCGTGCACTTCTTGTGCGCCTTGGTCTATTTCACGATCGGGATTGAGGTAATAATGAAAATGCTGTTTGGTTAATCGGCGGTTGACCACCTCAACCGCGGCAATCTCTATCACCCTATGGCCTTGTGCATGATACAAACCGGTGGTTTCCGTATCTAAAAAGATTTGCCTCATGTTGATAATGCCTCCTGTAAAACCTGCTCCACGCCCTTATTAGCCAAACTGTCAGCCCGCTCATTACCAACATTGCCGGCATGCCCTTTAACCCATATCCATTGCACAGTATGCTGCTGGGCTAGGCCATCTAAAATGCGCCATAAATCATCGTTTTTCACCGGCTTTTTATCTGCAGTACGCCAATTCCTGGCTTTCCAGCCGACTATCCATTCGGAAATGCCTTTCTGCACGTAAACCGAATCAGTGTAAACCTTTGCATGGCAGCTGCGATTTAGCGCTTCAAGGGCGCGTATCACCGCAGTTAACTCCATGCGGTTATTGGTGGTAAGCAATTCGCCACCAAACAGTTCTTTTTCTTGGCCTGCGTAACTAATCCAAGCACCCCAGCCGCCTGGACCTGGGTTGCCCTTACATGCCCCATCGGCATAAATCTCCACTGCTTTAGTCGTACTCATGGTGTTTTTTCTAATGTCTTTCTGGATAAACGGTTTAATTTGTCTCGCGATTTAGATGGCCTGCCAATGGATTTGGGTCTGGCCGTCAGTATATTGGTGGCGCCCGATTGCTTCCAATTCGGTTTAATGGGCGTCATGCCTGGTACGCGTTTTTTTGCCACGATAAAATAGACGCCTGCCAATCTCGAAAAGGCATGCTGACCTAGCTTATCCATAAATAACAGGCGCTTATGCCAAGCAACATTTTCAAACGGCGGTACATGGCAACAGCTACGCACGGTGATAACCTCAAAACCCAGCAAGGCTAACCAATCCTTTAAACGATTCAAGCCTATCAAGCGGGCATGCCATGGGTAATTTAACTGCTTACAAAACAGTTTTTTTATAAACGCACACGCGCCCCAAGTGCTGATGGGATTAAAGCCGGAAATAATCAAATGCCCATCTGGCATCATTACGCGCGTAGCCTCACGCAAGGTTTGGTGTGGCCTATCACTGAACTCCAGTCTGTGCGGCAAAAGCAATAAATCCAAACTCATTTCAGCAAAGGGTAAAAAATCATCGCTGCACACCACGTTAGCCTGATGCTCACCCTTCACCATGCCAACGGCTTCAGCAGCTAAAGCTTTATAGCGATTGGGCATGCGTGAGTTAGCCAACAAGTCTAGCGGCAAAGACCCTACCTGCAGCGCATTAAAACCAAACAAATCGGATACCGCTTGGTCGAATAAGGGTTTTTCGCTGGCTTGCAAATACTCGCCTGCTGTGGATTTGAACCAATCTTGGATGGGCGCCGCTGCTATTGACATTTAATCGTATAGAACAAATGATAGTGGGTATGCATCATAATGTTCAAATTATACCCATTCCAGCACTTAAGGATAACTATATCTGGCTCATACACAACGGCCAGCAAGCCGTAGCCGTTGATCCAGGTGACGCCCAGCCAGTCATACAAACGCTCAAGCAACTCAATCTTAGCCTAAGCGGCATACTCATTACCCACCACCATCAAGACCACATTGCCGGGGTAGCCGAATTGCTGAAAGCCTATCCTGATATAGACGTTTATGCGCCAAAATTAGAGGCTTACTCGTTTGCGCACACACCAGTCGATGACGCACAGGTGGTAAAGCTAACCGACCTGGATCTAAATTTTAGCGTCATGCACTTGCCAGGGCACACCTTAGGCCATGTGGCCTACCACACTGAAACCAAGCATGGCGATCAATGGCTGTTTTGTGGGGACACCTTGTTTGGCGCCGGCTGCGGCCGTTTATTTGAAGGCACGCCAGAGCAAATGCACCACTCGCTAAAACGCTTAGCCGCCTTAGCCGGCAGCACTCAAGTCTATTGCACTCACGAATACACATTACGCAACATTGAATTTGCCTTGAGCCTGGAGCCAAACAACCCCACATTGCAAAAACGTAAGCTGGACACGCAAGCGCTACGCGACAAAGGCATAGCCAGCTTGCCATCCAACATCGAACTGGAACGCGCGACCAATCCTTTTTTACGCTGCCATATCGCTAGCATTCAAGTCGGCAGCGGCTTAAACTCGGCAGATGAGCTAGCTGTTTTTAGCAGAATAAGAGAATTAAGAAATGTATATTAATCATATATATACATAATTATTTTAAAGTCATTATTAAATACTTAAACCTTGACTTTAAGGTCATTGTTTTTTACTATACGGTCTTATTCAACCAGGGCAAACAGCCGCAGTTGTCACGCCCATTCACACCTTAAGCCATCATTGACGAATTCTTTTAGCCCCATTATCGCCCGCCTTCTTATAGCAAGCAGCCTACTGTTCCCGGTCACGGCTAGCTATGCTGAATCGAATGTAATCGGGGAGGAAATCACCGTCACCGGTGAAGAAGCGACCAAACTCAGCAATAAAGAGCCAGGCTCGGCAGATGCCGCAGCAAACAAAAAAACGCCAGCTAACTCACAAGGTGTCAACATAGACCCATCCCTACGCAATCTAAGCGACGAAGCCACTCCTGTTATCGTGATCAGCAGCGATGACCTGTGGCAAAGAATAAAAGACGGTTATGCCATGCCGGACTCCACCTCTAACTTGGTTGCGAATCACGAGAAATGGTACAGCACAAGGCCAGACTACATTAGACGCATGGTAGAACGCAGTCAAAAATACTTGTTTCACATCGTGGAAGAAGTAGAAAAACGCGGCATGCCAACGGAAATCGCTTTGCTACCCATGATAGAAAGCGCCTACAACCCCCAAGCCTATTCGAGAAGTCAGGCGTCCGGCATTTGGCAATTTATCCCGTCCACGGGCAAGCATTTTGGCTTGCAACAAAATTGGTGGATAGACAACCGACGCAACGTGATCGTGGCGACCGATGCGGCGCTGACCTATTTGCAAAAACTGCACGGCATGTTTGGTTCATGGGATTTAGCCTTGGCGGCCTACAATGCCGGTGAAGGTACCGTAGGCCGGGCGATAGAGCGAAATCGCAGATTAGGCCTAGGCACGGACTATGAAAGTTTAAACTTACCGCCGGAAACCCGAAATTACGTGCCTAAATTGCAAGCCGTTAAAAACATCATGACCAACCCCGGCAAGTACGGCTTAAAAATACAAACCATAGCCAACACGGCATACTTTACGCGCGTTTCTGCCCCCGCTCAAATTGATGCCCACTTGGCCGCTAAATTAGCCGAAATCAGTGATGAGGAATTTTTAGCACTTAACCCCAGTAACAACAGGCCGCTCATAGGCAATAACGATGAAAAACACGAACTGCTGCTGCCCATTCTTGCCGCTCAGACTTTTAGGGATAATTTAGCCAACTACAATAAACCCTTGGTCAGTTGGAAAACCTATTTGGCGAAACGCGGTGAGCGCATGGAGAAAATAGCCGCCAAATTTGGCATACAACTGTCCAAACTACGCAATGTAAATAACTTACCCAATCAAAATAAAATAAAAAAATCTTCAACCATCTTGGTGCCCAACGGCAACAAAACAGACTTTACGCCTAACAGCACCACGATCAAGACTGCCGAGACCAATAGCGCTTACCCATTAGACGCAAGCCTGACGCACAGTGCGGATGTTAATCTGGCAGAAAAAAATCCGCTCAATAGCAGCGATGAAACGGAACCTAGCAAGGCCAATAACGTCACACATTTAGTTAAAAAAGGCGAGACCATTTTTGCCATTGCCAAGCTCTACCAAGTTAGCATAGACGATATCGTGAACGCCAATAGCCTGGCGAACCAAGACATTAAAATTGGTCAAACTTTGAGTATCAACAATACGGCAACGCCCAGCACGCAAACAGAAGCGGCTAAGCTGGAAAGCAATGCAAGTGAGAAAAAATGGCCTGAGAAAAACAAAGCAAAAGTTAAAAAAAGCAAAGCAAATAAAAGTAAGTTAAAAAAAACCAAGACCAGTAAATCTCAGCATAAAAAACTTAAGAAAAAGCGTAGCCCAAACTCGAAAAAATAATTGATTGATGCCATGTTAATGCCCACACAGATCACACGACACATCCAACTATGGCTAATAGTGTTTGGCATCTGCCTTATGAGTGCTTGCAGCAATGGTGAAGACGCTGCTAAAAAATTAAAGTCAAACTTCGACGCGCCTCACCCAACTAGCCCAGGTGGCACCATGATTGACGCCATGACAGGCGAACCCAGCGGTTTAATTGCCATGATAGCCGGCGAATCAGCGGCGTCGGCGATAGCCGGCAACATCTTTAACAGCCTGCTTAAATACGACAAAAATTTAGACCTGACCGGTGAGCTGGCCCAGTCATGGGAAGTATCGGCTGACCAACGTACCATTACCTTTCATTTAAAGCCCAACCTCAAATGGGCGGACCAGCGGCCCTTAAGCAGTGCAGACGTTTTGTTTACTTGGCAAAAAGTAACGGATGACAACACGCGCACGCCTTATGGCTCGGATTTTAAATTAGTTAGCAAAGCCGAAGCGCCTGATGCGCAAACATTTAGAGTAACCTACGCTGTCCCCTACGCGCCTGCTTTAGATACATGGGCAGGCTTGCACATCCTGCCTAAGCACTTATTGCAAGACCAAGACATTAACAACACGGCTTTTGCACGCCATCCGGTAGGCAGTCACTATTACAAACTGTCGGATTGGAAAAATGGCCAATACCTAAAATTAAGCCGCAACCCTTACGCCAGTCAAGGTCAAGCCAATATAGAGCACTTGCTTTCTCGCATTATTCCGGACAAAGCGGCTCAATTTTTGGAACTCAGCGCAGACAACATAGACTCCATGGCCTTAAACCCTATCCAATACGCTAGGATATTCCCATCCAGACCCGACCTTAGCAACAACATAGGTTTGTACAAAGAATTGGGTAACAGCTACTCCTATATGGGATTTAATTTAAAACGCAAACCGTTTGATGATGTACGCGTTCGCCAAGCCATTAACTACGCCATCGACAAACAAGAAATTATCGATGGGGTATTACTAGGACTGGGTGAACCGGTGGCGTCACCTTATAAACCAGGCACACGCTGGAGCAACCCTAAGCTAAAGCCCTACCCTTACGATCCCAACAAAGCCCGCACATTGCTTCGTGAGGCTGGCTTTGCCGACACAAATGGCGATGGCATACTGGAAAAAGACGGCAAGCCGTTTAGCTTTGAAATACTAACCAATCAAAACAAAGAACGTGAGATGACGGCAGTTTTAATTCAACGCCGACTTAAAGAAGTGGGTATAGAGGTCAATATACGCGTGCTGGAGTGGGCGAGCTTTTTAGGGCGCTTCATCAAACCCAAGCAATTCGACGCCGTGGTATTAGGCTGGAGCTTGTCCTTAGACCCCGATCAATACGGAATTTGGCACTCTAGTCAACAAGCGCCAGGCCAATTCAACTTTATCAGTTACAGCAACCCGCAAGCAGACAAGCTACTGGAAGCAGGACGCATAGAATTAAATCCCGACAAACGCATGAAAATTTACCACGCTTTTTCAAAAATCCTGCTTGAAGACAGCCCGGTCATTTACTTGTCGGCTGGCTATGGCTTATCGGCCATCCATAAACGCGTTAAGGGCATTAGCAGCCCTGCCCCAGCGGCCGGCATAGGTCATAACACATACGAGTGGTTTATTCCTAAAGCCTATTACCGCAACGAAATGAATGATCAATAGAAGGTAACCATGGCTAGCTACTTATTAAAACGCATTTTATGGATGATGCCGCTGTTACTAGGCATCAGTCTCATTTCATTTTTCATCATGCATCTCGCACCCGGTGACATCACCACCAGTGAGGCCAGTTTCAATCCCAAAGCCAGCGAAGAGTCCAGACAGAAATTACGCGCCTTGTACAATTTAGACAAGCCAGTCATCGTGCAATACGGCTTATGGGTTAAACGCTTAGCCAAGTTAGACTTTGGTACGTCCTTCGCTTCCCACCAAAGGCCGGTTTTTTGGCAAACTACCGATAAAGACGGCAACGTCACGCTGGGCATGATACAAGAAGCCTTGCCCATCACTTTATTAATCAATGTACTGAGTTTGCTACTCATCATAGGCATCGCCTTACCGCTGGGCGTCATCTCAGCATTGAAGCAAAATCAATGGCCTGACCGTGGCATCACCATGTTTGTTTTTCTAGGTTTTGCCATACCGGGCTTTTGGCTGGCATTGATGCTTATGTACTGGACGGGCGTGCAGCATAGCTGGCTGCCTATTTCTGGCTTGGAAAGCATGGGCCACGAAAACCTCACGTGGCCAGCACAAATCTGGGACACATTGCAGCACCTGGTGTTGCCGGTATTTATATCTGCTATCACCGGTTTAGCCGGCATATCGCTGTTTGTTAGAAACGGCATGCTCGACGTATTGCACCAAGACTACATCACCACCGCTCGCGCCAAGGGCTTAAATGAAAATAAAATCATTTATGGCCATGCCTTACGCAACGCCTTACTGCCGCTCATCACTATTTTTGGCTTAAGTATCCCCGGCTTAATAGGCGGATCGGTCATAGCGGAGAGTATTTTTGCGATACCAGGCATGGGCAAGCTTTTTTACGATGCGGTTTTAATGCGGGATTTTCCGGTCATCATGGGTATTTTAACCATAGGCGCCATACTGACCATGCTAGGTAACCTGCTAGCAGACGTCTCTTACGCATGGGCAGACCCGCGCGTCAGACGGGGGGCGATGTAATGAAACTGGTGTGGCAAAATCCACTGACCTTAATCGGCTTTATCATCATTAGCAGCATACTGCTATTGGCTGCAATAGCCCCACTTATTGCGCCATACGATCCCAATGCCATCGATGTCAAAGCCATATTGCTAGGCCCTTCGCAATTGCACCTAATGGGCACCGACGGACTGGGGCGCGACGTCTTTTCCCGCATGCTATACGGCGCACGCATCTCCCTCATGGTGGGTTTTGTTGCCGTCGGCATTGCCACCCTAATTGGCATCGTACTGGGCGCCATAGCCGGCTTTTACCGAGGCTGGGTAGACACAGTAATCATGCGTACTGTGGACGTGATGCTGTCCATTCCCACCTTCTTCTTAATCTTGGCCGTGATTGCGTTCCTGAGCCCTTCCATCTGGAACATCATGATAGTCATAGGCTTAACCTCATGGATGGGGGTGACGCGATTAGTTAGGGCGGAGTTTTTAAGCCTGCGTAACCGCGAATTTGTGTTGGCTGCCCAAGCCTTGGGAGCAAAAGACTTTAGGCTGATTTTTGGGCATTTATTGCCTAACAGCTTAACGCCCATCATCGTTAGCTCAATACTGGGCATAGCCAGTGCGGTGTTAGTGGAATCCGGCTTAAGCTTCTTAGGCCTAGGCGTGCAAGCGCCGCAAGCATCCTGGGGCAACATCTTAACCGATGGCAAGGAGTACATCCAGTTTGCCTGGTGGTTATCCCTATTCCCTGGCCTCGCCATATTGCTGACCGTGTTAGGCTATAATTTGCTTGGGGATGGTTTACGCGATGCGTATAATCCAAGAAGCAATCAACATTAGCAAGCCGCATTTGCAGACATAAAATAGGGAAAACGTTATGGGATTTTTAGCAGGTAAAAAAATATTAATCGCCGGATTATTGAGCAATCGTTCAATTGCATACGGTATCGCTGAAGCAATGAAACGCGAAGGCGCAGAGCTTGCCTTTACTTACCAAATGGAAAAACACCAAGAACGCGTGGCTAAATTAGCAGCGGATTTTGGCTCTACTTTGCTTTTTCATTGTGACGTGGCTGAAGACAGTCAGATTGATGCCTTATTTCCAGCCATTGCCAAACATTGGGATGGCATAGACTGCATCGTACATTCGGTGGCCTTCGTGCCTAAGGATGCATTAGATGGGGATTACCTAGAAAAAGTCACAAGGGAAAATTTCCGCATCGCTCATGACATCAGCTCATACAGCTTTGCCGCTATGGCCAAAGCCGCCTACCCAATGATGGCAGGAAGAAACGGCAGTTTATTAACCATTAGTTACCTTGGCGCAGAGCGCACCATGCCCAACTACAATGTCATGGGTTTAGCCAAGGCCAGCCTAGAAGCCAACGTACGCTACATGGCACAAAGCTTAGGCCCTAAAGGCATACGCGTTAATGCGGTATCAGCCGGTCCGATCAAAACATTAGCCGCATCCGGCATTGCCGATTTTGATAAGATGATAGGCTTTAATGAAAAACACGCCGCATTGCGCCGCAATGTCACCATAGAAGAGGTCGGCAATGCGTCCGCCTTCCTTTGCAGTGACCTGGCATCGGGCATCACCGGTGAAATCACCTACGTTGATGGCGGCATGAACATCACCGCTGCAGGCTCTATTGATTAAAAAGTATGGCTTAAGTAAATAAAAAAGGCACCTAGGTGCCTTTTTTATTTACTGCCTATTAGATAACGTCACTAGGGCTTAGAAAGCAACAAGCTTTCATTAACCGTGACCTTGGCTTTTAAACGCAAAGCTTGTTTATAAGCGGCCAAATACTCGCTGCTCAAGGCTTCCCTAAGTTCATTTTTGGCCAACTGCTCGGCATCCGCATCGCCAGCTAAACCGGCATCCACTTTAAGCACCTTAAGCAATAGGAAGCCCTGCTTGCTGTCTGCCACGCCAGAATAAGCCGGTAGTTTAGCCGCGTTAGTTTTAAACGCAAGATTCATGGCTAAGTCCGTTAATCCTTGGGCATTTTTTCTATCCACCGTCACTTCCGGTATCCACTCTACCCCAGCCACAGTTTTACCGGCTTTTAAATCTTTCAAAGCCGCTTCACCCTTAGCTTTAGCTAGCTTGGCTGCCGCTTCCAATTTAAGCAAGGACTCAATACCCGCTTTCACCTCATCAAAGCTTCTTGGTGCAGCCGCTTTGTATTCTATTAATCGTGCCGCCACTAAATTATTTGGCGATACTTCGACCGCTTCTGTATTTCGGTGATCTTTCAGCACTTCATCGGAGAAAATCAAAGCCATGATTTTCTGGTTGTTCTTAAAAAACTTAGCCCCAGTTTCACGGTTTAACCAATCCGACTGCTGCACTTGCCCAGCAAAAGCCTTAGCCGCAGGTTGCAAGCTGCCAGATTGCTCATACACCAAATTACTGAACACTTCGGCTTGCTTAACAAATTCCGCTTGGGCTTTTTGGTACATCAAATCGCCTTTTATTTGCGGCTTCAAACTGTTGAAATCACTGCTGGCGCCGGTAATTTCAGTCACTTTTATAATGTGGTAACCAAACTCGGATTCCACCAAGCCACTGACTTGATTAAGCTTCATGCTAAAAGCGGCATCCTCGAAAGGCTTAACCATTGCGCCACGAGCAAAACTACCTAAATCCCCACCTTTAACAGCAGAACCTGGGTCTTGAGAGTGCTTAATGGCTAACGATTCAAATGATTTTGGGTCCTTTTTAATGGCAGCCAAGATTTCTTGGGCTTGGGCTTTAGCTTGCGTTTTTTGTGCCTCAGACGCGCTCACACCAAAACCAATCAGTATATGGCTGGCACGCCTTTGCTCATTGCCAGAAAATTTACCTGCATTCTCATCGAAAAACTTCTTTACCTCTGCATCGTCGACGTTTACTTGACGCATAAAATCAACAGCCGACATCGATAAGAATTCCACTCGCACTTGTTCAGGCACTAATAATTTGTTTTTGTGCAGTTCGTAATAGGCTTTAACTTGATCGGGCGTCACCTTAACTTGATCAACAAAATCCTTGGTTTTAATTTCCGCCACGCTTACCACGCGTTGTTGATTGCTTAACTGAATAGCATCTTGCAAACGTGACTCGGTTGAAAATGCCAATTTGCCTATGCCATCCAAGGCTTGCTGCGTCAACATGTCAGCTCGCATGCCCGCCTCAAAGCGAGTAGGCGTTAACTGATTTTGCGTCAAGGTTTGATCGTACAATTCTTGTGAAAAATTGCCGTCTCTTTGGAATTCAGGCATGCCAGTGATGTAAGTAGCTAACTGCACATCACTGATGGCAAAGTTGGCACGGCGTATTTCATCGTTTATCAATTGCTTATTGATAAGCTGGTTGAGCACCAAAGATTTAACTTCTGGGCTGTCTAGTTGCGCCTGGTCAAACTTGCCGTCTGATTGCAAGCGATTACGCGTATTTTTTAATGCATTATCGTACTCTTGTAAGGATATGTTATTGCCTGCCACTTTAGCAACAGCGACATTGCTACCGGCACTGCTTAAATAAGAGTCAATGCCAAACAAGGCAAACGGAATAGTAATTAAAGCCAGTAAGGCTTTACCAACCCAACCTTGGGCAACCGTACGAATTCTATCTAACATAAAAAATATCCACCTTAAGCTTGCGTTTAACGTTTAAATTTAAGCTGGCTTAGCCAACTAAACCGCATCTAATTATCAATATGACAATATACCACAAGAGCTCACTGTATAGCGCTTCAG
>CAMDXI010000025.1 GCA_945878695.1 Methylotenera oryzisoli | reverse complement strand
CGGCGGCAAATTAGTAGGGTTAGCAGCGATTTAAAGCTGCATTCAAGATCGCTTTACAGCCCTACTAATTCAGCCGTCTAGGCAAGGGCCGTGAGCATGGATAAGTCGGCTTTTAAGTCGTCGATATGCTCAAGACCAACGGCAATTCTCACCAAGCCATCCACTATGCCTGCTGCTGCTCGGGCTTCGGCTGTCACACGACTATGGGTGGTGGTGGCCGGATGGGTAATGGTGGACTTAGCGTCACCCAAATTGGCTGTAATGGATATCAATTTGGTCGCGTCAATTAAAGCCCAAGCAGCCTGCTGTGGCGTTTGCCCAGCTTTAGTCCGCACCTCAAAGCTAACAATACCGCCACCGCTGCTTTGCTGACGCAAAGCCAGCGCATGCTGCGGGTGCGAGCTTAAGCCTGGGTAATAGACGCGTGCCACACCAGGCTGCTGCTCCAGCCAACTAGCCAAGGCCAAGGCGTTACGCGCATGCGCGTCCATGCGCACGTACAAGGTCTCCAAGCCCTTCAAAAACACCCAGGCATTGAACGCACTCATGGTGACGCCAGCTGTTCTTAGGAAACCATAAACCGGCTCCATTAGCACCTTAGAACCGAGCACAGCACCGCCCAAGCAGCGGCCTTGGCCATCTATGTATTTGGTGGCGGAATGAATAATGATGTCCGCGCCCAAAGCCAAAGGCTGCTGTATAGCCGGCGTGCAAAAACAATTGTCCACCACCAAGTACGCGCCGACCTGGTGGGCAATGTTGGCTAAGGCAGCGATGTCGCATACTTCGGTCAGCGGATTGGATGGCGTTTCCACAAAAAACAGTTTGGTATGGTCAGTGACCGCAGATTGCCATTCAGCCAAATCGGTCAGCGAGACAAAGGTGACGTGCAAACCCCAGCGCGCCAGTATGTTGCTAAACAGCTGCACACTGGTGCCGAATATGCTGCGGGAGGCAACAATGTGATCACCCGCGCTGCATAAGCCCATGACGCAAGCCAGTATCGCCGACATGCCGGTAGACGTTGCCACGCATTGCTCCGCCCCTTCCAATGCCGCCAGTTTATTTTGAAATACGGTGACCGTAGGATTGGTGAAACGCGAATAAATATTACCTGGCTCGCTGCCGCCAAATCTGGCTGCCGCTTGCGCAGCGCTGTCAAAACGGAAACTGGAATTCAGAAACAAAGCTTCTGAATTTTCCCCGTAAGCCGTCATTTCACTACCGGCTCTGACCGATAAGGTTTGTGGGTGAAATTTGTTTTTAGTCATAATAATCCCGTGTTATCTAGACGTTAAAAAACCCGCCTAGGCATTTAAGCTAAACGGGTTTTGTACCTCGCTTTAGCTGTGTTTATAATGCGCCCGCAAGCTGAGTAAGACCTTGTTTAAGTTGGGTCACTCAAATCAGCGCCATTGGATGGTATGCCTAAGCCGCCATGCAGTCAAGACGCTTTTTTAGTCTGCCACCGCATCTTCAAAACTGTCGATTAAATTTAAATCTATCTGCGTACTGGCATTGGCCGGTTTTTGTTTTTTATTCACGTCGCCACGGGCCGATTCTATGTTAGCCAAGTAAGCCTCATTGATATCACCCGTCACGTACTTACCGTCAAAACAAGAACAATCAAAATCGACTATTTTGGGGTTGCTTAATTTCACCACATCAACCAATGCGCTCAAATCTTGGTAGATCAAGGCGTCCGCGCCGATTTCTTGGCAGATCTCCTCGTCGGTACGATCGGTTGCCAGTAATTCATCGCGGCTGGGCATGTCTATGCCGTACACATTAGGAAAACGGACCGGCGGCGCAGCGGAAGCAAAGTAAACTTTATTGGCACCCGCGTCCCTAGCCATCTGCACAATTTGTTGTGAGGTGGTGCCACGCACGATGGAATCGTCCACCAGCAAGACGTTTTTACCTTTGAATTCTATGCCTATGGGATTGAGCTTTTGCCTAACCGATTTCTTACGTAAAGCTTGGCCAGGCATGATGAAGGTACGACCTATGTAACGATTCTTAATAAAGCCCTCCCGGTAATCCAAGCCTAAGGCTATACCGACCTGCAAGGCGCTAGGGCGACTGGTGTCAGGGATAGGAATCACCACATCAATTTTTTTATCGGCCCACTCACGCTTGATCTTTTCTGCCAGGGTTTTGCCCATGTCCAAGCGCGTTTGGTAAACAGACACGTCATCGATGACGGAGTCGGGTCTGGCCAAATAAACGTATTCAAAAATACAGGGATTGAGCTTGGCTTGTTCAGCGCATTGGCGACTGAAAAAATTACCGTGCATGTCGATAAATATGGCCTCACCCGGCGCAACGTCACGTACCAATTTAAAACCGAGCACATCTAAGGCCACGCTTTCTGATGCCACAATGTACTCGGTGCCTTTATCAGTCTCGGCCTTGCCTATCACCAAAGGACGAATGCCATTAGGGTCGCGAAAGGCCAACAAGCCAAAGTTAGCAATCATGGCCACTACCGCGTACGCCCCTTTACAGCGTCTGTGCACGCCGGCCACCGCATCAAAGGTCATGTCGGTATTAAGTACGGCATTGCGTGAGGTTTGCTCAATTTCGTGCGCCAAGACATTTAGCAGCACTTCGGAATCCGAATTGGTATTGATGTGACGTAAATCTTGTTTAAACATTTCGGATTTCAATTGATCCGAATTGGTCAGATTGCCGTTGTGACCAAGCACTATACCGAATGGCGAGTTGACGTAAAAAGGCTGTGCTTCGGCGGCACTGGATGAACCAGCAGTTGGGTAGCGCACATGACCGATACCGACATTGCCGACCAAACTACGCATGTGACGGGTTTGAAACACGTCTTTAACCAAGCCGTTATTTTTATGCATGAAAAAAGTATTGCCGTCGGTGGTAACGATGCCTGCAGCATCTTGCCCTCTGTGCTGCAAGACCAGCAAACCATCGTACAACAATTGGTTAACTGGGTTTTTACCAACAATACCTATGATTCCGCACATGGATGTAGCCTTAAATAATGAATACTGTGTAATGAATACTGCGTTTAATCTTTATACCTAGCACTGATGCTAGTTACGCATGCGCCCTAATCGTACTTAATGTATTGGCCTATACTATCTGGCACCCAAGGCATGATATGGCCAACCAAGGCTTCAAACGGGGCACTCAACATGGCATCTCGCCAACGGTCATCCTTAGGCAAGTCGGTCATGCCGGCTAAAAACACCAACAAACAAACAATGATGATGCCGCGCGTCAAGCCAAACAAACCACCTAACAGACGATTTAGCCAACCCAAGCCTAATTTCTTAAACAGGCTGGCCAGTGCAATCGACAGCAGACTGCTAATCAGCAAGGTCGCTAAAAATACAATTAAAAATGCCGCCGCGACCCGCAGCGACTCCGTAGGAATGGCCTCAGGCATCATGGGCACCAATTGACTGGCGTAACTTTTAGCGACGAAGAAGGCCAATACCCAGGACACAATGGACAAAGCCTCCAGCACCAAGCCGCGCATGACGCTCAACCCGACAGATAGGCCTAATACGGCTAGCACCAAATAGTCAAAACTAGTCATGATTTAGGCCAGCACGCTGCTTAAATAGCTTAGTCATTAGCCACTACCATGCCTTGCATATTTAAGGCCTGAAGTTTAAGCATGGCTTCGGCAGCCTGCTGACGCGTAGGGTAATCGCCGGTCCTTAAGCGAATTTTCTCACCCCTATCGGTGCTGACTTTTTTTATGCTGGCCTGATAACCCGCCTGCTTTAACTTGCCCTCCATTTCAGTGACGCTGGCCATGGAGGAATAGACGCCTATTTGGATAGCAAAACTGGATTTCGCTGCTGCGCCGCCTTCGGCTTTTGCCAATGCCGGCGTAGCTAGCTGAGACTTAGCTTCAGGTGCTTTAGCTTCTAGCGGCTTGGCTTCAAGTGGTTTTTCTATTGCTTTCTCTGTTGGCTTTTCTGTGGGTTTAATCTGAGCAGGAACGGCGCTGGCAGCACTGTCATTTACAGCAACAGCCGTGCTATCTGAAGCGGCTGACACCGCATCGGCTAGCGGCGAGACAGTTGGCAGAGGTGGCGCAGCAAGAGGTGCTAGCGGTGCAATCGGTTCGACCACACCGGCATCGACACCCGCCATGGTGATCTTGATGGCAGCACTTGGGGTAGAACTAGCGCGATCTTGCAATACCAAGGGCAACACACCTACCATCAACAAAACCAAGCCTACGGCCCCGACCAGGCGACGCCTAGCCCGTTTCTTTAAACTTAATTCTTGATCGTGGTCTGTATCAGGTGGCATTGCTGCATTCCTTAAAATAGCATGAACATAGGACGATTGTTACACAGCGTTATTAGGCAATATTTGCATCACACTGGCAACAGTAAAAAACGAACCAAACACGATTATTTTAGCATTTTCATTTGCATCCATACAGGCCTCTACATCAATACATGCTTGAATATAAGCTTTATCTGCACTGGGAAAGGTTTTTATAGTGGATCCCGGCGCCAGGCCGGCAATTTGCTGAGCCAAATCTTTCGCTAATGCACCACGTGCATGCAGGGTATCGGCCACATACCAGCCGTCTATGTGCTCTTTTAGCGCCGCAATCACCCCAGCGCTGTCTTTATCAGCCAGCATAGCGAACACCGCGTAGGTTTTGCCATCTAGCCTGCTATCTGGATCGCTGCGCAAAGCCTGCAAGTTGGCTGCCAAAGCACGGGCCGCGTGCGGATTATGTGCCACGTCCAGTATCACGCTAGCACGCTTAGTGCCAATATGCGGCGCTGGGATAATGTCCGGTGGTCGAATAATTTGAAAACGGCCAGGCAATGTTAGATTGGCCAGCGCCCTTGCTATGCTCGACTGCCCCACCGGCAAGCGGTCTTGCAAGGCCTCAACAGCCGATACGGCGCAGGCGGCATTATGAAGCTGATAGGCACCCAGCAAAGCCGGTATGGGCAAGGTGTAGTGGGCTTGCTGCCCTACTTGATAATGCCAACAGCCTTGCTCCAGGCTAGCATTAAATTCTTTACCCAAGCAAATTAGCGGCGCCGCGATCGCGGCAGCATGGACCAGCAGGCTGTCAGGTGGCATAGGGTCGCCACATATAGCCGGCACGCCTGGACGGAAAATGCCGGCCTTTTCATAGCCAATTGCATCTCGCGTGTTTCCCAAGAATTCCTGGTGGTCCAAATCGATGCTGGTGACGATAGTGCAACTAGGATCAAAGGCATTAACGGCATCCAAGCGGCCACCTAAGCCAACCTCGAGTATGGCGACCTCCACCCCTGTTTTGATGAAATGCCAAACAGCGGCCAAGGTACCCACTTCAAAATAGGTTAGCGCTATGGCTGGTTCAACACGCCTGGCTTGCTCAACCACAGCGAAGGCTTGGCAAAGCACAGCATCGCTAGCAGGCGCGCCATTCACTCTAACGCGCTCGTTGTATTGCAGGAGATGCGGTGAGGTGTAGCAGCCAACTTGATAGCCCGCCTGCAAATACATTTGCTCTAGCATGGCGCAAGTCGAACCCTTGCCATTGGTGCCAGCGACGGTAATAAGGGGAAATGGCGTGGCGTGCAATTGCAATCGGCACAGCATTTGCTGAACCCTATCCAAACCCATGGCGATGGATTTGGGATGCAAACTTTCGATGTAGCTGAGCCAGGCGGCCAAGTCGTTTGATTGAAACGCTGAACTGGTGATCTCGTTAGAAATGGCTAAGACCTTTTAGTCTGGCAAAAAAAAGTTGGCCAAAAAGAGGCCAGCGCTCAGTGTAGTGATTAAGCCGCCACCGGCAATCGCATTAAATTAGCCAAGATATTAGCTAATTTATCGCGCATTTCACGCCTATCCACGATCATGTCTATGGCGCCGTGTTCAAGTAAAAATTCCGCGCGTTGAAATCCATCCGGCAAGGTTTCACGTACCGTCTGCTCAATCACACGCGGGCCAGCAAAACCAATTAAAGCTTGCGGCTCTGCAATAATAACATCGCCCAACATGGCAAAGCTGGCTGATACACCACCCATGGTTGGATCCGTCAAAACGGAAACAAATGGCAAGCCGGCTTTGCTCAACTGCGTGAGTGCAACACTGGTTTTAGCCATCTGCATAAGCGACAGCAAGCCTTCTTGCATACGCGCACCGCCGCTAGCAGAGACGCAAATGAATGCCATTTTATTGTCTATGGCGGTTTGCACGCCGCGCACAAAACGCTCGCCCACCACTGAACCCATGGAGCCGCCCATGAATTTAAATTCAAACGCCGCCACCACTGCAGGCACGGTTTTAATGCTGCCCTGCATGACCACCAATGCGTCTTTTTCTCCCACGGTTTTTTGCGAATCAACTATGCGCTCCGCATAGGTTTTGCTGTCTTTAAATTTAAGTGGGTCTATGGGTTGCACGGATGCGCCAATCTCAAACTGACCATCGGCGTCCAACAACAAGGCAATTCGCTCACGGGCACTGATGCGATGGTGATGCGCGCACTTAGGGCAAACTTCCGAGTTGTCTTGCAAGTCTTTTTTATACAAGACGGTTTGGCAGGCTGGGCATTTACTCCACAACCCTTCTGGCACGGTTTTTTTATCACGGCCAACCACCCGTTTAATTTTTTGCGGTAATTGATTTAACCAACTCATCTGACTAATCCTCGTTATTGCTTGTTTGTTTAGGCCGCGTCTACGGCCGTTTTTAGTTCCGTCATCAAGTTCGCCACATTGCTTAACAAATTGGCTTCATTGGAACCCTCTATGGCTAGGACCATGCGACTGCCTACTACGACCGCATCCGCAATCGCAGCCGTGGCTTTAGCCGTAGCAGCGTCGCGTATACCAAAGCCCACGCCCACTGGTAAATTCGTTTGTTCGCGTATGCTGGCTACCCGACTTGCCACTTCGACGATGTCCAGGTTGGCTGCACCGGTTACGCCTTTTAGTGACACGTAATAGACAAAGCCACTGGCCTGATTGACGATGAGTTCCACGCGTTTTGCATCGGTGGTAGGTGACAACAAGAATACCGGATCAATGTCCCTGTCCTGCAATTCTTTAACAAAACTGCCGCACTCTTCGGGCGGGTAATCCACGGTAATCACGCCATCCACATCGGCTGCTTTGGCTTTGTCAGCAAAAGCCACGGCACCGACTGCCTCTATCGGGTTGGCGTAACCCATTAAAATAATGGGTGTGGCTTGATCGGTTTGCCTAAAGGTTTTAACCATGTCCAACACCGCTGTTAGGCCCACCTTATGCAATAAGGCCCGTTCGCTAGCACGCTGTATTACCGGCCCATCGGCCATGGGGTCGGAGAATGGCACACCCAACTCTATCATGTCTGCACCATGCTTAACCAAAGTGTGCATCAAGCTCACGGTGAATTTAGGGTGCGGATCGCCGGCCGTGATATACGGTATCAAGGCGGTTTTACCTTGCTGTTTTAGGGAGGAAAATACGGTTTTGATTCTAGACATATGGGTCGTCAGTAAAAATTAATCGGCTGGGGTTTACAAACTAATATTAGCCAATTTGGCCACGGTATTAATGTCTTTATCACCGCGACCAGACAGGTTAACCAAGATGATTTTATCCTTGCTCATGGTTTTAGCTAATTTTTCCGCGTAGGCTAAACCATGACTGGATTCCAGTGCAGGAATGATGCCTTCGGTACGGCATAAATTATGGAAAGCGGCCATGGCTTCGTCATCGGTCACGGCCACGTATTCAGCGCGTTTAATGTCTTTCAACCAGGCGTGCTCAGGACCTACCCCAGGGTAATCCAAGCCGGCTGAGATGGAGTGCGTTTCGATGATGTTGCCGTCGGCATCTTGCATCAAATAGGTACGGTTGCCGTGCAACACGCCGACCGCACTGTTAGCCGTTAACGGTGCGGCATGCTTGCCGGTTTCCATGCCCAAACCTGCCGCTTCGACGCCTATCAAACGCACATTTGGCACGTCGATATAAGGGTAAAAAATACCCATGGCATTAGACCCACCACCCACACAGGCCACCACCGCTTCAGGTTGACGCCCTACCATTTCCATCATTTGTTGCTTGGCTTCTATGCCTATGATGGCTTGAAAATCGCGCACCATCATGGGATAAGGATGCGGGCCGGCTACCGTACCTATGATATAGAAGGTATTGTGCACATTGGTCACCCAATCACGCATGGCTTCATTAAGCGCATCTTTTAAAGTTTTGGAGCCACTTTCCACCGGCACCACGGTCGCGCCCAACAACTTCATTCTAAACACATTCGGCGCTTGCCGTTTGACGTCTTCGCTACCCATGTAGACTACGCATTCCAGGCCCAACCTAGCGGCAATGGTAGCGGTAGCCACGCCGTGTTGACCGGCACCGGTTTCAGCAATCACACGAGGCTTGCCCATGCGTTTAGCCAATAAAGCTTGGCCTATGGTGTTGTTGATTTTGTGCGCGCCGGTGTGGTTTAAATCTTCACGCTTTAAATAGATTTGCGCACCGCCGATTTTGTCCGACAATCTCTTTGCGTGGTAAATAGGACTGGGACGACCAACAAAATGCTTTAAATCGTAGGCGTACTCGGCTAAAAATACCGGGTCGTGACGGTATTTTTCATACATCACGCGCAATTCTTCTAATGCCTCAACCAAAGTTTCGGCAACAAATGTACCACCGTACTGACCAAAATGGCCTCGTGCATCTGGCATGTCATAAAGCTGCATGTTTATTTCCCCACGTTTAATATTTTTGCAAACGCCTAAGCGTTTACGCTAGCCATTCACTGCCTGCATAAAGCGCGCAATTTTAGCTGGATCTTTAATGCCTTTGGCCGACTCAACGCCACCGCTGACGTCCACCGCATAAGGTCGAACTTGCTCAATGGCTAAGGCCACATTAGCGTCGTTTAATCCGCCAGCCAGAATCAGCACCGGCGTTTCAACCGACCTGTCTGTGGTCATGCAAGTAGGGATTAAGTTCCAATCAAATGCATGACCGGTGCCCCCTGCTTGCCCTTCTGTATACGTATCCAGTAACAAGGCCTTGGCCGCTGAAAAATCGTTTGCACATTGTAACAAATTTGTCTGAGGCTTAACCCGTATAGCTTTGATAAATGGCAAGCCATACGCTGCGCATTGCTCAGGCGTCTCGTCGCCATGAAATTGCAAGGTATCCAAATGCACAGCGGCCAACACCGAGCGTATGAAATCCGGAGTGGCATCGACAAACAGGCCGACTGCATTAACAAAGGCAGGCAGTTCGCGACTAATGGCAGCAGCTTGTCCCACACTGACGTTGCGTGCACTGTGCCCATAAAATACCAAGCCTATGGCGTCCGCGCCTGCCGCCACGGCAGCCAGGGCATCCTCTACGCGGGTAATACCGCAAATTTTAACTCGGGTTCTCAATCGTCTTGTCTCAATCTAGGCTAGCAGCATGACCCATTTCGTCATAGCGATATTGTAACGCTTAAATCACCATGGTAATGGATTTCGCATCGTTTTTAGCTAGCGGTAAGCGCCATTTTTCATGGTAGCGAACTTGCGTCAAATAAAGTCCGCATGGGGAAAATGTCGGTGGGGCCAAATTTCGGTCGCGTTGCGTCAGCATAGCCTGCATGTAACTAGCCGGATAAGCGCCTTTACCTATATAGACCAAAGCGCCCACCATATTGCGCACCTGGTGTTGCAGGAAAGCATTGGCTGAAAAATCGAACACCACATACGCACCCTGCACCTGCACCTGCGCTTTGGTCATGGTTCTAATTGGACTTTTTGCTTGGCATTCCGCTGCCCGAAATGCACTAAAGTCATGTTCGCCAATTAAATACAAGGCGGCTTCCGCCATGGCGGCTACGTTCAGCGGCAAATGAAACCAGCCGGCTTTGCTGGACATCAGCGCCGAGCTCACGGGGGCGTTATACAAAAGGTATTGGTAACTGCGCTCTAAGGCAGAAAAACGCGCATGGAACGCGTCATCGACAGGCTGCGCCCATTCCACCCGCACGCTACTGGGCAGATAGGCATTGACCCCCCTAACCCAGGCAGAAATTGGTCTGTCGCTATCGGTGTCAAAATGCACCACCTGCCCCAGTCCGTGCACACCGGTATCGGTTCTGCCCGCGGCATGCAAACGTATCGGATGAAGCGCGATTTTAGCTAATGCCAATTCCAGGGCATCTTGCACACCGCATGCGCTCGGCTGACTTTGCCAGCCACAAAAACCCGAGCCATCGTAGGCTATGCCCAAGGCCAGTCTCATGCCTGCCACACCTTAAAAAAATCCACTGCACCCGCAAATTTGCTTAAACTTAAGCCCATCACGGCCAGCAACATTAAACTCAGCATGGCTTTATCGAACCAACTGAAAGCCGGTTGCGCCAAGATTAAAGGTAGCGTTGCACCAGGCTCATCAGACGCTAAAGCCAGCTTATCGAGTTGAGAGAAATCCAGCTTAAGCTTAGGTTGAACCGCCATTTGCTCTACGTAATGCAAAGTGAGCAGCATCCTTACCGTGAAGCGCTCCACATTCAACCCCACTAGGCGCAATGGCGACAACATGGTCCACAAACCTGCCATCAATTGGCTTTTACTAGCGCTAGCAAATAAGGCCGACAAGCTAGCCACGGCGATTAACAACTTGGCTATTTGTATCAGGCCGAGGTGCAAGCCCTCAAAGCTGGGGGCCACATTTAATGGCAAAAATGCCAGGTATTCTCCGGGTGTGGCGTAGGCATAAACCAAAAGCAAGGACAGGAACAACCAGCGCATGCGCTTAATCAATTGCGAAAAATGCGGCAAATTGAGCACTGCAGCCAACAGGCAGATAAGGCCGCAAAGGACTGCGATTGAGGATGCGCTTAGATACTGCGGAAGCAGCAATAGGAAGAAAAAGCAGGCTATTTTTACAAATGGATGCATAAAAATACGCGCCGTATGCAGACCTTAAGTCTCAGTGGCTTTTGGCTTTTTTTTGCCGGGCGCGATGGCATTGGCCAAGGTCAATTCATCTTCGGTCTCACTTAGGTCTAGACTTATCGCCGAGAGGTCTATGCGTATCACTTCCATGTCGCCGTCTGCTTCAGCCACTTCCTTGGCATCGGTCTTAATGAAGCTGGTTTGACCGGTTTTTTTCTTAGTTTTTGCTTTACCGGGTGTCAGCGTCTGCTCCGCTGGCTTAACGTCCAATACAGCATGCTCTGTGAAATTTAGGTCCAACCCGGCTAAATTAACTGGCGGCGCATCGCTCGCAACAGTAGGCGGCTCGCCAGCCAGATCAGCCTTTACTTGCACCGGCTCTTCAACCGCTAAATTTGCTTGCTCACTGCCCGTGGCTTGGCTTTTAAAATCGAGTAAGTTCGCTCTGCGCTTATTACTTCGACTTAACCAGGTGAAGGCTGCAACGATGGCCAACAAGGTTAAGGATAAAACCAACCAATCTGCCCAAGCGGCTCTCTTAGGTTTATGTTTAGCCTGCTTGGCTGCATTAGCTTGTTTAGCCTCAGTAGCATGCTTTTGCAAATCGGCCATGGATTGATTTTTTAGTCGCAACAATTGCTGCATGTCTTGGATTTGTTTTTGCAAGGCATGGGCGCGCGCATCGGATTCTTGCAGGGATTTCTCACGCGCCGTGGCGTCTTCTTGCAATGCCAGCAGTTTGGCATCGGCCGACTTCGCCGCTTCCTTGCCTCCCGCGCTTAATTTAAGTACGTCATTATTTGTGGTCTTGACCTTATCCACATCGTCTTTGGCGCTGGCAATTTTGCCGGATGCCGATTGCGCCTGCACGGCATCGGGGCGAGCAATTTGAGTTAAGACCTTATTGGCTAAAGCGGCACGGTAGGCCTGCCAATTACTGGCATGCAATTTTACTTCGGCTGTCGCAGTGGCTACTTGGGTCGCCAACAATTCGGCTGTCGATGGCAGCGCTAAGGTTTGCCCTGCTTTTAATCGGTTCATGTTGCCTGCCTCGAAGGCTTGCGGATTGGCTTGGTATAAACCCAACAGCATTTGATCCAAACTCACGCCTTCCTGCGGCATGGCTTTAGCCAAGCCAGACAAGGTATCCCCAGGCTTGCTGACTAAGGCTAATGGTCGTGCTTGATCAACCTGGTCTGAGGATTGGTCTGGCAGCATAGCAGCTTGCAACTGATCATCGATATTGGCCGCCTCGCCACTCGCTAGTGGTGCAACTATCGCCTCGTGTTCTGCTTGAGCCAGTTGTGGCGGATCCAGCAACACAATGTATTGTTTTTGCAGACGACCGGCTGGCCAATCGAGTTGCAATAGCACATCCAAATACGGCTCATTAATAGGCAAGGTAGAGCTAAGCTTTAATACTGCTAAACCTTGTGGGTTTTGTTGCAATTCAAGCTTCAGGTCAAGGTAATGGGATTGATAACGGATGCCTTGTTTAGCGTAGGCTTGTTCGCTGGCAAGCGTGGCCTGCAAACTACTTAATGATTCCTGCGGCTCTAATAGCAGCTCCACTTCAGCCAACAAGGGTTCGCCAAGGTTAGAACTTAGATTCAAACCGCCCAAGCTGGCGGCGTGACTAAGCGGCGCCAGCATTATGCTAAGCAGCAAAAACAACAGCGGGATAGATTTAATCTTGCTCACGCTCACCCGCCATTATTGTTCAATTAAGATGCGCAACATGCGGCGCAAAGGCTCAGCAGCACCCCAAAGCAACTGATCGCCCACGGTAAAGGCAGATAGGTACTCACCGCCCATGCTCAATTTACGCAAACGGCCCACCGGGGTCATCAACTTGCCGGTGACGGCGGCTGGCGTCAATTCACGCATGCTGATTTCACGCTCATTGGGCACCACTTTGGCCCATGGGTTGGCTTCCGCGAGCATGGCCTCAATCTCATCCAGTGGCACATTTTTTGTTAACTTGATGGTCAAGGCCTGACTGTGACAACGCATGGCGCCAATGCGCACGCACAAGCCATCAATCAATATAGGATGGGCTTCTCGACCTAAGATCTTATTGGTTTCAACACCACCTTTCCATTCCTCTTTACTTTGGCCATTACCTAAGTCTTTGTCTATCCACGGAATCAAGCTGCCAGCCAAGGCTACGCCAAAATTTTCCGTGGGAAATTGCGCGTCGCGCAATGTGCTAGCGACACGACGGTCTATGTCTAAAATAGCCGAAGCAGGATCGGCCAATAAGCCACCGACAGAGGCATGGGCTGCGCCCATCTGCTTGAGTAATTCGCGCATATTTTGCGCGCCGGCACCGGATGCCGCCTGGTAGGTCATGGAGGTGGCCCACTCAACTAAATTGGCTTTGAATAAGCCGTTTAATGCCATCAACATCAAGGACACGGTGCAATTGCCGCCCACCCAATTTTTGTTACCCGCGGTATAGGCCGCTTGGATAACATGCATATTGACTGGATCAAGCACGATTACCGCGTCTTTTTCCATACGCAATGTTGACGCTGCATCTATCCAATGGCCAGTCCAGCCGTCTGCGCGCAATTTAGGGAACACCTCACTGGTGTAATCGCCACCTTGGCAGGAAATAATCACGTCCATGGCTTTCAATTGCGCCACACTCATGGCATCTTGCAATAGCGGTGTGTCTTTGCCTACGTTAGGGGCAGCGGCACCAATTTGCGACGTCGTAAAAAATTGCGGGTCTATCAAAGCAAAATCCTGCTCTTCCATCATGCGCTGCATTAGCACAGATCCCACCATGCCACGCCAACCGACCAAACCCACTTTTAACATACGCTGCATCCTAAACTTTCTAATATCCGTTATTTTAAATTACTACCGCGACTTTACAGCGCTGCCACCACGGCATCGCCCATCTCGCAGCAACCCACTTGCTTGCAACCATCCGTCGCAATGTCGGCCGTGCGGTAACCTTGCGCCAAGGCTTTCTTTACGGCATTTTCTATGCGCAAGGCATTGCTTTCATCGTTAAAGGTATAACGCAACATCATCGCTGCCGACAATATGGTAGCCAATGGGTTGGCAATGTTTTTACCGGCAATATCGGGTGCCGAGCCATGACTGGGCTCGTACATGCCTTTGTTTTTTTCATCCAATGAGGCTGATGGCAACATGCCTATGGAGCCGGTTAGCATGGAGGCCTCGTCGGATAATATGTCACCAAATATATTACCCGTCACCATCACGTCAAATTGCTTAGGCGCACGAATTAACTGCATGGCGGCGTTATCCACGTACATATGGCTTAACTCCACTTCAGGGTACTCAGCCGACAGCTCTATCATGACCTGGCGCCATAACTCGGTGGTTTCCAACACGTTGGCTTTGTCCACGGAACAGACTTTGGCTTTTTGACCAGGTTGACGGCGCTTCATGGCAATGTCAAACGCGACTCGACCTATGCGACGAATTTCGGATTCACAGTAGCGCATGGTGTTTATGCCCTCGCGCTCGCCGTTCGGCAATGTGCTGATGCCACGCGGTTGGCCAAAATAGATGTCGCCGGTGAGCTCACGAACTATCATGATGTCCAAACCGGACACCACTTCCGGCTTCAATGTAGAAGCGCCAGCTAATTCTGGATAAAGCAAGGCTGGTCGCAAGTTAGCGAATAGATTCAATGCTTTACGTATGCGCAATAAACCGCGTTCAGGGCGCAGATGGCGCTCTAATTTGTCGTATTTCCAATCGCCTACCGCGCCCAACAACACCGCATCCGAATCCAAAGCCAATTGCAAAGTGGCGTCTGGCAGCGGATCGCCTGACGCTTCATAACCGGCACCGCCTATCGGCGCCTCGGTCATGATCATGTTTAAATTAAGCGCTTTTAGCACTTTAACGGCCTGCGCCACGATTTCCGGTCCTATGCCATCGCCTGGCAATATCGCTAATTTCATTTTCTCTTTTTCCGTTAGGGTTTGGTTTAATCTTAATTATAAAGCCATGGCTGTGCTTGCTGGTGGCGCGCTTCAAAGGCTTTAATTTTGTCTTGGTGTTGCATGGTCAAGCCTATTTCATCGAGCCCGTTTAACAAGCAGTGTTTACGGAAGGCGTCCACGCTAAAACTAAAGGTCTCCCCCGATGGCGTGCTCACTGTTTGCGCGGCCAAATCAACCTGCAATTTATAATCCGGCGCTGCCGCCACTTGCTTGAATAAGGCGTCAACAATATCGGCACTTAACACGATGGGCAGCATGCCATTTTTAAAGCAATTGTTATAAAAAATATCGGCGTAACTGGAAGCAATAATGACTTTAAAGCCGAAATCTTCCAAGGCCCATGGCGCATGCTCACGACTGGAGCCACAACCAAAGTTTTCGCGGGTAAGCAATATACTGGCACCTTGATAGCGTGCTTGATTGAGCACAAAGTCCGGATTAATTTGACGCTTACTGTTGTCCATACCAGGCTCACCGTGATCTAGGTAACGCCATTCATCAAAAGCATTCACGCCAAAACCGGAACGCTTGATGGACTTCAAAAATTGCTTAGGGATGATCGCGTCGGTGTCGACGTTGGCTCTGTCTAAGGGGGCAACCAAACCATTTAACTGCGTGAAAGCTTGCATAGTGTTTTTGTCTTTTATTTGGTTGAATTCTGTATGGCTTCGCCGCCTTTTTCTATGTCTTTACCTATACCTTGTAAGGTATTGCAAGCAGACAATAAAGTGGCAAAACTGCATAAAATGATGAATTTTTTCATGACTACTCCCTTGTTCATGGCTATCAGCCTTGACTAACATCAACAAAATGTCCCGCAATGGCAGCGGCAGCCGCCATGGCTGGGCTAACTAGATGCGTACGCCCACCTTGGCCTTGCCTGCCTTCAAAATTACGGTTTGAGGTTGAGGCACAACGCTCGCCTGCCTCCAAACGGTCAGCATTCATGGCCAAACACATGGAACAACCAGGCTGACGCCATTCGAAACCGGCCTCACTAAATACCTTATCCAAGCCCTCTTGTTCGGCTTGGGCTTTGACCAGTCCAGAGCCGGGCACCACTAGTGCCAACTTGACGTTAGCCGCCACGCGTTTACCTTTGGCAACAGCAGCCGCTGCGCGCAGGTCTTCGATACGCGAATTGGTGCAGGAACCGATGAACACTTTGTCTATGCGAATTTCCTTAATTGGCGTGTTAGGTTGCAAACCCATGTAAGCGTAAGCACGCTCCCAATCGGCTTTTTGCACGGCATTTTTAGCCAAATCCAAACTGGGCACACGACCGTCTATGGCCACTACCATTTCCGGCGAGGTGCCCCAAGTGACTTGCGGTTTAATGTCTTCGGCTTGCAAGCGCACCACCAAATCAAATTCAGCGCCCGCATCGGATTGCAAGGTGCGCCAATAAGCCACGGCGGCATCCCATTGATCTGCTTTAGGCGCGTAAGGGCGGCCTTTAATGTAATTGATGGTGGTGTCATCCACCGCCACCATGCCGGCACGCGCACCGGCTTCAATCGCCATATTGCAAAGCGTCATGCGCCCTTCCATGGACAAACCGCGTATTGCCGAACCAGCAAATTCAATGGCATAACCATTGCCGCCTGCGGTGCCGGTTTTACCTATGATGGCCAAAGCCACGTCCTTGGCCGTGACCATAGGTCCCAACTGACCTTCCACCAAGACTTGCATGGCTTTGGATTTTTTTTGCACCAAACACTGGGTAGCCATCACGTGCTCCACTTCCGATGTGCCTATGCCGTGTGCTAAGGCACCAAAAGCCCCGTGGGTACTGGTATGCGAATCGCCGCACACCACCGTCATGCCTGGTAGGGTTGCACCTTGCTCAGGGCCAACCACGTGCACAATGCCTTGTCGCGCATCCATGAATGGGAAGTAGGCTTTTGCGCCGAACTCGGCTATGTTTTCCGTCAAGGTTTCAATTTGCAACCTGGCCACCGGATCGGCTATGCCTGCCAAGCCCTTATCCCAGCCATTGGTAGGCGTGTTATGGTCAGCCGTAGCGACGATGGATTCAACACGCCATGGCTTACGATTGGCCAAGCGCAAACCCTCAAAGGCTTGCGGGCTGGTCACTTCATGCACCAAATGACGGTCTATGTATATCAAGGCAGCGCCGTTTTCCTCGTGCACCACATGACTATCAAACAATTTATCGTACAGCGTTTTTGCCATATTTTTAACCTAAGCCTACAAAGTGCCGCCTAGCAAAAAGACGCTAGGCGCACGGTTTTATTAATCTCTAAAGTTACCAAACTGCAAGGGGAAGTCGGTCACGGTTTTTTTCACAAAAGCAATGGCCTCTTGCAACAAATCACGCTTGGCGCCATTCACTCGAACGGTATCGCCTTGTATGCTGCCCTGCACTTTTAAGCCCGAATCCTTAATCAGCTTGACGATGCGCTTAGCCAAATCGCTGTCTATGCCATCCTTGATTTTAAGTTCTTGCTTCACTTTATTGCCGCCTACCTTCTGCACGTCCTTATGCTCCAGACGCTTGGTCGAATCCGGTTCCTTTTTTTCCATACCGGGCAATAAAATGTCTTTGATTTGATCTAGCTGAAAATCGTTATCGCCATACAAAGTGAT
>CAMDXI010000024.1 GCA_945878695.1 Methylotenera oryzisoli | reverse complement strand
GGTCCATGGCAAGTGCCGGTGGCCGATGTGGCCGTGACCTTGGCCGGTTATGAAACCTATTGCGGCGAAGCCTTTGCCATAGGTGAAAAAGCCCCGCTGGCCTTGATAGACGCGCCGGCATCGGGACGCATGGCCATAGGCGAAGCGCTGACCAATATGGCGGCCTGCTTGGTAGACGACATCAGCGAATTGAAATTGTCGGCCAACTGGATGGCGCCAGCCGGTCACGCTGGCGAAGACGCTGCCCTGTATGCCACTGTAAAAGCCGTGGGCATGGCATTGTGCCCGGAATTAGGCATCAGCATACCGGTCGGCAAAGACTCCATGAGCATGAAAACCGTGTGGCAAGAAAACGGCCAAGATAAAGCCGTGACCTCGCCTATATCCTTGGTGGTGACGGCGTTTGCCGCCACGCCGGATGCACGCAAAACGCTTACTCCGCAATTGCAAACCGACGGCGATACTAAGTTAATCTTAATTGACTTGGGTGCCGGTAAAAATCGCATGGGCGGTTCCAGTTTGGCGCAAGTTTACGGCGCGCTGGGTAACGAGGCGCCGGATGTGGACGATGCCGCGCAATTGAAGCATTTTTTCAACAGCATACAAGCCTTGAATGCGGCCGGTAAATTGCTGGCTTACCACGATAGATCCGACGGGGGGTTGTTCACCACCTTAGTGGAAATGGCTTTTGCCGGTCATTGCGGCTTGCAAGTGGATTTGTCTGCTTTGCCAGGCGACATTGCCAGTATTTTATACAACGAAGAATTGGGTGCCGTTATCCAAGTGCCGGCCGATCAAGCGACGGCCATTGCCGCGCAGTTTAATGGCTTGGCCCATGTCATCGGCGAGGTGGTACAGGGCGACCTCGTAGCGATTAAGCAGCATGGTAAAGCCGTGTTCAGCGACAGTCGTGTTAACTTGCACCGCATGTGGTCGGAAACCACCTACCGCATGCAAAAGCTGCGTGATAACCCAGTGTGCGCGCAACAAGAGTACGACAAGATTTTAGACGTGAACAACCGCGGCTTATTTAGCGAATTAAGCTTTGATGTGAACGACAACGTGGCTGCGCCTTATATCAATGCAGGCGCGCGTCCAAAAATGGCGATTTTGCGTGAACAAGGTGTCAACGGTCAGGTGGAAATGGCAGCCTCGTTTGATCGCGCCGGCTTTGCCACGTTTGATGTGCACATGAGTGACGTGATTGCCGGTCGGGTGAGCTTGGCTGATTTCGCTGGCTTTGTTGCATGCGGCGGCTTCTCTTATGGCGACGTCTTGGGCGCCGGCGAAGGCTGGGCCAAGTCTATTCTTTTCAATGCCCGTGCCCGCGATGAGTTCGCTGCCTTTTTTGCCCGTTCCGATAGCTTTGCCTTGGGCGTGTGCAACGGTTGCCAGATGATGAGTAATTTGCGCGAGTTGATTCCGGGTGCGGCCCATTGGCCGCATTTTGTGCGCAACCAATCCGAGCAGTTTGAAGCGCGTTTGGCCATGGTGGAAGTGTTGGACAGCCCGTCCTTGTTCTTTAAAGGCATGGCCGGCAGTAAAATGCCGATAGCCGTGGCACACGGTGAAGGCTATGCGGAATTTTCTGACGCGAGCGCAGTCAATGGGCTGTTGGCTAATAAGTTAGTGACCATGCGTTTCATTGATCACGCCGCTCAGCCAACCACGACTTATCCGTATAACCCGAATGGTTCGCCACAAGGGCTAACCGGATTAACCAGCACAGACGGCCGATTTAGTATTATGATGCCTCATCCTGAGCGGGTTATACGCAACGTGCAAAATACTTGGCAGCGTTGCGGGGACGGTGAAGACAGTGCTTGGATTCGTATGTTCCGCAATGCAAGACGCCACATTAATTAAGAATGAAATATAAAAACAACCTTGGAGATTAGTAACATGAAATTTTTGAATACCTTGTTAGCTGCAATCGTTTTAAGTTTTTCCATGAACGCCATGGCCGCTGTTACTGACGATGACGCGATTGAATTTGTTGAGGCTATCACCAGTGGCAACATGAAAATCGTTAAGAAATACGTGGAAGCCGATGCCGCTAATGCCAATTACAAATCGTTTGCTTGGTCACCTGTCCAAATGGCGGCCAATAAAAACCAATTGGAAGTGGTTAAATACATCGTTAGCAAAGGCGGCGATATCAATTACATCCACCCGCTATCACACAACACCGCGTTTCACTTGGCGGTATTCAATGGCTACCCAGAGATGGTTAAATTGTTAGCGGCCAGTGGTGCCGACATCAACATCAAATTAAAAGCCGATGTATCCATACTGCGTGCGGTTAAAGACGTGAACGACAAACCTATGGTGGAATTGTTAACTAAACTAGGCGTGAAAGAAGACGGTTGTCTAGAAGAGCGTTGTTTCTAAATTAAGCCGATAGGGTAAGCAAGGGACCCGATGAAAAACGCGTCGTCTTTTTGCTTACTGCTAGTTAGCCTCATCACCCCATCGCTATGGCCCATAATTGGCCATGCCGATGGGGTTTTTGCTTTCAGTCCCGAGCAAGCCATCCACGTGCGTACCCTAGCGGCCTCCTGTGCTGCTTGCCACGGCACGCAAGGCAATGCCATGGTAAAAGAGGGTGGCAATACCAGTGAGGAGAACAATCCTGTCTTGGCTGGTAGGACGCGTGAGGACCTGTTAAGCAAATTGCTAGGCTTTAGGGACGGCACGCGCAAGGCCACCATCATGCACCAACACAGCAGGGGCTTAAGCTTGGAGGAAATCGACTTGCTGGCCACGCATTTTTCAATGCAAATACGCGTCATACGGCCGCCCTTGAGCCCGCAAAAATTAGAGGCCGAACATGGCTGAGCCGTTTAATAGACGGGCTTTCATCAAGGCCATAGGCGCAACCGGCTTGGTTTTAGCTAGCCGTCCTAGCTTGGCCATGGCCAGCAAGCCGCCCATGGGTCGCGTGGTCATCGTCGGCGGTGGCTACGCCGGTGCCACGGCAGCCAAATACTTGCGCTTGTGGAGCTTAGGTGCCATCGAGGTGGTGCTGGTCGAGGCCAACCGCCAGTTTGTATCCTGCCCCATGAGCAATTTGGTTTTGGGTGGCAGCAAGAGCATCAACGACCTGACCTTTGGCTACGAGGCCTTGCAGGCCAATCACGGTGTTATTTTTAGGCATGACACGGTGACCGCCATTGATGCGGCCGCTAAGCACATCACCATGCTGGGCGGCACACTCAGTTACGACCGATTAATCGTGGCCCCAGGCGTGGATTTTAATTACCAAGAATGGCCCATGTTGGCCAGCTTGGACGCGCAAAAACAAGTGCCGCATGCATGGAAAGCCGGTTGGCAAACGGTCAATTTACGGCAACAGTTGGAGACCATGGCAGACGGTGGGGTGTTTGTCATGAACGTACCCAAGGCGCCGTATCGCTGCCCGCCTGGCCCTTATGAACGGGCTTGCCAAGTGGCCAGTTATTTCAAGCAACACAAGGCCAAAAGTAAGGTAATCGTGCTCGATGCCAATGCGGAAATCATTTCTAAAAAAGGCTTGTTTGCTAAGGTCTTTAACGAAACCTATGCTGGTATCATCGATTACCGACCAGACAACGCCATTAGCCACATCAACCTGGCAACTAAAACCGTCAGCACCGAATTCGACAGCGTCAAGGCCGACGTACTGAACTTTATTCCGCCGCAACGCGCGGGTAAAATAGCCCAAGAAGCCGGTTTGACGGAAAAAGACTACCCTTGGTGTGACGTGAATTTTCTAACTTACGAATCCAAGTTGGTGCCGGACGTGTACGTATTGGGTGACAGCGTGGCAGCGGGCTTGCCAAAATCGGCGCACATGGCGACAAACCAAGCCAAGGTCTGTGCCAGCGCCATCGTGCAATTGATGAGTGGCAGTTTGCCTGATGTCGCACCGGTGTTTGCTAACACCTGTTACAGCTTCATCAACGATCATGCTGCCATGCACGTGGCCAACGTTTACCGCTACGATGCCGGCAAAAAAATGATGGTGTCGGCCGAAGGTGGCGGCGTGTCCATTAGCCCCAATGAAAAAGAAGCCGGCTATGCCCACGCCTGGGCCAACAACATCTGGGCCGATACGCTTAGTTAACTACATGCATAGGAAATAATCATGACCAAACACACATTACTGGCCTTATTGTTGAGCGCCCTTATTCCTGTGGCTCAGGGGGCTCCTTTAAGCACACAAAAAATCAGCGGGTTGAAAATGCCGGAATCGGTGGTGCAAGCGACCGATGGTCGGGTGTTTGTCTCCGAGATCAATGGCTTTGGCGTGGACGGCGACGGCCAAATCAGCGTCATCGAAGCGGGGCAAGTGACGTTGTTTGCTAAAGGCTTGGATGACCCAAAAGGCTTGGCCATCATAGGTCAGTCTCTTTATGTGGCAGACAATAAACGCATCTTAAAATTAGCCTTAAGTGGGCCCAAGCAAGGTCAGGCTGAAGTCTTTGCGGCAGCCTCGGCCTTCCCGGTAACGCCGCTATTTTTAAATGATTTGGAAGCCGATCTGGCTGGCAATTTATACGTCAGTGACAGCGGCGACTTGAAAGGCAAGGGCGGTGCGGTTTACCAAATTAATGCCCAAGGCCAGGTGCGCTTGCTCATCAACGGTCAGCAAGACAACCGGATTTTGGCACCTAACGGTCTGTTAATGGACGACACCGGTGACGTGCTGATGGTGGTGGATTTTGCCTCGGGTATTTTGTATAGCTATAACCTCGCCACTAGGCAGTTGCTGGATATAGCGCTAGGCTTTGGCGGCGGCGATGGTGTGGTGCACCATGCCAATGGCAGCATGTTTGTTAGCGATTGGAAAAATGGCAAAGTGTTCCGCCTGGACATGAACGGCGAAGTCACCCCCTTAGCTGCTACCTACCAATCGGCAGCGGACATTGCGCTGACTAAAGACGAAAAAGTCTTGATGGTGCCAGACATGAAAGCCGGCGAGTTGGATTTCATCGTTTTACCATAAGGCCTGCCCTTTACATGCGTCCTATGGCTGCCCCTAATGAGCTACGTCAGTTGGCCTTGGCTTGCTTAGCCGAGCCGGATCCCGAACTTAAATCTTCCGCCGTTAATCGGCTTTTTCTGCATTGGCAGCAAGCAGGGCTGACGCTTAATGTTGCGGCTAAACTGCATTCTGATTTAGCCATCCCAGGCCGACCGGCCAAGCCGGTATTGGTGCCGCCATTGCAGGTTAAGCGCCGCGCCATGAACACAGTAGCAGGCCGTGCCGCCTTGATTCACGCCTTATGCCACATCGAATTCAATGCGATTAATTTGGCCTTGGATGCGATCTGGCGATTTGATGGCATGCCAACTGCTTATTATGCCGATTGGCTTAAGGTGGCGAGCGAGGAAGCCGGCCATTTCAATTTATTAAAAGACCATTTGCAGCATTTGGGCTTTGCCTACGGCGACTTTGATGCGCACAACAGCTTGTGGGAGATGGTAGACAAAACCAAACACGATGTGTTGGCACGCATGGCCTTGGTGCCACGCACCATGGAAGCCCGAGGCTTGGATGCCTTACCGGCTTTACGCGCGAAGTTGGCGCAGGCCGGCGATGAATTGGCGGCGGCGATATTGGACATCACCTTGCGTGACGAGGTTGGCCACGTGGCCATAGGTAACCGTTGGTTTAACTTCTTATGCCAACAACAAGGCGTGGCGCCTTTGCCAACATTTGAAGCCTTGTGCGTGACTTACCTGGCGCCAAAATTGCGCGGGCCATTTAATTTGGCCGCGAGACGTGAGGCGGGCTTTACCGAGGCGGAGTTAAGCGCTTTAGGAGCGGTTGCGTAAGCTTGCAAAGCTAATATTTCCAGTTTGATGGCTGGACACTCAATTTAAAACGTGGCATATTATTCTTTGCCAAATTTTGCCAATATCGCTTTTGGAGGGCTTGCAATGAGTACCATGAATATTTCCTTACCGGATCAACTAAAGCGCTTTGTTGATGAGCGTGTCACCTCGTCTGGGTATGGCACGTCCAGCGAATATTTACGTGAATTGATACGACGCGATCAAGCACGTCTAGATCTCAGAGCGATCATGCTGGATGGCGCCTCTTCTGCGATTAGCGGCGAGGCTGACAAGCATTACTTTGACCAATTACGTGCGAAAGTTAAAGCCTAACAAGTGAAATGAAAAAACTGGTTCGTCGAGCCATTGCCGATGCAGATGTTTTATCTGCATTACAGTATTACATTAGCAATGCGCCAGAGTATGCCTTAAGTTTTATTGATGATTTGGAACGGGCTTATGAGCATATACGCACCTTTCCAGAATCAGGTTCAACTAGGTATGCCATAGAATTGGATTTGGCTGAGTTAAGGGTATGGCGCTGTCAGGCATACCCTTATTTGATTTTTTACGTTCATCATACTCATCAAATCGAAGTTTGGCGTGTGTTGCATAGTCAAAAAGACATTCCTACGTCCCTTCAAACTGACCTGCTTTAGCGGCATTATTTGATGCTAGGCACCGTGTCAATGCTCATGCAGGCATAAGCTTAGGTGCTGAGTAAATGCATCACGCCATCTAAACCGCTGTGGTTGAGCGCGTAAGTGGCTTGCGTTTGAACGATGGGCTTGGCATGGTAAGCCACACCGATGCCGGCCACCCCCATCATCTTGAGGTCGTTCGCGCCGTCGCCTATGGCGATGGTTTGCGCCGCCGTTAATTCTAAGCGGTCGCGCAATTGGCATAACTCATCGGCTTTGCGCTGGGCGTCGACGATGTCACCGATAATGCCACCGGTCAGTTTGCCGTCCACTATTTCCAGTTGATTCGACACGGCGTAATCCAAGCCCAACATGGCTTTGACTTTGTCGGCAAAAAAGGTGAAGCCGCCCGAGACCAATAAGGTAGTGATGTTATTTTTTTTGCAGGCGGCTATCCACTCCACTGCGCCCGGATTGAGCGTCAAGCGCTCATTGAGTACGCGCATTAAATCGGCTTCCGATAAGCCTTTAAGCAAGGCCACGCGTTGACGCAAGCTTTGCGCAAAATCCAATTCGCCTTGCATGGCGCGCTCGGTGATGGCGGCCACTTGGGGTTTGATGCCCACCATGTCGGCAATTTCGTCTATGCACTCTATGCTAATGAGGGTGGAGTCCATGTCCATTACGCATAAACCAAACTTGGCTAAGACTTGCTGGTCAGGCAGGTAGCTGCAATCGATGCGTTGCTCGGCGCAAAACGCTTGCACGGCTGGCAAGGCTTGCGTCTGATTGGCTAAATAATAAGCATGGGCGCCTGTTTGCACGAATTGCACACTGGTTGCACTCAACTGATGGATGTGCGCCAGGTGGGCGTGGCGGATGGCAGAACCTTGAACAACTAAACGCATAAGGGTGACTTAATGAAAAAATAGCCATTATACACATGGCCAAACGCAGGCGCGGCTTGTTGCGCGATGGCCATAGAATATGCCGCCAAAGCTGGCGCATTTGCCTGAATTGGGCGAAAATGTGCATACCATTTATTTTGAATTGTATTGTTATGAATTTGCACGAATACCAAGCCAAAACCTTGCTGCAAAAATACGGCATTCCCGTGCCGCGTGGCCAAGTAATTTCGGTAGCCAAACAAACCCCTACGGTTACCTCAGAGATAGACAGCCCAGCTTGGGTAGTGAAAGCCCAAGTGCATGCCGGTGGTCGCGGTAAAGCCGGTGGGGTGAAAGTGGTTAAATCCACTGCCGAGGCGCAAATGGTGGCCAGCGAGTTGCTTGGTAAAACCTTGGTGACCTACCAAAATGCACCCGATGGCCAACCGGTTAATCAAGTGCTCATAGAAGAAACCTTACCGATTGCCCGTGAATTGTATTTGTCCATGTTGGTGGACAGAAGCTTGGAACGCATTGTGGTGGTGGCCTCCAGCGCCGGCGGCATGGACATAGAGGAAATCGCACAAGTCAGCCCAGAAAAGATTTTGCAAGAGGTGTGCAGCCCCTTAAACGGTTTGGTTGATTACCAAGCGCGTAACTTGGCCTTTAAGTTGGATTTAGTCGGTGATCAAATTGCCGCATTCAGCCGTTTGTTAAAAGGCTTGTACCGCTTATTTAAAGAAAACGATTTAGCGCTGTTGGAAATCAACCCATTGATTGTGACCACGGACGGCAAACTGTTTGCCTTGGATTGCAAAATGAGTGTGGACGATAACGCGCTGTATAGGCAAAAAGCCTTGGCCGAACAACGTGATTGGTCGCAAGAGGACAGCAAGGAAGCGGTGGCGCACCATGCCGGCTTAAATTACATTGCATTAAACGGCAACATAGGTTGCATGGTTAATGGCGCCGGCTTGGCCATGGCCACCATGGATTTAATCAAATTGCACGGCGGTGCGCCGGCTAACTTTTTGGATGTGGGCGGCGGCGCCACGGCAGAAACGGTGACCAAAGCCTTTAAGATCATTATGGCTGACCCGAATGTTAAAGCTATATTGGTTAACATATTCGGCGGCATCATGCGTTGCGACATCATAGCCGAAGGCATTATTACCGCGGTGAAAGACGTGGGCATGCAAATTCCAGTGATCGTGCGCCTAGAGGGCACCAACGTGGAATTGGGCAAGCAAATGCTGCAATCCAGCGGCCTGAATATCATCTCCGCGGATGGCTTAACCGACGCCGCTAAGCAAGCCGTCTTAAGCGTGGCTTAACAAGCTTCAACGTTGATAAAGTCAAACCCATACACCACAGAGACACGGAGACACAGAGAAACCCTATAATAATTTTGCAGGGTACGCGCAAAGACAACAGCTAGGTCGGGCTTTAGCCCGAAAGTTAATTAGTCAGGCTAAAGCCTGACCTACAAACATTAGATAAAGTTTGGATTGGTTTTTCTCCGTGTCTCTGAGCCTCTGTGGTGAGGGATTTTTAAAAAAGAAAATAATTATGAGCATATTAGTTAACAGCAGTACCAAAGTGCTATGCCAAGGGTTCACTGGCAAGCAAGGCAGTTTTCATTCTGAGCAAGCCTTGGCTTACGGCACAAAAATGGTCGGTGGCGTCACGCCGGGTAAAGGTGGGCAGTCGCATTTAGGTTTGCCGGTTTTTAATACCATGCGTGAGGCGGTCAAGCAAACCGCGGCCACGGCCAGTGTCATTTACGTGCCGCCTGCCTTCGCTGCGGATTCCATCTTGGAAGCCTGTGACGCCGGGGTCGGTCTGATTATATGCATTACCGAAGGCATACCGGTTTTGGACATGCTTAACGTGAAAGCCGCCTTAAAAGCCAACGGCGCCCGCTTGATCGGCCCAAATTGCCCGGGTGTCATCACCCCAGATGAATGCAAGATAGGCATCATGCCAGGCAGCATTCATTTGCGCGGCAAGGTCGGTATTGTGTCCCGCTCTGGCACCTTAACCTACGAAGCCGTGCACCAAACCACGGCCTTAAAATTAGGCCAAAGTACTTGCGTGGGCATAGGCGGCGACCCGATTAAAGGTTTGAATTTTATCGAGTGCTTGCAAATGTTTGAGGCGGATGCCGAAACCGAAGCCATCATTATGGTGGGTGAGATCGGTGGCTCGGATGAAGAAGCCGCTGCCGAATACATTAAGAGCCACATCAGTAAACCGGTGGCCGCTTACATTGCTGGTCAAACCGCGCCTGCCGGTAAACGCATGGGCCATGCCGGCGCCATTATTTCCGGTGGCAGCGGCAAAGCGGCCGACAAAATACGCGCTCTAGAATTAGCCGGTGCCGTTGTCGCCAGCTCGCCTGCTGGTTTGGGTGAAGCGGTGTTGGCTGCCATCATGCATAAAGCCGGCTAGGTCAATCTATCCCATGCGCCTGATGCATAAACACGGCTTGCTTGCTTTCTGTTTATGCGCTTTGCTGGGCATCATGCCGGCCATGGCGGGGGAAGAGGTGGCCTACTTGATGACGGCTGCCGCCCGAGGTGATTTGGCGACCGTGCAAGCCTTGTTGGACAGCGGCGCGAGCGCCAATAGCAAAGATGCCGAAGGCGTCACGGCACTCATGTATGCTGCCCGTAAGGACCAGCTTGAGGTATTGAATGCCTTGCTGGCCAAGGGCGCAGACATACAAGCAAAAGATGGCCAGGGTTGGACTGCGCTGATGTTTGCCGCTAAAAGAAACCATGTTGCTAGCCTTAAATGCTTGCTTGAAAAAGGCGCCGATGCCAAGGTGCGCGATGCGTCCGGCTGGAGTGCCTTGGGCATTGCTGCAATAGAAGGCCATGCGCAAACCGTAGCCTTGTTGCTGGATCATGGTTTGGATGCCAATAGCCGCAGTGACCGTGGCACGACGGTGTTGATGTACGCCGCTAAAAGTGCCGATCTTCCCACCATTAAACATTTACTGGATCACCAGGCCAACCTAGCCTTAAGCGACGAGCAAGGCGTGACCGCGCTCATGACCGCGGCTCGCGAAGGCCACGCTGCGGTGGTCAGTTTGTTGATTGAGCGCGGGGCAACGGTCAATCAAAAAGATTTGGCCAAATGGACGGCCTTAACTTGGGCAGTGAAAAAATCCAAAGTGGCGGCGGCCAAAGCCTTAATCGAAGCGGGTGCTGACGTGAATAATTTGGATGCAGAAGGCACACCCATATTGCACATAGCGGTGAGCAATGGACAGTTGGAGACGGTGAAATTGTTGCTGGCCCATCAAGTGAAACTCAAAGCAAAAGACCAGTACGGGCTGACGGCCTTAGTCTATGCGCTTAAAGGCCAGCATAGCGACATTGCTAATTTGCTCAAAGCAGCGGGCGGTTCCTATTGATAGTCGCTATCGCACAAATTAATTGTTTGGTCGGCGACCTAGCCGGCAATCAAGCAAAAATCATTGCCAGCGCAAAAGAGGCGCAAGCCAAAGGCGCCACGCTCTTGCTCACCCCCGAGTTGTCTTTGTGTGGCTACCCGCCAGAAGACTTATTGTTGCGCAGCGATTTTTTGCAAGCATGCGATGCGGCCTTGCAGGCTTTAAGTTCGGCTGTGCCGGACATGACCTTAGTGGTGGGCCATCCGCAGGCTTTAAACGGCGTATGTTATAACGCGGCATCGGTCTTACAAGGCGGCAAAATTGTGGCCAGCTACCACAAGCAAGCCTTGCCTAATTACGGCGTATTCGATGAAAAGCGCTATTTCAGTCCGGGTCACGCGCCCTTGGTGTTCAGCCATCAAGGTGTCCAACTGGGCTTGTTGATTTGTGAAGACATCTGGCAAGCAGTGCCGGCTCGATTGGCTAGTGCGGCCGGAGCCGAGCTGTTGTTGGTGATCAATGCGTCGCCGTTTGATTTGGAAAAGCAAGCCAGCCGTTTAAGCGTGTTGCGTGCGCGCGCGATGGAATTGGCACTGCCCATCGTTTACCTCAATAGCGTGGGCGGCCAGGATGAATTGGTGTTTGATGGCGGCTCCATGGTGGTGGCGGCCGACGGTCAGGTGACCCAGCATTTGCCGGCGTTTGAAACGGCCTTGGCCACGGTGACGTTTAATGCGGGTAAGCTAATAAGCCAAGCACTTGCGCCGGCTTTGTCGCAAGAAGCAGCGGTTTACCAAGCCTTAACATTAGGCTTGGCCGATTACGTGGCAAAAAACCGTTTCCCAGGGGTGGTCTTAGGCTTATCGGGTGGGGTGGATTCTGCCTTGACCTTGGCCATCGCGGTCGATGCCTTGGGCGCCGACAAAGTGCATGCCGTGTTGATGCCATCGGAATTTACCGCCAACATCAGCGTGGACGATGCCATTGATATGGCTAAGCGATTAGGCGTGAAGTACAGTATCTTGCCCATAGGCCCATTGTTTGAAGGCTTTAAAGCGACCTTGGCACCAGAATTTGCCGGGCTACCATTCGATACCACAGAAGAAAATCTACAAGCCAGAATTCGCGGCATGCTGTTGATGGCTTTGTCGAATAAATTTGGCAGCATGGTGCTCACTACCGGTAACAAAAGTGAAATGGCCGTTGGCTATTGCACTTTGTACGGCGACATGGCGGGCGGCTTTGCCCTGCTCAAAGACGTATTCAAAACCTTGGTGTATCGCTTGTGTGCTTACCGCAATGGACTTTCACCAGTCATCCCCGAGCGCATCATTACCCGGCCGCCGTCGGCCGAGTTGCGTGCCGATCAAACGGATCAAGATAGCTTGCCGGATTACGCGGTGTTGGACGCGATTGTGGCGGCCTACGTCGAGCAAGATTTGGGGCGCGCAGACATATTGGCCATGGGTTTTGACCCGGCGGACGTGGCGCGTGTGCTTAAGTTAATCGACAGCAACGAATACAAGCGCAGGCAATCGCCAGTGGGCGTGCGCATTAGCCACAAAAATTTTGGTAAAGACCGGCGCTATCCAATTACCGCTAAACTGGATTTTTAATGCCCGCTCTAGTAGTATTGAGCATCAAATAACACATAGCAGACATCGTTTTCGTTTGATGCGGTCTTGAATGAAAGCAACTATACTGATAACACCTAGTAACCACCTATTTTATGGAGTTCGGCCAGCATGAAAAAAATCGAAGCAATCATTAAGCCATTCAAGTTAGACGAAGTGCGTGAGTCCTTGTCGAGTATCGGTGTGAATGGCCTAACGGTAACAGAGGTAAAAGGCTTTGGTCGACAAAAAGGGCACACGGAACTGTACCGCGGTGCAGAATACGTGGTCGATTTTCTACCTAAAATCAAATTGGAATTAGTGGTGTCGGACGACATCGTTGATTCAGCGATGGAAGCCATCATTAAAGCGGCGCACACCGGCAAGATAGGCGATGGCAAAATTTTCGTCAGTGCCGTTGAGCAAGTGGTGCGTATCCGTACCGGCGAAACCGGCGAAGCCGCCGTTTAAGCAGCAACAGCAGGGCAAACCCCTCACCACAGAGACACAAAGGCACGGAGAAAGTCAAAAGCTTGTAAGGTTTTAGTCGAACTTTTTTTAGGCTTTTACCCGCTCAGCATAAGCGGGTTGGTCATTGCAGATAACTGTTTTTTTTGGGTTTTCTCTGTGTCTCTGTGGTGAACAGGGTTTAAAAACCTAAAGCCCGCGCACTCTGATAAAACACAAAGCTTACCAACCAGGCCAGGCCTAATGACCAGCCTAAGGACAGCCACATAAAACCTAAGCTTTTGGACTCGCTTCTAAGCGTGGCAATGGTCGATAAGCAAGGCGTATAAATGAGCGCAAACAGCATAAAGCTCATCGCTTGTACCCAATCAATCTGACTGGCCATTTGCACCATCAAGGCGTCGCCTTGTAAGCCGTAAATCACCGCTAAGGCCCCCACTACAATTTCTTTGGCAACAAAACCAAATATTAAGGCGATAGCCAATTGGTTGTTTATGCCTAATGGATCAAGCACAGGTGCAAACAAAGCGCCAAGCTGCCCAGCGTAAGTGCCGGCACTGGCTGGCGCGACGTTGCTAGGGAAGTTAGTCAATGCCCAAACCAATACCACGCCGATGACGATGAATTTGCTGGCGCGTTGCAAAAAGTGCTTCACTTCCAACCAACCGCGTAAGACGATTTGCCTTAGGGTGGGAAAACGGTAGGGCGGCAATTCCAATATAAACGGTTCCTTGTTTTTGAATTGGCCTTGGAATAACAGCGCCGTTAAAAACATGGTGACGAAACTCATGAGGTAAAGGGCGAACAGCACCAGCGGTGCTTGGCTGGCCGTAAACAAGGCGGTAATCATGAAGATGAATACCTGCAACCTGGCGGAGCACAGCGACAAGGGTATGACCAACATGGTCAGCAAGCGCATGGGCCTGGAGCGCATCATGCGCGTGCCCATGAGTGCCGGTACGTTGCAACCGAAGCCCATCAGCATCATGACAAAGCCGCGCCCATCCAAGCCCATTTTAGCCATGAGGGCGTCCATCAAAAATGCGGCACGGGATAAATAGCCGCTGTCTTCCACCATGGACATAACTAGAAAGAACAGCACGATGATGGGCACGAAAGCCGCAACCGTCGCCACACCATTGTATATGCCGTCCAACATTAAACCGCTAAGCCAGCTTGGGCTGCCGGCAAAAAGCGGTTCTAATACGCCGCTGCGTAAGAGTTGTAGCGCCCAAGCCAGCGCATCTTGCAGGGGTTTTCCAGCGGCAAAAATAAATTGGAACAGCGCGTACATGGCTAAGAAAAACAGCGGTAATCCCAGCCATTTATGCAGCAGGATTTTGTCTATCTTGTCCGTGTTGCTGTCCGACAGCGTGCTGGGTATGTGCACGTAATGGGCTAGCAGGCTTTCCATCTCTTTTTCAATTTTTTGATCTTCTTCCAAGGCCAGGCTAATGCGAGCTGGATCGCTGGCGGCTTGCGCTTGATTAATCACGGCAGCGGCTGCCTGCAAGGCCTTGGGTAAGCCTTCGCCGTATTTTGCGCTGATTTGCAGCACCGGCATGTTGAGCGATTTAGCCAACTGATCGATGTCTATGCTAATGCCGGCTTTTTTCGCTTCATCCGACATGTTTAAGGCCAAGACCATTGGGATGTTGAGTTTTTTGATTTGCAATAACAGCGACAGTTGCCGGTCTATTTGTGAGCTGTTTAATAATACGATGGCTAGATCCAATGTGTTGTTAGCCAAAAAGTGCCGCACGACTTGCTCGTCTTCTGAAAAGCCATGCAAATCGTATATGCCCGGTAAATCCACCAACTCGGCGATGTGACCACCCAATAGCACTTTCGCACTCATCAAATCCACGGTGATGCCTGGCCAATTGCCAACCCGCGCGGATGCACCGCTGATGCGGTTGAACAAGGTGGATTTGCCCGTGTTGGGCATGCCTAATAAAGCGATGCGTTTCATTGACTAGCCTGCAAGTCGCTCTGCACGTGGATGCGGGCCGCTTCGGTGTCGCGCAGGATGACATCGGTTGTGCCTAAGCGCACGTGCAGCGGCCCATTGAAGTTCGCCCGACGAATCAGGCTTAAGGGTTTGCCCACACGAAAACCCAATGCCGATAAGCGATGGTATAGCGACTCCTCGGCCTCTATGGCGGAGATGGTGGCGTGTTCACCTATGGCTAATTGGGATAAAAGTCGCATTGTTTTTTCGCGTAATTGATAACCATTCTTATTATGGCACGAATGCCAGTGTGCTGCAATTGCCCGTTAAATCAAGCAACTTGCAAAAGAAAGGGCTCGTATGACGAGCCCTTGATCATGCACTTATTTGCTGATGTCGATTTTGGCTTTAGTGCGTAATTCAGCCATCATCTTTTCTAAGTTACGCTGTTGTAGATTTTTTTGTATGCCGTCTTTTACTTTGTCGTAGGGCAAAGGTTGAGCGGTGCGAGTGTCAATTAACTTGATGACGTGCCAACCGAATTGCGTTTGCACTGGGTTGGTGGAAATGCTGCCTTTTTGCAGATTAATCGCCACGTCGCTGAACGGTTTCACCATGGATGCCGGTGAGAACCAGCCTAAATCGCCGCCTTTTTCCTTAGAGCCAGGATCCAAGGATTTTTCCTTGGCTATCTTAGCGAAATCGCCGCCTTTGCCTAACTGCGCAATGATGTCTTTGGCTTCGCCTTCGGTTTTAACCAAGATGTGGCGTGCGCTGTATTCTTTGTCGCCGTAAGCTTTTTTGTATTCTTCGTAGGCGGATTTGGTTTCGGATTCGCTAATCGGATTCTTTTTAACAAAATCCTGCAAATACATGGAGGTCAATAATTCGCGACGGGACAACTCTTCACGTGCGAGGTAATCCGCTTGTTTATCCAAGCCCAATTTTTGCGCTTCTTGGTAAACCAATTCCGAATCAATCAATTTATTAGTGATGGCTTGTTTAACTTGGCCATCCACTTTTTGACCGCGTGCCGTGGCATCCTTAGCAATGTAGTCGTATATGGATTGCTTGATGGCTTTGCCATTTACGGTGGCCAAGGAGTCGGCGGCGTATGCGCTTGACGCCATGGATAAAATGGCCAGTGCGATCAGGGTGGGGGTGAATTTCATGAAAAATCCTTATGCTATGGGTTTGATGTGAAAAGTTGCTTGTAATAGTTCGGCTTGATTATAGCTCTTGTGGGGCGATGGCGTTGATGCTTAAGGCGTGAATTTTGTTGGGCATTAAATCGGCCAATTGCGCATAGACTAAACGATGCCGCATGATCTGAGATTTGCCTGAAAAATGCGAGCTTGTTAGGCTCAAGCTAAAATGCCCGCCGCCCTGATTGCCGGCATGCCCGGCATGCAAAGCGCTGTCGTCTTGTATGATTAAGTCCAGCGGTTCCAATGCCTGCAAGCGTTGCTTGATAAGGTCGGTTAAATTCATCCGTTTAAGCCGGTAAGGTTTTTCTGAAGGGTTTGACCGACACCTGAGCGTAAACCCCTGCGCTGACAAAAGGGTCGTTGTTAGCCCATTCTGTGGCCTGCGCTAAATTGGCAAATTCGGCAATGATGAGGCTGCCGGTGAAACCAGCCGGGCCTGGGTCGACGTTATCTATGGCCGGAAACGGACCCGCTACCAATAAACGGCCGGCTTCTTGCAAGGCTTGCAAGCGGGCTAGGTGAGCTGGCCTAGCGGCCATGCGTTTGTCTAAGCTATTGGGCGCGTCTTCGGCAAAGATGGTGTACCACATTATTGCTCACCGCCTTTTTGCTCTTCTATGAGGTAATTTTTCAAGGCCAAGCTCTGGCCTATGATGAATAAAAACATAATCAAGGTGACGCCAAATAGCTTGAAATTCACCCAGGTGTTTTCATCGAAATTAAAAGCCACGTAGAGGTTTAAAAAGCCCAATGACACTAAAAAAATCACCCAAGCGTAATTTAGCTTAGTCCAAATGGCAGCGGGGGCGTCTATCATTTTGCCCATCATTTGTTGGATGTAGTTTTTCTTGAAAAATAAATTGGATACCAAGAGCACCGCAGCCATGATCCAGTAAAGCACGGTGGGTTTCCACATGATGTAGCTTTTGTCGTGCAAAATTAAAGTGATGCCGCCTAGCAAGGCGATGATAGCACCGCTGACTAGCAGCATCTTTTCCACTTTACCGTGGCGCAGTTTGCTGTAAATGATTTGCCCTAAGGTGGCTAAAATGGCGACCGCCGTGGCAGTAAAAATACCAAAAAACTTAAAGGCAATGAAAAATAAAATGACGGGAAACAGGTCAAACAAAAACTTATTCATAGTGGGTGGGGGTTCGCTTTCTAGGCAGCTCGGGGTAAGAAAAAATCAATGATCATCTATGCTTTAGTGTGAGTCGTTATTTTGCTATGATTGATGCTGTGTCGCAAGGCGTATTTTTCTTCCAGCTTTACCCTATTGGTCTTTAATTCAATTCGTTCATGCCCTTAAATTTCGATTTACATGCCCACTCTAGCGTATCCGATGGCTTGTTAAGCCCGGCCGACTTAGTAGCTTACGCCGCCGCTAAGGGCGTCAACGTGTTGGCCTTGACCGATCACGATGACATCAGTGGTTTGCCAGCAGCCCAGGCCGCCGCTGAAGCGCACAACATCGCCTTGATTAATGGCGTGGAAATTTCCGTGACATGGAAAAAGCGCACCTTGCACATCGTTGGTTTAAACATAGACCCAAACAACCTTGCCTTGCAAAAGGCCTTGGCCCTAGTGCGCATAGCGCGGGATGAGCGGGCGCAGCAAATGGGCGAGGGCTTGGCTAAAGCCGGGATAGCCGATGCCTACCAAGGCGCGAAACGCTTGGCTAAGCAAAGCATCATTACCCGTGTGCATTTTGCTCGTTACTTGGTGGAACTGGGCCTGGTGAAGGACACTAAGTCGGTGTTTAAGAAGTATTTAGTGAAAGGCAAGCCTGGCTTTGTTGAACACCAATGGATGGATTTACAGCAAGCGATTGAGCTCATTACGCAAAGCGGTGGCACGGCTGTGATTGCCCACCCTGGCCGCTACGATTTGGGTTCGGTCAATATGTTGCAATTGCTGCATGAATTTAGAAGTTACGGTGGCGTGGCCATAGAAGTGGTGACCAGTAGCCACACCCCGCCGCAATACCAGCAGTTCGCTAAGTTGGCCCACCAATTTAGCCTGAAGTCTTCACAAGGTTCGGACTACCACGGCCCTGGCATCAGCTTTATGGAAATGGGGCGCTTGGCGGACTTGCCCAGCAACTGCGTGCCGGTTTGGCAAGATTGGCCACAGTTTCAATCCATGCAATAGCCTATTTAACATCGATGGACCATGTCGCAACTGTTTAATATTAATTTAGCCAATCCGCAAGCGCGTTTGATTACCCATACGGCGGAGATATTGCAGGCCGGTGGGGTGATCGCTTACCCCACTGACTCTGGTTATGCCTTGGGCTGCATGATAGGCCACAGCGATGCCCAAGCACGCATACGGCAAATCCGTGCGGCTGATGAGCAGCATCTGTTTACCTTGGTTTGCCGTAATTTAGCCGAGTTAGGCAATTACGCCATAGTCAGCAACAGCCAATTTCGCTTGCTCAAAGCCAACACGCCAGGCGCTTACACCTTTATTTTGAATGCCACGCGTGAAGTGCCGCGTAAACTGCAACACCCCAAGCGCAACACCATAGGCTTGCGCGTGCCAGAACACGCGGTAGTGCAAGCCATATTGGAAGCCATCGATGCGCCATTGTTAAGCATGACTATGTTGTTGCCTGATGAAGAGGAAATGCTGACGCAAGCTTGGGCAATACGCGAAAAATTAGAGCACAGCGTGGACCTGGTAATCGATGTTGGCCATTGCGTGGCCGGCGCCACCTCGGTAATTAATTTAACCCAAGATGTGCCAGAATTAATCCGTGCGGGTTTAGG
>CAMDXI010000023.1 GCA_945878695.1 Methylotenera oryzisoli | reverse complement strand
AGAATTGCCGTTGGTCTTGAGCATATCGACGACTTAAAAGCCGACTTATCCATGCTCACGGCCCTTGCCTAGACGGCTGAATTAGTAGGGCTGTAAAGCGATCTTGAATGCAGCTTTAAATCGCTGCTAACCCTACTAATTTGCCGCCGTTCCATGCTAAAATTGCACTATACAAAAACAACTAAAAGTCAGTTTACCCATGGATCAATTCGCTAAAGAAACCCTGCCAATTAGTTTAGAAGACGAGATGCGTAGATCGTATCTCGATTACGCCATGAGCGTGATCGTCGGTCGCGCCTTGCCGGATGTGAGGGACGGCTTGAAGCCAGTGCACAGACGCGTTCTCTACGCCATGCACGAGCTTAGCAATGACTACAATAAGCCCTATAAAAAATCCGCTCGTATCGTTGGTGATGTGATTGGTAAATACCACCCACATGGTGACACGGCGGTGTACGACACCATCGTTCGGATGGCGCAAGATTTTAGTTTGCGTTACATGTTGGTTGATGGTCAGGGTAACTTTGGTTCTGTTGATGGCGACAACGCCGCGGCCATGCGTTACACGGAAATCCGCATGGCTAAAATTGCCCACGAGTTATTGGCGGACATAGACAAGGAAACCGTCGATTTCGGCCCTAACTACGATGGCAGCGAAAACGAACCGCTGATCATGCCGGCTCGTATCCCCAATTTATTAATCAATGGTAGCTCCGGTATTGCCGTGGGTATGGCGACCAATATTCCGCCGCATAACCTTAATGAGGTGTTGGATGCCTGCGTGGCCTTGCTTAAAGACCCGGAAATGGGTGTGGAAGAGCTGATTGAGTTGGTGCCTGCGCCTGACTTCCCAACAGCCGGCATTATTTACGGCACCGTGGGCGTGAAAGAGGGTTACCGCACCGGTCGTGGTCGCGTCGTGATGCGTGGTCGTACCCACGTTGAAGATTTGGAGCGCGGTGGCCGTCAGGCATTGATTGTGGATGAATTACCGTATCAGGTTAACAAAAAAACCTTTGTTGAGAAAATCGCCGAATTAGTCAACGAGAAAAAGATAGAAGGCATTTCAGATTTACGCGACGAATCCGACAAATCCGGTATGCGTGTCGTCATCGAATTAAAACGCGGTGAAATAGCCGAAGTGGTGCTGAACAACCTGTATAAACAAACGCAATTGCAAGACACCTTCGGCATGAATATGGTGGCCTTGTTAGACGGTCAGCCTAGGTTGCTTAACCTCAAGCAAATGCTAGAGGCATTCTTGCGCCACCGACGCGAAGTGATCACCCGTCGTACCGTATTTGAACTAAAAAAAGCCCGTGCTCGCGGTCACTTGCTTGAAGGCTTGGCCGTAGCGTTGGCTAACGTGGACGAGATGATCGCCCTCATTAAAGCTGCACCTACGCCACCTGATGCGAAAATTGCCTTGATGGCCAAAGCGTGGAAATCGCCGGTAGTGGAAGAAATGCTACAGCGCGCAGCCATGGAAGCATCCCGCCCTGAAGGCTTGAGCATGGAATTTGGTTTATCGGCTAAAGGATACAAATTAAGCGACGTGCAAGCGCAAGAAATTCTACAAATGCGTTTACAACGCTTAACCGGCCTAGAGCAAGATAAAGTTGTCACTGAGTACAAAGAGGTAATGGACATCATTGCGGACTTGTTGGATATATTGGCCACCCCAGCCCGCGTGACCAGCATCATAGGCGACGAGTTAACTGAAATTAGAAAACAATTCGGTGACAAGCGCCGCAGTGAAATTATCGCCAATGCCCAAGATTTATCACTAGAAGATTTAATCACGCCGCAAGACGTGGTGGTGACCTTATCGCATACCGGTTACGTGAAATCCCAACCCTTGGACGAGTACCGCGCTCAACGTCGTGGTGGACGTGGTAAGCAAGCCGCCCCGACTAAAGAAGACGATTTCATCGACAAAATGTTTGTCGCCAATACCCACGATTACATTTTGTGCTTCAGCAGCCGTGGCCGTGTTTATTGGTTGAAAGTGTATGAAGTGCCACAAGGCAGTCGCACCGGTCGCGGCAAGCCTATTGTTAATCTATTCCCCTTGGAAGAGGGCGAGAAAATTAACGCTATCTTGTCAGTAAAAGAGTTCGATGAAACCCGTTATATTTTCATGGCCACGGCACTGGGTACGGTTAAGAAAACCGCTTTAATTGAGTTCGCTAATCCACGTAAATCGGGCATCATCGCCATCAACTTGGATGAAGGCGATTACCTGATTGGCGCAGAAGTGACCAATGGCGCTAACGACATCGTCTTGGTTTCTAATGGCGGCAAGGCTGTTTGGTTTGATGAAGAGGCGGTTAGACAAATGGGCCGTGCTACCCGCGGTGTACGCGGCATGAAATTGGCTTCAGGTCAGCAAGTATTGTCCTTGTTGATAGCGGACGACGACAAGCAAACGGTGTTGGTGGCCACGGAAAATGGTTACGGTAAGCGCACGCAATTGGCTGACTTCCGTCATTCAGGTCGTGGTACGCAAGGCGTTAAAGCGATTGCTGTCAGTGAGCGCAATGGCTTGGTGGTGGCCGCTAAATTGGTTAACGACGAAGATGAAATTATGTTGATCACCACCGGTGGCGTCTTGATCCGCACGCGTGTAAAAGAAATTCGTGAATTAGGTCGCGCTACCCAAGGTGTGACACTGATCAACCTAGGCGAAGGTGAAAAATTATCTGGCTTGGAAAAAATTGTTGAGACGGACGAAACTGATGCTGAATCAGGCGATGCCGATCTATTGTAAAGCCTAGCGCATGACGGGTATTTTCAATTTCTCCGCTGGGCCGGCCGTCTTACCTAAACCGGTGTTGGCGCGTGCGCAAGCTGAAATGCTGGATTGGCATGGCTCGGGTATGAGTGTGATGGAAATGTCGCATCGCGGCAAAGAATTCACTGGCATATTGGCTAAAACCGAAGCCGATTTGCGCCAGTTGTTGGCCATAGGCGATCAATATAAAGTCTTGTTTTTGCAAGGCGGCGCCATCGCAGAAAATGCCATGATTCCATTAAACTTGCTAGCAGGTGGCTCAGCCGATTACGCCATCACTGGCGGCTGGAGTAAGCGCAGTGTGGAAGATGCTAAGGCTTATGGCGCTATCAATGTGGTGGCCAGCAGTGAGTCCAATCAATACCAGCAAGTGCCGGATTTTGCCAGCTGGCAGTTGAATAAAGATGCCGCATATTTGCATGTCTGCACAAACGAAACCATGAGTGGTGTTGAGTTCCTTGATTTGCCCAATACCCATGGCGTGCCAATTGTGGCCGACATGTCCTCACACATCTTGTCCAGGCAAATTGATGTGAGCCAATACGGAGTCATATACGGCGGCGCGCAAAAAAACATAGGTCCAGCCGGTTTGTGTTTGGTGATCGTGCATGAAGCCTTACTAGGCAAAGCCTCGTCTATGACGCCAGCGGTATTTAATTGGCAGTTGCAGGCAGAAAATCAATCCATGATAAACACGCCACCAAGCTATAGCATCTACATAGCTGGCTTGGTGTTTGAGTGGTTGCTGGAGCAAGGTGGGGTGGCCGCCATAGAAAAAGTGAACGTAGCCAAGGCCAAACTTTTGTATGACTGCATAGACGCCAGCGATTTTTACGTCAATCGGGTGGCGCTGGCGTATCGTTCGCGCATGAACATTCCTTTTTATTTGCAGGACGAAGGTCTTAACGCAGCTTTTTTACAGGGAGCGGAGGCGCGAGGTTTGTTGCAATTAAAAGGCCACCGTGCCGTTGGTGGCATGCGTGCCTCTATCTACAACGCCATGCCCATTGAAGGCGTTCAAGCCTTGGTGGACTACATGCAAGATTTTGAGCGGTCTCACTAGGGTGATGCAGACATGACAGTGCAATTAAAACAACACCGTGATCAGATTGATGCCATAGACGAGCAAGTGCTTAAGTTGGTAAATGAGCGTGCGCAACTGGCTAGGCAAATTGGCGCCTTAAAAGACGACGGCGTGATATATCGCCCTGAGCGTGAGGCGCAAGTATTGCGCCGTTTGCAAGCCAACAACACTGGACCACTGTCTAATGAGGCCGTTAGCAATATCTTTCGTGCGGTGATGTCCAATTGCCGTGCCCTAGAAAAAGAACTGTCCATCGCTTTTTTAGGGCCATTGGGCACCTACAGCGAAGAGGCCGCGCTTAAGCAATTTGGCTTGGGAAAAATGGCCGTTGTTTGCGCTAGCATCGATGAGGTGTTTCGCAGTGTGGAAGCCGCTCAAGTTGATTACGGCGTGGTGCCAGTGGAAAATTCCACCGAAGGTGCCATAGGCTTAACCTTGGACTTGTTGTTGGCCAGTTCGCTCAAAATTTGCGGTGAAGTCACCTTGCCTATTCACCATTGCTTGTTGTCCAAGCAAACCGACATCAGTCAAATTTCCCATGTGTTCTCGCACACGCAATCCTTGGCGCAGTGCCACGAATGGCTAAGCAAGCATTTGCCAAAAGCAGAACGTGAAGCCGTGACCAGTAATGCCAGGGCCGCGCAAATGATACACGATCTGGTTTCCACTGATGGGACCTTTGCTGCAGCCATTGCCAGCAAACGTGCGGCCGATTTGTTTGGCTTGAACGTGTTGGCAGAAAACATAGAAGACGACGCGAAAAATACCACGCGCTTCTTGGTGCTGGGTGCGCACGATGTGGCGCCATCGGGTCACGATAAAACCTCGCTGGTCATGACCTCTAAAAATACCCCGGGTGCCATGGTGCAGTTGCTAGAGCCGCTGGCTAGGCACGGCGTGAGCATGACTAAATTCGAATCGCGGCCATCCAAGCAAGGCTTATGGGATTACGTGTTCTTTGTCGACATCGACGGTCATCAGCATGACGCTAAAGTACAAGCCGCCTTGGCGGAATGCGAGCAGCGTGCGTCCTTTCTAAAAGTGTTGGGTTCTTATCCAGCCGCTATTATTTAATGCGCATGCCCATCGCGTTAGTGTCCAAGGTTATACCTGTATGAATTCAAGCCAATCTGCTTTATCCCATTTAGCACCGGAGTACATCCGTGCCATTGCGCCTTATCAAGGCGGCAAACCCATTAGTGAATTGGCTAGGGAAATGGGTTTGCAGGAAGCCAACATCGTCAAGTTGGCTTCCAACGAGAATCCATTAGGCATTAGTCCTAAGGCAGAAAGTGCCATACAAGAAGCCTTGCTAGACATCGCGCGTTACCCGGATGGCAATGCCTTTGCGCTGCGCGCCGTGGTAGCGAACAAATTTAAGCTTGCACCTGAACAAATTGTCTTTGGTAATGGCTCGAACGACATCTTGGAGCTGGCGGCCCGGGCTTTTTTAAGCAGCAACGCGGAAGTGATTTATGCGCAACACGCTTTTGCCGTTTACCCCTTGGTGACGCAAGCAATGGGCGCGCATGGTGTGGAAGTACCGGCTAAAGACTACGCACACGATTTGCCGGCTATGTTGGCGGCGATTACGCCTAAGACACGGCTGATTTTTATCGCCAATCCAAACAACCCAACCGGCACCTTGCTTGCGAAAGAGGCCTTGCTAACATTCATGCGGCAGGTGCCCAAGCACGTACTGGTGGTGCTGGATGAAGCTTACGACGAGTACTTGTCGGCCCAAGATAAATCGCTAGCCTTTAGCTGGTTGGCTGAATTTGATAATTTGATCGTATCGCGTTCCTTTTCTAAGGCATACGGTTTAGCGGGCTTGCGCATAGGTTTTGGTGCCTGCCATCCTAGCGTAGCGGACATGATGAACCGGGTGCGTCAGCCCTTTAACGTGAACAGCGTGGCCCAAGCAGCGGCCATTGCATCCTTGCAAGACGACGATTTCGTTGCCCGGTCTTATGCGCTCAATCAGGCGGGTATGTTGCAAATCACCCAAGGTCTATCCCAACTCGGACTTAGCTACATTCCGTCCTACGCTAATTTTGTCAGTTTTGCCGTTAATGAGGCCGCGAAAGTCAATCTAGCCTTGTTGCAAAATGGCGTTATTGTAAGGCCTGTTGCCAATTACGGCTTGCCAGATTACCTGCGTGTCAGCATAGGGCTATTCAGTGAAAATGCCCGCTTTCTAAGCGTGTTAGCGCAAATATTAAAAAGTAATCAATAAATGAGCCATTACCAAAAACTCGCTACCGATGACGTACGCATACGCGAAGTAAAAAAACTAATCACGCCTTTGGCCTTGTTGGACAAGCTTAAGGAAAGCGCCAGTTCCACCAAAAATATTTTGGCGACGCGCAAGCAAATACACCAAATTCTGCATCAAGAAGACGATAGATTGCTGGTAGTGGTTGGCCCATGCTCGATACACGACAGCCAAGCCGGATTGGATTATGCCCGTCAATTAATGAACGTGCGCAATGATTTAGCCCAAGACTTATTAATTGTGATGCGCGTTTATTTTGAAAAACCAAGAACCACCGTCGGTTGGAAAGGCTTGATTAACGACCCGCATTTGGACGGCAGCTATCAGATCAATGAAGGCTTAGAGATCGCGCGTAAATTCTTGTTGGATGTAAACGAGCTAGGCATGCCAGCAGGGGCCGAATTTTTGGACATGATTACCCCACAATACACCGCCGATTTGGTCAGTTGGGGGGCGATAGGTGCCCGCACCACCGAGTCACAGGTGCATAGGGAGTTAACCTCAGGCTTGTCCTGCCCGGTTGGCTTTAAAAATGGCACGGATAGCGGTGTTAAAGTGGCCATTGATGCGATTAAAACGGCGTCCAGCCCACACCATTTCTTGTCTGTAACCAAGGAGGGCCAATCGGCCATTTTCTCCACCACTGGTAACGACGATTGCCATGTCATCCTGCGCGGTGGCAAGAAACCCAACTACGATAAAGACAGCGTCAACGATGCCTGCCAAAAGCTTACTGATGCGGGTTTGGCGCCGATATTAATGATAGATTGCAGTCACGGTAATAGCAGTAAAAATTACTTGCTGCAAAAAGACGTGGCGCAAGACATTGCCGATCAATTGGCTGCCGGTGACAAGCGCATAGTCGGCGTCATGGTCGAGTCGCACATAGAGGCGGGCAGGCAAGACCACACGCCTGGCTGCCAATTGACCTATGGTTTATCTATCACTGATGCTTGTTTGGGCTGGTCGGATACAGTGGCCTTGTTAGAAAACCTAGCCGCTGCCGTACGTCTACGCCGTCAAAAAAAATAAGCGGCATCATGAATTTCATTAGGCCTTAATCAGTAAGTTTGCAGTGTCACGTGCCTGCCTATGAGCGCATGATTCGTTTCACGTTGTGACCTTAATCACGGCGATATTTTTTAACTAATTAAAAGGATCACTATCATGTGGACAACTCCAGCTGCTACAGAAATGCGTTTTGGCTTTGAAGTAACTATGTACGTAATGAACAAATAATTAGTTTATTACTATTAAAAAAAGGCTGCCGTTAGACAGCCTTTTTTTTCATGAAAACCTTGCAGGCTAGTTAGCGCTGCATGCATACAGTTAACATTGGAACAGCATTATTATGCATATACACGTTTTAGGCGCAGGGGCAGGTGGCGGTTTTCCACAATGGAATTGCAATTGCTTTAATTGTGACGGGCTACGCAAGGGCACGATTAAAGCCACCAAGCGCACGCAATCCTCTATCTGCGTCAGCAGTGATGGTGTCAACTGGGTGTTGTTTAATGCCTCGCCGGATGTGTTGCAGCAAATACAAGACTTCGCACCATTGCAACCCGGTCGTGCGGTTAGGGACACCGGCATACAAGCCATAGTCCTTATTGATGCGCAAATAGACCACACCACTGGTCTATTTATGTTGCGGGAAGGCCAGGTAAAACGGGAAATATATTGCACCGATATGGTTTACGGTGACCTGACATCGGGTAATCAGCTATTAAACATCTTGGGCCACTATTGCGGCATCAATCACCACCAAGTGCCGACAGACGGTAAAACCAGTTTTACTATTCCTGGTGTAGCAAATTTAAAATTCACTTCGGTCGCACTCAAAAGTGCCGCACCGCCGTATTCCCCGCACCGCAACAACCCTCAGGCTGGCGACACCATAGGCGTGTTGATAGAGGAAATTAGCAGCGGTAAAAAATGTTGGTATTCGCCAGGATTGGCAGAAATTGAACCGCATTTACCGGCATTGATGGATCAAGCCGATTGCATCATGGTGGACGGGACGTTTTGGACCAATACGGAAATGTTAGACCTGGGCTTGATGACTAAAACCGCTCGCAGCATAGGCCACAATCCGCAATCCGGTGAGGGCGGCATGATAGAAGATCTGGATAAATTTGGTCAGACTAAAAAAGTCCGTAAAGTGTTGATACACATCAATAACACCAACCCAATATTGCGTGAAGATTCCGCTGAGCGGGCAATATTAAGCCAGCACAACATCGAAGTGGCTTTCGATGGCATGGATATCATACTTTAGGAGCGAGCAATGAATGCAATGACAAACAACGCCTTACCATGGACACGCGAAGAATTTGAAGGCAAATTACGCGAGAAGGGCAAGGGCTACCATATTTACCATCCCATACACGTCATGATGTACGAAGGCAAGCTGACTAAAGAGCAGTTGCAATGTTGGGTAGCCAACCGTTTTTACTACCAAATAGCCATTCCCATGAAAGACGCGGCCATATTGTCTAATTGCCCGGATAAGGAAGTGCGCAAGGAGTGGATAGTACGTATTACCGATCACGATGGCGTGGATGGTCAGGTTGGCGGTATAGAAGCCTGGATACAATTGGGTATGGCGGTCGGTTTAAGCCGCGAAGACGTCACCTCGCTTAAGTATTTAAGCCCAGGCGTGAAGTTTGCCGTGGATGCCTACGTTAATTTTGCCCGTCAACGGCCTTGGCAGGAATCGGTATGCTCTTCCTTAACTGAATTGTTTGCGCCGCACATACACCAGCAACGCATCAGCTCTTGGCCTAGCATGTACCCATGGATAGACGAAACCGGCTTAACATACTTTAAAAAACGTTTAACAGAAGCCAGGCGTGATGTGGAGCAGGGCTTAAGCGTAACCTTGGATTACTTTAGCACCTCGCGCGACATGCAATTAAAAGCCTTGGATATATTGCAGTTTAAGTTGGACGTGTTGTGGGTCATCGCCGATGCGATTATGTTGGCCTGCACAGACGTTAAGGTTGAGGGTAAAGATTATTTACGTCAGCCTAGAATTGATTTTAAATAAGCGTGGCATGGCATGAGTAATCAGATAAAACACACAGACTGTTACGCCCTAGCACTCCATCATCGTTTTCAATGGGAAGAAGCGCAGCAGAATTACGTGATCCTCTTTCCAGAAGGCATGGTTAAGCTGCACGGTGGTGCAGGCGAAGTGCTTAAGCGTTTGGATGGCAAAGCCACTGTAGGCGATGTGGTGGCTGACCTTAAAGCCACTTTTCCGGATGCCGCTAACATAGAAGCCGATATTGTCGGTATGTTCGAATTAGCCCTAAGTAAGGGTTGGTTGCGTCAGCTTTAATACGATGAATGTAGGTATAAATTTAGGAGTAGCAAGATGACACAAGCCTCATTGGGTGAATCGGTGGTGCAAAAGACCGTGCAGGCTCAGCAAAACAACGGCGTGGCAGCATCGGCAACCCATACGCAACCGCTGTGGTTGTTGGCGGAGGTCACTTACCGCTGCCCATTGCACTGTGCTTTTTGCTACAACCCAACCGATTACGATAAACACACGCAAAATGAATTGACCACTGAGCAGTGGCTACAAGCCTTGCGCGACGCCCGTAAATTGGGTGCCTTGCAGCTGGGTATTTCAGGTGGCGAACCATTGCTGCGTGATGACATAGAAGACATCGTGGTGGAAGCAAAAAAGCTAGGCTACTACAGCAATCTCATTACCTCGGGTGTGGGTCTTACGGAAAAGCGCATTCAGGCTTTCAAGGAAGGCGGCTTGGACCATATTCAATTGTCCATGCACGACATTACCGAAGAGATCAATAACTTCATTACCAATACCAAAACCTTTGAATTAAAGAAAAAAGTCGCGGCCATGATCAAAAATCACGGCTACCCCATGGTGTTAAACGTGGTGATACACCGTTACAACATAGGGCATTTGCGTGAAATACTAGACATGGCAGAAGCCCTTGGCGCCGATTACATAGAGTTGGCCAATACCCAATATTACGGCTGGTCATTGGTGAATCGCAGTCAATTAATGCCTACCAAAGAACAAGTGGATGAAGCTGAAGCGATCGCTAACGAGTTTAGGGCTAATCCGAACAACAAAATGAAGGTGTTCTTTGTGGTGCCGGATTACTTCTCGGATAGGCCAAAAAAATGCATGAACGGTTGGGGTGAGGTGTTCATGATAGTGACGGCTAATGGCGATGTCTTGCCATGCCATTCTGCTCGAGTATTGCCTAATATGACTTTTCCTAATGTGCGTGACGACGGTTTGGCTTATGCCTGGCAAGATTCGCCAGCCTTTAACAAATACCGTGGCGATGCTTGGATGAAAGAGCCTTGTCGCAGTTGCTCGGAAAAAGAGAATGACTTGGGTGGTTGCCGTTGCCAAGCGTTTCTTTTGTCTGGCGATGCGGAAGCGGCCGATCCGGTATGCAGCAAATCACCGCACAGGCATTTGATCGATCAAGCCATTATTGATTCGCGCAACCCGCAAGCCGTGGCTCAGCCCATCGTCTTCCGGAATGATAAAAATTCTAAAAAGATTCTAGCCGGGGAGTTGGATGACAGGGTGAAAGCCTTTCATGCGGTGCCCTAATGAGTTCTTCATAAGAAAGCTAGGCTGTGTTTAAATAGAACGCGCTAGGTGAGATAAGCTTACCGGCGCGTTTTTTATCGGTGACTTATACATGCAGGCATCTTCCGCGTTTACCCTATCATTAGTCTTAGCCGGCCTAGCCGCCTTAGCGCCGTTTGCTATAGACACCTATTTGCCGGCTTTTCCAGGTTTGGAGTTAGCGCTGGTGGCTAGCCCATTGGAGTTGCAACAAAGCCTGACTTTTTATTTATTGCCCTATGCCTTAATGACCTTATGGCACGGCGCCATTTCCGATTCTATAGGCCGCATCACCACCATCAAATGGGGCCTGGGCGTGTTTGTGCTTGCCTCCATAGGTTGTGCTTTTGCCAACAACATTGAAACCTTGTGGTTTTTTCGCGTTTTGCAAGGTTTGTCGGGTGGGGCGGGCAACGTGGTGGCACGTGCCATGGTGCGGGACTTGTTTGAAGGTCCGCAAGCTCAGCGCGTCATGGCCACCGTGCAAATGTTGTTTGGTATTGCACCCGCCGTGGCGCCGATTATCGGTGGCCTGTTATTGGGCATACATTGGCAAGCCATCTTTGTCTTTTTAGCCCTGTATGCCGCCATTAGTTTATGGGCGGCCGTGCGCTATTTGCCGGAAACCATGCCTAAGGCAAAACGCTTACCCTTGTCTGCAAAAAATGTCTTAAGCAGCTATCGCCTTATTTTCTCTGACAAAGAGTTTAATTTGGTGGTGCTGGCATCCGCAGCCAATTTTGCAGCTTTCTTCATATACGTGCTGGCCAGTCCGGTTTTTTTAGTTAAACAATTAGGCTTAAGTGATCAGCAATTTGGCTACATGTTTATCCCTACCGTTTGTGGCATGGTCTTGGGTTCGTATTTGGCTAAACGTGCGGCGGGGGTCTACACCAGCCAGCAAGTACTAAAAGTGGCGTACGCCTGGATGGGCGCTACGGTGCTGCTTAATTTAGTGGTGTGCTTAAACCTAGCGGTGTCGCCGTTTTACAATATCTTGCCAGTCGCCTTATTTAACGTGGGCATGGCTTTCGCCATGCCTATCTTGTCACTGGCCGCGCTGGATAGGCATGCGAAAATACGCGGCACGGCCGCTTCTGGCCAAGCCTTTGTGCAGATGTTGCTGTCCACCGTGTCGGCTGGCTTGATCGTTCCATTAGTCTGGGCCGAACCCTTGGGTTTGGCGATGGCGATGGCTGCCTACCTGTTGTTTAGTTGCTTGGTGCTGCGCTTAAGTAAGGTATGGCGCAATAAGTAAAGCCCTTGTGCATTGTGGCTTGCCGGGTGACGGTGTATAGTGATTTTAAGTACTTGAACAGCGTGCATTAGGAGTCAATATGAAACCGTTTACTAATGAATACAAAGAAGAGCAGTTGCTGGAGGATTTTAAATCCGTATTGGCCGATTTAGAGGCCTTGTTGCAAGAGACCGCCCAGACCGGTGGCGACAAGCTGACGGCCATAAGGGCTAAAGCCGAACAATCGCTGGATGCAGTTAAGGCCAATATGGCCGATGCGCCGGCGTCGGTGTTAAATAAAGCCAAAGAAGCGGCAGCGGCCGCGGACGATTACGTACAAGACAACCCATGGCGTTCCATAGGCTTAGCAGCCAGCGTAGGCCTCATCGTTGGCTTGCTGATTAGTCGTCGTTAGGCGTTCATGACTGATAGCAATCAAGCAGCGGGTGTGCTGGATAGGTTGGCGAAGTTTGCGGCGGGTTTGGTCGCCATAGCGCATACCCGCTTAGCGCTGTTGTCCACCGACATAGAAGAAGAGCGCGAGCATCTGCTGTCTCTAATTCGATGGTCGCTTATTTCGCTTTTTTTCATGATGCTGGGCTTGTTGTTATTGGCTGTTTTGTTAATCGTGCTGCTATGGGAGAATTACCGTTTAACCGCCATTGCGGGCTTGGCAGGCTTTTTTTTGGCGGCCGGTGCGATCACCTGGTATGCAGCAAAACGCAAAGCCAAACTGAAGCCTAAGCTGTTTTGGTCCAGTTTAATGGAGTTGGAAAAAGACCGGCAACAACTAGACCGCTCTTGATTATCCCTAGACTATTTTTAATGCCTAAGCAATGAACACTAACCTAGTTACACTAGCTAAGAAACGCCAACACTTAGTTGAAAAAGCGCAAATGCAACGCATGGCTGTGTCGGATCAATTTCAGGCTTGGCATAAACCCATCAGCATACTCGATTACGCAATCAATATGCTGCGTTACATCAAGCAACATCCCGTTTTGGTCGCCAGCGGCGGCAGTGCTTTGCTTTCTATGTTAAAGCCTAATGCCTTGAGTCTATGGTTGCAGCGTGGCCTGCTGGCTTGGCAAATACTCAGCAAGTTTAGAAAAAAGCAGCAGAATAATATTCGCCAGAATAATAAGCAGCGTATTTAAATGGAATTTAATTCCAGGTCGTGCACTCATAGCTGCGACCTTTAATTTTGATGGGCAACAAGGAGCCGGCGTAGCCCGGTTTTTAAATTATGCAAGCACCGAATACACACAAACAAGATGACTACGATTGGGGTTCAAAAAGCCATGTGCAAACCCTGGTGATGATGCTGCTTACGGTTTTAGGTTTGTACTTATGCTACAAGATGGCCATACCATTTTTGGCCGTGTTGGTCTGGGCCTTAACCTTGGCGGTCTTGTTCTCGCCCCTGCAAGGGTATTTGGAGCGCAAGCTTAAGGCGAGTGGCTTGGCTGCCTTGGTATCGGTTTTGATCATAGGCTTGATTGTGGTTATACCGGCGGTATTCGTAGGTCAGCAACTGTTGTTTCAAGCGGTAAAGGGCGCGCAATCCATAGAAGTCAAACTCAGCTCCGGCGAGTGGCAGCATAAATTGGAGGCGCAACCGCAGTTAGCACCATTATTTAAAAAAATTGAGCAGCGCATAGATTTTCCAGGCGCCTCTGCCGCCTTCACGCAATGGGTTAATACCAGTGCGGCGGATATCGTCAAAGCCTCAGCCGTGCAAATCTTGGGCTTGTGCTTAATTTTTTATGTGTTGTTTTTCTTTCTGCGTGACCGTCGAATGTTTTTGCATGCCATTGCCCGGCATTCGCCTTTGTCGCCGTTGCAAATGGAAGCCCTGCTTGAGCGCATAGGAGACACCATACACGCCACCGTCTATGGCACCTTTGCCGTGGCCTCGGTGCAAGGTTTGCTAGGCGGCTTAATGTTTTGGTGGTTGGGCTTGCCTGCCCCATTGCTGTGGGGGCTCGTCATGGGTATGTTGGCGGTGATTCCTATGCTGGGCGCTTTTGTGATTTGGGCGCCGGCTGCCTTATTCTTGTTGCTGGAAGGGGCTTGGCACGATGCCTTAACCTTAAGTTTATGGGGTATGTTGGTGGTGGGCACGGTGGACAACTTGCTCAGGCCCGTCTTGGTGGGTGACCGTTTACGCTTGCATACCGTGCTAACGTTTTTGTCTGTGGTCGGTGGTTTAATGGTGTTCGGTGCGGCTGGATTGATTTTAGGGCCGGTTATTCTGGTTATCACCATGGCCATGTTGGAATTTTGGAGCGCTAGAAACACAACTTTATAAAATCCAAGCGAGGCATGCATCGCTCGCCATTTTGTCATAATGTTTGCTTAAAATTAGTTGTGCTTGGCTAGCTAGCCAAGCGGGTATTGGGTTATAATGCGGGCTTGCGCGGCATTGCCAGGGTGCGCACTTGGTAAACGTAGCAAGCGCCAATTCGGTTTTTTTCAAAAAAGATTTTTCAGTTATTGGGTCTGGGGCTAGTAAGTGTTAGAAAATTACTTTCCGATATTGATGTTTATCCTTGTAGGCTTAGCCGTCGGTGTCGGTCCTCTCGTTCTTGGCCTCATCGTTTCCCCACACAAGCCCGATACGGCAAAAAACTCCCCCTATGAATGCGGTTTCGAAGCCTTTGAGGACGCTCGCATGAAATTTGATGTGCGCTATTACTTGGTGGCCATACTGTTTATTTTATTCGATTTAGAAATAGCCTTTCTTTTCCCTTGGGCCGTGGTGCTGCAAGAGATAGGTTTGTTTGGCTTTATAGCCATGCTGGTGTTCTTAAGTGTGCTGGTGATAGGCTTCATTTACGAATGGAAAAAAGGCGCCTTGGAGTGGGATTGAGTCTGCTATGAGTATAGAAGGGTTGTTAGAAAAAGGCTTTGTCACCACCACGCTGGACACCGTGATTAATTACACGCGTACTGGATCAATGTGGCCCATGACGTTTGGCTTGGCCTGTTGCGCGGTAGAGATGATGCATGCGGGTGCCTCGCGTTACGATTTGGATAGATTTGGTATCGTCTTCAGGGGCAGCCCACGTCAGTCTGATGTGATGATAGTGGCGGGTACCTTGGTTAATAAAATGGCGCCGGCCTTGCGTAAGGTTTACGATCAAATGGCTGAGCCGCGCTGGGTTATCTCCATGGGTTCTTGTGCCAACGGCGGCGGCTATTACCATTACTCCTATTCCGTGGTGCGCGGTTGTGACCGCATTGTGCCGGTTGATGTGTATGTGCCAGGCTGCCCACCTACTGCTGAGGCCTTGTTGTACGGCATCATCCAATTGCAAAATAAAATTAAACGCACCAATACTATCGCCCGCTAAAACCCATGTCAGCCAAATTAGATCAACTACATCAAGATGTGCAATCGGCCTTAGGCGCTAAGCTTATTCAAGCTAACATTGCGCTTAATGAACTGAACTTGCTGTGCCGTGCGGAAGATTATTTAGCCGTGTGTTTATGCTTGCGCGATGACCCACGCTTTAGGTTTGAACAATTAATCGATTTATGTGGTGTGGATTACCAGACATACGCAGACAGCGAACAGGACGGCCCACGTTACGCAGTGGTCTGCCATTTGTTGTCGGTCAGCATGAATCAACGTGTGCGTTTGCGTGTGTTTGCCTCGGACGAGGCTTTTCCAATTTTGCCGACCTTGGTCGATGTGTGGCCGGTAGCCAATTGGTACGAACGCGAAGCCTTCGATATGTACGGCATTATGTTTGAAAATCACCCGGATTTACGCCGCTTGTTAACCGATTATGGCTTTGTAGGCCATCCATTCCGTAAAGATTTCCCCATGATAGGCTTAGTTGAAATGCGCTACGACCCAGAGCAGCAACGCGTGATTTATCAGCCAGTAAGCATAGACGAGCGTAATAATGTGCCGCGCGTCATACGTAATGAAGGGGCGCACGCTAAATAGGCGTTGATTATGGCTGAAATTAGAAACTACACGATGAACTTTGGTCCGCAGCATCCGGCTGCGCACGGTGTGCTGCGCTTGGTATTGGAGTTGGATGGCGAAGTCATACAGCGTGCTGATCCGCACATAGGCTTGTTGCACCGTGGCACGGAAAAGCTAGCGGAAAACCGCACTTATTTGCAGTCCATCCCTTATATGGATAGATTGGACTACGTGTCCATGATGTCCAATGAACATGCTTATGTGATGGCCATCGAGAAGATGATGGGCATAGACGTGCCGCTACGTGCGCAATACATCCGCGTTATGTTTGATGAAATCACCAGGGTGTTAAATCACTTGCTGTGGTTAGGTGCGCATGCATTGGATGTGGGTGCCATGACGGTGTTTTTGTACGCCTTCCGTGAGCGTGAGGATTTGTTTGATTGCTACGAAGCGGTTTCTGGTGCGCGTATGCACGCTGCCTATTACCGCCCGGGTGGGGTGTACCGAGATTTACCCAATCGCATGCCGCAGTATGCCGTGTCGCCATTACGCAACGCGAAAACCGTGGCCAAGCAAAATGAAAATCGCCAAGGTTCCTTGCTGGATTTCATCGAAGACTTTACCCGGCGCTTTCCAAAATACGTGGACGAATACGAAACGCTGTTAACCGACAACCGTATTTGGAAGCAGCGCACCGTGGACGTGGGCATTGTTACCCCGGAGCGCGCCTTAGCGCTAGGCATGACCGGCCCCATGTTGCGCGGTTCTGGCATAGCTTGGGATTTGCGTAAGACTCAGCCTTATGAGGTGTATGCCGACATGGATTTTGATGTGCCGGTTGGCGTCAATGGCGATTGCTACGATCGTTATCTGGTGCGTATGGAAGAGTTTAGGCAATCCAATCGCATCATTCAGCAATGCGTGAATTGGTTGCGTGCCAACCCCGGCCCAGTCATTACTACCGATAATAAAGTCGCACCGCCTGATCGTGCTGGCATGAAAAGCAATATGGAGGATTTGATCCACCATTTCAAATTGTTTACTGAAGGCTTTCATGTGCCAGCGGGTGAGGCTTATGCGGCAGTGGAACACCCTAAAGGCGAGTTCGGTATTTACATGGTGTCCGATGGTGCCAATAAACCTTACCGTCTAAAAATTCGTGCGCCTGGCTTTGCCCATTTGGCCGCCTTAGATGAAATGACGCGTGGCCATATGATTGCTGACTTGGTGGCCATCATAGGCACGCAAGACATCGTATTTGGCGAAATAGATCGATAAAAATTGAGTTAGCTATGTTAAGTCCACAAATTACAGAAAAAATTGATTACGAGCTGACTAAGTACCCAGCCGATCAACGCCAAGCCGCGGTCATGAGTGCATTGCGTATCGTGCAAACCGAACGCGGTTGGTTGTCACAGGAGAGCATGAGCGAGGTGGCTGCCTACATCGGCATGCCGGAAATTGCCGTCATGGAAGTGGCCAGTTTTTACAATATGTACGATTTGGCGCCAGTGGGTAAATACAAAATCAGTGTCTGCACCAACATTTCCTGTATGTTGCGTAATAGCGATGAAATTGTCGATCACCTTAAACACAAGCTAGGCGTGGAGTTTAATCAAGTCAGCGCAGACGGCAAATTTTGCCTGAAAGAAGCCGAATGCATGGGCGCATGCGGTGGCGCTCCCTTGATGATCATTAACAACCACAGCATGCATGAATTTCTAACGCCGGCTAAGGTTGACGCTATTTTGGATGAGTTGAAATAATGGCTAAGCAATCAGCAAAATCCCCAGCGCCTGTCATGACCGATCCTAAGGGTCAAACCTTAGTCTGTTTGCGTACCTTGAGCGAAAGTGAGCCGGCCGCATTGGCCACCTACCTGAAGTTGGGCGGTTACCAATCCTTAAAGCGCCTTGTCACAGAAAAAACCAAGGCCACCGACATCATCACCGAGGTGAAAATTTCCGGTCTGCGTGGACGTGGTGGAGCCGGGTTCCCTACCGGTCTTAAGTGGAGCTTCATGCCACGCTATTTCGATGGCGTTAAATACTTGGTATGCAATACCGATGAAGGCGAGCCCGGTACATTTAAAGACCGTGACATCATTCGTTATAACCCGCACCAACTGATAGAAGGCATGGCCATTGCCGCTTATACGCTTGGCGCACGAGTCGGCTACAACTACATACACGGGGAAATCTGGCAGGATTACGAAACCTTTGAGGCTGCCCTAAAAGAGGCTAATGAAGCCGGCTACCTGGGTGAAAATCTATTTGGCACGAATTTTAGTTTTGATCTGTATGCCGTGCACGGTTACGGCGCCTACATATGCGGTGAAGAAACCGCGCTGATAGAATCCATAGAGGGCAAGAAAGGCCAGCCGCGTTTTAAACCGCCATTCCCAGCCAGCTATGGGGTGTTCGGCAAACCGACCAATGTGAACAATACCGAAAGTTACGCCTCCATTCCATGGATCATGCAGCACGGTGGGCAAGCGTTTGCCGATTTGGGTGTGGCTAACTCGGGTGGTACTAAATTGTTTTCCGTGTCCGGTCACGTGGAAAAGCCGGGCAATTACGAAGTTAACATGGGCATGCCTTTCGCTGAGCTGCTGGCGATGGCTGGCGGTGTTTGGCAAGGTCGCAAACTAAAAGCGGTGATCCCAGGTGGGCCATCAACGGCGGTCATACCGGCCAGCGTGATGGAGACCATCACCATGGATTACGACGGCTTAAGCAAGGCTAGATCGAGCTTGGGCGCAGGTTCCATGATAGTCATGGACGACAGCACCTGCATGGTGAAAGCCTTGCACCGTTTGTCTTATTTCTTTTACGAAGAAAGTTGCGGTCAATGCACGCCGTGCCGTGAAGGCACGGGCTGGGTCTACCGCGTGTTGGATCGCATCGTCAAAGGCCAAGGCAAAATGGAAGACTTGGATCTATTGACTGACATCAGTAAGAATATTTCAGGCCGTACCATTTGCGCATTGGGCGAAGCAGCCGCGACGCCAGTGATTAGCTTTATTAAGCATTTTAGAGCGGAATTTGAGTACTACATCGAGCACGGTAAAAGTATGGTTGATAGCAAGGCGGAGCAAGGTTAATGTTAAACATAGAAATTGACGGCAAAGCGTTAGAAGTCGAGCACGGCAGTTCCATCATTGATGCGGCCGACAAAGTCGGCATCGCCATTCCGCGTTTCTGCTACCACCCGAAATTATCCGTGGCGGCCAATTGCCGCATGTGCTTGGTGCAGGTTGAGAATTTCAACAAACCCTTGCCGGCTTGTGCCACACCAGTAGCCGATGGCATGAAGATATTCACGCGCTCCAAATCGGCCATAGAAGCACAAAAAAGCGTGATGGAATTCTTGCTGATTAACCATCCGCTGGATTGCCCTATCTGCGATCAAGGTGGCGAGTGCGATCTGCAAGACGTGGCGGTGGCTTATGGCACCAGTGGTTCACGCTACACAGAAGAAAAACGCGTGGTGTTCAATAAAAACATCGGGCCATTAGTCAGCACCGACATGACGCGTTGCATACAATGCACACGCTGCGTGCGCTTCTTGCAAGAAGTGGGCGG
>CAMDXI010000022.1 GCA_945878695.1 Methylotenera oryzisoli | reverse complement strand
GCCAATAAAAAAGCCACCCTTGGGGTGGCTTTTTCAGTGTTATAGCGGATAATGCGCGATGCAGTTTTTATACCATGGGATGATTAGTGGCCGATTAAGCCAAAGAAGTAGCCTATCATCAGTATGAGAAACAGCGTGATGGACAAGCCTATGCGCACGGTTAGCGCTTTAACGGTGCGGTCGCCGCCGCTTTTGTCTTTAGATAAAAAGAACAGGGCGGAGAACAAGCTGCCCACGATGACCAATAGCGTTAATACAATGAATACTTTTATTAACATAATTTATACCTAAGGATGAATTTGAGCAGCCATTATGGGTCAGAAAGCAGACAAATTCAATCTGGAAAAAATCGGTGATACCCGCCATGCAATGTAAGGTATTTCAATTTAGCTTTAAACCGTCTTTAATCGGCAGCCTGGTCTGCTTGGTTTGCATACCCTTGTTTATTAATTTTGGCTTGTGGCAATACAACAAAGCGCAAAAGAAAATAGCCATACAGGCGGTTTACGAGCAGGGCAAGGTAAACGGCGCGCTGCCTTTCCCGACGACGCTGCAAGGCGATTTAACTGCCGCCGATTGGCAATATAAAAAGGTCACGGTGAGCGGCGAATACTTGCCGCAATACCAATTTTTATTGGACAACCAGGTGGAAGACAACCGCGTGGGTTTTCATGTGATCACGCCCTTGAAGATCAGCGGCACGGCGCAACATGTGTTGGTCAATCGCGGCTGGGTAGCCGGCAGCAGCACGCACAGCGAGGTGCCCAGTGTGGCGACGCCCAGTGGTGTACAAACGGTGGTGGGGCAAGTGTGGGTGCCTAGCAAAAAAATATTTAGCTTAGAGGCCAAAATGCCGCCCAGCGAATTGGGGCTAACCCAGCCTTGGAAAACCGTGTGGCAGCACATGCGCTTAGACGAATACCAAGCGCGCGTGCCGTTTAGCGTGTCGACCATGGCGATTAAATTGGACCCGGCCAGTGAGGCCGGCGGCTTTGTTAGAAACTGGACGGTGTCGGCCGAGCGCATCACCACGCACATGGGTTATGCCTATCAGTGGTTTGGGTTTGCCGTGGCCACCTTGCTGATTTTTATTTACATGAGCGTGAGCCGCATTCGGCCGGCGCTATAGAGGCTGAACTGACTGCTATCGCGGCGATGCCGCAAGGGCATTCCCGTCATTTCTAAGCCTCATACGACTCGGCTTGAAATTCGTGAAGGCACCGCTCCTACATTACACTGCATGCAGTCATAATGGAGAGCGAATTTAAAATAGCAGTGTGCTGCTGGCTCAGCGGCAGTTACAATAGTGCGATTTAATTTTTAACCTTAACTTTTTACACCGAGTTTTACATGCAAAACGACAAACAAACTTTAGATCTAGCCCAGCAACGCAAAGGTCGCCTTGTGCTGATTTTGATGCTGACCTTTTTTGTGGTGCCACTGGTGGTGGTGATGATGATGTATAAATTCAACTGGATGCCGCACAGCGAAAGCATGGGCGATTTGGTGCGCCCCGCCCGCTTATTAAACAGCGAGCCGGCTTTGCAAGAAGCCAATGGCCAAGCGCTACTGGGCGATTTTTGGAAAACGCGTTGGAGCATCGTCTACGTAGCCGACGATTGCCAAGCCGCTTGCTTGGCTAAGTTGCACGACATGCGTCAACTGCATGCATCCTTGTATAAAGACATGCCGCGTGCGCAACGCGTGTTGATCACGCGCACGCAAGACATTGCTGCGATTAAACGCGATTACCCGGATTTGATTGTGCTCAACCAACCGGCCGAGCATTTGGCGCCGTTTACTGCGCAGTTTAAAGTGGCGGAAGAAGACGTGGCGACCAGCCAGCGTTTGTATTTGGTCGACCCGCTAGGCCATTTTATGATGAGTTATAAGTCTGATATGCCGTTGGCCACGGTGCGTAAAGACGTTGCGCGTTTATTGCGTTTTTCATGGGCGGGCTAAGCATGCATCCTACTTCAAACGCGTTCCGTTATTTTAAAGGCCTGGTGTTAGCGGCCACCCTATTGGCTTTGTGCGTGGTGTCCTTGGGCGCTTACGTGCGCTTAACCGATGCCGGTTTGGGTTGCCCGGATTGGCCAGGCTGCTACGGCACCTTAACCGTGCCACAAAGTGAAGCGGCCATCTTGCAAGCGCAAACCACTTACCCAGACAGCGCCGTGGAAGTGGGCAAAGCCTGGCGTGAAATGGCGCACCGTTATTTAGCCGGCACATTGGGCTTGTTGGTGTTGGCGATTTTTGTATTGGGCTGGAAAGCGCGCAATGAAATCAAAAGCTCGCCCTACACCTCCAGCTTTTTACTGCTGCTAATCGGCTTTCAAGCCATGCTAGGCATGTGGACCGTGACCATGCTGCTCAAACCGGCCATCGTCAGCGGCCATTTGCTAGGCGGCATGTCGACCTTGGCGGTGCTCAGTTGGCTGGCGCATCGGCATTGGGGTTATTACTCCGACAGCATTGTGACCTGCCAGCGCTTGCGCTTGGCCATCCGCTTCGCTTTAGTTTTGCTGTTCATGCAGATCTTTTTAGGCGGCTGGACCAGCACCAATTACGCGGCCCTAGCCTGCACCGATTTCCCCACTTGCCATGGCGCTTGGGTGCCTGACATGGACTTTAAAGATGCCTTCCACATGGTGCGCGAACTGGGCTTAAGCAAAGACGGCAGCGCCTTGTCTTTGGCCTCGTTAACGGCCATCCAATGGACACACCGCGTTGGGGCTTTGGTGAGCTTTATTTACTTGGGCGCGCTGGGCTTAACTACTTTAAAATACTGGCAATTAAAACGCTGGAGCGTTTTATTGTTGGTCGCTTTGATTACGCAAATCGCATTGGGCATCAGCAACTTGGTGTTGCATTTGCCTTTGGTGTTGGCGGTGGCACACAACTTCACTGCGGCTTTATTGGTGATCATCGTGGTGGTATTGAATTCTAAAATTAGCGGTGGCAAAGCCAACTAGATTTACCTTTTAATTTTTTTAATGGCATGGCCGAGCAATCACCAGCCATGCCAGATAACGAATAAACCAAATAACGAGTAACCCATGACCAGTCAGACGCAAACCATGCAAAACTTAGGCGCTAGCTTTAAAAACTTCTTCTCGCTGTGCAAACCACGAGTCACCTCGCTAATCGTGTTTACCGCGCTCATAGGCATGTTCATGGGCACGCCAGGCATGGTGCCTTGGACATTGTTGATCGCCACCACCTTGGGCATCGCCTTTGCCTCTGGCGCCGCGGCCGCGTTCAACTGTTTAATTGAACACAAGATAGATGCCATCATGGCCCGCACCCGTGGCCGCGCTTTGCCGACTGGCCAAGTGTCGTCTGGCCAAACCGGCGTGTTTGCCACGCTATTGGGCGCAACCGGTTTAGGCATTTTGTATGTTTACGTGAACCCATTGACCATGTGGCTAACCTTTGCCACCTTTGTTGGCTACGCCGTGGTGTACACGGTGTTTTTAAAACCGGCCACCCCGATGAACATCGTCATAGGCGGTGCATCGGGCGCCATGCCACCGATATTAGGTTGGGCCGCAGTGAATAACGTGGTGGCCCCGGAATCGCTGATTATGTTTTTAATCATCTTCGTTTGGACGCCGCCGCACTTCTGGGCACTGGCTTTATACCGCCGCGAAGAATACGCCAAAGTCGGCATGCCTATGCTGCCGGTCACGCACGGCGAAGCGTTCACCTTGCTGCACATTTTGCTCTACACCATCATTTTAGTGGCCGTGGCGCTGATGCCTTATGCCATGGGCATGAGCGGCCTTATCTACTTAGCCTCATCGGTGATTTTAAATGCCATTTTTATGGCCTACGTGATTGGCTTATACCGCCAGTATTCCGATGATTTAGCGAAACGCACTTTTAGGTATTCCATCGTTTACCTCACCCTATTGTTCGCCGCCTTGCTGGTCGACCACTACTGGTTTTTCTAAGCCATCGGTTGATAGGATAATAAAAAAGCCACTGACTGCAGTGGCTTTTTTTATGGATCAATGTTGCCTGAGATTAGGCCATGGCGGCACTTACTTTGGCATTGAATTTACTGCGTGCTTGCCACAAATCGTAGCTGGTTTGTTCGGCCAACCAAATATCTGCACGCCCACCATTTTCAACACCCAACCACTTTTCAAGCCGCAACGCCATCTCTGGCGAAATCACCGCACGGCCATTTAATACCCGAGACAAGGATGGCCTAGCTACGCCTAATTGCAAGGCGGCTTCCGTGACAGATAAGCCCAAAGCTGGCAACACATCGTCTCTTAATGTCTCGCCGGGATGCGTTGGCTCTATGCCTTTGTTATTGATGATTTTAATCATAATGGACTAAGCCTAATACGTAAGATTGCAAATAGCAATTGCAAACAAAAAAAGCCCCGACTCAAAGGGGAGAGAGCCGGGGCAAAATGCCTTAAATTTTAAGGCTTCCGCTCAGGGAGGAAGAGCGGAACGCTAGCTAACAATTGCAATTAGCTATCATGGGCTGTCAGACTGAACGCCCTTTCCTTTGGTTCCGATTCATTTGTAATAGTTTGTGTCGCCTTAGCGCCTACCTTTTGGCCTATCCCATGCGATAATAAGGCCATGGAAAATCAATCGAATTTACTTGCCGATCTGAACAACAAGCAATTGGAAGCGGTGACTTTACCGCACCAATCTGCCTTAATTTTGGCGGGTGCCGGCAGCGGTAAAACACGCGTATTAACGGCGCGCATTGCCTGGCTTATTCAAACTGGGCAAGTGTCGCCAACCGGCTTATTGGCCGTGACGTTTACCAACAAAGCCGCCAAGGAAATGTTGACCCGCATTACCGCTTCCTTGCCGATTAACACGCGCGGCATGTGGGTGGGCACTTTTCACGGTTTGTGTAACCGCTTATTGCGCGCTCACCATCGCGAAGCCGGCTTGCCTGCCAGCTTTCAAATTCTAGACATTGCCGACCAATTGTCCGTCATCAAACGCTTGATGAAATTAATGAACGTGGACGATGAAAAATTCCCACCCAAGCAAGTGCAAAACTTCATCAACGGTTGCAAAGACGAAGGCATGCGCGCCATCAAAGTTGAAGCCTACGACGCGCATTCGCAAAAGATGCGCGAAATTTTTGAAGAATACGACAAGCAATGCCAGCGCGATGGCGTGGCCGATTTTGCCGAGCTGTTATTGCGTTGCTACGAATTATTGGAGCGCGACGCTAACATCCGCCAGCATTACCAAAGCCGCTTCAAATACATCTTGGTCGACGAATTTCAAGACACCAATCGCTTGCAATACCTATGGCTAAAATTACTGGCTGGCCCAGACAATTGCCTATTTGCCGTGGGTGACGACGACCAATCCATTTACGGCTTTCGCGGCGCGCGCGTGGGCAACATGCGCGACTTTGAAAAAGATTTTCAGATACAGCACATCGTTAAGCTGGAAGAAAACTACCGTTCGCACAGCAATATATTGGATGCGGCCAACGCCATCATTTCGCACAACACCAACCGCCTAGGCAAAAACCTGTGGACTTCGGCCGGCGCCGGTGAGCCGGTGCGCGTCTACGATGCGTATAACGATAACGACGAAGCGCAATTCATTGTCGATGAAATTAAAATGCTGCATTGCGAGGGCACCTCATTGGGTGAGATCGCCCTCTTGTACCGGTCCAACGCGCAATCGCGCATCTTAGAGCACGCTTTGTTTTCGGCCAATTTGCCTTACCGCGTCTACGGCGGTTTGCGCTTTTTTGAACGTGCGGAAATCAAGCATGCCTTGGCCTACATGCGCTTAATCGCCAACGCCAACGACGACACCGCCTTGTTGCGCGTGATTAACTTTCCGGCACGCGGCATAGGCGCACGCAGCCTAGAGCAACTGCAAGAAAGCGCACGGGCGGAGAATTGCAGCATCTGGCAGGCGGCCATCAATAAAGTCGGTAACGGCAAATTGGGTGCCAAAGGCATAGAGGGGTTTGTCGCCTTAATCCGGCAAATGGTTGACCAAGCTTACGGCATCAGCTTGGCGGAACTGACCGAATTGGCCACCTCGCTATCGGGCTTAATGGCGCATTACGAAAACGACAAAGAAGGTGAAGACCGCATCGAAAACTTGAAAGAGTTGGTGACGGCAGCGGTGTCGTTTACCAACCAAGATTTTGGCAACCACAACAACGTCGACGGCGAAACCGAGCAAGATTTGCTCACGCAATTTTTAAGTCACGCCAGTTTGGAAGCCGGCGAACACCAAGCCGACGTTGGCAAGGAAGCCTTGCAACTGATGACGGTGCATGCCTCCAAGGGCTTGGAATTTAAAGTGGTGTTCATCAGCGGTTTGGAAGAAGGTTTGTGCCCACACGAACAAAGCATGTACGAAACCCAAGGCCTAGAAGAAGAGCGGCGCTTGATGTACGTGGCGGTGACCCGCGCGCGCCAACGCTTGTATTTAAGCCACGCGCAAAGCCGCATGCTGCATGGCAAGGTGCGCTACGGCATCGCCTCGCGCTTTTTAGATGAAATCCCCGAGGCCTTACTCAAACGCCTTAACAGCAAACCGGTGGCGAAAAGCGGCCGCGATTACAATGCCATGCCGGCCATCATGAGCGCGCAACAAAGTGTGAGCCAAAAAAATGCCATGCCGTGGAAAATAGGCCAGCAAGTGGCCCATGCGAAATTTGGTAACGGGGTGGTGGTGAGTTACGAAGGCAATGCCAGCGACATGCGCGTGCAAGTGAATTTTGGCCACCAAGGTTTGAAGTGGTTGGCCATGGAGTTCGCTAAGCTCACCCCCATTTAGGCTAAGCCGTATTTAATGGCTAGTTAGCCGTTGTATGCACAAACACGTCTTCGTAACTGGCATACAAGCTGGTCATCATGACCGGCACGGCAACCAATAAACCCACACCAAATGGAATGATGGCGACCAGCAACATCAAGGTGAAAATCACGCCATAAACAAAGAACGGCAACAGGTTTTTTAAGCAGACCATGAAGCTTAATTTCAGCGCTTGGCCGGCCGTTAAATTATTCAAACCCACCAATAATGGCGCGTACCAATAGGCCATCAAAATCGGCACGATGCACAACATAGCAAAAAACAAGGGTGGCAGCATGGCGTCGGCTTGCTCGGTGGTGAGGCCTTGCTCTAATTTAATGGCGGCAATGGTCGCGCTGTCCATGCTTAACACCACCATGACGGCCACAGCCAGCAAGCTGGCCATGTAAATACCGCCCACGCTAATGAGCTGCGAGGTGTTTTTCTTAAAGCCAGCAAACAAGTGATTGATTTCCAAATCCTGCTGCTGCGCCACGGCTTGGCAGCCCCACATCATGCCAGCGGCAAACACCGGCGCTAACAAAGTGGTGATCACTGAGCCAATCAAGGGGATCATTGAGATGGGCAAAATGATGGCTAGGTAAATCACCCAGAGGATGATCCACATGGCCGGGTTGGCTCTAAACAATTGAAAGCCGCGCACCGTCCAAGCCCATGCGTGGCTGGTAGGCACTTGCCTAAATTGCGGTAAGGTCGTTGGATTATCGGTACTCATGGCGGCTTATCCTAGCGTGCGTAAGGTCAATATGCGTTTAAAGTGATCGGGATCTTTAGCGTGGGTTAATTCACCGGCCTGCGGGAAGATTTTATCGTGCAAGCGTGACAACCAAAAGCGCAAGGCGGCCGTGCGCAACAAGCTAGGCCAAGCCGCTTGTTCGGCAGCGCTAAACGGCCGCACTGCTTGGTAGGCGTCTAACATGGCGCTCAAGCGACTGGCATCAAACTGGCCGTCTGCTTCCACGCACCAATCGTTAACGGCAATCGCCAAATCGTAGGCCAGCACATCGTGGCAAGCGTAGTAAAAATCAATCAAGCCGCCTATTTCATCGCCATCAAACAACACGTTGTCACGGAATAAATCGGCATGAATGACGCCGCTGGGCAAAGCGGACACGTCCAACTTGGCTTGAAAGGCCATGCTGTCGCTCAACAAAGTTTGCTCGGCCGCGCTCAAGTGCGGCATGACCATGGCCGCGGTGTGCTCGCGCCAATCTGCGCCACGTGTATTGTGGCTATTGTGGTGATTAGGCTGCAAATCAAACGACAAGCTGGCCACGTGCATCTGCGCCAACACGCGACCGACGGCACGGCATTGGGCCAAATTGGGATCGACCACGTCTTGGCCTTTTAAACAACTGATCAACACCGCCGGCTTGCCGTTTAAGCTGTGCAAACTTTGACCGGATTGGTCTTTAATCGGGGCTGGGCAAGGAATGCCGTGGGCGGCCAGGTGGCTCATTAAATCAATAAAATACGGCAGCTCTTCCAAGCTGTTGTGCTCAAATAAAGTCAGCACGTATTTGGCTTGGCTGGTGGTGACGAAGTAATTGGTGTTGGTGATGCCGGAAGCGATGCCTTTTAATTCCTGCAACTCACCAATGGCGTAATCCTTAAGCCAAGCTTGCAATTGGGTAAAACTGACTGTGGTGAATACCGACATAAATTAAGCGATTGAGTAAGGTGTGTGCACGCGGTGCTGATTATCAAAAAGGCTAGCTCGCGCTAGCCTGGTGTGCCATGCGTTTAAAATCGGAATATCGTCCATTTAGGAATGCTCATGGGTTGCACCGGGCCGTTATTAATCCATGCGCCGTCTTGGTCTTCTTTGTGCAAGTAATACGGCACACCATGGGCTGGGGTGATTTTCATCATGTAGAGCTGACCGCCTATGCGGTATTCTTCTATGGTTTCACCGTTCTTTTTAATGATGGTGATTTGCGGTTCGTCGGCGTTTTCTTCGTTGCTGATGGCCGGCGGCGGCAATTCTTCTAGGGTTTGCAAATCGGCTGGCGGCGCTTTATTGTCGGCGGCAACCACAGGCAGTGCCATGAACGCTAGCAACAGGGCTAAACTTAGGTGGATTTTTCGCATGACGGGCACTCGCTCTCTTTTTTATACTATCGATTGCAACGCTTTTATTTTAACAAATTACCTGCGCCTAGTCTTAGCTAGATTGCAAATAAAGGCTTATAAATAAAGTTGCACGCGTTCTTCCTCGGCCGACAATTTAAAGCCACGCGCTTCGTAATGCTTGAAGATGGCCTCAACAATTTTTGCCGGCTCGTCTATCACCTGAATTAAATCCAGGTCTTCTGGCGCAATCATTTTTTCATTGACCAAGGTGGTTTTAATCCAATCGAGCAAGCCACGCCAAAACGGTTCGCAGACCAAGATGATGGGGATCTTGATGGTTTTGCCGGTTTGCACCAAGGTCACCGCTTCCATCACTTCGTCCAAAGTGCCAAAGCCGCCTGGCATGACCACGTAAGCATTGGCGTATTTAACGAACATGACTTTACGCATGAAGAAATGCTTGAAATTTTGGCTGATGTCTTGATAAGGGTTGCGAGTTTGCTCGTGCGGCAACTCGATGTTCAAGCCCACGCTAGGCGATGGCCCAGGGTAAGCGCCTTTATTGGCCGCTTCCATGATGCCGGGGCCGCCACCGGAAATCACGCTAAAACCGGACTCACTTAACAGCCTTGCAACCTCTTCGGTTAGCTTATAATACGGGTGGTCTACTGGCGTGCGTGCACTGCCGAATATAGACACGGCCGGGGTGATGGCTTTGAGTCGCTCGGTGGCCTCAACGAATTCTGCCATAATCTCAAAGGCACGCCAGGACTCTTGTCCGGTTTGATGCACGCCCTGCGTATCGGGGTCACAGATGTTGGGGACCTTTTGCGGTTTTTTTGTAACACTCATGTTCTGGCACCTAAGTAATAATTGAAAGCGCGACTTTATGAAAACATTGTTATTGGTTGATGGCTCATCCTACCTGTATCGGGCCTTTCACGCCATGCCTGACTTACGCAACAGTTTAAATGAACCGACCGGCGCCATACAAGGCGTGCTTAATATGTTGCGCCGTTTGCATAAAGATTACCCCTCCGATTATAGCGCGTGTGTTTTTGATGCAAAAGGCAAAACCTTTAGGGACGACATTTACCCAGAATACAAAGCCAACCGGGCATCCATGCCAGACGAGCTGCGCGCGCAAATAGAGCCCTTACACGAAGCGATCAAGGCCATGGGTTGGCCGCTCATCATGGAGAGCGGCGTGGAGGCCGACGACGTCATAGGCGCGCTGGCCAAACAGGCGGAACGTGAAGGCGTGCGCGTCATTATTTCTACCGGCGACAAAGACATCTCGCAATTGGTTAACGAGCACATCACCGTGGTCAACACCATGCGCGATGCATTTAGGCGCGTAGACGACGTGTTGGATATTGCCGGCGTGGAAAAGAAATTCGGCATCCCGCCGCGCCTCATTATTGATTACCTAGTGTTAATCGGTGACACCTCAGACAACGTGCCTGGCGTGGAAAAAGTGGGGCCTAAAACGGCGGTGAAATGGTTGCAAGAATACGGCAGCCTAGACAACATCGTGGCCAATGCCGACAAGATAGGCGGCGTGGTCGGCGAGAATTTACGCAAGGCCTTGCCGTGGTTGCCCACCGCCCGCGAACTCATCACCATACGCTGCGACGTCGGCATACAAGAACACCTAAGCGACCTGGCCCCGCAAAGCATGGACAAAGCCAAGCTAGCGGAACTGTTTGAACGCTTCGAGTTTAAAAGCTGGCGCCGTGAATTGGATGGCATGGGCGATCAACAAGCACCCAGCAGCCCTAAGGCCATGCCAACTAGCAGTAGCGTGCAAAGCACAGCCACGGTGGACATGTTTGCCGTGACCCAACACGCCGTGAACAGCAAGCGCCAATACGAAACCCTATTAACGACCGCGCAATTGGACAACTGGCTATCCAAACTGGCGAGCGCGCCGCTCATCTGCTTTGATAGCGAGACCACTTCGCTGGAGCCGATGACCGCTAAAATTGTTGGCTTGTCGTTTAGCGTGGAGGCCGGCAGCGCGGCGTATTTACCTTTGATGCACGATTATTTCGATGCGCCTGTGCAGCTTAATTTTGCCGAATGCTTAGCGAAGATTAAGCCCATCCTAGAAAACCCGGCCATTAAAAAAGTCGGGCAAAACCTTAAATACGACCAACACGTGTTGGCCAATCATGGCATTGCCATCAACGGCATCGCCCACGATACCTTGTTGCAATCCTACGTGTTTGAATCGCACAAAAGCCACGGCATGGATGCCTTGAGCGAGCGGCATTTAGGCTTTAAACCGATCAGCTTTGAAGAGGTAGCCGGCAAAGGCGCCAAACTGGTAACCTTTAACCAAGTGACGGTGGAAACAGCCGCCGAGTATGCCGCAGAAGACGCCGACATCACTTTGCAATTGCATCAAGCCATGTACCCGCAAGTGGCGGCAGACAGCAAGCTGGATTACATCTACAGCCACATTGAAATGCCCAGCTCACAAGCGCTGTTTAACATAGAGCGCAATGGCGTGCTGATAGACCGCGCCATGCTGGCCAGCCAAAGTAACGAAATAGGCAATAAGTTAATCGCCCTTGAAAACCAAGCTTACGAGTTGGCCGGTCAACCGTTCAACTTAGCTTCGCCTAAACAATTGCAAGAAATTCTGTTTGATAAATTGGGCATCAAACCGACTAAAAAAACCCCATCGGGCGCGCCGTCCACCGACGAAGACGTGTTGCAAGAATTGGCATTGGATCACCCCTTGCCTAAGGTGTTATTGGAATACCGTGGCTTGGCCAAATTAAAATCCACCTACACCGACAAATTGCCGCGCATGATTAACGCCAGTACCGGTCGCGTGCACACCAGTTACAACCAAGCGGTGGCCATCACCGGTCGTCTGGCTAGCTCGGATCCGAATTTGCAAAACATACCGGTGCGCTCAGCCGAAGGCCGACGCATACGCGAGGCCTTCATCGCCCCAAGCGGCAGCGTGATCGTGTCCGCCGACTACTCGCAAATCGAGCTGCGCATCATGGCGCATTTATCGCAGGATACGGGCATGCTAAAAGCCTTTGCCAATAACGAGGACATCCACCGCCATACCGCGGCCGAGATCTTTGGCGTGGAACTGACGGAAGTCGATAGCGAGCAACGCCGTTACGCCAAGGTGATTAACTTCGGTTTAATTTATGGCATGAGCGCGTTTGGTTTGGCGCAAAACTTAAACATAGACCGCGCCTCAGCACAGAGTTACATAGAGCGTTATTTTGCCCGCTACCCCGGCGTGCGCGATTACATGCAAAGCACGCGCGACATGGCCAAGCAACGTGGCTTTGTTGAAACCTATTTTGGTCGCCGCTTGTGGGTGCCAGAAATCAACAGCCCAAACGGCATGCGCCGCGCCGGTGCGGAACGGGCCGCGATTAACGCGCCCATGCAAGGCACAGCGGCCGATTTAATTAAGCTGGCCATGATCGCCGTTGATCAATGGTTAGGCGAGTCCAAACTGCAAACTAAATTGATTATGCAGGTGCACGATGAATTGGTGCTGGAAGTGCCAGAGGCGGAGTTGGCTGTGGTGAAAGCCAAGCTAACCGAACTCATGCAAGGCGTGGCTAAATTGTCCGCGCCCTTACTGGTGGAAGTGGGCGTGGGTAAAGACTGGGAAAGCGCGCATTAAGGCTAAGTCACAGAGAACCAAAAAAACCTTTCACCACGGAGACACAGAGAAAACCCAATTCAATTTAATGTTACCTTCAGCTATGAAAAGATATCGTAAGGTGATGCATGCCATGTCAACAATTATCAGTGCTTGAAATTTTTCTTGTAGGTTTTCTCTGTGTCTCCGCGCCTTCACGAATTTCAAGCCGAGTAGTTTGAGGCTTAGAAATGACGGGAATGCCCTTGCGGTATCTGTGGTGAGGTTGTTATAAACAAAAAAGGCGATGCAGATGCATCGCCTTTTTTAATTTAGCTAAACCTTATAGCCAGTATACGAACACGAACAGACCTAACCAAACCACGTCCACAAAGTGCCAGTACCAAGCCACGCCTTCGAAACCAAAGTGGTGCTCAGGGGTGAAGTGGCCTTTCATGCAGCGCAAGGTAATGACGATCAACATGATGGTGCCTAGCAACACGTGGAAACCATGGAAACCGGTGAGCATGAAGAAGCTAGCGCCATAAGCACCAGAAGCTAGGGTCAAGCCCATTTCAGTGTAAGCCTCATGGTATTCCAATGCTTGGCAAGCCAAGAACGCAATACCTAGCAACACGGTTAGGGCCATGCCCACTACCAATTGTTTACGGTTATTTTTAATTAAGCCCCAATGCGCCCATGTGATGGTGGCACCGGAGGTTAGCAACAAGGCCGTGTTGATAGCTGGCAAGCCCCATGCGCCCATAGGATGCAATGGACTTGGGGTATATTCGCCGTTAACGGTTAAGCCACCTGGGCCGGTTGATGGCCATGAGCCAATGAAGTCTTTATAGAGTGTGACGTCCACATCGTAGCCGCCTAATTCCGGCACGGATAACACGCGCATGTAGAATAAAGCACCAAAAAACGCCGCAAAAAAGGCAATCTCGGAGCAAATAAACACGATCATGCCGATGCGGAATGATTTGTCTTCCCATTTTTTGAATTGGCCAGTTAGGCTTTCGGTAATCACGGAACCCATCCATTTGAACACCATGAATAGAATCAGCGCGAAGCCTAAGATCATCATCCATTTACCCGGCGCTTGCAGATAAGCCAAGTCTTTGTTTTTATCGGTAGCCACGCTGAAGATAAAACCAGAAGCCAAGGACAGTAAGCCCATGGATATGATCGCTGGGTAAATACTACCGTGCGGTACGTAATACTGATTGTTTGAATGTGTTGCCATGCAATAACTCCCGTGCATTTTTTTATATTTTAAATTCAAATAGCCAAAAGCAGGCTATCTCCTCACCATCCACTACCAACAAACTCGCTACTTATTTTCCCTCATCCACAGAGGGGAAAAACGCATAAGACAAAGTCATGTCCGACACATCCACTGGCAATTGCGGACTTACAAAAAACCGCAATGGCATTTCTTTTTCTTCGCCTGGCTTAAGCGCCTGATTGACGAAACAAAAGCACTCTATTTTTTTTAGATTAGCTGCCGCTATTCCCGGTGTAATACTAGGAATAGCGCGACCAACCACCACCTGATTCGTGGTATTTTTTGCTACAAAAATCACCGTTTCAATTTGGCCTGGGTGCATCTTAATGCTGCTTTGTTTAGGGTAGAAGTTCCAACCTAAACCCGGCATCACGTTAGTGGTAAATTGCACTGTCACCCAACGGCTGTTATCAACTTTGGCCTCTGCTAATACCGCTGCAGAGTTTTTGGTTTTGCCATTCAAGCCGGTCATTTCGCATAACACGTCGTAAATCGGCACCAAAGCAAAAGCAAATAACAACGAACCTAACAACATCCACAGCAGTTTGCGGACCAAGCGTTTATTTTTTAAATCCAGTTGCTGTTTTGGCGATAGCGTTTCGCACTCGTTTATTTTTGCCATATCAAAAACATCGATACAACATAACAAATTAAGGCTAGCCCGCCTAACACCATGGCGATGCGTTTGTTACTTAATTTTTTATCTGCTAACGGCTTATTCATACCATCCCAATTTAAAAACTCGGCTTAATTAAAAGCCGAGTTGTGTGGCTTACTTAACAGTCGGTTGCTCAGTGAAGCTATGGTATGGAGGTGGTGAAGGTAGTGTCCACTCCAAACCTTGCGCACCTTCCCAAACTTGATCGGTGGCTTTTTTTCCGCCTTTGATGCAGGTCACGATGTTGTATACGAATAACAATTGTGACAAGCCCAATACGAATGCAGCAACCGATGAAATCATGTTGAATTCAGCGAACTGCAATGCGTAGTCTGGAATACGGCGTGGCATACCCGCTAAACCTAAGAAGAACTGTGGAATAAAGGTTAGGTTGAATGAAATGGCGGTTAACCAGAAATGCACTTTACCTAATTTCTCGTTGTACATATGACCGGTCATTTTTGGTAACCAGAAATAGACGCCGGCCATGATACCCATGATGCCGCCAGCAAATAAGGTGTAGTGGAAGTGCGCTACCACGAAGTAACTGTTGTGGTATTGCGCATCCGCTGCCACGTCGGCTAACACTAGACCCGTTAAACCGCCGATACCGAACAAGATGATCCAACCCACGGTAAACAACATCGGTGTTTCAAAGCTCATGGAGCCTTTCCACATGGTTTTAATCCAGCAGAAGAACATCACGGCTAATGGCAATGAAATGGCCATGGTGCTGTACATAAAGTAAAGCAAGGCTGGCACTGGCATACCTGATGTGAAGAAATGGTGAGCCCAAACCACCACAGACAAAGCACCAATCGCCCAGAATGAGTACACTTGCGCTTTGTAACCGTACATTGGTTTACGTGAGAATGTTTCTAGGATTTGTGGAATGAAGCCCCAAACCGGTAATAACAAAATGTACACTTCTGGGTGACCAAAGAACCAGAATAAATGTTGGAACATCACTGGGTCACCACCACCGGCCGCATCAAAGAAGTGCGTACCGAAATGACGGTCTGTTAACAACATAGTAACCGCACCGGCTAACACAGGAATCGTTGCTACCAATAAGAAGGCCGTGATTAACCAGCCCCAAGCGAACAATGGCATTTTCATTAATGTCATGCCAGGCGCGCGCATGTTAAATAAGGTCACGATGATGTTAATGGAACCCAATACAGAAGACACCCCCAACAAATGCACCGCAAAAATCGCAAAGTCCACGCCTATGCCACCTTGTACAGATAGCGGTGGGTAGAAAGTCCAACCGGTTGCTAGCGCACCGTCACCGATGCCAAACATGGCTAGCGTGAACGGTAAGGTTAGCAAAATTGCGGATGGTGGTAACAACCAGAAACCCCAGTTATTCAAACGCGGTAGAGCCATATCAGGCGCACCGATTTGCAATGGGATCATCCAGTTGGCAAAACCAGTGGCTGCAGGCATCAAGGCCGCGAAAATCATGATCAAGGCGTGCACGCCGATCAACTGATTAAAGAACTCGGGGTTAATCAATTGCAGACCAGGCTGGAACAATTCTGCTCGTATGCCTAGAATCATCGCACCGCCAACAAAGAACATAATCAGCGAGAATGTTAGATACATCGTGCCTATGTCTTTGTGGTTGGTGGTGGTTAACCAACGCATGATCCCGGTTGGGTGTTCAGCGTGATCATCATGATGCGCTACCGTTGTTGTACTCATTACCTTCTCCTGATTACTCAAACTAAATAATTAATATTACTGACGTGCCGCTTTAACTTGCGCTGGCTGCAAGACATCGCCGACGCTATTACCTAAGGCATTTCTTTCATAGGTAATCACCGCTGCAATCTCGGTGTCGTTTAGCAAGGCTTTCCAACCCGGCATCACGCGAATACCGTTTAACACGCGGTCTAAATGGCCGTCTTTTAAATATTTACCATCGGCATCAAAGATAGGACCAGTGGCCACTTTACTGCCGGTTAAGGCAGGGAAAGCAGGCGGCAAACCGGCACCGGTAATTTGGTGACAAACAGCACAGTTTTTCTCGTATACGCCTTTACCTTCGGCCACCAATTCGTCTTTAGTCCATTCCTTGTCGGCACCAGCAGAGGCTTTAGCCATTTCTTCTTTCTTGGCCACTACCCATGCTTTGTACTCTTCCATAGGCACGGCATCCACCACCACCGGCATGTAACCGTGGCCTTTACCGCACAATTCTTTACATTGACCACGGTAAGTACCGGCTTTGTCTACTTGCACCCAAGTTTCACGCAAGAAACCAGGCACGGCTAAACGTGACGAACCGAATTGCGGCACCCACCAGTTGTGCATTACGTCGGTAGCGGTCATTAAAATTCGCACTTTTTCACCTACCGGTAACACCAAGCGGTTATCCACTTCCAATAAGTACTGCTCGTCTTTCTTACCTTCATAACCTTTATCGGTTTGCTCTTTAGGGGTAGATAGGTTGCTGACAAACTTGATGCCTTTGGCATCGCCGTCCATGTATTCATATTGCCAACGCCATTGCGAACCGGTCACTTTAACCACCATGGTGGCTTTGTCGCGTGTGTCTTCCATCATAACTACACTGTGGTAAGCCGGTATGCCCATGATCACAAAGTCAATTAACAACAATATGACAAATGGAATCAGTGTCCAAAAAATTTCCGTCGCAGTGGATGGGGCATGATCTTTTACCGGCTTGAAGTTTTTGCTTTTTCTGTGGGCAAAAATTGAGTAAATCATGATGGCCAACACAACAAAGAAAATAGCCATGGAAATCAACATGAATTTATTGTGCACATGCAATGTGTCTAGGGCCATAGGCGTCACTGGCTCAGGGAAATTCCAAGCATAATCCGCATGCGCAGTGACAGACACCAGCATGGCCGATAAAGCTAGACTTATTTTTGTAAAACCTCGCATAAAACTCACTCCAAAACTAAATTAATTAATATTTTTTAATTTTTGTCTGAGGTCCCGCGCCAATTGGCTACGCTGCTCATCGTTTATAAAATTTCTACCAAACTCCACTTCATTACCGTGTGAACTAATAAACAGACCACACTTGCCGTTACTGCCTTTTATCCTCGCTACATCGCGCACATTGACTTGCGCCCAGTAACGCTGAAAAACCGTTGTCGTTGTTTCCTTGACGTTTCTTTTTTCGACCACCACTCGGTCGTTTTCTATCGTAATGCTGTCAAAATCGTCCGCATGCAAATACACGCGGTGGAAAGCATAGGCAAAAGCAAAAATCTCCAATCCGGCAAACGGCAACACCATCCATGCACCTATGTGAAAAAATCCCAAGGCAACAATTAAGGCGATGCCAGCCAACACCGCTAGCAATTTCAAACTGTCTTGCTCAGACAATGAATTGTTTGGTTTGGCAATGATTTTATGACCCAAATCGGCTACTGCCATACACGGCCCTTAATCAAAAAACTTAAAGTCCTGGAATTTTTTACAGGCTAGACGACCATCTTTCTTTGCTCAAAAACACTGTTTTTGAATCGCTTGCTAGCATGCTTTAAACTGCGACAATTTGACGCAGAGCAAAAATACCACGAAAAAAGATTTGGCTCAAGGGAAATGATACATTTTTGTAACATTTACATCACACGGATGACCTATTAGCTGGCCAGTCTTTTTGCCTAGCTGGCTTTTGACTTATGGGGTTGAATATGCCACTATCCAACCCTATTCATAGCAATGCATGGCGCCTTAGTTAATAAGGCAAAAGCCATTTCATCGCGCAATAAAATTAGGCAAACACACTACCCTTAAATCAGCATGCACACGCCAACTTCCTCTAATAACACCACACTAGCCCATGGCCGTAGCCACTAAGAAAAAATCAGTCAAGTCGGCATCCGCCACCTTATACGACATCGTCATCGTAGGCGCTGGCCCCAGCGGCTTGTCGGCAGCGGTGCGCGCCAGCGAACAAGGGCTTAATTACGTCTTGCTGGAAGCCGAGCAATCACCGGCCAACACCGTGCGCAATTACCAACGCGGCAAATTGGTCATGTCTGAGCCGCGTGGCTTGCCCTTGCGCAGCGCCTTGCCTTTCACCGCCTCCTCGCGTGAATCGGTATTGCAGACCTGGGAACAAACCATGGCCGAGCATCAAGTCAATGTGCGCTATGGCGCCAAGGCACTGGGCATACAAAAAGTAGCCACCGGTTTAATGGTGGAGCTGGACGACGGCACTAGCCTGCATACAAAACATGCCGTGTTGGCCATGGGCGTGCAAGGCAGTTTGCGCAAACTGGAGATTCCCGGCGGCGACTTGCCGCAAATTCAATACCAACTGGACGACCCGGACGCCTATAAAAATGAAACCATAGTGGTGATTGGTGGCGGCGACAGCGGCGTGGAAAACGCCATCGCCTTATCGGCGCGCAACCAGGTGATTATTTTGAACCGTGCGGACGACTTCAGTAATTGTAAGGAAACCAACCTCAGTCAATTAACCGAAGCAAAAAAACGCGGCGTATTGGATTGGTTATTGGAGACCAAGCCGCAATCCATAGAAGCCAATAGCAAAGGTGACTTCCCCATTACCGTGTTTGCCAACACGCCCAATGGCGTGGAGCGCATTCCTTGTCATAGGGTGATTGCGCGTTTGGGTGCCTTGTCGCCGCGACCCTTATTGGAAAGTTTCGGCGTCGGCTTCTCCACGCCGGATTTATACGCCCTGCCGCAATTGTCTTCGCACTACGAATCCAGCGTTCCCGGTTTGTACGTGATAGGCGCCCTGGCCGGTTACCCCTTGATCAAACAAGGTATCAACCAAGGCTATGAAGTCATTGAGCACATTTTAGGCAACCCGGTTGAGCCTGCCGACAGCGCATTATTGCGTGAGAAGTTTGCCAGCTTTTGCACCGACCGCGGCATAGACGACGTGTTGGAAAAGATACGCAAAAGCGTGCCCTTGTTGGCCATGCTCAGCAGCTTGCAATTGCGCGAACTGGTACTAGAAAGCAATATATTGTTGCCGCAAGCCGGCGACGAAATATTCAAACGCAACGATTACAGCACCACCTTCTTCTTTATTGTGGAAGGGGAGCTGGACATATTAATTGACGACGATGACCTGCCCGA
>CAMDXI010000021.1 GCA_945878695.1 Methylotenera oryzisoli | reverse complement strand
TAAGCCAAGCCTAGCGCTTGGCTTCCTTTTAATATAATTTACTTCGCATAATGTATATTATGTAAAATTAATAAAAGTATATTAAATGCATTTAGCTAGCCCTCCGTTGCCTTGCTGTAAATCTAAAATAAAGCCTTACAGCCAAAAGTAAAATTAAAACAATTGCAAATACCATAGGCTCACTTACATCCCGCTTCACTAGCATCCAAAAATGCGTGACAGCTAAAATGGCCACCAAGTAGACCAATTTATGTAGTTTGACCCAGTTAGCCCCCAAGCTTTTAATACTGGCTTGGTTGGACGTTGCTGCAAGTGGTAACAACAATAAGAAAGCGATGAACCCCACCCATATACGTGGGTGCTTAATTACATCCTTTGCAATCTCATCATAACTAAATGCGTAATCCAGCCATAAGTATGTCAGCACATGCATAAAAGCATAAAAGAAAACAAATAGGCCCAACATGCGCCTAAATCGAATTTGCTTATTGGTCTTGAATACCAACCTAATTGGTGTCAGCAATAGCAACAGCAGCAATATAGTTAGTGACCAAAATCCAGTTGAATGTTCAATGTATTCAATGGGATGTGCCGTAAGCTTGTTATTAAGCGCCAGGTAGAGCAGTCTTAAAAGCGGAAAAAGGGCAAGCGTAAAAACCGTCGCTTTGTTGAATATAAATGAACTTAGAATCGCTGGCTTGATGCGAAGGTGGGTCATGAATTTACCAGGATAAGCTTAAAAATTTCTTTTAAGGTCTAGTCCAGTGTACATCTGGCCTACCTGTTCTGTGTAACCATTAAACATCTGAGTTTTTATCCTACTGGCAAATAGGCCTGAACCTATTCGCCTTTCAGTTGATTGACTCCAGCGCGGGTGTTCTACGTTTGGATTAACGTTTGCATAAAAACCGTATTCTTTTGGCGCAACTTTCATCCAACTTGAGACAGGCTGCTTTTCAGTAAACCTAATGCTGACAATAGACTTTGCACCTTTAAACCCGTACTTCCATGGCACTACCAGTCGCAATGGCGCGCCGTTCTGGTTAGGCAGGACTTCCCCATACAGTCCAACAGCTAATACGGTAAGTGAATTCATGGCCTCGTCCATGCGCAGACCTTCGGTATAAGGCCAATCCAACAAGGGGATGTTTTGACTTGGCATTTGTTGTTTGTCGGCCAGCGTTACGAATTCCAGGTACTTCGCATTGCCAGTTGGCTCGGCCCATTTAATTAGCTGAGAAAGTGGCAGCCCAACCCATGGAATTACCATAGACCAACCCTCAACGCAGCGCATACGGTATATGCGCTCCTCTAACGGTGCTAGCTTCAATAAATCCTCGATGGCAATGGTTTTATTTTTCCTTACCTCGCCCTCAACAGTTAGCGTCCATGGTTGCGTTTTAAAAAGCTTGGCGTTAATTGCGGGTTCACTTTTATCCGATCCAAATTCGTAGAAATTGTTATAGGATGTAACGTCTTCGTAGCTTGTAAGCTGCTCACCTCTGCCATAAGCCGTGCTTATGGCTTTTAATTTCCTAGATGGGTGATTTGCATTTTTTGCTGTAGCAGCACTAATAGGGCAATTTAGAAGCATCGCAGCACTTGCTATTAGGCCAACACCTGCTGTCTTTATGAAACTCCTGCGGTTTTCAAAGACGTCTCGTGGCGTTATGTCTGAAGGGGCAATATCTTTTTCAATATTCATATTAGTAGCTCGCCTAGCAATGACAGGTAATGACAGGTTTGGTTTATATGGCTAGCGCTCGCCGTCAAAATAAGTCTTGCATCTCATTGGCTATTTCTTTTTCTAGCCCAGCATCTTGGGTTCTTTTTGCAATAAGCTTGGCTTTTTCTATCAATTTCGCAGCTTTTTCAGTGTTACCTCTGGCCAATTCGACTTTAGCCAATACATAGCTGGCTTGGGCCTCATAGTATTCACCGCCCTGCTCGTTGGCAAATTTAATGATTTTATTTAGTGTTTTTTCGGCATTATCGTAATTCTTGACGATCGCGTAATATTGGCCCAATAAAATACTGGATTGCGCATATTGGTCTGGCGTCCCAACCCTATCGTGCATCAAATAAGCTTTAATTTGGTATTCAAGCGCTAGATCATCTTGTTTTAGCGCATGGTAAGCCCCGCCAACCTTCTCGGCACTCTCTCCCCGCTCATTGTCATTAGCTGCCAGTTTAAAACCTTGCAAGTACCAATCCAGTGCAGCCTGGTAGTCCTTGTCATTGTTGCTTATGTCGCCAATGGCGTTAAGAGCTAGGCGCTCCATGGCTTTATTCACTATCATTTGCGATTGTTTAAGTGCTTTTTTATAGCTTGCTAATGCTTGGTCTTTTTGCTTCATGGCATAACTGGCATTGGCTTTTAGAAAAACAGCCACTATCTTATCCAGCTCATTATTGGAATTTTTTTCCGCCAGCTCAAATGCAAGTAGCGCCTTATTGAAATCCACCGCGGCATAATAGGCTCGACCTTGGCATAACAAAGCATCTTTATCACTGCCGTTAAGCGATAACATGGTTTTTGAGTAATCAATGGCTGCTGGTGTATTGCCTGCATTTAATAATTTATTGCATTCTGCCGCACTATAATTTTCAGCTAAAACATCATTAAAGAACATTAGGATGAATGCTGTTATTAAGGTCTTTTCTAGTTTCATATTGTCTGCTTACCCTTGAATTTAGTGTGCTGCGAGTAGCTGCAGCAAGCCAGCCTCATCTAAAATAGTTAATTCCAGTATTTTGGCCTGATCTAATTTGCTTCCGGCTTCACTTCCAGCAACAACGTAATGTGTCTTTTTGGACACGCTGCCACTCACTTTAGCTCCCCTAGCCTCAATTAATTCTTTGGCTTGTTCACGAGACAAATTAGCCAATGTGCCGGTTAGTACAAAAGTCATACCTGCTAGGTGACTTAGCTCAGCACTATTATTGTCGCTGTCTGGCCAACACACCCCTGCTTCTAACAATTGTTTTATAACTAACTGGTTGTGCGCTTCGCCTAAAAAATTCACTATGCAATCCGCCACCACAGGGCCCACGTCATTCACCGCTAACAAATCATCGCGGCTGGCCTGCATGAGGTTGTTAAGGCTGGCAAAATGCCTAGCCAAATCCTTCGCCGTCGCCTCTCCGACGTTACGCATGCCTAGGGCATAAATAAAGCGTGCCAATGTGGTAGATTTACTTTTATGCAATGCTTGCAACAGATTTTCTGCTGACTTCGTGGCCATGCGCTCCAAGTTACATAAGACGGATAAATTAAGTTGGTATAGATCAGCCAGCGTGTTGACTAACTGCGCCTCAACCAATTGATCGGCTAACTTATCCCCTAGTCCCTCTATATCCATTGCGCGCCTCGAGGCAAAATGAATGATGGCTTGCTTGCGCTGCGCAGGGCAAAAAAGTCCGCCACTGCATCTGGCCACCGCTTCGTCCTCTGGCCTAACGATATGCGAGCCGCAGTCTGGACAGACGGTCGGCATCACAAAGCGCCTTGCATTAATCGGGCGCTTTTCCATAACCACGCTTACCACTTCAGGGATGACGTCCCCTGCCCTGCGCACGCTCACCGTGTCACCGATATGCACGTCCTTTCGTCTAACCTCGTCCTCGTTGTGCAAGGTAGCGTTGGTTACCGTTACCCCACCAACAAAAACCGGGGATAGCCTTGCTACCGGTGTGATGGCACCTGTCCTGCCCACTTGCACGGTGATGTCTTCAACGACGGTTAGCGCTTCTTGTGCTGGGAATTTATGAGCGATGGCCCATCTTGGCGCACGGGATACAAAGCCGAGCTCATCTTGCAACTTAAATTGATTTACCTTGTAAACCACCCCATCTATATCAAAGGCCAGGCCATCACGTAAACCTGCCATTTTTAGATAATAGGCTTGCAGGCCGGGCAAACCTAAAACCACGCCGCGCTCCTGACTCACTGGAAAATGCAGGCTGGCAAGGTAATCCATGGCCATACTATGGCTATGCATAGGCGGAATACCATGCGCCACACCCAAACCATAGGCAAAAAAACTTAATGGTCTAGTAGACGTTACTTTTGGATCCAGTTGACGCAGGCTACCAGCGGCTGCGTTTCGCGGGTTAGCAAACGGCTTTTCACCCTTGGCTAACTGCATTTTATTTAGCTTCTCAAAGTCGCGCTTAAACATCAACACCTCACCACGCACTTCCAGTAACGCAGGTGGGTTCTGACAGTTCAATCGCATGGGGATAGCTCGTAACGTCCGTAGATTGTGTGTTACATCCTCACCGGTATAGCCATCACCACGGGTTGCACCTTGCTTGAATAGCCCGTTTTCATAGCTTAGGGTGATTGCCAATCCATCGAACTTTGGTTCTACTGCGTATTCAACTTGATTGCAGGCCAGTGCATCCCGTATGCGCTTGTCAAACGCTTCCAACTCCCGATCCTCAAAGGCATTGTTAAGCGACAACATTGCTTGCTTATGCGTGATGTTAGCAAAGGCATTGCTTGGGCTGCCGCCGACTCGTTGGCTTGGTGAGTCTGCCGTCACCAACTCAGGATGCGCCTGCTCTATGGCTTGCAGCGCCTTAAAAAGACTATCGTACTCGCTATCAGGAACCGACGGCGCATCCAACACGTAGTACTCGTAATCGTATTGTTCTAGACTGCGCTTTAAATGCTGGTATTGCTGGGTTATGTCAACGGATAGCGGCTCTGAGTTTGGTGGGGCTTCAAACAATAAGCCTTGCTGTTCAGCTTGGCTCATTTATGAGAACAACCTAAGCGCCGCCTCGGAACCCGGCTCTATGCCGCGCAAGCGCATGACGTCTTGAATGGAATCGACTTGTTGGAATATTTGCTCAATTTGCTGATCATTCAATATTCGATTATTGGCATCCAGTAAATTGGCGTTTAAATCGACCGCTAGCGATTTTGCCACCTTAACCATTTGCTTGTATGCCAGCGTACATTCATCAACACGGGGTATGTCCAATTGAAAAATAACGCTTTTTATGAGCGCATCACTTGCGGCATTAAAAGCAGTTAACTGATTTTCCGTATTGAAAATAATGAAAGAGGGTTTAGCGCTTTGTGAATTAAATGCTTGCAAGCAGCCCGCATCGTTAGCCGCCAAGCCTTGCGCCTCAGCCAATGCTGTCAATTTAGCAGCCGAAAACGCACCGTTTTCACCATGACTTAAATGAAAACCCACGGTTTTATCCACGGCTATGCAAAACTCGTCCAGTTCACTAGCTTGCAACTGAATGCTTTCTATGTCTTGCCACTCAAGGTCTGCATTAATTTTTAGCGCAAGCTCGGTCACGGCAAGCTGGAAGCGGCTTAACGTGCTACGGGTCACGGCGCCACCTCTATCAGCCAATTGCAAACTGCAAGCCACCCTCAATACAGGCTGGTACGTCTGCACATTGTCATCATCAAGCACTTGCCAAGCCTGGTTTTTATCCAGCGCGTGGATAAAAAACGGTTTATCCAAGCCATCAAATAAACCTTGCGAACTCTCTTTCAATGTCGGCATGGTCGATTCTTTAGCCAAGTACAACAAAGCCGTGGTGTCAATTTTACTAAGCAACATACTAGGCAAACCAGCGCTGACTTTTGGCTCAGTCGGCGCGGATGGCGCAACGTCCCCTATCGCCTGACTTGGCTGCGGCTCTTCGCTGTCCGCGCTGACTACCAAGGTATCGAATGCCGGAGCGTCTTCAGCATCAATTTTTACCGCTACGTTGATGGTAAAATTATCCGCATCCTGCGCATCACCAATGTCATACACGCCATCTTCAAGACCGGGGTGAGCATCATCTCTATCAGAAATTAAGCCCTCATCACGCACCTCGTTGTCTGGTGGAGTTTGTGGAGAAGATTCTGGCAGCAGAACATCATTTTCTATGTCGCCAAATTGACTTTGCACTTGCCGGTGAAAGCGCCTTTCCTGCCACCAATTAAGAATCAATACCGCCAATATTATCAATGCGCCTATGGCTATTAATGCTATTTGCAAATCACTCATATAAGCTTAACTTTCAGTTGGTTTTGTTTGAACAATTGCACTTGATACCTAGGCAGCCTCTTAGGCCGACATCATCTGCACCGCCGCGTCCATATCGACCTCGACAATACGCGATACACCCGATTCCTGCATGGTAACACCGATCAATTGCTGGGCCATTTCCATGGTTATTTTATTATGACTGACGTATAAAAACTGCGTTTTTTCCGACATTTTTTTCACCATTTCACAAAAGCGCTCAGTGTTGCTGTCATCCAATGGCGCATCAACTTCATCCATTAAGCAAAATGGCGCCGGGTTGAGTCTAAATAAGGCAAACACCAAAGCCAATGCTGTGAGGGCTTTTTCGCCACCGGAAAGCAGGTGTATGGTACTGTTCTTCTTACCCGGCGGCTGAGCAAAAACTTGTAAGCCGGTGTCCAATATTTCATCGCCCAGCAGCGCCAAGCCTGCGTGCCCCCCGCCAAATAGGGTGACGAACAGTTCGTTAAAATGTTGGTTAGCTAAATCAAAGGTATCTTGCAGTCGGCTACGGGTATCTTTATCTATTCTACGTATGGCATCTTCCAAGGTGTCGATTGCCTCTTTTAAATCAGCCGATTGACTGGCTAGGTATAAGCGACGCGTTTGTTCCGACTCCAACTCTTGCATGGCGGCCAAATTAACAGCGCCCAAAGCCTCTATCTCGGCTTGGGTTTGCGCGCAGTTTCTTTCCAGGTCAACTACTTTCATCGTTGCTTTGCTGGCCTGGGCCGCATCCAATCGATCATTCAACTGCTGCTCTGGCACACCAGATGCATTGAGCTCAGCTTGGCATTGCTCAAAGCTTAATCGCGCCTCCTGCTCATTCAAACGACCGGCCTCTAGTTTGTCGCGCAATGGGTGCAAGGATTGCTCATTATGCATGCGCTCACGTTCGTGATGCTGAAGCTGAGCTTCGCTTGCATTCATGGCATTTCTAGCTTCAACTAGCGCACGCTCTTGGTTTTGTTTTTTTTCTAAGGCAGCTTGTAAGCTTAGCTTTAAGCCATCTACTTCAATCTCTGCGAGGGTTGCCAACAGGCTCTCTTGGTTCGATTTGATGTTGCTATTTTCATCAAGCATGACATTTAATTTAATCTCTAATGCATTAATTTCATTAGAAATAATTCGCAAGCTAAAATTTAATTCTTGGTGCGTTTTTTCCAGTAAATGCATTTTATCGCGCGCTTGGTTAAAGCTTAACTCCGTTTTTTGCTTCAGCGATTCAGCCTCGTATTTTGCCTGTTGCCTCAAGGCCAAATTAGATGATTCGGTATGCAACAATCGTTCTTTAGAGGCCATTTCAACAGACAATACCGACAACTTATCCACCAACTTGACGCGTTCCGCTTGCAAGTCATTCCGTTTTTGCTGCATAGTCAGCAGCGCTTGCTGCTGCTGTTGAATGGCTAAATTCAATTGATGCGCTTGCTCAATGGCCTGCTTAAATTCCTGAGCCTGCGAGCGCTGCAGCACTTTTACTGATTGCAATTCCAGCTCGACTTGGCCCAATGCCTGCTCAGCTTCAGTCAAAGCGACCTGCGCAAGAGGACGTTTTTGTTGCAGGCTTTGCATTTGGGCTTGGCGTTCTAGCACACCATGCAAGACAGATTGCTTGGCAAAATAGCTAACGCTGCATTGGCTGTAGATATCCCCTTGCTTGTTAACTAAATACTCGCCATTACGCAAGGATGATCTTGCCTGCACCGCATCAACGCCGTCGTCTAACAAATAAAAGCCTCTCAACCATTCTTGCAAGGCAGCATCTTGCTCAGGCATGCCATTGTTAAGGATGGAATAAAGAGTGATCCGATTTTCTGCCTGAACGCTCTTGCTTGAAACAGCCCCATTTATGGCTAAAATTAAGGAGGTCGGTGGGCGATCAGCAGTTTGTAATTTAGGCACTAAAATGGCATTTAACTTAGGCCCAAGCACCGCCTCCAGCGCTGTTTCCCAACCGTTTTTTACGCTAATTGTTTGCCATGTGCGCGGCTTATCTTGTAAGTCGAGCTCTTTTAACCAGCGATTTAAACCCTCCTCATCGTTCGCATTTTTTAAAGACTGCTGAATTTTTTCTAGCGATTTAAGCTCAGCATCTAAGCTGCTTAAGTCACGCTGTGCGAATAATTGCGATTCATTAAGGATTTTTACTTGGTCGATTAATTGATTTTCTTTAGCCAAACTGGCTGCAACACACTCTTCCAAGCTGGCGATGTTGGCATGCGTTTCTGCCAACGCAGTTTGCTGTGCTTGCAATAAACTGCCGTCACTTAATTTAATGCTGGCTATAGCCAACTGCACTTTCTCCAACTGCAACTGAAGCTCAGATACTTCACGCTTTGCATAGGCTAAGTGATTTTGCTCCGACTGCAGACGCTGATTTAACTCGATTAAATTGGCATTAGCCGCATCCAATTGATTATGTGCAGCTTGAAATTGCTCATATAAAACCGGCACAGCTTCGGCCGCTTGTTGATTGGCTTTTTCTGACAAAGCAACGCGACTCTGCTCATCGAGCAATTTAGCTTTAGCACTGGCTAAGTCGACCTGAAACTGACTGGCCAGGCCATTATTTTTATCAAACTGAGCGCTCAGTTGATTAAGCTGGGCCTGCGTTCGCTCCTTTGCATCCTTGCTGTTTTTTAGCTGATTCTCAATGTTAGCAAGCTCTGCATTGGCTTGGTAATAAGCAGCCTGAGCTTGATTCACAACCTCGGCTAAACGAAAGCTTTCCTGCCTAACTTGCTCTAAATCCCGTTCTTTATTTCGTAAGCCAGCCATTTGCGCTTCGAGCTCTTGGGCCAGTTGCTGAACCTGTCGCTGCGCTTTTTCCCAATACAGGCTGGCATCACGTTTCTTCAATGCCCAAACAAGGGCCGAACTTAATTTCAGTGCTTCATGTAAATTTTGATGTTTTTCCGCTAACACGGCTTGAGATTGCAGGCGCGCAATCTGCTTATCTAACTCCTGCAGAATGTCTTCGACCCGAAGTAAATTCTCACGTGTGTCACGCAAACGCAGTTCGGTTTCTCTTCGTCTTTCCTTGTATTTACTGATACCGGCCGCTTCCTCAAGAAAGATGCGTAATTCTTCAGGCTTAGCCTCCACAATACGGTTGATGGTGTTTTGACCAATAATAGCGTAAGCGCGACCTCCCAGCCCGGTCCCCAAAAACAAGTCCGCCACATCGCGACGGCGTACCAAGGCATTGTTGATGTAATAAGCCGAACCCTTGTCACGTTCAATGACCCGTTTAACAGAAATTTCTGCGTACTGGCTCCACTCGCCTGCAGCACCTCCTAAACTGTTATCGAAAATTAATTCCACGCTGGCGCGAGATATAGGCTTGCGTGTAGCGGAGCCGTTGAAAATAACGGCATCCATGCTGTCGCCCCGCATCTCCTTGGCCGACGATTCGCCCAACACCCAACGCACCGATTCCATTACATTGGATTTTCCGCAACCGTTTGGACCAACTATACCCATACGCTGGCCGTGTATGTGTAAGGTGGTTGGATCGACAAAAGACTTAAAGCCGGCAAGTTTTAATTGGGTTAAACGCAAATTAATGGGCTTTATGATTAATCATTAGGTGGGAAATGGGGCTTATTTGAACTATTAAATGTAGGCTAATTTTTTATAGTATTTTAGTTAGATAGTATAATAACTTTTTTTTAGCAAAAACACCTTATGAGCTCACAATCAATAGGCGCAAAACCAACCGTTTTGGCCTCCAAAAATTTAGAAACTTTCGAAAGCCCGAACACAAACCGGGATTTCCATATCCACATGGAAATCCCGGAGTTCACTTGTTTATGCCCCAAAACCGGCCAGCCTGATTTTGCCGTTATTTATTTGGACTACATCCCAGATAAAACCTGCGTTGAACTTAAAAGTTTAAAGCTATACATGTGGTCATTTAGAGACGAAGGTTGCTTTCATGAGGCCGTTACCAATCGCATCTTAGACGATCTAGTCATGGCCACTCAGCCAAAATTCATGCGGGTTACCGCAAAATTCTATGTGCGCGGTGGTATTTTCACTAATGTGGTAGCAGAACACCGGCAAGCAGGATGGCAGCCTCCTGCACGGGTAGAACTAACGCACTTCGATGGGCAGCAAAACACGCGCGGCTGATCTTGGCTATCCGAGCGCATTAGGCTTAGCAATAAAACCATGCATGCGATCAAAATTTCGCTGCAATCCAATGAAAAACATTGACAATCCATCGGCCCGTCATTATTATGGCGCCTCGCTGATAGCTGATGTAAAACAACAGCGACAAAATGTAGGTACAGGGGGTATAGCTCAGCTGGGAGAGCGCTTGCATGGCATGCAAGAGGTCAGCGGTTCGATCCCGCTTATCTCCACCAATAACACTGCTTTTTAATGGTGTTTTGTAGTAAAATGTTGCACTTGTATTAAGTGTAATCAATTCTTAGGTCCCCATCGTCTAGAGGCCTAGGACACCTCCCTTTCACGGAGGCGACCCGGGTTCGAATCCCGGTGGGGACGCCAATAATACGATTGTAAAATCGCTAAAATGGCCATGCACTACCTAGTATTGTGCCTATACGCTATTCAGCCGTTTCCTTACCACCTTTAGCAGACGTTCGCAGTGGGTCCAGCAACCAAGACAATCCGTTGTGATCTATTTCTTGCATCAATGCTAACAAACGACCTACCTCGCCTTTTGGAAAGCCAACGCGCGCATACCAATTTAAATAATGTCCAGGCAAATCCGCTAAGTAGCGGCCTTGGTACTTACCGTAGGGCATGGGGGTATCCAATAAGCGCAGCAGATCATCCTGATTCATTTGAATTGCCAGCTACTGATTTTGTGAACTTGAAAGCGCATTATTCTTCCCTTTAAAGCCTAATATTACTGTAAAATTTATAACTTAAAATGCATGAAACTAAAGTAGTCATGGTTTGATAATTGCATTTTAAAAAACTAAAGCCTGTCTTTCACAGGCTTTTTTGTTGGCGTGCAGCATATTCAATCACGGATATTTATTAAAAAGCCTTTTAAATCTAATGACAACTGTAAATAAAGTCGATGTGCTGTTAGTTGGCAGCGGCGTAATGAGCGCCACCTTAGCCAGTTTGCTGTCTGAATTAGACAGCCAACTCAGCATGCTCATGGTAGAGCGTCTTCCTTCTATCGCAGCCGAAAGTACGGATGCCAGGAATAATGCCGGAACCGGTCACGCTGGCTATTGCGAGTTAAATTACACGCCTGTTGCCAGCGATGGCAGCATTGATATTAAACGTGCCCTATCAATCAACGCTGCATTTGAAACCAGCTTGCAGTTTTGGTCCCACCTTGTAGAAAACGGTCGATTACCCGCACCGGCTAAATTCATCAACCCCACTCCGCATCTTAGTTTTGTTTGGGGTGCAGAGGACGTGGAATTTTTGCGTAGACGCTACGATTTATTAAAAGCCCACCCCCTATTTAAAGACATGGAGTACAGCGAGGATCCGGCCATTTTAAGCAAATGGATGCCCTTGGTCATGCAAAACAGGGACCCTAAACAAAAGGTCGCGGCTACCAGAATACCTTACGGTAGTGACGTGGACTTCGGCAGCTTAACTCGCAGCTTTGTCAGCGACCTGACCAGCAAAGCAAACTTCAAACTTAAATTAAACAGCGAAGTGAGGCGTTTAAAGCAGCTGGAAAATGGTCGCTGGCAACTGACCATAGTCAACCTCAAGACCAAGAAAACCCAACAGATTGATGCAGGCTTTGTTTTCCTTGGTGCCGGTGGCGGCGCCCTAAAATTATTGCAAAAATCCGGGGTGCCAGAAAGCCATGGTTACGGCGGGTTCCCTGTTAGTGGTCAATGGTTGGTCTGCGACAAACCGGAAATCATTGCCCAGCACAATTCAAAAGTTTATGGCAAAGCAGCACTAGGTGCTCCACCTATGTCGGTGCCGCATTTAGACATACGCATCATTGATGGCAAGCCGGCCTTATTATTTGGACCCTACGCCGGCTTTACCACTAAGTTTTTAAACGAAGGCTCCTATCTGGATTTAATTAAATCGGTTAAACCAAGCAACATTAAACCCATGCTTAATGTTGGTAAACAACACACCGATTTGACTCGCTATTTGATTGTGGAGGCAATGAAAACCCACACCTCAAAAATATCGGTTTTGCAGCAATTTTATCCGGACGCGCTAAAGGCAGATTGGCGTTTGGAAAATGCCGGCAAGCGCGTACAAATCATCAAAAAATGCGATGAAAAAGGTGGAAAACTTGAGTTTGGTACTGAAATAGTTGCCGCAAAAGACGGTACGATAGCTGCCTTACTTGGCGCATCCCCTGGCGCGTCGGTTGCCGTGCAAGCCATGTTGGATGTAATAGAGCGCTGCTTTAAACTGCCATTGCAACAGGCAGGCTGGCAAGAAAAAATTCGTCAGCTTATACCCAGTTACCAGCAATCATTGATAGACAACCCGACGCTACTGAATGCCGTTCGTCAACGTACGTTAAAAACGCTCAAATTGCAGGATTAGTCGCTATTTAGTTTGCAGGCTACGCTGACGACGGGCTTCGTATAAACATATACCACTAGCGACACTGACGTTTAAGCTCTCAACCGAGCCAAACATGGGTATGGTCACCAAGGCATCGCAGGTTTCAGCAGTTAACCGCCTTATGCCATCGCCTTCCGCTCCCAGCACTATGGCAAGAGGCCCATCAAGCTTGCAATTAAGCAGGCTAGATGGCGCATCCATGGTTGTTCCAACCACAAACACCCCTGCTTCCTTTAATTCACGTATGGTTCTAGCTAGGTTGGTTACAGCAATAAAGGGAATGGTCTCAGCAGCACCGCTGGCCACTTTTCGCACCGTGGCATTCAATCCTACCGCCCTATCCTTGGGCGCAATCACCGCATGCACACCCATGGCATCGGCCACGCGCAAACATGCTCCTAGATTGTGTGGGTCTTCCACGCCATCTAATATAAGGAAGAATGGCGGCTCATTTAAATCGGACTCTAAAATATCGTGTATGTCTTTATATGGAATAGGCGTATCTACCACACGAGCAATCACGCCCTGATGGCGGCCATTCATACCAGCCATGCCATCTAATCGACTGCGCTCCACTTCCATTACCCGCACATTAAAGGACTCGGCCATCTTTAGCAGATCCTTCATGCGTGCATCCACTCGATCTTTATCAATCAATATTTCTTGAACGCTGGCGCTGTGTTGACGCAAGCGACTCAGTACGGCATGAAAACCAAATAAAATACGGGCATCGCTCATCGTTTCACCTTCTCTATCATTCCTAAAATTTAATGCTTAAGCATCAGTGTTTGCTAGTTTTTTTATGGGCTTTTTTAGACTTAGTCGGTTTAGCTGGATTTTTAAATGCAGCACCGCCATTAGACTTGTTTTTAGCAACAGCATGCCTAGGCTTTTGTTGGACGCGACTTGGGGCCACTTGCGAGCCTTTATCATCTCCTACAGAAACATCCACACCCAAGCCTTGATTTTTATTCACCAATGAAAAATCTATCTTGCTGGTTTCCAAATCCACGCGGGCCACTTTTATTGTTAACCTATCACCCAAACGGAAACGCACGCCGGTTCGTTCGCCGGCCATTTCATGGCGGGCCTTATCGTAATGAAAGTAATCATTGCCGAGTTCAGTGACATGCAATAAGCCTTCAACGTATACCCCATCTAAGGCAACAAATAGTCCGAAGGCGGTAACACCTGCTACGCTGCCTTCAAACACTTCCCCAATTTTATCTTGCATGTAGAAACACTTGAGCCAATTGGTCACATCGCGTGTCGCATCGTCTGCTCGTCGCTCTGTCATTGAGCACTGCATGCCCAATTCACTCCAATCACCCGGCTTATACTTATCGCCGTTCAAGACAGCTTTGATGGCCCGGTGTATTAATAGATCTGGGTAGCGTCGTATAGGAGAAGTAAAGTGCGCATAGGCTTCATAAGCTAATCCAAAATGCCCCAAATTGTCTGGGCTATAGATGGCTTGCTGCATAGACCTGAGCAATACCGTTTGCAGCAATTGCGCATCCGGTCTAGCTCTTATCTTATCCAATAATTTGCCATAATCTTTAGCATGCGGCTTTTCGCCACCGCCGACACCAAAGCCAAATTCCGCCATAAAGGTGCGCAATAGTTCTAATTTTTCCGGGGTAGGCCCTTCGTGCACTCGATACAATGCCGGGTGTTCATTGGCATGTAAAAATTCTGCAGCGCACACATTCGCCGCCAACATGCACTCTTCTATTAATTTGTGTGCTTCGTTTCTATGACTGGGCACGATACTGTCAATTTTGCCATTATCATTGAACACCATAATGGTTTCAGAGGTTTCAAATTCTATGGCGCCGCGCTTTTCACGTTGCGCCAACATTAATTTATAAACGCTTTGCAAATGCGTCAAATGCGGCACCAGCCAGGCATAATCCTGAGCCAACTGTGCATCTGGGTGTTGCAATATTTCATGCACTTGCGTGTAAGTCATGCGTGCTTTTGAGCGCATCACCGAGGGGTAGAATTTATACTGCTTAACCACCCCTAGGCCATCGACCTGCATGTCACAAATCATACAGAGTCGCTCAACATCAGGGTTTAGTGAACATAAACCGTTTGATAAGGCTTCGGGCAACATAGGAATGACACGGCGTGGAAAATACACCGAATTGCCGCGATCAATCGCACCTTTATCCAAGGCATCCTTAGGCTGAACATAAAAACTCACGTCTGCAATGGCTACCACCAAACGCCAACCTTTACCTTGCGGCTCGGCAAATACCGCGTCATCAAAATCCCTGGCCGTTTCACCGTCTATAGTGATTAATGGTAAGGCGCGGCAATCAATGCGATTTTGGTAATCTTTGGCTTGCACTTGCTTAGGATAAGACTCGGCTAAGGCAATCGCCTCAGCGCTAAATTCGTGGGGCAAATTATGCTTACGTAAAGCAATCTCTATTTCCATGCCACTGTCGGCATAATTACCCAAAATTTCGACCACTTTACCCATGGGCTGTGCATTGGCCGAAGGTTGTTCAGTTAACTCGACCATGACCACTTGGCCAGCCTTGGCATTCATATCCAAATGGTAAGGAATTAATATATCCAGATTAATGCGCTTGTCTTCAGCTGCGACTATGGTGACGCCGGTCGTATGAATCACCCTGCCTACCAAGCGTTGCGTTCGACGCTCTAACACCTCAACCAATTTCCCTTCTGGCCTACCTCTTCTGTCCAAGCCACTCATTCTAACCATTGCCCTGTCACCATGCATAAGCTGGGCCATTTCTTTAGGGCTTAAAAACAAATCCTCGCCATTGCATTTGCTTTTATCATCGGGGACTAAAAAACCAAATCCATCTGGGTGACCTTGCACTACCCCAGAAATCAAATCCAACTTATCGGCAATGCACAACGCGCCTTTTCTATTTTTGATGATTTGGCCTTCACGCTCCATGGCATTTAAGCGCCGATTGAAAATTTCGCGCTCGTCGTCTTCAATTGCAAGCAGCATGTATAGTTGCTCAATGCTTAATGGCGCGCCTTGATCCGCCATAAAGCTAAGTATCATTTCGCGACTTGGCAATGGCGTCTCATAACGACTAGCCTCTCTAGCTGCGTGAGGGTCTTTTGGTCTTTTGCTGACTTGCATTTTTTTTGTCATTGACAAAGCTTACCTTTAATATAGAATCCGACGCCGTTATCAACCCATGTGGTTTTATTGACCGCTAAATAGGCTGTTTTAATGTGGCTATTTATTAACACCACCACACCTGCTTAATGCCCATTCTACCTCAAGCACCGAGACACTTATGCCAGAAAACATGCAATTTGACTTAAGCTCAGACTACATAGAGTTATGCAATCTATTAAAACTGGTAGGCCTGGCTGATAGCGGTGGCCGCGGCAAGACTATGGTAGCAGAAGGATTGGTTAAGGTAGACGGTTTAGTTGAGCACAGAAAAACCGCCAAAATTCGCTCCGGTCAGTTAGTTTCAGTGGGCACTTACAACATTAAAGTTAATTAAAACGGCCGGCCGATGTCATTCCATCGATAAGATTAAGGGCTAAATTGCTTAGCCAACCGGCAGTAAAGCCTAATAGGTACGCTTTCTTGGTGTGTAGGTGGCACCACCAGACTCGATGTGTCTAAAGGTGATGCGCCCATTGTTAATGTCGTACGGGGACAATTCCAAAGTGACTTTATCCCCAGCCAAAATACGAATGTGATTTTTCTTCATCTTGCCGCCAGTGTAGGCGATCAACTTATGACCATTATCCAAGGTCACGCGGTAACGTGAATCCGGTAAGATCTCCATCACCACCCCGTTCATTTCAATCAATTCTTCTTTAGCCAATACCCTGTCTCCATATTTAAGTGCAAGCTTGTTTTTGAACGCTTTGTTATAAGCACTTTAACTAGCAGGCTTGCGGTGTTGACATTAAAGTTTATCAACACTATGTATCGCGCGCATTATAGTCTCGCCCTGTCTGTTTGGCAATAAATCAACTTAACTAAATGATTTATAAAGGGCCAAATCTAACATAGACTGCATCAAAGTGAGTCTTTGTAAAATAATGCTTGACAGGATTACCGATTCCCCGTAAAAAGCAATTTAGGCGTTTGGTTGTTTAATTTGGTTACGTTCTCAAGACTAATTATTTGTTAAAAACCCATTCATTTAGGGTGCCTCCCTTTTTTAAAGTATGGAATAAGATATGGCTACAGGTTTAGTTAAATGGTTTAATGATTCAAAAGGTTTTGGTTTCATTACTCCTGATGCAGGCGGCGACGATTTATTCGCGCATTTCTCAGCAATCGTTGATAGCGGTTACAAAAGCTTAAAAGAAAATGATCGCGTAAGCTTTGATGTAACAGACGGACCAAAAGGTAAACAAGCTTCTAACATTCAGAAAGTTTAGTAACCAAGAATCCAAAAAAATGGCCCTTAATTGGGTCATTTTTTTGCCTGAAATTTATACAACAGGTCATTGGGCAGCCACTATTCATGAGTATTACTGACGCAACCGGCTACCTAGCCGCTTTTTTAACAACCTTTGCCTTTGTGCCCCAAGCGCACCATTCATGGAAAACCCGGGATTTATCTGGCGTGTCTTTGCCTATGTACAGCCTATTTAGTCTAGGCGTATTGACCTGGTTGATTTATGGCATCCTGATTCATAGCTGGCCCATCATAGCGGCCAATAGCCTCACCCTAATGCTGGCTTGCATTGTGCTTTATTTAAAAATCAGTCAAAACCCAAACTAAGCTCAAGCGTATTATTTACTCAAGGCATACACCGCAATATTATCTCCGGCGGTATAGCCAAAAATAGCATTACCACCGGCCACTACAGCTACGTATTGCACCCCATCAATTTGGTAGGTGATGGCAGGCGCATTCACCCCAGCATCGAGCTTACTCTGCCATAACACTGCACCAGTATGGCTATCGTAGGCATTAAAATGGCCATCACCCTCACCCATAAATAGCAATCCGGATTGCGTGGCCAGCAAGCCACCCATTAATGGTTGCGCCGTTTTGACTTGCCACAGCATTTTACCGCTAGATAAATTAATCGCCGACAAAACCCCCCACCTAGCATCTTTGGTAGGCTCAGAGGATGCATAGCGTATTGCTGGGGTCCCATTTATTGCAGGCTCATCAACCAAAGTGTATTTGATTGGCGCATGTATGCCCGCTACAAAAGCAATCTGATTGCGTTCGTCAAGGGCGCTTGGGCTCCAATTAGAGCCGCCTAAAATACCAGGATAGAGCACGGTGCCCTCTTTGCTGGCTTTAGCAAATAAATTCTTTTGCGGCACAAACGCATCCGACTTCATCAGCAGCTTGCCCGTAGCCCTATCATTAACGAAGTACCAGCCGGTTTTACTTGCTTGGCCCACGGCAGGTATGCTCTGTCCTTTGCTTATATAATTAAACAAGACTGGCGGGCTGGCTAAATCGTAACCCCATACGTCATGCGGCACTTGTTGGTAATGCCATTTTAATTTACCCGTTTCCGTGTCCAGAGCCACCAATGAAACGGTGTACAAATTATCGCCAGGACGCGAAATGTCATTCATTTGCGGTGAAGGGTTGCCCGTACCGAAGAACAGCGTATGCGTTTTAAGGTCTATTGCTGGCGTGCTCCATGCTGAGCCGCCACCATAACGCCACGCCTCTTTATTGTTAGTTAAATTGGCTCTTTCTGCTACCACGTCTCGGTTTAATGAAATGCCATCAGAGGTGGTTTCGACAAACTCGCCTTCCCAACCTTGGCTTGGGATGGTGTCAAATTGCCAAATTCGCTTGCCACTATTTACGTCATACGCTGCTAAAAACCCTGGTCGGCCATAACGACCGTCCACCCCCACCACAGCGCCAAGCGGTGCCGATTGCGTTGGCGCATCCAAATGCAAGCCGTAGCCTACGCCGGTTATTCCAACGATAACCTTGCCATTAAACACCACCGGCGCCATGGCTATGCCTACGCCAGTTGCCCCGTATGCATTTTTACCACTTTTAGCATCAGCCTTGCTCAACGACTCAGTATTTTCTGTTAAGGCCGTGTCGTCCGCCACGTCCACGTCCCAAATTTTCAGCCCGGTTTTTGCATCCAAGGCAATCAAGCGCGCATCCACTGTTCCTATAAAAACTTTACCGTCACTTAGCGCCACTCCTCTATTTGCTGGGCCACAGCACATTTTCCAGCTTGCCCTGCGGACGTGTTCATAGCGCCACAATTGCTTACCGGTTTTGGCATCAAGCGCCAACACATGGTTATAAGGCAAGGCAACGTACATCACCCCAGCCTTGACTATAGGCGTAGCTTGAAAACTAGCCAGGACGCCGCTTTTAACTTGCCAGGCTAATTTAAGGCGATTAACATTTTGTGGGTTGATTTGCGTTAACGCAGACAAGCGTTGGTTGCTGTAATCACCGCCAAAACTAGGCCAATCTTGAGCTGGGCTAAGCGCATGATTAAGTGGTGTCAGCTTGGCGCAAGCAAGCAAGGCCATACTAATGAGCATGATGCCCCATTTTCTGTTACCTTTAAAAATGTAAGCTATATTCATATGACCGACTTTATAAAGTAAGAATGATAGGCATCAAAGTATACAGATTTGTATATCTCTAACAAGCGATAATTAGCCAGTTCATGGCATAAGCCCATAGGGCAACGTACTGCTAAAGGAAACCGTAATGAACGACCGCATTGAACGCTTACTGGAACAAATAACGGCCTTAGAGGACGACTTGCGCGTGACCTTAAGTGAACAACCCTCTGGCGTATTTTTTCAAATAAAAGGCAAACGCATAGAGTTTGAGCATTCCATTAAGCAAGCGCACAAGCGGCTAAAAAGAAATTTTTTTCATTGGCTGATTGCCGATCGCCCGCAGAACTTAATCACCGGCCCTATTATTTACTCCATGATCCTACCTTTGCTGCTAACCGATTTATTTGTCAGCTTTTACCAACTCACTTGTTTTCCTATATACGGCATCAAAAAAGTACGGCGGGCGGACTACATCGTCTTTGATAGGCAACATTTAAGTTACCTCAATTTTATAGAGAAGTTTCATTGTACTTACTGCGCATACGGCAGCGGCATGATCTCCTATGTTAGCGAAATCATTGCCCGCACCGAGCAGTATTTCTGCCCTATCAAACATGCACGAAAATTACTGGGGACGCATCAGCGCTATGCCCGTTTTTTAGATTACGGTGCAGCAGACCACTACCAGGAAAAACTGGAGACTTACCGCCGCGCCTTGTCCAAAGCAGATTAACATTTAGCGGTATTTTTAGCTCAAGCGCTGCGCCTGACAACCCCTTATTCGGCTGCGCATGCTATGCTGTCAGGCCTTTTTATAAGAGCCTTTATCATGAGCGCGAGCGAAACCTTCATCCCTAGTAAAGATGCGTCATTGGAATCATCCATACGCACCCTGCAAAGCAAATTAGTCGCATTGGGCATACACGTAGAAGAAAAATCTTGGCTCAATGAAATAGAGGGAATATGGTCAGTGCACGTCATAGACAAAGACTGCACACGGCTATTTACTAACGGCAAAGGCGCCACGCAATTGGCCGCTAGAGCCAGCGCCTTGGGCGAGTATTTTGAACGCTTAAGCACCAATTATTTTTGGACGCATTTTTACTTAGGCACGGCCATCGCCAACCAAGATTTTGTCCACTACCCCAATGAGCAATGGCTCAAGCTTAACGGCGAAAATTGGCCGAAAGCCCTGCTGACCGCTGATTTACAAAAATTCTACAACCCGGAGGGCGGCGCCCTTGCATCGCAGTTAATCGATCTAAACTCCGGCAATGCTGAGCGTGGCATATGCGCTATCCCATACCAACGTCTAAAGGATGGTCTAAGCGTTTTATTTCCAGTTAATTTAATAGGCAATTTATACGTCAGCAACGGCATGAGTGCCGGCAACACCTTGATGGAAGCGCGCACGCAAGCATTAGCGGAAATTTTTGAGCGCGACATCAAATTCCGCATCATACGCGAAGGCCTGTGCTTGCCTGATGTGCCGCAAGACGTCATCAACCGCTACCCGCGGATTGCTGCTGGCATCAAGGGCTTGCGCGATGCCGGTTACGGCATATTGGTCAAAGACGCCTCATTGGGCGGTCAATACCCAGTGATGAATGTCACCTTGCTGCACCCAGAAGACCAAGGCTGTTTCGCTAGCTTTGGTGCCCATCCTCGCTTTGAAGTGGCATTGGAGCGTGCTTTAACCGAGTTGTTGCAGGGTCGCGCCATCAACAATCTAAAAGGCTTTGTTTCACCTGGCTTTGACATGGAAGAAATTGCCGACTCGCAAAATCTAGAAATCCATTTTGTCGACTCCAGCGGCGTTATTAGCTGGGAATTTTTGCGCAGCACGCCAGACTTCGAATTCTTCGATTGGAACTTCGGCACCACCACCGAA
>CAMDXI010000020.1 GCA_945878695.1 Methylotenera oryzisoli | reverse complement strand
AGAAACCCCTACTCCTGGTGTCGGTGAATCCGACTCCCCTGGCCTAATCATGGGCAATATACCGAATGGCTTACCGTGAAAAAAATCATCGCTTATTTTAAGTCCAATCGCGACACGGCCTTGCTCAGCAGCGCCATGCTGCTGCTATTGTTGGCCATGCTTGAGCCCACTATACCGCTTAAGCACAATATCTACAGCTACTTCCTAGTCGCCGACATTTCACAAAGCATGAACGCGGTGGACATGCGCATCAACGGTAAACCGGTGTCGCGTATTGCCTACACCCAGCAGTTGATGCATGAAACCGTGGCATCGCTGCCTTGTGACACCAAAGTCAGCATAGGCTTATTTGCCGGCACAAGCGTCGCGGCTCTCTACACCCCTATTGAAGTGTGTGAAAATTTTGCTGCCATACAAGACACCATAGACCACCTAGATTGGCGCAATGCCTGGGCCGGCAACAGCCGCGTCCGCGAGAGCTTATACAGCATCGCTAGAGCCGTACGCGGCTTTCCTGAACCGGCGCAGGTGGTCTTGGTAACGGACGGCGAAGAAGCGCCCAAGCTGCATGCTTTTAACACCAGGGATTTAACTAATTTCCAAGGTGCGGATGATTGGTTATTGGTCGGTGTGGGTTCAGAAAAAGGCACGGCCATCCCCAAATTAACTGAAAAAAATCAACTCATAGGCTATTGGTCCAACGACAGCTTTGCCCTGCAACCGGGTATCGCGCAAATTTCCGAATCCAACCTAGGCACGCGCGATGACAGTGTGGCCGGTGCTAACGATAGGTTTATCTCGAAACTGGACAGCGAGTACCTGAAAAACGTCGCCAAGGAAATTGGTGGTGACTACGTGAATGGCGATAACGTGCATAATGTATTGGATGCCATGAAAAAGCAAAAACCGGCTAGGCGTGACATCGCGCCATATAACTTAAGCAGCGTTTTAGCTGGCCTAGCGGCACTATTATTGTTGCTTGCCTATATGGGTAAACACCCCTGGGCGCAAATACAATCCAGTTTGAAATTCTATAAAAAAGAATTATTCAAAAACCGAGTCAGTGCTAACGAAGCCAGCATTGCCCACGACAACCAAATCCATTAAACCGGCAGCGTCGCCCACCTTAGGTATACGCGTAAACGCCGGTACTCCTCAGCGTCCACCGCGTCAGCAAGAATTAGCACGTAGCGCTTAGGGCTATACCACGCCGCCTCATGCAAGCGATAATGCACCACCGTCAATAAAGGCGTGACCACGCTACTAGGCATGACACGCACCTTCTGCCTACGACCATCCTTAAGATGAATCGTAACGCTGTTATCTGGCTTAAGCTGCAAGGCCACGACCGAATGCTTTAAACGCCTTAAGCCATGCAGCAAGATGGCATGACTTGTGGCCGCTGCCAGCATTAGGCAGCTTAATACTCGCCACGGCCACGGCCAAGGCAACACGCCTAGGCACACTACGCCCAACACGCTCATGGCGCCCAATACCCAGCACAAAACAACGGATGGCCTGATGCCTAATTGTATGGGGTGCATATTCCCTCAGCAGAGCGCATAGCGGCTAAATTTATGCTGCGTATGACGCTTCAATATATAATGCCTTTAGCCCCCTAATTACCCACTACGAGTGACCCATGGCAAACAACGATTGGCAAGAATTTCAATTCATACAAGGCGCGGTTTTTAATAACGAAACTATAGTCTCATTTGGCAACATACAAAATGAGCTGTTGTGCGCAGCACAAGCTGACATCGTATGTGATTTGTCGCACTTGGCCACGCTGGCTTTAAGCGGCGATGACGCGCTGACTTTTCTGCAAGGCCAGGTGACCAACGACGTTAATTTGCTCGGCACAGACAAGGCCCATTACAGCGGTTACTGCAGCCCTAAAGGGCGTTTATTGGCCTTGTTTTTGGCTTACCGTCAGGCACAAACCGTCCACTTGCAGCTAAATGGCAAGCTGGCCATAGCCATAGCAAAACGCCTAAAAATGTACGTCATGCGCTCTAAGGTCAATTTAGACAACGTCAGCGACGCCACCGTGAAGCTGGGCATCAGTGGCCCCAATGCCGAGCAAGCTTTGTCGACTTTTTTCAGCACCATCCCTGCCCTAGCCTTAGAACTGAGCCATAGCGAAAACGGCACTTTAATTCGCTTGAGCGGGCCATTGCCGCGCTTTGAAATCGTCTGCAATACAGACACCGCCAAACGCATTTGGTCAGAGCTGAAAAAAACCTGCAAGCCGGTAGGCAAAGCCGCATGGGAATGGTTGGAAATACAAGCCGGCATTCCGGATATACAGTTGACCACCCAAGAAGAGTTTGTGCCGCAGATGGTTAACTTGGATTGCCTTAACGGTATTAACTTCAAGAAAGGCTGTTACACCGGGCAAGAAATTGTCGCCAGAACCCACTACTTAGGTAAAGTCAAACGCAGGACGCATTTACTTCACCTAGCGACCTCGGTGCCTGCACAAGCAGGGATGGACGTCGTCACGGACAAACAGGATGTGGTAGGCAAGGTAGTTAGAGCGGCGCCCGCGCCCAATGGTGGCTACGCCGTCTTAGCTGAAATCCGCTTAGACAGCATGGATGCCGGCGATCTTTTCATTAATGGCGTCAAGCTTGAACTGCGCACCCTGCCCTACGCCTTGAGCGCTGATTAAGGCTGGGCTTTAGGCAGGAGGGCGGGCTTGGCGGCGTCCAAGACTTGGTAAAAGACCTCGTCTTGCTTGACCATGCCCAGCTCACTTCTAGCGCGTTCTTCAATGGCGGCGCGACCACTTTTCAAATCCAGCACCTCTGCATCCAAGGCCTGATTTCTCGCCTTTAATGTGAGGTTGGTCTCTTGCGTCAAACTGATTTGACGGCTTAACTTCCACACGCTCAGCCAACTGCCTTTGCCCAACCACAGTGGATACTGCAGCAAGGCGATAAGGGTAATGAAAATGAGGGTGAGCGCTTTCACAAGGCTTATTTAAACAATTGGTAAAACGCACCCATGCCGGCGTAACTGGTGGCATCGCCTAACTCTTCTTCTATGCGCAACAATTGGTTGTACTTAGCAATACGCTCAGAACGGCACAATGAACCGGTTTTGATTTGTAAGGCATTGGTTGCCACTGAAATGTCGGCGATGGTGGTGTCCTCGGTTTCACCAGAACGATGCGAAACCACCGCGGTATAGCCGGCACGTTTTGCCATTTCTATGGTTTGGAAGGTTTCGGTCAAGGTACCGATCTGGTTAACTTTGATCAATACTGAGTTAGCCACACCGCGCTGTATGCCCTCACGCAAAATTTTGCTATTGGTTACGAATAAATCGTCGCCAACCAATTGCGTGGTTTTGCCTAGGCGCTTGGTTAAAATATCCCAGCCATCCCAATCAAACTCGCCCATGCCGTCTTCTATGCTAATAATCGGGTATTTATCGCACCACGTAGCCAGGTAGTCGGTGAATTGAGCCGATGATAAGGCCAAGCCTTCCGATTCCAAGTGGTATTTACCGTCTTTATAAAATTCAGTACTGGCGCAATCCAAGCCCAAGTAAACATCGCGACCTGGCTCGTACCCGGCAGCAGAAATGGCTTCTAAAATTAACTGTATGGCCGCTTCATTGGAAGGCAAATTAGGTGCGAAACCGCCTTCGTCACCCACAGTGGTGGCCAGGCCTTTTTTATGCAAGGTCTTTTTCAATTGATGAAACACTTCAGCGCCGCAACGCATGGCTTCACGGAAGCTAGGCAAACCGGCTGGAATAATCATGAACTCTTGCATGTCCACGCTGTTATCGGCGTGCGCACCACCGTTGATGATGTTCATCATAGGCGTAGGCAATTGCATCGCGCCTGAACCGCCTAAATAGCGATACAAAGGCAAACCGGATTCTTCGGCCGCGGCACGTGCACAGGCCATGGACACGGCTAAAATGGAATTGGCGCCTAAGCGGTCTTTGTTTTCCGTGCCGTCTAATTCAATCAAGGTTTTATCAATAAAACTTTGCTCTTCGGCATCCAGACCGATGATGGCTTCGGTGATTTCAGTGTTGACGTTTTCCACTGCCTGCAACACGCCTTTACCTAAATAGCGAGCGCTGTCGCCATCGCGCAACTCCATGGCTTCCTTGGCACCGGTAGAGGCGCCTGAAGGCACGGCCGCACGGCCTATCACGCCACTTTCTAGCAAGACATCGCACTCCACCGTCGGGTTGCCACGTGAGTCTAAAATTTCGCGGGCGATAATATCAACAATTGCACTCATCACTTACTCCTCAAATAATTTTTTAATTCAGCCACAAATACACACAGATAAACGCGGATAAAATCAATACCATAAAAACTTTAATCAGGCTTGATGTATCTGTGTCAATTCGTGTTCATCTGTGGCTAAACTGTTTCTACAAACTGCATTCTATAAAGCCGGCTTTTTTCACCAGCTTATCTAAATCCACCAACACGGCTAACAGCTCGTGCATTCTATGCAAAGGCCAGGCGTTCGGACCATCGGACAAAGCCCGATCAGGGTCCGCATGGGTTTCCATGAAAATGCCGGCTATGCCACTGGCCACCGCTGCTCTAGCCAACACCGGCACATGCTCGCGTTGACCGCCACTCTTGTCGCCTTGACCGCCCGGCTGTTGCACCGAATGGGTTGCATCAAACACCACCGGGCAATGGGTTTCCCGCATGATGGCCAAGCCTCGCATGTCCGACACCAGGGTGTTGTAGCCAAACGACACGCCACGCTCACACACCATGATGTTGTCCTGGTTGCCATTGGCCTCTCGGGCTTTCTGCACCACGTTACGCATGTCAGCCGGTGCCATAAACTGGCCTTTTTTTATGTTGACCGGCTTACCGGATTTTGCACAAGCCATAATAAAATCGGTTTGGCGACATAAAAAAGCCGGCGTTTGCAGCACATCGACCACGGCAGCCACCTCATTTACTTGCTGCTCGGTATGCACATCGGTCAGCACCGGCACGCCAATTTGGCGACGCACCTCATCTAATATTCTCAAGCCTTGCTCTAGCCCCAATCCCCTGAACGTGCTGTTGGCACTGCGATTGGCTTTATCAAAAGACGATTTGTATATAAACGGCATGGACAAGGCCGTTGCCATTTCTTTTAGCTGGCCAGCACTATCGATGGCCATTTGTTCGGATTCAATGACGCAGGGTCCGGCTATTAAAAATAAGGGGTGGTCTAGGCCCACCTCAAAATTACATAATTTCATTTAAGGCCTTTATATACCGCAGCGCTTAGCAAACCGCTGGCACAGAGGTCATCCGTGTTTTTTATTCGCCAAGGCCGCGCTAACAAAAGCGGTAAACAAAGGGTGGCCGGTACGCGGGTTGGAGGTGAATTCTGGGTGGAATTGCACGGCCATGAACCAAGGGTGCGCCGATTTAGGCAATTCAATCATTTCGCACAAATCTTCCGTTGGCGTTCTGGCTGAAATAATCAAACCGGCCGCTTTCAATTGCTCCACGTAATGATTGTTCACCTCATAGCGGTGTCTATGTCGCTCATTAACTTGCTTGCCGTATATATCGGCAGCCATGGTATTGGGCACGATAGGGCAAGCTTGTGCGCCCAAGCGCATGGTGCCTCCCAAATCGGAATCTTCCGAGCGGGTTTCCTTGCTGCCATCGGCCGCTTGCCATTCAGTGATTAAACCCACCACTTGGTGCGGGCTTTCTGGGTCGAATTCTGTGCTGTTGGCTAGGTTCAATTTGGCCGCATTGCGGGCAAACTCGATGACCGCCAATTGCATGCCCAAGCATATGCCTAGGTAAGGCACTTTGTTTTTTCTGGCGTAGGCGATGGCGGCAATTTTGCCTTCCGTACCGCGCTTACCAAAGCCGCCCGGCACCAAAATAGCATCCATGTCGGCCAAGGCAGAAGTGCCATTGGCTTCTATGTCCTCGGAGTCTATGTAGTGAATTTTAACTTTCGATTCGGTGTGTATACCGGCGTGTATTAAGGCTTCGGTCAAGGATTTGTAGGAATCGGCCAAATCAATGTACTTGCCAACAAAAGCAATGTTGACCAAGTGTTTAGGATTTTTTAGTGCGTAGGCAATTTTTTCCCAGCTGGATAAATCCGCGGCTTTAGCCAAGATATCCAATTTATGGCAGACGATTTCGTCCAGCATTTGGTCGTGCAATAGACCAGGTATTTGGTAGATGGAATCGGCATCGATTGCGCTGATTACGGCTTCGGATGGCACATTGGTGAACAAAGCGATCTTTTTGCGCTCTTCTTCAGGAATGTTGCGGTCAGCGCGACACAACAAAATATCCGGCTGAATACCGATTTCGCGCAACTCTTTCACCGAGTGCTGAGTCGGTTTGGTTTTTAATTCACCGGCCGTTGGTATCCAAGGCAACAGGGTTAAATGAATGTAACAGGCGTTGTTTTTGCCCTCTTCAAAACCCATTTGACGGATGGCTTCCAGGAATGGCAAGGACTCAATGTCACCGACCGTGCCGCCCACTTCAATAATGGCAACGTCTGCGCCTTCAGCGCCGCGTTTCACGTGTGCCTTAATTTCGTCGGTAATGTGCGGAATAACTTGCACGGTTTTACCTAGGTATTCACCGCGGCGTTCTTTTTTGATTACCGTTTCGTAAATTTGACCGGTGGTAAAGTTGTTGCGCTTGCCCATGCGTTGGGAAATAAAGCGTTCGTAGTGGCCTAAGTCTAAATCCGTCTCCGCACCGTCGTCGGTGACAAATACCTCACCGTGTTGGAAAGGCGACATGGTACCCGGGTCCACATTGATATAAGGGTCCAGTTTGAGCATGGTCACTTTAATGCCGCGTGACTCAAGAATCGCGCCTAAACTGGCCGCCGCTATGCCCTTACCAAGAGAAGAAACCACACCGCCAGTTACGAATACATATTTAGTCATTAAATTAACTTTGTAGAAGACTTTTTAGAAGGCTGTTTATAACTGCCTAGACGGGAACAAATTTTACCGTAAAGGCAGTACAATCACAATCAATCAAGCGGCATCTGTGCAGAAATTTTCACCGCCCTTATATCGCCGTACAAGAAACCGTTAGAGCAACCCTGACTAGCATGAACCCAGCCAATTTAAACAGTGCAACAGAACAAAATGCTACGGACGAGCGCTGCATGCGCTTAGCCATGGCTTTAGCCGAACAAGCCGCGCAAGCGGGCGAAGTGCCTGTCGGCGCCATCGTAGTGAAGGACGGTGTGGTCATTGGATACGGTGGCAACGCTCCTATCGCCAATCACGACCCCAGTGCCCATGCCGAGATATTGGCCTTGCGAGAGGCCGCCCAACATCTGGGTAATTACCGTTTAGTGGATTGCACCCTGTACGTTACCTTAGAACCTTGCGCCATGTGCAGTGGTGCCATTCAACATGCACGCATAGCCAGGTTGGTGTTTGGCGCCAAGGATCCCAAAACCGGCTGTTGCGGCAGCGTGCTAAACCTCATGGCGGAAGCCAAGCTCAACCACCATACTGAGCTGACCGGCGGTGTTTTGGCAGACGAATGCGGCGCCCACTTGTCGGCTTTTTTTTCGGCGCGCCGCAAGAAGTAATACACCAGCAAATAATGGTCTAAGAAACTAGTCTGTACAAAAGCAAAAAGCCGACATCGTGTCGGCTTTTTTGTATTTAACCAGGGCTAACACCCCGTCAAATTAATCGTTGTTGCCACCTAACAAGCCCATCAATAACTGCAATAGGCTAGTGAATAGATTGTAGATGCTCATGTACAAACTTAAGGTAGCCATGATGTAGTTGGTTTCACCGCCGTTAACAATGCGGCTCACGTCATACAAAATAAAACCCGAGAACAAAATCACGCCTACCGCTGACATGGCTAAGGTCATGGCAGGGATTTGTAAAAAGATATTGGCCAAGGAGGCGACGATCAGCAAGATAATGCCCACCATTAAGAATTTACCCATGAAGCTAAAGTCTTTTTTAGTGGTGGTAGCGATACCGGCTAAGGTCAAAAAGATAATGCCGGTGCCGCCTGCAGCCAAGCCTACAATTTGGCCGCCGTTACGTAAGTGCAAGGCATGTTGCAAAATAGGGCCTAGCATCAAGCCCAGCAAGAAGGTTAGGCCCAAAAGCAAGACCACGCCCACGCTGCTATTGCGATTTGCCGTGATGGCAGCAAACAGTCCGAATAAAACAGCCATGGCGCCAATCGCAAAAATAAATGGGTGCTGTGCGGCGAATGAAAAATTCATGCTCATGCCGATTAAGGCGCCAATCACCGTAGGGATTAGGGTTATGCCTAATAGCGCATAGGTGTTACGCAAGACCTTATTGGTCACTTGTTGTGCTGATACTGAACTAGCTAACACTGAATTTTGATCTGACATGGTTTATTTCCTTTAATTAAAAAACTACACTGCATAAGATAGCGACTAAGCCTAGAAGTTTCAAGCGCAAAATGATGACAAATGCACTATTTTCCTAATGCAGCCTAATTAAACAACTCACCTTCTTGCAAACCGACCTGCCCCACTTGATGCACCGCTTGCACAAATTCAGCATCCTCATGCAGCGCATCCAGGCTAGGCGGATGCTTTTGCCCGTGCATGCGCGCTAGACGGGCAATGCTTTGTGCGGAAATAGACCAGGTTAAATTAGCCAGCAATTCATCTTGCATGGCCGGCTGATTGCACAGCAACACCATGTCGCAACCGGCGTTTAAGGCCGCCAAGGCGCGAGTGGTAACATCGCCACCGGCGGTGGCCGCCTCCATGCTTAAATCGTCGCTAAAAATCACGCCATTGAAACCCAAGCGCTCACGTAGGATTTTTTGCAACCAACGCGTCGAGAAGCCTGCCGGTTTGTCGTCCACTTTTGGGTAGATCACGTGCGCCGGCATGATGGCCTGTATGCCATCGTCTATCATCATCTTAAAAGGTTGCATGTCGTGCTGGACGATCTGATCAAACTCCCTATCGTCCACTGGCATGCTCACATGGGAATCCGCCACGACAAAGCCGTGTCCAGGAAAATGCTTGCCGACGGCGGCCATGCCGCCTTTTTTCAAGCCTTGCATTAATGCAAAAGCCAAGTCGTTAATGGCTTGTGGTTTTAAGTGAAAGGCGCGGTCGCCTATCACCAGGCTGTCGCCGTAATCCATGTCCAAGACCGGCGTAAAACTAAAGTCGATACCGTGCGCACGCAATTCGGCGGCCAAGATCCAACCGGCTTCGGTGGCCAATTGCTTGGCTTTTTTCGGATGGCTATCCCAAATTTTACCGAACTCGCGCATGGGCGGAATTCTGGTGAATCCTTCGCGAAAGCGCTGCACGCGCCCACCTTCATGATCCACGGCGATCAACAAGGGTGGCGTTCTCACTTCATGAATGCTGGTGGTGAGCGCCTTTAATTGGCTGTTGTTAATGAAATTGCGTTTAAACAATATCACCCCACCAACCAAGGGATGCTGCAAACGACGAACGTCCTCTGCAGTCAACTCGGTGCCAACCACATCCAACATCACGGGACCTAATGACATACACTCTACCTTCTTAATTTAAATGATATTACTTAGACTGTTAGCCTATACGCAGCACAATGCACCTAGTCGGCTTCTTGCCGCACATCCAGGTGATCCCTTAGGCTGTCGCCGCCTAAATTAATGGCTAGGATCAAGCTCATTAAACTCATGCCAACAATTAAAACATAATGCGGGGCCACCAGCATATAGCGCACCCCATCTCTTAACATGGCACCCCATGACGCATTGGGCGCTTGTATGCCCAGCCCTAAAAAGGACAAGCTGGCCTCGGCTATCATGACGCTGGCCAAGCTGTAAGTCGCTTCTACGACTAACAACGATGTTAGCAAGGGCAAAATGTGTTTGCCTATCAACCTAGGTACGCTAGCACCTAGCGAAAGCGCTGCCAAGACATGCTGCCTATCGCGCAAACTGAGCGTTTGGCCACGAGTCAAACGCGCGTAACTGACCCAGCCGGTCAGGCTAAGCGCGATCATTAAATTAAGCAGTCCCGGGCCCAATACCGCGGCAAAAGCAATGGCCAACAAAATGCCTGGAAATGCCAAAAACACATCGGTGACCTGCATCAAGAATTGATCAACCCGGCCGCCGTAAAACCCGGCCAACAAGCCTATCAACACGCCCACTGTCATGGTCACCGCGGTCACCGACAGCGCCACTAACAACGACACCTCTACCCCGTGTAATAGCCTGGCTAGAATGCTGCGTCCCAAGTCGTCATTACCTAACCAATAGACTGCGCTCGGCGTGTGCAAGATGGCATTTAAATCAATTTGATTCGGATCGAGCTGAAACAATCGACCAAGCACAACAGCCAATAACCAAAACAGCAAAATGCCGTATGCCAGTATTTTTATCATCAATGCCCCAGCCTAATACGCGGATCGGCCAAGCGATAGAGCAAGTCGGTCAGCGCATTAACCACGACATAACTTAACGCCACCAACAAAACGCAGGCTTGCGTCACCGGGTAATCGCGCTTTTCTATGCTCTCCACCAACAATCGGCCTATGCCATCCCAACTGAAGATGGTTTCGGTGATCACGGTGCCGGCCAACAAACTGCCCATTTGCAAACCCACGATGGTGATAATCGGCAATAAAGCTGCTCGCAATGCGTGGCGCAATATGACCTGACGCTCAGTTAAGCCCTTGGCGCGTGCGGTGCGGATAAAGTCCTCGTTTAGCACCTCGAGCAAACTGGTGCGCGTCATGCGGGTTAGTATGGCACTCAAACCAAAGCCCAAGGTGAGTGCCGGCAAAATAATCGAAGACGGACTGTCCATACCACTCACAGGCAAGCAGCCTAACCAAACGGCAAAAATTAACATTAACATCGGCCCTAACCAAAAAGCTGGCATGGCCGATAAGCGCACGGAAACGATGGTCACTACCAGGTCTTGCCAATGACCGGCTTTGAGGGCGGCAAAAACGCCCAAGGGAACGCCCACGCCCACGCCTATTAACAAGGCCACTAAGGCCAGTTTGAGTGTGGCCGGGTAGCGCGTTTTAATTAACTCAATAATGGGGGTTTTACTGTGTATGGACACGCCGAAATCGGCGTGCGCCAATCGGCTTAAATACAAAGCAAATTGGTTAGCGACCGATTGATTAAGGCCCAACTCGGCACGCAACACGTCACGGTCTGCCAAACTAGCCGATTCGCCCAACATCACTTCGACCGGGTCACCTGGTACCAAATGGATCAGTAAGAAAGTAAGGCTAAGCACACCAAAAACAACGGTGCAAAAACTGAGCACACGTTTAATCATTGTGTATGTTCACCGTGGCGCCCACCGCCACCCAATCAAATAGCGTGATCAGCTCGTCATTGCGCATGCGTATGCAACCGTGCGAGCCTATTTTGCCCATTTCGACGCTGTCTGGCGTACCGTGTATGTAAATATAGCGTTGCATGGTATCCACCTCACCCAAGCGATTTACGCCCAACTCCGTACCGGATAACCACAGTATTCGGGTCAATATCCAATCGCGCTCAGGGAAAGCCGCCATCAAATCCGGTGTGCATAGCTCACCGGTTGCTCGGCGTCCAACAAACACGCTGTTAACTGGGGCGCCAGCGCCTATCTTCGCCCGCACCGTATGTTGACCTAGCGGGGTGCAACCGCTGTTTTTTTGGCAACCTGGTCCATTGACTGCGCTGGATATGGCGCAACTGAGCAGCAGTTTACGACTGGTGTCGAACAGGGTTAAACGCTGCTCTTTCAATGAAATATCAATGTGCATAAGCGCTTATTGTAGCTAAATCGTCCCAATTCCCGTCGGCTTTAGGTGAATAATTTTGCATGCCCTTTTGCATGGCCGCAAACTGGCCTTCATACCAGAGAGGAATGTAGGGCAATTGTTGGTGGATGCGTTGAGTCACCGCTTGCCAATTGTCTGTTGCAAGCAATTTATCCAATTCAGCATCCTGATATCGGCCACGATTAAAGCCTTTTGGTGGCACACTGTCAGAGGCGAATGCCTGACCGTATATTTCCGGTGTTTTCACCCCCACCCAAGTTAAACCATACAATTGAAAATTGCCTTGCTTAATTTCAGCAAAAAAAGTCGCCCAGTCCAAGCTGCGTATCTCTAGGTCTATCCCGGCAGGTCGCATTTGCGCTTGCATGATGGTCGCCAACCTTAAACGCTGGGCATCGGTGGAGGTTTTATAAACCAATTTCAGCGGCAAACTAACGCCGGCTTCTTGCAACAAACGCCTAGCCAGCGCCGGATCATAGGCATAAGCCGGCAAAGTTTGCTGCTGCGCGTAATGCTCAGGTGGCAAAATAGCGCCGCCTAAACGGCTGTGCATCAACATGGCTTTATTAATGATGGCTTGCCTGTCTATGGCATGCGCCAGCGCCTGCCTAACTTTGAGTTTTTTTAATTGTGGGTCTTGCATGTTTAAACCAAGGTAGGAGAAATTCACCCCTACACTGGTCTTAACTGTTAACGCGGGTTTAGCCTGCAAATAGCGCACGGACTCAGGCGGCAAATCGCCTTGTATCAAATCCACTTCTGTGTGCACCAATTTCAGCATGCGCACCGTTGGGTCCTTTACTTCAATCAAACTAATGCGTTGGCCGTCATCCAAGCGCCGCAAGCGCCATTTATTTTGGCTATCAAGCAACACCAATGGGCCGCTACCCACAGGAAAACGAGCAAAATCGTGCTGACTTTTCAGCAATTCGGCAGGCAAAATGCCTAGTAATAATTTAGCCGGAAAATGCCGGTCTGGTGCGTTTAAATGAAACAATACGGTCCGCTCATTTAGCACAACAATATTTTTCAAGTTGCTGAACTCTGCACTGTGCGGCGAATCAGAAAGTGCGGTAATGGAATCGTAAGTGGCTTTAACGTCGTAGGCCGTGAGTTTTCTAGCTTTCGCTTTGTGCTCTGCGCTTGGTGGGTAGTAAAAAAGACGGCGCTGCTCGTTCAGTGTGAATCGGTAACTTAACGGGCTTAATTGTTGCCAACTGGCTAAACTGGGTTGCGGCTTGGTATGGGCATCAAAATCCACCAAGCTTTGATAGAGCAGCCTATTCAGCCGTTCGGATGCCGCATCGGTGGCGTATCTGGGGTCTAGGTTTAATGGTGCTTGACTGATGGCGAAGACGATCTCTGGCGAGGACGAAGCCTTAATGATTGGGGCGGATGAAGTATTAGTGGGCTTGCATGCCGACAGCATCAAGATGAAACACAGCGGCAAGCCAAGTAATAGGCGATAAATAAGGCACATAAGGGGGATTTTACTAGATTATCTTGTTGCATGGCGAGCTAGCGAACAAGTCCGCTTATTCCACGGCCAGCCCCATACCTTCATATAATACTGGTTACTGAAATGCTTTATAATTACGCCTTCATGATTTATACACCTTGCTCACCTCGCTTGAGAAGCCAATATTTTGCTTATCTATTGATATAAATCAATTTGGCTGCAGGCGATGTGCGACAAAATGTCACGTGTGAAAAATCACAAAAGAATTATCAATTAGTACCATGGGGGAAACCAAATGCAAGACCTAAATGCAAGCTCGAACACGTATAGCGACGGTGTTATACGGCAGTTTTCTATCATGGCCGTGGTTTGGGGTGTGGTGGGCATGTTGATGGGCGTGATTATCGCCGCACAACTTGTCTGGCCAGAGCTCAATCTCGGCTTACCTTGGACCAGTTTTGGTCGATTAAGGCCACTGCATACCAATGCAGTGATCTTTGCATTTGGCGGTTGTACTTTGTTCGCCACTTCCTACTATGTCGTGCAGCGAACCTGTCAAACCAAGCTGTTTATGCCTAAGTTGGCCACCTTTACCTTCTGGGCCTGGCAGTTAGTCATTGTGTCAGCCGCCATTTCTTTACCTTTAGGTTTCACCCAGGGTAAAGAGTACGCTGAATTAGAATGGCCAATCGACTTGTTAATTGCAGTCACTTGGATTTGCTACGCGATAGTATTCTTTGGTACAGTCGGCATACGTAAAGTAAAACACATCTACGTAGCAAACTGGTTCTTTGGCGCATTCATCATTACCGTGGCCTTGTTGCACATAGTTAACAGTGCCGCTATGCCAGCCGGTTTCATGAAATCCTACTCTGCTTATGCCGGTGTACAAGATGCCATGGTGCAATGGTGGTACGGTCATAACGCAGTGGGCTTCTTCTTAACCGCAGGCTTCTTGGGCATCATGTACTACTTTGTGCCTAAACAAGCCGGTCGTCCTGTTTACTCCTACAGCTTGTCTATCGTGCACTTCTGGGCATTGATTTTCACTTACATGTGGGCGGGCCCTCACCATCTTCACTACACCGCCCTACCTGATTGGACGCAATCGCTAGGCATGGCTTTCTCTCTTGTATTATTGGCACCAAGTTGGGGCGGCATGATCAACGGCATCATGACCATGTCAGGTGCATGGCACAAATTACGCACTGACCCTATCCTACGTTTCTTAATCGTTTCACTTTCCTTCTATGGCATGAGTACGTTTGAAGGCCCGATGATGGCGATTAAAACCGTGAACTCCTTGTCACACTACACCGATTGGACTGTGGGCCACGTTCACTCTGGCGCTTTAGGTTGGGTGGGCTTGGTGTCCATGGGTGCGATCTACTACATGATCCCACGCTTATTCGGTCAAAAACAAATGTACAGCATCAAAGCCATTGAGTTGCACTTCTGGTTAGCCACCATAGGTATCGTGCTCTACATCGCCGCCCTATGGATTTCCGGCGTGATGGAAGGCTTAATGTGGCGTGCTATCAATGCCGACGGCACCTTAACCTACACCTTTGTAGAAAGCGTTAAAGCTAAAACACCTTACTACATCACTCGTATGGTAGGCGGACTGCTTTATCTAAGTGGCATGTCCATCATGTTATGGAACGTCATTAAAACAGCAACCAGCGGCAAAGCGGCAATCAATGCCATTCCTGCTGTCACTGCTCACGCTTAAGGAAACCATTATGTCGAATCATGAAACAAAAAAAGGCTTTAGCCACGAAAAGATTGAAACCAGTAACTTTCTGATGATAGTGCTGATTTTAATAACGGTCGCATTTGGTGGATTAGTGGAAATCGTGCCCCTATTTTTCCAAAAATCCACGACTGAGCCCATCACTGGTTTACAACCCTACACCGCTGTTCAGTTAGCTGGACGTGACATCTACACACGTGAAGGTTGCTACAACTGCCACTCACAAATGATACGTCCGTTCCGCGCAGAAACCTTGCGTTACGGTCACTACTCTGTAGCAGGTGAATCGGTTTATGACCACCCGTTCCAATGGGGTAGCAAACGTACCGGTCCAGACCTAGCCCGTGTTGGTGGTAAATACAGCGATGAATGGCAACGCATTCACTTGATTAACCCAAGAGACTTAGTGCCAGAATCCATCATGCCCGCTTACCCTTGGTTAGAAAAAGACTTGGTCGATGCAGCAGCCATGCCAGCCCACATGAAAGCGTTACGTGCAGTAGGCGTGCCATACACTGACGCAGACATTGCAGGTGCAGCAGAAGCCACTAAAGGCGTCACTGAATTGGATGCCCTAATTGCTTACTTGCAAGTTTTAGGTATACACCTTAAATAATTGACTTGGATGGGATTGAATCAAATGGACATTAATTCGCTACGCATCTTGACCACGGTTCTTAGCTTTGTTGTATTCATAGGAATCATGGTTTGGGTTTGGCAACGCAGAAACACATCGGATTTTAAAGATGCGGCCAATCTACCGTTCAAAGACGAGTAGCGCCAAAGAACTATAGATAAAAACTGCCACGCAAGTGGCCGTAAAAACCAAAGGAAAATAAAATGAGTGACTTTACGAGTAATTTTTGGCCAGTATTCATTACCGCCATCTCCTTGCTTGGTATATTCGGTTGCGCCCTCTTGTTATGGCGTACCAGCAAGATCAAAGTGGAAAATACCAGTGATGGCACCAACGGCCACGTTTGGGATGAAGACTTGCGCGAAATGAACAACCCATTACCGCGTTGGTGGGTCGGCATGTTCATCTTAACCATCTTGTTTGCGCTGTTTTACTTAAGTGCTTACCCAGGATTAGGCAGCTATGCCGGCACATTGGGTTGGACGCAAAACGGTCAATACGATCAAGAAATAGCCGATGCCAACAAGGCGCTAGAGCCTTTGTATGCTAAATACACTGCCATGACGACCGAAGACTTGGCTAAAAATGCCGATGCAAAAGCCATTGGCGAACGCTTGTTTATGAACAATTGTTCACAATGCCACGGTTCGGATGCCAAAGGCAGCCGCGGCTTCCCTAACCTAGCTGACCAAGACTGGATACACGGCGGCAGCCCAGAAAAAATCAAGGAAACCATTACCGGTGGTCGTATCGGCATGATGCCTCCAATGGCCGCAGCAGTGGGCAACGCCGAAGACGTGAAAAACGTGGCTAACTACGTATTAAGCTTATCTGGCAGCATGCACGATTCCGGTCGCGCCGGTTTAGGTAAAGAAAAATTCACGGCCTGCGCAGCATGTCACGGCGCAGACGGTAAAGGTAATCAAGCGATTGGCGCCCCTAACCTAAGCGACAGAATTTGGTTACACGGTGCCGGCGAAGCTGCCATCATCAAACGCATTAACGAGGGCAAAATCAACCAAATGCCTGCGCAAGCCGGTCGTTTAACCGATGCGCAAATCCACGTGGTGGCTGCTTATGTTTACGGTTTATCAAATAAATAAACACTAGCGAGTCCATGAAGTTGCATGCGGCTTACACTGCATGCAACTTTTTTATTCGCAAACCATACGCACCTTAGAAAGCGAGCCATGACCAATACGCCAGATGAAAAGAAACCCAGCAAGGCCACCGCAAAAAAGGCGCCTGCTAATGAGGTGGTCATTTCACTCTACGAATCGCAAGACAAAGTCTACCCACGTAGCGTTTCAGGCTTCTTTACCCAATGGCGCTGGGCCATGATATGGCTGACCCAGTTATTCTTTTATGGCGTGCCATGGCTAGAATGGGGTCAACGCCAAGCCCTGTTGTTTAACCTAGAGACCAAACGCTTCTACATATTTAAATTAGTCTTGTACCCACAAGACCTGATCTACCTCACGGCCATCCTCATCATCTCGGCCCTATCGCTATTCCTGTTTACCGCCATCGCCGGGCGGCTTTGGTGCGGCTACACCTGCCCACAAACGGTCTACACGGAAATTTTTATTTGGATAGAAAGAAAGATTGAAGGCGATCGCGCCACGCGCATGAAGCTTGATGCGGCGGCGATGTCCACTGAGAAACTGGCACGCAAGGGTGCCAAGCACTTTGTTTGGATTGCCTTCGCCTTATGGACCGGCTTCACTTTTGTCGGTTACTTCACCCCTATACGCGAATTATCCGCCGCTGTAATGCACTTTAGCCTTAGCCCATGGGAAACCTTCTGGGTGTGTTTTTACGGTTTTGCCACTTATGGCAACGCCGGCTTTATGCGCGAGCAAGTGTGTAAATACATGTGCCCATACGCACGCTTTCAAAGCGCCATGTTCGACGACGACACCTTAATCGTTACCTACGACGAAGCCCGCGGCGAACCGCGTGGTGGCCGCTCACGCAAGGCCGATGCCAGTTCACAAAAACTAGGCTCTTGCATAGACTGCAACCTGTGTGTGCAAGTCTGCCCTACCGGCATAGACATACGCAAAGGCCTGCAATACGAATGCATAGGCTGCGGCGCCTGCGCCGACGTGTGCGACACGGTGATGGATAAAATGGGCTACGAACGCGGCTTGGTTAAATACTCCACGCAAAATGCCATTGACAACAATTGGACACACAGCCAAATGCTGCGTCGCATCCTGCGACCACGTGTATTAATTTACACCAGCATATTACTGTTGTTAATTGCTGCACTGATGGCCAGCTTGTGGTTTAGAACACCGTTCCGTGTGGACGTGGTGCGTGACCGAGGCGTGATGGCTCGCCTAAGCGACGACGGCAAACTGGAAAACGTTTACCGTCTGCAAATCATGAACGGTACCGAATCCCCGCAACATTACACCTTAAATGTAACGGGTATTGATGACATAGAAATCGAAACTGAGGCCGCCAGCGACAACGATGACGGTGAAGACGACATTAAAACCATCTTAGTTAAGCCCACTGAATCGCGTTGGGTGATAGTCGATTTAAAAATACCGGATGGGTCTTTGGATAGCGGATCACACAAGATTAAATTTGAAATTGAATCGGTGGAAACAAAAGACGTGGTATCAGAAAAATCGGTCTTCTTGGTACCACGCTAACACCCTCCGCCTTCAGAAAAGCGGTAATGGGCTAGCTAATTAAAAGGAAAAGCAATGCAGGAATTGGATACTAAAGCATGGTGGCGCTACGGTTACGTTTGGTTTTTAATTGCCGGCCCACTAACGGTCATCGTAGCCGGCGTCATCACCGCCTACATTGCTGTCAATAGCCCTGACCCGGTCATCGATCAGGATTATTACCAGCACGGTCTGGACATCAATAAAACCCTGAAAGCGCAAAAAGACAGCTTGGCCCCCGCCATACAAGCGCGTAACCACGCCGCTACCGGCGTCACTCCAACACCCGCCACGCGCCCATAAATCATGCATACCCAAACCGACATAGTGATCATCGGTGCTGGGCCCAGCGGTTTATGCTTAGCCAGCGCGTTGGCTGAAACCGGTTTAAGCATCACCGTGCTTGAGCGCCAAGCCTTAGCTAGCATTGCCGAACCAACTTTTGATGGCCGCGAAATCGCTCTAACCCATCACTCCGCCGACCTCATGCGCGAATTAGGCTTATGGGAACGAATAAACCCCCAAGCCATCTCTCCATTGCGCAATGCCCGCGTGTTCAACGGTAGCTCATTATTATCGCTAAACATAAGCCATGACCTAAGCAATAAAACCGAATTGGGTTACCTGCTAGCCAACCATGAAATCCGCAAAGCGGCTTACGCCGTAGCCACAAGCCACCCAAGCGTAAGCATACAAACCGAACAAAAGGTGCGCCACATACAGCAGGAGAAAAACAGCCTAAGGGTGACGCTCAGCAACGACAACGTCATCAGTTGTCAACTACTCATCGCCGCAGACAGCCGCTTTTCAGATACACGCCGAGCCATGGGCATCGCCGCTGACATGCATGACTTTGGCAAAACCATGCTAGTCTGCGTCATGGCTCACACCCTAGAGCACGAGCACACTGCATGGGAATGGTTTGATTACGGCCAAACCTTAGCCTTGTTGCCTATGAATGGTTTGCGTTCATCCGTGGTCATTACCTTAAGCCCAAATGAAATGGATGCCCTAACAAGCATGCCAGATGATGAATTCAATCGGAATGTCTCGGCCAGATTTAAGCACCGACTTGGCGCCATGCGCCTAGAGTCAACACGTCATACCTACCCATTGGTAACGGCTTACGCCAAACGGATGATAGGCCCGCGCTTTGCCTTAGTTGGCGATGCCGCGGTCGGCATGCACCCGGTAACAGCACACGGTTTTAATTTTGGTTTATCCGGCATAGACAGCCTAGCGACTGAGATTAAAGCGGCTTTAGAAGTCGGTAAAGACATCGGTTCCGTTGGCGTGTTGCAAGGCTACGAACAAACTCACAGACGGCACACCAAGCCTTTATTTTTAGCCACCCACGCCATCGCCAAGCTCTATGCCAGCGACAGCTTGCCTGCACGCATATTTAGATCTGGAGCAATACGCCTAGGCAACCGCATCAGTCCATTCAAGCGTGCCGTGGCTGGCTTTCTAGCGGACGCCCGTTAATGCTTAATCGCTAACGTGCACAGTTAAACCTAATGCACGGATGCGATCAGCCATGACCTCTAGTTTTTCGTGTGGCAATCGGCTTAAACGCGGTGCTTCTGGCTGGTAGGATGGGCGAGCCAAGCCATACAAATGCACCCCCTGCAACTGCGATTTAACTTCATTCAATAGGGCTAGGTAAGCTTCAGTATCGGCTTCGCTTGGCGGTTCGCCATCCATAGCAAAAAGACAAGTTTGTACAAATGTCGGGCAAACTGCCGCGCAGTTTTTGAGCCGTTGCAAATGCGCTTCTGGCTTAATGTTGACATCATTAATGCGCGCGATGCCGGCTTGGGTGCCCGCATCCAACTTGAACCAAACTTCACCGTTCAAGCTAGCCAAGTGCTTCAAGCTAGCCAATACCGAGTCCTTGTCCATTAAGCTACCGTTGCTGATTAAGCGCACTTTAATTGGATGCACTTGCGCCTTGTCCAGCAAATTAAAATCGTGCAGGACTTTTTCTAGCATGATTAATACGTCAGGAAATTCTTTGGCGCTGGTGGGTTCACCATTGCCAGAAAAAGCGATGTCTTGTAACTGCCTATCGCCTTCTGCCACATAGCGCACCATGAAGTCACCGTGCAAGGCGTAATCCAAAAAGCACCTTAACTCTTGCTCCAACAAAGGCATATCAATGGGAAGTGGACTGCCACGTTTTAAATCCGGTACTTGGCAATACACGCAACGCCAATTGCAAGCATTGTTAATATTTAGGTTGATGCCTATGGATACGCCGCCAGCGCGCCTAGATACCACCGGGTAAACATAACGCATGCCGCTAACGTCACGGTTATGGTCTTCTACGGTTAAATAAGGCTGGTCAGACATGGTTGACATGCAGCGCTAAGCAAGCGGCGGACTTAAACGCAGCCAGTGGGGTTGACGATTTTCTTTAAGGCAGGCGCGTTGAGTATGCCTACGTAACGCTGCTTCACTTCAATGATGCCTTCATCACTGAATTTAGAGAAAGCCCGACTAACCGTCTCTAATTTCATGCCTAGGTAACTGCCGATTTCCTCACGCGACATCCTAAGTACAATTTCCGACTGAGAAAATCCACGGGCATGCAAACGCTGCACTAGGTTTAATAAAAATGCCGCCAAGCGCTCTTCTGAGCGCATGTTGCCGATCAGAAGCATCATGCTGTTCTCGCGCACAATCTCGCGGCTCATGATCTTATGCACGTGGCGCTGCAACACCGGAAACTCGCGCGACAACTCTTCCACATTGGCAAACGGCATGACGCAGACTTCGGCATCCTCCAAAGCCACCGCATTGCAACTGTGCTGATCGGTCACGATGCCGTCCAAGCCTATTATTTCGCCGGCCATTTGGAAGCCGGTCACCTGCTCATGGCCGTCAGGCGTAGACACGCTGGTTTTAAAAAAGCCGGTGCGTATGGCAAATAAGGATTTAAACGGTTCGCCGTCTCGGAATAATAATTCACCTTGCTTAACGTGATGACGGGTGGCGACCACCTCATCCAAGCGCTTCATGTCTTCCTTGTCGAAACTAATCGGCATGCAAAGTTCACGTAGGTTGCAGCTGGAGCATGCGACTTTTATGGTTTGTGGTGTTGTTGCGATAGTCATATTGGATTCATTACCTTCACTGCCTATAGCATAGCGTTTTCAGGCCTTAATGGCTAGTTCTAGTTGGCCGATAGGCGTGTTATATAAGGACAGCTAGACACTACCACACTATCTTTTGATGTGTATCAAAACGGCTTATACATAAAACTGCCATAGTGGCAATCTGAGATTATTGCAGAATAAAAAATCATGAACACTGCCAGCGAAACGATTGCACCCAGCCTAGACAGCATCATGCCTGGGGTAAGCACCGAAACCTTAAAAAAATACGACGTCTCGGGTCCAAGGTACACCTCCTACCCCACCGCAGATAGGTTTATTGAGGCATTCACCGAAGAGGACTACATGCTAGCCTTAGAGCAGCGTCGAGCCATTGCAGCCAGCCAACCCTTGTCTATCTACGTGCACATTCCTTTTTGCGAATCCTTATGCTTTTTTTGTGCCTGCAACAAAATCGTCACCAAGCACCACGAACGCAGCGTGGAGTATTTACGCTATTTAAACCGTGAAATTGATTTACACATAGAACACTTAGGCGCCGGACAAACCATTTCGCAATTGCATTTGGGTGGGGGATCGCCAACATTCTTCTCGGATGAGGAATTGTCTGAGCTAATGGCCATGCTTAAACGTAATTTTATTTTTTCTGCCAGTGGTGAGTACTCAATCGAAGTGGACCCACGCACGGTTAACGAGCAAAGATTGAAGCATTTGGCCGACTTGGGCTTTAACCGCCTAAGTTTTGGTGTGCAAGACTTTGACCCAGAAGTGCAAAAAGCCGTGCACCGTATCCAACCCGCTGAGCAAGTCTTCTCTTTGGTTGAGGCAGCCAGACGCTACCAATTTGAGTCGGTTAACGTCGATTTAATCTACGGCTTGCCCATGCAAACACCGGAGTCGTTTAAACGCACCTTGACCCAAGTAGTTGAGCTAAAACCCAACCGCATTGCCTTATACGGTTACGCCCACCTGCCTGATCGCTTTAAACCACAGCGCCGCATCAGTGAATACGAGCTACCGGCCGCAGCCGACAAAATCACCATGTTAGGCAGCGCCTTGAAAGCGTTTATCGCTGCCGGTTACGTGTACGTCGGCATGGATCACTTTGCCCTACCCGACGACGATTTAGCCATAGCCAAACGCCAAGGTCGCTTGCACCGCAACTTCCAAGGCTACAGCACGCAACCCGATTGCGATTTAATCAGCTTAGGCGTATCGGCTATAGGCCGCGTGGGCGCGACTTATAGCCAAAATGCGAAAACCATAGAAGAGTATTACGACCACTTGGATCACGGTCGTTTTCCCGTGGTGCGCGGCCTAGCCCTATCACGCGATGACATCGTGCGCCGCGCCGTCATCATGGCCATCATGTGCCAAGGTGGATTGCAATACGAGTCCATCGAACTGGCCTACATGCTGGATTTCAAAAGCTACTTTGCCGATGAAATGGAAGCCTTAAAAGCGCTAGAAAAAACCGACATGCTG
>CAMDXI010000019.1 GCA_945878695.1 Methylotenera oryzisoli | reverse complement strand
CACAATAACCCACGCATTAAAGACGCCATCAAAAGCCAACTCGACCAATTGGAACACGTCATGTTGGCTGGCTTTACCCACGAACCGGTGGTGGCGCTCTCGGAAAAACTCAGCGAGCTGACCGGCTTAGGCCACGCTTTTTATGCCTCGGATGGCGCCAGCGCCACTGAAATTGCCCTGAAAATGAGTTTTCATTATTGGCGAAACAGCGGCCAACCCGGCAAAACCCAATTCATTAGCCTAAAAAACAGCTACCACGGTGAAACCTTGGGCGCCTTGGGCGTGACCGATGTGGCTATTTTTAAAGACACCTACGCGCCGCTGTTGATGCAATCGGCACAGATGCCCAGCCCGGATTTTCGTCTAAGCGAAGCCGGCGTATCGGCGGAAGCCATGGCGTTGTGCGCAGCCGCGGCCCTAGAGGATTACCTGGCTCGCCATCATGCCAGCATAGCCGCCTTCATCATTGAACCCATGGTGCAATGCGCAGGCGGCATGGCCATGCACCACCCGGTCTATTTACAACGGGCACGGGAGCTATGCACACGCTACCAAGTGCATTTAATTGCCGACGAGATCGCCGTGGGCTTTGGCCGCACCGGCACGATGTTTGCCTGCGAGCAAGCGGCGGGCAAAGTCAGCGACATCGCCGATTTCATCTGCTTATCCAAAGGCATCACCGGCGGCTATTTGCCTTTATCAGCGGTGCTGACCAACGACCCTATCTACCAAGCGTTTTATGACGATCGCACTGTTAAAGGCTTTTTACACAGCCACAGCTACACCGGCAACCCCTTGGCTTGCAGTGCAGCGCTCGCCACCTTGGGCATTTTTGCTGACGACGCGGTGCTAGAAAAAAACCGCGTCCTAGCGGATTACATCAAGACCAAAGCGGCACCACTGGCCGATTTACCGATACAACACTTACGCCAACAAGGCATGATATTGGCCATGGACGTGGTGGATGCAAAGCCCGGTTTTGCCCAGCGCTGTTATGCCGAGGCGCTTAAACAAGGCTTGCTGTTGCGCCCCATAGGCAACACGGTGTACTTGATGCCGCCCTACAGCATCAGCCGCGAGGAAGTGGATTTCATGCTCACGGCCACCCATCAAGCCATTCGGTTGGCTCTATGAAAAAGCCGCTGTTTTGCCTGCTACTCGGCTTAGCCAGTTTGACGGCCAAGGCCGACTTACCCAGCGAAGTGACGCAAGCCCTGAGTCAAGCCGGCGTGCCGCTTGAGCACGTGGCGGTGGTGGTGCAAGCGGTCGACAGCGAGCAAGCCAGTTTGCAACACAATGTAGACAAAAGCCTGAATCCGGCCTCGGTCATGAAGCTGGTGACCAGCAAGGCCGCACTGGATTTACTCGGCCCTAATTACCGCTGGAAAACCGAAGTCTATTACGACGGCCAGCTAAGCCAAGGCGTGCTGAGCGGCAACCTCATTATCAAAGGCTACGGCGACCCAAACTTTAACTCAGCGGATTTTTGGCGCTTGCTTACCAGCATCAAACAAGCCGGCATCAGCCACATCAAAGGCGATTTAATCCTGGATAAAAGCTATTTTGCCGCGCCGCAACAACAGCCAGCCAGCTTTGATAACGAAATCTGGCGCGCTTATAACGCCCTACCCAGCGCCTTTTTAGTCAACGGCCGGCACACCCGCTTTAAATTTAGCAACAGTAGCAGCGAAAAAAATAGCGTGGCCATCAGCGCCGACTTGGCCTTGCCGCAATTGGAGATCGTTAACAACCTACGGCTTTTACCCGGGGCCTGCCGCGATTGGCGTAACCACATGCAATACAGCGTGAGCAGCGAACAAACCAGTGCGGCCGAGCCCGTTAAAACCATTACCTTTAGCGGCAGTTTTGCCGCCGATTGCGAGGAAAAGTTTTTAGAATTAAGCCTGTTTAATGATGAGCAGTATGCCTATTACAGCTTTAAACAACTCTGGCAAGAATTAGGTGGTCAGTTTTCTGGCCAACTGCAAGTCAAAGCAGGTCCTCGTCTTGCCAGCAAATTACTGGAACAACGCTCGCCAAGCTTAAGCCAGATGCTGCCGGAAATGAATAAATGGAGTAACAACCTGATGGCGCGGCAACTGCTGCTGAGCATAGCCGCCGAGAAAATGGCCGTGCCGGCCAGCGAAACCGATGGGGCGAGCGCGATTAAAAACTGGTTCAATCACCAGCAAATGGGTGCGGACACACTGGTGGTGGAAAACGGCTCTGGGCTATCGCGGATTGAGCGCATCAGCGCCGAGCAGTTGGCGCGCATGCTGGTGCAAGCTTACCGCAGCCCAACGATGCCTGAATTCATGAGCTCGCTGCCAGTATTAGCGCTAGACGGCACCTTAATTAAACGTTTAAAAGACAGCCCAGTGGCCAAACGGGCGCACCTTAAAACCGGCTCGCTTGATGGCGTCAGCGCCATTGCCGGCTACCTGCTGGACAAACAAAACAGGCGCCAGGTGCTGGTGATGCTGGTTAACCACGATAAAGCCGGGGCCAGCAAAATCGCGCAGGATGCCTTGATTGAATGGGTTTACCGTCAACCGTAAGTGCGGCTTTTAATCGGCTTTACCCTGCAACGACCGAGCCAATTGTGCTTGAGTTTGCGGTATCATATTGCCTGCAGTGACACCGCCCATTTAACATTGAGGTCTAACGCATGAAACTACTGAATTTTACTCTGGCCTGCGCTTGCGCATTTACCTTGAATGCCTGCAACGCCGAAACAAAAACAACCACACAGGAAAAACCCACCATGACCATGAACAGCGTTCTTGAATTACAAAAAATCGACACCTTGGTTGGCACTGGCCGCGAAGCCGAGCCAGGCTTTAACGTCACTGTGCATTACACCGGCTGGTTATTTGATGCCAAAGCCGAAGGTCAAAAAGGCAAAAAATTTGACAGCAGCTTGGATCGCAAAGAGCCGTTTGTGTTTTTCTTAGGCGGCGGCCAAGTGATACAAGGCTGGGATGAAGGCTTTGCTGGCATGAAAATAGGCGGTAAACGCACCCTATTGATTCCGTCTGCCATGGGTTACGGCGCTCGCGGCGCCGGTGGCGTGATTCCGCCTAATGCCGACTTGGTATTTGAAGTGGAATTATTGGACGTTAAATAAAATGTAGGGGCGCAATTAATTGCGCGAATGCCCAGTTGCGCCATGCACCGGCCCATTCGCGATTTAAAAATCGCTCCTACAGGAGAATCTATGAAAGTGCTTGTTAAATGGATAGATGGCGTGAGCTTTGTCGGCGAATCGGAATCGGGTCATGCCATCGTCATGGACGGCGCGCCGGAAAACGGTGGCCGCAACATAGGCATGCGCCCCATGGAGATGCTATTGATCGGCATGGGCGGTTGCACCTCATTTGACGTGGTGGCCATTTTGAAAAAAGCGCGCCAGCCGATTACCGCTTGCGTGGCTGAAATCGACGCCACGCGTGCCGATGACATTCCTAAAGTGTTCACCAAGATACACGTGCATTTTGTCGTGACTGGCGATAATTTAAACGAGGCGCAAGTTGAGCGTGCGGTTAAATTGTCGGCAGAGAAGTATTGCTCGGCATCCATTATGCTGAGCAAAAGCGTGGAAATTACCCACGATTTTGAAGTGCGCTCGGCGTCCGATTCGCTTAATGCAACAACTGCTGCATAATGCCTTGTTGGCTGCCAGTTAGCCGAACCGATTAAGCAGTCACGTATTTTAAAAAACCTTATTATTGGATAAACCTATGCCTGTATACCGCTCTCGAACCACCACCCACGGCCGCAACATGGCAGGCGCTCGGGCACTTTGGCGCGCCACCGGCATGAAGGACGGCGATTTCGATAAACCCATCATTGCCGTGTGCAACTCCTTTACCCAATTCGTACCGGGTCACGTGCACCTAAAAGATTTAGGCCAATTGGTGGCCAGGGAAATTGAACGCGCCGGCGGTGTGGCCAAAGAATTCAACACCATCGCCGTCGATGACGGCATTGCCATGGGCCATGGCGGCATGTTGTACAGCTTACCCAGCCGCGATTTAATCGCCGACAGCGTGGAATACATGGTGAATGCCCATTGCGCCGATGCCTTGGTGTGCATATCCAATTGCGACAAAATCACCCCGGGCATGCTGATGGCGGCGCTACGTTTAAACATTCCGGTGGTGTTCGTCTCTGGCGGGCCGATGGAAGCAGGCAAAGTTAACTGGCAAGGTGAGGTAATGAAATTGGACTTGGTCGACGCCATGGTGGCGGCGGCGGACGACAAGGTCAGTGACGAAAAAGCCGAGGCCATAGAGCGTTCGGCTTGCCCCACTTGCGGCTCTTGCTCAGGCATGTTTACCGCCAACTCGATGAATTGCTTAACCGAAGCGCTGGGCTTGAGCTTGCCTGGCAATGGCTCAACTTTAGCTACCCACGGCGCGCGTAAAGAATTGTTTTTAAAAGCCGGTCGCTTAATCGTCGACTTGGCCAAACGCCACTACGAACAAGACGACTACAGCGTCTTGCCACGCAATATTGCTAATTTCAAAGCCTTCGAAAACGCCATGGCCTTAGACGTGTCCATGGGCGGCTCAACCAATACCGTGTTGCATCTGTTGGCGGCGGCCCACGAGGCAGAAATCGATTTCACCATGGCCGACATAGACCGCATATCGCGCAAAGTACCGTGCTTGAGCAAAGTCGCCCCGGCCACGCAAAAATACCACATGGAAGACGTGCACCGCGCCGGTGGCGTGATGGGTATTTTGGGTGAATTGGATCGAGCCGGCGTGTTACACCGCGACAGCCCAACCGTGCATAGCCCCAGCATGGGCGAGGCCTTGGATAAGTGGGACATCATGGTGACCAGCGACGAGGAAGTGAAAAAATTCTACCGCGCCGCGCCAGGTGGCGTGCGCACCACCATCGCCTTTTCACAAAGCATGCTCTACCCCGATTTGGATAGCGACCGCGCCGAAGGTTGCATACGCGACAAAGCCCATGCTTACTCACAAGACGGTGGCTTGGCGGTGCTGTACGGCAACATCGCCTTGGACGGTTGCATCGTTAAAACCGCCGGCGTGGACGACAGCATCTTAAAATTCACTGGTCGCGCCCGTGTCTTTGAAAGCCAAGACGAAACCGTGGAGGCCATTTTGGCCGATAAAATCGTCGCCGGCGATGTGGTGGTGATTCGTTATGAAGGCCCACGCGGCGGCCCTGGCATGCAAGAGATGCTCTACCCTACCTCGTATTTAAAATCCAAGGACTTGGGCAAGGTCTGTGCCTTACTCACGGACGGTCGCTTTTCGGGCGGCACGTCGGGTTTGAGCATAGGCCACGCTTCCCCAGAAGCGGCCGAAGGCGGCGCCATTGGTTTGGTGGAAGAAGGCGATCGCATCGAAATAGACATCCCCAATCGCAGCATCCATTTGGCGATCAGCGATGGTGAGCTTAACGCCCGCCGCGCAAAAATGGAGGCCAAAGGCAAAGACGCATGGAAACCCGTCAATCGCCAGCGCGCGGTCAGCCCAGCCTTGCGTGCCTATGCCGCCATGAGCACCAGTGCGGCGCGCGGCGCGGTGCGCGATGTAACGCAAATTGAAAAATAATTAAAGACCACACCATGACGACAGCCACCTTAGCGACCAAACCCAAGGACGCGGATCCGCTTAAAACCACTAAACGTTTGAAACTGCACGCTCACGTTATGCAAAGCCAAGACGAGGCCGGCATGCAATATTTGGAAGTGGACAACCCGCTGGCCAAAGCGCGCATTGCCCTGCAGGGCGCACACGTCATTGATTGGCACCCTAAATTTTTAGCCGAGCCGGTTTTATGGTTATCCAGTAACGCGCGCTTTGTTAAAGGCCGTTCCATACGCGGCGGCGTGCCCATTTGCTGGCCCTGGTTTGGCGCGCACCCCACCGACAGCACCTTTTGCCCGCATGGCTTTGCCCGCGTCATTCCTTGGCGCGTGATTGACATCGATGCCACACCCACCGGTGCCACGCGCATCATGCTGGAAATGGTAGACACGCCGGAAGCGAAACGCCAACTGTCTTACCCATACAAACTAAAAGTGACCATCACCATAGGCAAACGCTTGCGCGTGGACTTGGCCACCACCAACCATGCCGACCACCCGTTTGTCATAGGCGAGGCTTTCCACACTTACTTAAACATCAGCGATGTGTCCAAGGTGAAAATTACCGGTTTGGAAGATTGCGTCTACGCGGACAAGATAGAAAAATACCAACGCGAAGTGGAGCACAACGCGCTGACCTTTGATGGCGAGTTTGATCGGGTCTACATCAACCACAGCTCCAATTGCACGGTGCACGATGCCGGCTACAACCGTTTAATCCACGTGCAAAAATCCGGTAGCGACACCACCGTGGTATGGAGCCCTGGCCCGGAAAAAGCCGCGCAAATGGCCGACATGGGCAGCCCAGACGAATGGCGCAAAACCATCTGCGTGGAAACCACCAACGCCTTAGAAAACATGGTGGTCATCAACCCCGGCCGCACCCATGTGATCAGTGCGGAATACGTGGTTGAAACGGTGTAAGCACTAAACAAAATTGAACGCTACCGGCCATTGTGCCTCTATAGGAATATCCCTTGCAAGCGGCTTGTGGCATGCATTAATTGTAGGTATCATTACCAGCTGTAGGGAATAGATAAGTTTAATAAGTAAGTCCACATCAAGGAGATAGCATGAAAGCATTATTATTAGCAATCGTTGCTGCCAGCACTATGTTAGTTGCTGCGCAAGCCAATGCCGCTGACGCTTCTGCGTTAGCACAAAAAAGTGGCTGCCTAGCTTGCCACAGCATTGATAAAAAAGTATTGGGCCCAGCTTACAAAGAAGTAGCGGCTAAATACAAAGGCGACAAATCAGCTGAAGCTAAATTGGTAGCTAAAGTTAAAGCCGGTGGTAGCGGCGTTTGGGGTCCTATGCCTATGCCTCCAATGTCTCCACAAGTTAAAGATGCGGACATCACCACCATTGTTCAATGGATTTTGTCACTTTAATTTAAGTGGGATGTAATAAAAAAGCCAGCTTAAAGCTGGCTTTTTTTATGCCCCTGCTTGTCGGGCTATGGCGTGCAAATAACCAGCTTTAGCTGGTGTATTTCACGGACAAGCCATAAGCCGGCTTCAGCCCGACCTACGGTTGATTGATTGTGCTTTGTAGGTTGATTGATTGTGCCTTGTAGGTCGGGCTTTAGCCCGACAGGCAGTGCTGGGTTAATGGTTTAATTTACTGTGGTGCATGGAGTAAACAAAGTACACCACCACGCCTATCAGGATCCAAATACCAAAGCGCATCCAAGTCACCGCAGGCAAGAAAGTCATGAGGGCACCGCAAGACAGGATGCCTAGACTGGGAATTAATGGGTTCCATGGATTTTTGAATGGGCGTTTCAGGTGCGGCTGGCGTTTACGCAAAACGATGACGCCCACGCACACCATGACAAAACTGGCCAAAGTGCCTATGTTGACGGTTTCGGCCAATTCGCCCAAGGGGATGAAGCCGGCGACAATGGAGACGATGGCCCCGCACATCAAGATGATTTTAGTCGGGGTTTGGCGCTCTGGGTTCACCTGGGAAAACACCGGCGAAATCAAGCCATCGCGACTCATAGAGAAAAGGATGCGGGTCAAGCCATAGAGTAAGACCAACAACACGGTAATCAAGCCAGCCAAGACACCGGTAGCCACCAAGGTGGAGGCCCAGGTGTAGCCTATCTTGGTTAAGGCAAAGGCCACAGGCGAAGACACGTTTAATTCGTTGTAAGGCACGATGCCAGTCAACAGGGCCGACACGATGATGTAAATAATGGTGCAAAAGGACAGCGAGGCCAACAAGCCTATGGGCAAATCGCGCTGCGGATTTTTTGCTTCCTCTGCGGCGGTCGATACCGCATCAAAGCCAAAGTAGGCAAAAAACACCAAGGACGCGCCGGCTAAAACGCCTATGTTTTTGCCGTCTTCTAAAGTGCTAAACCAACCGAATGGCATGAAAGGATGCCAGTTATCGGTATTCAAATGCAAGGATGCCAAGGCGATAAAAATGGCGATAGTGCTAAGCTTAATGACGACGATGATGTTATTAAAGCGCGCGCTCTCTTTCACGCCCACCATCAGCAAGATGGTCAGCAACCAAATGATGGCAAAGGCCGGTAAATTAATGAGGCCGCCTAACATGGGCGCTTTGGTCAAGGCTTCCGGCAGCACAATATTGAAATTGCTTAAGGTGTTGATAAAGTAGCCGGCCCAACCATTGGCCACGGCCGCGGCGCCAACGCCGTATTCCAGTAGCAAAATCCAGCCCATCACCCAGGCAATGAATTCACCAAAGGCCACGTAACTGTATCCGTAAGCGCTACCGGAGCCGCCCACCGATGCCGCCAATTCCGCATAGGATAAGGCGGCAAATGCCGAGGCCACGCCGGCAATAATGAAAGACAAGACCACAGCCGGGCCCGATTGCGTGGCAGCGGCAATACCGGTCAGCACAAATATACCGGTGCCTATGGCGCAACCTATGCCCAATAAAGCCAAATCAAAGGCCGTTAAGCATTTTTTTAAACCGGTCTGACCGTGACCTTCTATGGCCTTGGTTCTCAATAGCTTTTTATGCATGGCTGTTCTCTCTTTAATGTGGGTTAGGCGTATAACATAGTTACTTTTTCGCCGTGAAGGCGCCGCTCCTACCGATAAATTATGTCCAATACTTAACTATTATACAAGGCGCTGAGCACGGCTATCATGTAAGCGTGATCCAACACCCCGGCGCTTTCGCGCAAGCTGTGCATGGCCCACATAGGCGAACCGACATCCACCGAGGGCACACCCAAATTGGCTGCCACGATAGGGCCTATGGTGCTGCCGCAACCTAAATCACTGCGGTGGGCGTATTGTTGATGCGGCACACCGGCGGCTTCACACAGTTGCATAAAGCGCGCGCTGCTCTCGGCATTGCTGGCGTAACGGTGGTTGGCATTGGTCTTAATCACCGGGCCGTGGTTGACCAAGACATGGTGACACGGCTCGTAAGCCGATGGGTGATTGGGGTGATAGGCATGCGCCATGTCGGCACTGACCAAGAAGCTGCGGGCCATGGCTTGCAAGCGCGCGTCGTCATCCATTTGTTGGCTGCTACTGATGCGCTGCAACACGTCGCTTAAAAAGCTGCCACTGGCGCCGGTGGCGCTTTCACTGCCGACCTCTTCGTGATCGAACAAGGCGCAGACGGTGGTGGCCATCGGTTTTTCTGTGGCCAGTAAGGCGCTAAGCGCAGCATGGCAAGAGGCCAGATTATCCAACTGGCTGTTGGCGATAAAGGCTAGATTGGCTCCCCAAAAACTGCCTTTTTGCGTATCAAACACATTGAGCTCAAAACTTAATAGGTCGGCTGCATGGGCATTAACAGCCTGGGCCAGCTGACTTAAAAATGCCTGCTCGGCGTCTACCCCTGCCTCGCATTGGCCAAAGATCAGTGGCAACTCGGTTTGCTTATTCAGCAACAAGCCTTTGTCGTTGACCTCCCGGTTCATGTGTATGGCCAAGTTAGGCAAACGCAGCATGGGCTGGTCTAGCTTGACTAAACGCAGGTCAAAGCCGTTTTTGCTGCGCACGCTGATGCGCCCGGCCACGCTTAAATCCCGGTCGGTAAAGGTGGCCAATATGGGGCCGCCGTATACCTCTACGCCTATGCGGATTAAATCGTCAGTGGCGTAAGCCGCTTTGGGTTTGAGGCGTAAGCCTGGCGAATCGGTGTGGGCGCCGACTAAGCGAAAGCCGGTTTCATTGGGTTTTTTTTGCCCCAGGTGAAAGGCGATGATGGAGGCGCCACCGCGCACCACGTAATAGCCTAGTCCGGCTTTTAATTGCCAGGCTTGGCTTTCATCTAAGGCGCTGTAACCGTGTTGGCTTAAACGCTGAACCGCCGTGTCGACCGCATGCCAAGGGCTGGGGCTGGCATCAATAAAATCCAGCAAATCTTGTGCTTGGCTGTGTGCTTGTTTGAATGCGCGGTCTGTCATGGGGAAGCGCTCCTCTAGGCCGTTGCCAGCCAGTCTTTGGCGATCAGGAAATCGCTGTATAACTTGGCTTCCGCACTGTTAGCCTCGGGCTTCCAGTCATAACGCCATTTGACGATAGGCGGCATCGACAACAGGATGGATTCGGTGCGGCCATTGGACTGCAAGCCAAATAAGGTGCCGCGGTCGTAAACCAAATTAAACTCGACGTAGCGGCCACGACGGTAGGCTTGGAAATCGCGTTCGCGTTCGCCATAGGCCGTGTCCTTGCGCGCTTGCACGATGGGTAAATAGGCATTTAAAAAACTGTCGCCAACCGCACGTTGCATGGCAAAGCTTTTTTCAAACCCCAAGGCATTGAAGTCGTCAAAAAAGATGCCGCCTATGCCGCGCGGCTCTTTACGGTGTTTTAAATAAAAATAGTCGTCGCATTCTTTTTTGAAGGCTGGGTAGTAGCCGACATCAAAGGCATCCAAGGCCTGTTTGTTGGTGCGGTGGAAATGCGCGGCATCGTCGGCAAAGCCGTAATAGGGCGTGAGGTCCATGCCGCCGCCAAACCACCAAATGTCCTCTTCATGGCTGGCTTGCGCCTTGGCTACAAAGAAGCGTACGTTCATGTGCACGGTGGGAATGTAAGGGTTACGGGGGTGAAACACCAAGGACACGCCCATGGCTTCCCATGGACGACCGGCCGCTTCCGGATGGGCGGCACTGGCTGATGGCGGTAATTTATGGCCTAGCACATGGGAAAAACCGACCCCAGCCCGCTCAAACACCAGCCCTTCTTCCAATAAACAAGAATTGCCGCCGCCGCCTTCTGGCCGCTGCCAGCTGTCTTGTAAAAAGTGTTTGCCGTCTACCAGCTCTATCGCTTCTACAATCTTGGCTTGCAGCTGTTGTAAGTAATCCAGAACGGCTTGCGTGTTCATGCTTAACCCTTGATGGCTCGGTAGCCTATATCGGTGCGGTATTGCGCGCCTTTAAATTGAATGCCATCGACAATTTGATAGGCTTGCTGTTGGGCAAACTTGACCGTTTCGCCCAATGCCGTCACGCACAACACCCGACCGCCACTGGTGACCACTTGCTCACCCTGCAAGGCGGTGCCGGCATGAAACACGTGGGCATCGATTAAGTCGCTAGGTAGGCCGGTAATTTCGTCGCCCAATTTTGGCGTGTCCGGGTAATTGGCCGAGGCCATTACCACGCCCAAGGCCGTGCGCCTGTCCCACTCTACTTTCGCTTGATCCAGCGTGCCATTCACGGCGTGCTCGGCCAAGGCGACTAAGTCGCTTTTCATGCGCAACATGATGGGCTGCGTTTCCGGGTCACCCATGCGGCAATTGAATTCCAGGGTTTTCACGTTGCCGTCTGGGGAAATCATCAAACCGGCATACAAAAAGCCGGTGTAGGGGTGGCCTTCTTGGGCCATGCCATCGACGGTAGGACGGATGATTTCACGCATGACTTTGGCGTGAATTTGCGGCGTCACCACTGGGGCTGGGGAATAGGCACCCATGCCGCCGGTGTTCGGCCCTTGGTCGCCGTCTTGCAAGCGTTTGTGGTCTTGGCTGGTGGCCAAAGGTAAGGTATTTTTACCGTCCACCATGACAATAAAGCTGGCTTCTTCGCCCGTTAAAAACTCTTCTATGACCACGCGGGCACCGGCACTGCCTAATTTGTTGTCGGACAACATGGCATCGATGGCGTCGTGCGCCTCACTAGCTGTCATGGCCACCACCACGCCTTTGCCGGCTGCCAAGCCGTCGGCTTTAATCACTATGGGGGCACCCTGCTGATTCACGTAATCGTGCGCGAGTTTGGCATCGGTAAACGTGGCATAGGCCGCCGTTGGGATGCCATGGCGCAACATGAAGGCCTTGGCAAAGTCTTTAGAGCCTTCTAGCTGCGCGGCTAATTTGGTCGGGCCAAAGATTTTTAAGTTGGCCGCCTTAAAGGCATCGACCACACCCGCTGCTAGGGGTGCTTCTGGGCCAACGATGGTAAGGTAGACGCCCTCGTCTTGGGCAAATTTTAATAAGTCAGGCACGCTGCTAATCGGCACGTTCACCATGTCCGGATTAAGCGCCGTACCGGCATTGCCGGGCGCCACAAAAATGCGGCTAACTGCTTTATTTTGCGCCACTTTCCAAGCTAAGGCGTGCTCGCGGCCGCCACCCCCTATGACCAGTATTTTCATGCCCTTACCCTTAATGCCTAAAATGCCGTATGCCGGTCACTACCATGACCAAGCCGTGTTCGTCTGCTGCCGCCACCACTTCTTCGTCGCGCATGCTGCCACCCGGGTGGATCACGCAACTGGCTCCGGCTTCGGCTAATACGTCTATGCCGTCACGGAATGGGAAGAAGGCATCGGAGGCCACCACCGAATTTTTAAGGCTTAAATTGGCGTTTTGTGCCTTAATCGCGGCGATGCGCGTGCTGTCGACTCGGCTCATTTGGCCGGCGCCCACGCCTAAAGTCATGCCGTTGCCACAGAACACGATGGCGTTGGATTTCACGTATTTGGCCACGCGCCAAGCAAACAGCATGTCGGCCATTTGTTGTGGGCTGGCTTGTTTTTTACTGACCACTTTTAAATCGGCCACGCTGATTTCATGGTTGTCCGCTGTTTGAATAAGTAAACCGGAGCCAACACGCTTGCTGTCGTAGGCATTACGGCCTTGTTGCCAAGCCGTGTCGCCACCCTTAGGTAAGGCGATTTTCAATACCCGCACGTTGGCTTTGGCAGCAAAAATGGCCAACGCTTCGGCGCTGTAATCGGGCGCAATCAAGACCTCGACAAACTGCTTGCTCACCGCCTCGGCAGCGGCTTTATCCACCGTGCAATTGAAAGCAATGATGCCGCCAAAGGCACTACTAGGGTCGGTTTGGAAAGCTTTACTGTAGGCTTCCAAAGCATGGGCGCCGAGCGCCACACCGCAAGGATTGGCGTGCTTAACAATAACGCAGGCCGTGCTGCTAAAGGATTTCACCGCTTCCCATGCCGCGTCGCCATCGGCGATGTTGTTGTAGCTTAATTCCTTACCCTGCAATTGCGTGGCCGTTACCAAGGAGCCCGGTGCGGGGTAGAGGTCACGGTAAAAAGCCGCTTGTTGGTGCGGGTTCTCGCCGTAGCGTAAATCTTGTAACTTAACGAAGCGGCCGTTGCTTTGCGCTGGGAAACCACAGCGTGTGCCATCGGCATTAAAGGACGATAGGTAATCGCTAATCGCGCCGTCATAATTGCTAATGCGGTTGAACGCTGCCACAGACAAGGCAAACTGCGTGGCCTGGCTGACGGCGCCGCCGGTGCTATGCAATTCAGCAATGACATCGGCGTATTGGCTGGCGTCGGTTAACACGGCAACGTCTTTCCAGTTTTTAGCGGCAGAACGGACCATGGCCGGGCCACCAATGTCTATGTTTTCTATGGCGTCTTCCAGCGTGCAATCGGCTTTGGCTACGGTCGCTTCAAACGGGTATAAATTCACCACCACCATGTCGATATTGGGGATATTCGCTGCTTGCATAGCGGCCACGTGCTCAGGTAAATCGCGTCTACCCAATATGCCGCCGTGCACTTTCGGGTGCAGGGTTTTGACTCGACCATCGAGCATTTCGGTGAAACCGGTGTAATCACTGACTTCAATCACAGGGATGCCCTGCTCACGAAACAATTTGGCGGTGCCGCCTGTGGATAAAATTTCGACTTTTAATTGGCTTAAGGCCTGGGCTAATTCTACGATACCGGTTTTATCTGACACGCTAATAAGCGCGCGTTTAATGGTTGCCATGTGAAAACTCTGATGATGTTAATAATAAATAAAAGAAATCGAGCGCATTACTCGATGTGGTATTGCTGCATTTTTTTGCGTAAGGTATTGCGATTTAAACCCAAGATATCGGCCGTTTTGCTTTGGTTGCCGCCGGTATAATGCAAGGTGTATTCCAATAGCGGCTTTTCTATGCACGCCAACACCATGTCGTACAAGGCGTGAGGCTTTTGACCATCCAAGTCTTTAAAGTACTGATCCAATGCCGATTTAACGCTGTTGGCAATTTGGCAATCGTTCATGCCACAGGGGTCTTGGTTTTCGCAGTCGTCCATTAGGCTACCTTTAGCGCCAAGTCCACGGCTTCAATACTATCGTCTTCGTCGTATTGCAAGCGGTGATCGCGGCTTTGTAAATGATCAAAAAATGTATCGATAGCAGACAACTGCAAAGGGATGGTCTGCAAGGTATTCATGTTATGGCGGAAATTGGCCGAATCTTTTAGGCCTTTGGTGTACCAAGAAATGTGCTTACGCGCCATGCGCATGCCTGTCAGTTCGCCGTAAAAATCGTATAAATCGTGTAAGTGCGTCAACATCACACTGCGGATCTCGCTCACCTCCGGTGCCGGTAAATGCTCACCGGTTTTCAGGTAATGGTCTATCTCACGGAATATCCACGGCCGACCTTGTGCGGCACGGCCTATCATGACGGCATCGGCGCCGGTGTAATCCAACACGAATTTGGCTTTTTCTGGGCTGGTGATGTCACCGTTGGCGATCAGTGGAATACGGATGGCTTGCTTAACCGCGGCGATGGTGTCGTACTCGGCATCGCCGGTGTACAAACAAGCGCGTGTGCGGCCGTGCATGGCTAAGGCTTGCACACCTAAGTCTTCCGCCATCTTGGCAATTTGCACGGCGTTGCGGTTGTGTTTATCCCAACCGGTGCGTATTTTCAATGTAACCGGCACGTCCACGGCATTCACCACGGCACGCAGAATTTGCGCCACCAAGGGCTCGTCTTTGAGCAAAGCCGAACCGGCCATGACGTTGCAAATTTTCTTAGCCGGGCAGCCCATGTTGATGTCTATGATTTGCGCGCCATTGTCGACGTTGTGCTTGGCGGCTTCCGCCATCATTTTTGGGTCGGCACCGGCGATTTGCACGGAAATAGGATCGACTTCACCTTGGTGATTGGCGCGGCGTAAGGTTTTTTCACTGCCGTATAACAGCGAATTGGACGTCACCATTTCCGACACCGCCAAACCCGCGCCCATTTTTTTGCACAACTGACGGAAAGGTCTATCCGTCACCCCTGCCATGGGTGCTACAACGAGGTTATTCTTGAGTTGGTGCTGGCCGATTTTCACTGCGAGTCGTTTGCTTTGCATTATTAACGCCGAGCTGCCTATTTTATACGCAAATTAGGTGCCGGAAAACTTAAATTTGCAGCTGGCGGGATATAAAGTAAAACTTTGTATAATGGCTTAAGCCCTGCTAAATTTTAAAATGAAAGTCGGCCAACATTGAACCCTAGCCCTAGCCAAAAAACCGCCTCCAATTCACAGATTGCCTTTGCCAGTTTTATCGGCACCGCCATTGAGTTTTACGACTTTTACATATACGCCATGGCGGCCGCTTTGGTCATAGGCCCGGTATTTTTTCCCAGTAGCGACCCGGCCGCCCAAGCCTTAAATGCTTTTTTAAGCTTTGGCATCGCCTTTTTCGCCAGGCCATTGGGTGCCATCCTGTTTGGCCACTTTGGTGACCGCATAGGCCGCAAAGCCACGCTGGCCAGCTCGCTCTTGCTGATGGGCACGGCCACCTTTTTAATAGGCTGCCTACCCGGCTACGCCACATTGGGCGCTTGGGCGCCGCTACTGCTGTGCTTGCTGCGCGTGGCACAAGGCATAGGCTTGGGCGGCGAATGGGGTGGTGCCGCCTTGCTGGCAACCGAGAGTGCGCCAGCGCATAGGCGCGCTTGGTTTGGCATGTTTCCACAACTGGGGCCGGCAATTGGCTTTTTACTGGCTTGTTTAAGTTTTTTAGGCTTAAGCGCCTATTTAAGCGAGGCAGAATTTTTAGCATGGGGTTGGCGCCTGCCGTTTTTTGCCAGCGCCGCCTTGGTCATGGTCGGCTTATACGTGCGCTTTAAACTAAGCGAAACCACGGCCTTTGCTCAAGTCTTAGCCCAGCAGCAAACCCTGAAATTGCCCTTGCTGACTTTGTTGCAGCAGCACAAGCGGCCCATGTTACTTGGCGCCCTAGCCATGACGGTTTGCTACAACCTGTTTTATACCGCCACGGTTTTTTGCTTAAGTTACGGCACGCAAACCCTAAGCATAGCCCGAGTGGATTTCTTGCAAATGCTCTGTTTTGCCGTGCTGTTTATGGCACTGATTACGCCGCTATCGGCCGCCATGAGCGACCGATACGGACGCAAACCGGTGCTGTTAATTGGCTGTTTTTTAGCCGTATTTGTCGGCTTTAGCCTTAACCCCTTGCTTAACCAAGGCAACCCTTATGCCATCACCTTATTTTTATCGTTGGCGCTGTTGTTAATGGGCGCCACGTTTGCGCCCATGGGGGCATTTTTACCCGAGCAATTTCCGGTGCCGGTGCGTTACAGTGGCGCCGGCTTAAGCTACAACTTGGGGGGCATTTTAGGGGCGTCTAGCGCACCGTATGTGTCGCAACTGTTGGTCTATCAGGGCGGCTTAACTTGGGTAGGCTATTACGTGTCGTCCATGGCATTGGTCAGCCTGATTGCCGTTTGGTGCATGCAAGAGCAAAAGCCTTAAGTGCTATTTAAGGCCGGGTTAAATGCTCCAACTCGGTCAACCAGATTATGGCTTGATCGCGATCGTTGCCACACATTTCCGCACTGGGCTGCAAGCCTAAACAAAAGGCCGGGCGTGTAGCTAGGCCAAAAATCAGGCATTGATGGTCTGCGCCCAATTGCACGCAGCGCACCCCTGCCGGCTTACCATTAGGCATGCCCGGTATGGGGCTGTTGATGGATGGGGCGATGCAACAGGCGCCGCACTCTTGCCGGCAATCCACTATAAGTTGGTCCAAGGGAAATTAAGGGCACTGACGCCTTGCTTGATTTCCGCCATGGCGGTTTGCACCAATTGTGCCGGCCCTTTCACGCCCAGCTCGGTGCTGCGTTGATGATCGAGTTTGGGTAGGCTAAATAATTTCAAGTCGGGGTAGCGCGTGACGATGCTTTGCATTAAATCAATCAAACGGCTTTCGCCCGCTTCGGTTACCAAGATCGAGGCCTCGATGTAATCTTGCTGATGAAACAGCGACGCGTAATGCGTATCCAACACCCACTCAATCATGGGATGGGCCATTTGCGGAAAGCCGGGCAAAAAATAATGCTCGTTGATAGAAAAACCCGCCACCCGGTTGACCGGATTGGGCACGATGTTGGCGCCTTGCGGAAAATCCGCCATGAGCACACGTTTAGGGTAAGCCGTGTCACCGTATTGCGCTTCTATTTCCGCTAAAGCGAGTGGATGCCGAACGATGGGCACGCCCACCGCATTGGCCGCGCATTGGCGGGTAAAGTCATCCGGCGTGGCACCTATGCCGCCAAAGCTAAATACCACGTCGCCACGCGCCATGCTGGCCTTGAGTGTGGCGGTAATTTGCTCGGGGATGTCGCCTAAATAATTCGCCCAAGCCAATTGCAAGCCGCGCGCTTTTAAGGCTTGAACGACAAAAGACAAATGCGCGTCTTGGCGCTTACCGGAGAGGATTTCATCGCCTATGATGGTGATACCAAAGTTTTTCATGTTGCTTGGAGCCTATCTCTATTATTTAATCGTTACGCAATTTCACAAGTGCTTTTTTCACCTTTTATACTTTCGTAGGAGCGGCGCCCCGCCGCGATTTGCAGTATCGCGGCGGGGCACCGCTCCTACCTATACCGCCATCATGCTAACAACAACGGTTTACCCCTTGCCATTGGCTGTCTTGCCAATATTTAAAAAATTCTTTGCGGCTTAATAAGGGCGGCGCATCCACGCTGGCTTGGTGAAAAGCGGCATGGTGTTTGACGTACACCTCATAAGCATCGTCACCGCTTAACTGGCGCACGCGGTGCCCCAAGTGGCGTATTTTTTTCCAGAGACGGGCTAAGGCAGTCATCAGTCACGCACCCAATTGTCGAGCAAGCGGGTGGGTTGATACGGCACCTCGGTCAATGGCATCAGTGGCTGTTTACTAAAGTAGCGATACAGCACGTAGAGCATGTCCAACACCACCACCCACAACAGCACCACCAAAAACACGGTTAAATAAGCGTCCAATTGTTGGTTGAAAATCAACTTGGGCGCCACCGCGGCTTTTTCTAATGGCAACACGCCGGCGGCTAATTTAGCCGCCAAATCGTTGGCGGCAGCAAAAAAGCCGACACGAATGTCGTCGCTGAATATTTTTTGCCAGGCGGCGCTGGTGGTCACGGTTAGCAGCCAAACCAAAGGCAAGCCAGTAATCCATGCCACCTTAAATTTGCCGGACTTAACCAATATACCGGTGGCCACGCACAAGGCAATGGCCGCCAGCATTTGGTTAGCAATGCCGAACAAGGGCCATAAAATGTTCACGCCCCCATTCGGGTCTATCACGCCTATGTATAAGAAATAACCCCAACCGGCCACCACTAGCCCGCTGGTTAACATGACAGAAGGCATCCACGAGGTCTGGCCCATTTTTGGCCAAATGTTGCCCAACATGTCTTGCAACATAAAACGGCCGACGCGCGTGCCCGCATCCAAGGTGGTGAGGATGAAAATCGCTTCGAACATAATGGCAAAATGGTACCAAATGGCCAGCATGCTTTTACCAAAAGCATGGCCAAATATACTGGCCATGCCGACTGCCAAGCTAGGCGCGCCACCGGTGCGGGCAAACAAACTGCTTTCGCCCATGTCGCTTGCCAGTTGATTCATTTGCTCTACCGTCACGGCAAAGCCCCAACTGTTGATTTTAGCAATGGCGTCCACCGCCTCGCTGCCCACCACCCCAGCAGGGCTGTTGATGGCGAAGAACACGCCTGGCTCCAACACGGTGGCGGCGATCATGGCCATGATGGCGACAAAACTTTCTAACAACATGGCGCCGTAACCTATCATGCGTATGTCGCCTTCATTGGCCAACAACTTAGGCGTGGTGCCAGAGGCGATCAAGGCATGAAAGCCGGAAATGGCGCCGCAAGCGATGGTAATAAAGACAAAAGGAAACAGCTTGCCGCCGAATATGGGGCCACTGCCATCGGTAAACTGGGTTAAGGCCGGCATGTGCACTTGCGGTTGCAAAATGACGATAGCTATCGCCAATAAAATGACCGTGCCTAACTTCACGAAGGTCGACAAATAATCGCGTGGGGCTAACAGCAACCAAACCGGCACCACCGCCGCGGCAAAGCCATAAGCTATAATGGCCCAGGCCAAACTTAAGCCTTCGTGATCAAACCACTGCCGCAGCATGGCTTGGTGGTCTATCCAACCACCGCCTACCACTGCCAATAACAACAGGGCCACGCCCAATAAGCTGGCTTCTAATACGCGTCCCGGACGAAAATTGCGCATGTAAAAGCCCACTAGCATGGCAATCGGGATGGTGGCGGCAACGGTGGAGGTGGCCCATGGGCTGTGCTTCATGGCATTCACCACCACTAAGCCCAACACCGCGATCAAGATGATCATGATCATGAAAGTGCCGATTAAGGCAGCGGCCCCGCCTATCGGGCCGATTTCGTCCCTGGCCATTTGGCCTAGGCTGCGAGCATTGCGCCGGGTGGAGAAAAACAAAGTCACCATGTCCTGCACTGCCCCGCCCAATACCGCGCCAACTAATATCCACAAGGTGCCGGGTAAATACCCAAACTGAGCAGCCAAGGTTGGGCCAATCAACGGACCGGGGCCGGCAATGGCAGCAAAATGGTGGCCGAACACCACCCATTTATTGGTCGGAATAAAATCGCGACCGTTATCCAAGCGCTCCGCCGGCGTCGCCCGGGTGGCGTCTACCGTGAGCACACTGGCGGCAATCCAAGCCGCGTAAAAACGGTAAGCAATGGCGTAAATGCAGGCTGCTGCGGCTATAAACCACATGGCACTGATACTCTCGCCGCGGTTTAAAGCAATGGCCGACACGGCCGCCAAGCCTAGGCCTAGCACGGCCACCCACAATAGGAATTTAAACTGTTTACCCATGATTATTTAAGCCCGTCAATTTAAGTTAAAACAACATCCAACCCATCCAGGCGGCCAACACTTGCACCAGCAAACCGGGTATGACTTGCATAGCAAAACCCTTGCCCCCGCCGACCAGGGCTGCCACGCCCTTGGAAAAAGTATTGATGCTAAAGGCCAGCAAGATAGGCACCACCGCATTGGTGGCACTGACGTTACCCGCAGCAGCCAATGAAGCAACCGATATGGCGGCCGCATGCACATCGGCCACGCCGGCTGCCATGGAGGCAAACACCACACCGGTTTGGCCAAACCAGGCATTGAGTGCCGCTGAGGCGACCAAGGCTACGCCGATAATGGCCGCTAAACCAAATGCCGTTTTTACACTAAAGGTCTGACTGGGCTGGCCCACCTCTGGGCAGGCTTTGTGAAAACAACTGACGGTGATGACCAAGGCATAAATGGCCACGGTCACCCCGGCAAAAATGAGTGGCGCCAACATGGCTTGCAAGGTTGGCGGGTGAACGGCGGCTAACAGCACACTTAATTGCAAAACGGTGGCTAAGCTCGACAGCAGCGCACCGGCTACGGCGGCTTCCATAATCACCGGCGTTTGTTTGGCACGTTGGCCCATGGCCACAACCGTGGCAATGCTGGAAATGAAGCCCGACACCAAGCCAACCAAAGGCAAGCCGACGCGACTGCCGAGCGCGCGTAAGGCTAAATGCCCGAGCGCACTGATGAGCATCACCAGAATAACAATCAACCAAAGGTTATGCGGATTGATGGCATCAAATGGCCCAATTAATTCATTGGGTACTAGGGGCAAGACGATCAGTGTGGCCGCGGCCAAAATAAGGAAATCGTTGACTTCTTCTTTGGTGACGGCGGCACGAATGAAACCATGGATGGGCTCTTTAGCGGTCAAAAGGATGGCCGCGGTGACGGCTAAACTGGCGGCCAAGGATGGCGTGGTCATGGCCAAGCCACCCAATATAGCGGTAAACACCAGGGTGATCTCCGTGGTCAAACCGGGGTGCTCATTGACCCTAACAACATAAGCTAGGGCAGCAAATACCGTTACGCAGATCACCGAAACAATCAGCAACCAAAAGCTCACCACCGTGCTCACGGCGCCCAGCAAAGCGACGATAGTAAAGGTGCGTATGCCCGCTAAAGAGCGGTCAGTATCCATGCCTTTGCTACGCTCACGCTCGGCCCCCACCAACAAACCTATGCCCAATGCGACGGCCAAATTTAGCCACAGCGTGTTATTTAAAACCACTATATTTCCCATGGTTTTAGTTTACAACAAACCACGCTCAGCGAATGAAAAAGTTGTGTTTCCAGCCACGATAAAATGGTCTAGCACCCGCACTTCTATTAGGGCTAGCGCCTGTTTTAATTGCTGGGTAATGAGCTCGTCGGCCTGACTTTGTTGGGCCAAACCGGAGGGGTGATTGTGTGCCAAGATCACGCTGGCGGCATTGTGCTGCAGCGCGTGCTTGACCACTTCGCGTGGGTAGACGCTGGTTTGCGTTAGGCTGCCACGAAACAACTCGTCGGCACTGATCAGCTTATTTTGCGCATCCAAAAACAGCACCATGAACACTTCGTAAGGCAAGCTGGCTAATTTTAAACAGAGAAAATCGCGCACGTGTTGCGGCGATGTCAAGGCATCTTGCATTTGCATGTTTTCCTTTAGCGCGCGCCGACTCATTTCAAAAATGGCTTGCAGCTGCACGTATTTGCTTGGGCCCATGCCACGCACTTGCGACAATTCAGCTTGGCTTGCGGAAAAAATCCCGGTCAAACTGCCAAAGTGTTGCAATAAATCGCGACCCAAATCCACCGCACTTTTACCGCGCACGCCTACCCTTAAAAACACCGCCAATAACTCGGCATCAGATAAGGCGCTGACCCCTTGCGCCAAAAGTTTTTCACGCGGACGTTCTGCCAGAGGCCAATCGGTAATTGCCATGATTTTGTCCTTTTTGCTGTGTCGGCTTAGGGATTCATGCTATAGCGACGATTTTCGTATTAAAATGAACGCATTAGCGAGATAGTAAACTTATTTTTCCACCCCTATGCAAAAAAATAATCCAATAAAAAACAAGTCTTTAGTGCTGGGCATCACCGGCGGCATCGCCGCTTACAAAGCGGCCGAATTGGTTCGCTTATTGGTTAAAGCCAACATCGATGTGCAAGTGGTGATGACGCAAGCCGCCTGCCAATTCATTACGCCGGTGACCATGCAAGCGCTATCTGGCAAGCCGGTATACATAGACATGTGGGACAGCAGCATCAGCAATGGCATGCCGCATATTGAGCTTTCGCGTCAGGCCGACGCCATATTGGTCGCGCCCGCCAGTGCCGATTTTTTAGCTAAATTGATGCAAGGCCGAGCCGACGATTTGCTCTCCACTTTGTGTTTAGCCAGAGATTGCCCACTGCTGGTAGCACCGGCCATGAATAAACAAATGTGGGAAAACCCAGCCACCCAACGCAACGTCGCTCAACTGCAAGCCGACGGCATCAACCTGCTTGGGCCTGATAGTGGCGAGCAAGCCTGCGGTGAAATTGGCCTAGGCCGCATGCTAGAAGCAGAGGCCTTGCTCAGGTTAGTAAACGCACACTTTACCCCCAAACTATTGGCCGGAAAACGCGTGCTCATTACTGCCGGGGCAACTTTGGAAATGATAGATCCGGTGCGCGCCATCACCAATTTAAGCAGTGGCAAAATGGGCTACGCGATCGCACAAGTGGCGGCGGACATGGGGGCCATCGTGACTTTGGTTAGCGGTGCCAGCGCATTGAATGCCCCCGATTCGGTTAACACCATTAAGGCCACCAGTAGCGATGCCATGTATAAGGCGGTGATGGGCCAAGTAGGCAATCAAGATATATTTATCAGCGTGGCAGCGGTGGCCGATTATCGCCCCAGTGCGCCGCATGCGGAAAAAATCAAGAAAAGCAATGCCAGCTTAACGCTAGCACTTAGCCCCAATAAAGACATATTGGCTGAAGTCGCCAGCCTGCCTAAAGCCCCATTCTGCGTGGGCTTTGCCGCCGAAACAGAAAAGCTATTGGATCACGCTGAAGCGAAACGCCAGGCAAAAAAATTGCCACTCATGGTGGCCAATTTAGTCAGCGATGCAATGGGTGATGACGACAACACGGTGACGCTATTAGACAAAAATGGCGCGCATCCCTTAGAACGCGCGCCAAAAAGTGTGATTGCCGA
>CAMDXI010000018.1 GCA_945878695.1 Methylotenera oryzisoli | reverse complement strand
TTCATTTAAAGTATTAATCAAATCGAGGTTTTCATGAGTGAACATATAACACACCTTAACGATGCGAGTTTTGAGCAAGACGTGCTCCAGTCGCAACTTCCTGTTCTAGTGGACTATTGGGCGGAATGGTGTGGCCCTTGCAAGATGATTGCACCCATCTTGGATGAGATCTCTAAAGAATACGCCGGCCGATTAAAAGTGGGCAAACTGAACATAGACGACAACCAATTAACCCCGCCAAAATACGGCATACGCGGCATCCCTACGCTAATGCTGTTTAAAAATGGTAACGTGGAAGCAACCAAAGTTGGCGCCCTTTCTAAATCCCAATTAACTGCATTTATTGACAGCAACATTTAAATTCTTTACGCTGTGCACATTATTGATAATGTGCTTGATTTAAACCCCTCAAATCAAGCACTTTTCAAACCCATCTACCCCTAGCTTCAACCTTCCCAAGACCACCCTTGTTTTAGTGAGCCTTCATGCACTTATCCGACCTTAAACTCCTCCCTGTCACCGAATTAGTGGACATGGCCATTGCCGACGACATCGACAATGCCAGCCGCATGCGCAAACAAGATCTGATTTTTGCCATTTTGAAACACAAGGCAAAAAAGGGTGACAGCATATTTGGCGACGGCACACTGGAAGTATTGCAAGATGGCTTTGGCTTTTTGCGCTCACCCGACACCTCGTACCTAGCGGGTCCTGACGACATATACGTTTCACCATCGCAAATTCGCCGCTTTAATTTGCATACGGGTGACAGCATACAAGGTGAAATTCGCATCCCTAAAGACGGTGAACGCTATTTCGCCTTAGTTAAGGTCGATGTGGTTAACGGTGAAGCGCCGGAAAATACCAAGCATAAAATTTTATTTGAAAACTTAACTCCCTTATTCCCAACCATACCGCTCACCTTAGAGCGCGATATCAAGGGCGTGGAAAACATTACCAGCCGCGTTATCGACATGATCGCACCGATAGGCCGCGGTCAACGTGGCTTACTGGTTGCCAGCCCCAAGAGCGGTAAAACGGTGATGATGCAAAACATTGCACACGCCATTACCGCCAATCACCCCGATGTCATTTTAATCGTGTTGCTGATTGACGAGCGGCCTGAGGAAGTGACCGAAATGACCCGCTCCGTTAAGGGCGAAGTGGTGGCATCGACTTTTGATGAACCCGCAACACGCCACGTGCAAGTCGCTGAAATGGTGTTGGAAAAAGCCAAACGCTTGGTTGAACATAAAAAAGACGTGGTGATTTTACTGGATTCGATTACCCGTTTAGCCCGTGCTTACAACACCGTCATCCCTTCATCCGGCAAAGTATTAACCGGTGGTGTCGATGCCAATGCGCTGCAACGTCCTAAACGCTTTTTTGGTGCCGCGCGTAACGTTGAAGAAGGCGGCTCATTGACCATCATTGCTACCGCATTGGTTGACACAGGCTCACGCATGGACGACGTCATCTATGAAGAGTTTAAAGGTACCGGCAACATGGAAATCCATCTTGATCGCAAAATGGCTGAAAAACGCCAGTACCCTGCCATCAACGTCAACAAATCTGGCACCCGTCGTGAAGAGCTGCTCATCGAAAAAGACGTGCTGCAGAAAATTTGGGTGTTACGTAAACTGCTCTACCCCATGGACGACATCGAAGCGATGGAATTCTTGCTCGACAAGATTAAAGCCACCAAAAATAATGCGGATTTCTTTGACAGCATGCGCAGAGGCTAATCCGCCAGGGCATTTTAATTTACAAACCGTCCTTGCATAGCAAGGGAAATGTAAATATAATGCCGGGTTCTTACAAAATCAGCTGCCGTATCGTTCGGCAAAATTGAGGTTACTATAATGAAAGATGGAATTCACCCAGAATACCGCGACGTTGTTTTTCAAGACATCGGCGCAGACTTTACCTTTATGACACGCTCAACCATAGCGGCAAAAGACACCATTAAATGGACAGACGGTAAAGAATACCCACTTGTAAAAATTGAAGTTTCATCAAAATCTCACCCGTTTTACACTGGTAAGCAAATGATTTTAGACACGGCTGGCCGTGTTGATAAATTCCGTAAAAAATACGGCATGTAATTTAAGTCATGTGCAATAAAACAGGCAGCTTAGGCTGCCTTTTTTATTGCCCTAAACTAAGCGGCCGTAAGCTAAATTAAGCCTTAATGCATAAACCTATGGTGAAATGCCGCTATCGGTTAAAATTAAGCCGCTAATTACAGAAAACAGGCTCCAAAAACCGCATGCGCTTTCAACTTGATCACGACTGGCAAGGCAATATGGCTACCCCGCGCGCCCACTTAGGCGACAGCGTGAAAATCCAATTGTTGCTGGTTTTATGTTTCATTTGGGTGCTGCTAGGATTAACAGGCCACGCCCCATGGAAACCGCTGGAATCCACCGGCATCAATATCGTTAAAATGCTATTCGATAAAGGCATATGGTTGGCACCTTTAACTAGCGATGCCACTACACTGGAAAACCCACCGCTGTATTACCTTAGCGCCGCAGCGAGTGCCTACACCCTCTCTCCCTGGTTGACCATGCACGATGGCGCAAGATTGATCAACGCGCTATGGCTGTCCTTGATGTTGCTGATGGTGGGCATGAGCGGCAGGGAATTGTGGGGCAATGGGGCAGGTCGCCATGCCACCTTAATCATGCTAGGCAGCATAGGCTTGGTGGTCAGCGCGCACAGTTTGTCGGTTGAAATAGCTGGCTTAACGGCCAGTGCGCTGGGGTTTTATGCGCTGTCACTGGCTAGACGCCGACCCAAGCTTAGCAGTATTTTATTGGCCAGCGCCTTGTGCCTCGGCTACCTTTCTTACGGCCTAATGAGTGCCTTACCCTTAATCAGCAGCGCTTTGCTATTGATATTATTTTTTAAAGCTTGGCGCACAGCCACCTTCGTCAAAAGCCTTTTTAGCGCACTATTGCTCGCCAGTCTGCCGATTGCATTGTGGTTAATTCCATTGCATCAACAACACAGCGATTTATTTCATGCTTGGTGGAATGCGCATTTAAACGGCTTTAATCAGAGCAATCACCTGTATTTCTTACGCATTTTAATTTGGTATGCGTGGCCAGCGTTGCCCTTAGCCTTATTAGGCCTATGGCACTATAGGCAACGCTTGCATGTGCTTGGGCCCATGCAACTGATACTGGTGTTTTTTGCATGCCATGTTTTCTTCTTAGGCCTCATGGCCTCGGCCAAAGACATGAATGCCCTAACGCTTCTGCTGCCACTAACGGCACTGGCCGCTGGCAGCGTTGAGCACCTAAAACGCGGCATGGCTGCGGCTTTAAACTGGTTTGGTGTGCTTTTATTTGGCTTAATAGGCGGCCTTATTTGGCTGGGCTGGCTGGCCATGCTGACTGGCCACCCAATTAAAATCAAGCAACGCATGGTGTTTTTGTCGGGGGCGGAACAGTTAACTTTTAATTGGCTGGCTTTTATCATTGCACTGCTGGTCACGGCAATTTGGCTGTTTGTTTGCATACGCGCCAGACAAACCAACAAATCCACCGTAAGCAATTGGGCGGTGGGCATGACGTTTGCATGGAGTTTGCTTATGACACTTTGGTTACCCTTGCTCGATTCAGCCAAGAGTTACCAAGCTGTTTTCACTAGCCTAGATCAACGATTAAGCATGCATAAGGGCTGCATCAATAGTTTAAACGTGGAACGGCAACAAGCTTTGCTGCTTAATTATTACAGCGCTATCAACCTGACGCCCGTGGCCAGCAGTCAACTTAGTGCCTGCGACTACTTATTGGTCTTTAATAAAAAAGGCCAGCAACGGTTTGAACCGGATGGCGCTTGGCAACAAGCGTGGTCGGGCAAGCGACCAGCCGATAGAAAAGAGAGTTTTTACTTATACCAACGCTTGAATTGATTGCCGACTAACTGGCCTAAGCGTGGTGGGCCGTCACTAGATTTTTAAATGGGCGGCGATGGCTTTTTGTACCGGCACATGCAATCCCACGCCGGCTTGTTGGCTAACATGATGGGCAATTTGTTGGCGCATGGCCAAAGCCCAAAAACGGTTAATGTGTTCGGCTATACCCTGTTCCGCTTGCGCTGGATCGGGGTAGGATTCGTAAAAATCGCCTATCTGATTAGCCATAGTAATTAATCGCTGTATGTCCATTTTTAAATACCCACTAGCCTTAGTCTAAATTAATTCAATATAAAATTTTGTCGCCATGGCTGTACACCACGAAACGGCCATCCCTAGCAAAGCCGACCAAGCATAAGCCGCACTGTTCAGCCACGCGCACGGCTAAAGCGGTTGGCGCGGACACCGCCACCAACATCGCCAGACCGGCGGTGGCCACCTTTTGCACCATCTCAAAACTGGCACGACTGGTGGTAAGGACAAAACCACTTTTATCTTGTTGCCCGGTTTTAGCTAAGGCGCCCAGCACCTTGTCCAAAGCATTATGCCGCCCTACGTCTTCTCGCACCAAGCCTATGCTGCCATCGGCTAACACATAAGCGCTAGCGTGCGTGGCACCGGTTTGCTGTTGCAATAGTTGATGGCTAGGCAAGGCTGCCAATGCGATAACTATGCTGGCCGAGGCGTATAGCGCTGAATTGCTTAATGCCGCTGGGTAACGCATAGCTTGGGCCAAATTTTCTGCGCCACACAAGCCGCAACCGGTTTTACCGGCTAAGGTACGGCGCCGTTCCTTTAACTGCATAAAACGCTCACTGGCTATGCTGCAATGCAAGGCCACGCCTTGTTCTTGCTCTAGCACTTCTATGCCATACAGCTCACTGGGATGCGCCACTATGCCTTCACTTAAGGCAAAACCCAAGGCAAAATCCTCCAGATCTTGGGCGGTAGCCAACATCACCGCATGCGATACACCGTTGTAGACCATGGCCACCGGAGTCTCTTCGGCCAAACAATCTTGCGCCTGCCGCAGTTCACCATCACGCCACTGCTGCACGCTTAGCAAACTCAAGGCTTGGCTTAACACGACGGACTTAGGCACCATCAATCTATTTTAGCGGCTTCTGCATTCCTGCCCGCAAAGGCCAATTGCGCCTCACTAAAAGTTTTGTAATGCAATTGCCAATCCGACAACTGATTCACACGCGACACTTGCACCGCCGTCACTTTAAACTCAGGGCAATTGGTCGCCCAATCACTGTTGTCAGTGGTAATCACGTTAGCACCCGATTCAGGGTGATGGAAAGTGGTGTAGATTACGCCCGCCTGCACGCGCTCAGTTAATTGAGCACGCAATACGGTTTCGCCAGCCCGACTGGCTATGCCTATCCAATCGCCATCTTTAATGCCTCTTTCGTTGGCATCGTGTGGGTGTATCTCCACCACATCCTCATGGTGCCATGCTACGTTTTTGGTACGACGGGTTTGCGCGCCTACATTGTATTGCGACAAGATTCGACCGGTGGTCAAAATCAATGGGTATTTGGCATTGACTCTCTCCGTGGTTGGCACGTATTGCGTGATAAAGAACTTACCCTTGCCGCGCACGAATGCATCAATATGCATGGTCGGTGTGCCGGTGGGATACTCATCGTTACACGGCCATTGGATGCTGCCCAATTGATCCAGTTTTGCAAAACTCACGCCTTTAAAGGTCGGGGTTAATGCGGCAATTTCATCCATGATGTCACTGGCATGCTGGTAATCCATTTTGTAGCCCAAGGCTTGGGCCAACATGGCGGTAATTTCCCAATCCTCGTAACCTTGTCCGCCTACATTATTTTTAGGGGCCATGACACGGCGCACTGGTGAGATGCGGCGCTCGGCATTGGTAAAAGTGCCGCTCTTTTCTAAAAACGATGCGCCAGGGAAAAATACATGGGCATACATCGCCGTCTCGTTTAAGAATAAATCTTGCACAATCACGCATTCCATGTTTTCTAAGGCATGGGTGACATGCTGGGTATTCGGATCGGATTGCACGATGTCTTCACCCACGCAATACAATGCTTTAAAGCGACCTTCACCGGCCAAGTCCAGCATATTAGGGATGCGCAAGCCCGGCTCATCGCTGAGCGGTCTACCCCAAGCAGCCTCAAACAAGGCTTTCGCCGACGGGTCTGAAACGTGGCGATAGCCAGGGTACTCGTGCGGCATGGAGCCCATGTCACAGGAGCCTTGCACGTTGTTTTGGCCACGCAATGGATTAATGCCCACGCCTTCACGCCCAACATTGCCGGTGGCCATGGCCAAGTTGGCTATGCCCATCACGGTGGTGGAGCCTTGCGAATGCTCGGTCACGCCCAAGCCATAATAAATGGCAGCATTACCGCCGGTAGCAAACAATCGAGCCGCTTGCCTAACTCTCTCAGCATCCACGCCCAACTCTTCAGCCAGGGCTTCAGGGGAATTTTCTGGCTTGGCAACAAAATCACGCCACAACACAAACGAATCCCACTCGCAGCGTTCTTTAACAAAGTCTTCTTTGACTAAGCCTTCCGTTACCACCACATGGGCTAAGGCAGAAATCAAGGCGACATTGGTGCCGGGGCGTAAATTCAAATGGTAATCCGCACGAATATGCGGTGAATTTTCCACCAAATCAATCGCACGTGGATCGGCAATAATCAGTTTGGCGCCTTCGCGCAAACGGCGTTTCATTTGTGAGGCAAACACCGGATGACCATCGGTCGGGTTGGCGCCTATAATCATAATGACGTCCGATTCCATGACCGAATCAAAGGTTTGCGTACCGGCTGATTCGCCTATGGTTTGCTTAAGGCCATAGCCAGTTGGGCTATGGCAAACACGGGCGCAAGTGTCAACGTTATTGGTGCCGAACACGGCTCGTACCAGCTTCTGCGTGACGTACACTTCTTCGTTGGTACAACGCGAGGAGCTAATGCCTCCCATCGCGTCTTTACCGTATTTGGCTTCTATGCGTTTGATTTCGCTGGCCGCGTAATTAATTGCCTCTTCCCAGCTAACCGACTGCCATTCATCCTTGATGCTTTTTCGTATCATGGGTGTGGTGATTCTGTCCTGATGGGTGGCATAGCCCCAGGCAAAACGCCCTTTAACGCAAGAGTGGCCGTGATTGGCGCCGCCGTTTTTATTCGGCACCATGCGCACCACTTCTTCGCCTTTCATTTCCGCATTAAAGGAACAGCCCACACCGCAATATGCACAGGTGGTGGTCACACTGTGCTCAGGCACGCCGTGGTCTATGACGGTTTTTTCAATTAAGGTCGCGGTTGGGCAAGCTTGCACGCAAGCACCACAGGACACGCATTCGGAATCCAAGAAATTAGTCACCCCCGCTGCCACTTTCGATTCAAAGCCGCGGCCAGAAATGGTCAGCGCAAAGGTGCCTTGGGTTTCTTCGCATGCTCGCACGCAACGAGAGCAAACAATACACTTGCTCGGATCAAAGCTGAAATAGGGGTTGGATTCGTCTTTAACGGACTTGAGGTGATTTTCGCCATCGTAACCGTAGCGCACTTCACGCAGACCCACTGCACCGGCCATGTCCTGTAATTCGCAATCGCCATTGGTGGCGCAGGTCAAACAATCCAAGGGGTGATCGGAAATATACAATTCCATGGTACCACGGCGAATATCAGCCAACTTGGCCGTTTGCGTATGCACTTTGATGCCCTCCGCAACCGGCGTCGTGCAAGATGCGGGGTAACCACGGCGCCCCTCAATTTCCACCACGCACAATCGGCAAGAGCCAAATGGCTCCAAACTATCGGTGGCACACAATTTAGGCACATTAATACCGGCCATGATGGAGGCCCGCATGATGGACGTGCCTTCCGGCACGCTTATTTCCCTGTCATCTATGGTCAAGGTCACTTGATTGTTTGACAGACTGGCTGGCGTGCCGTAATCCAATTGGTCATCGTAATTGGTGCGACTGTGTTCGGGCTGATGGGTGCTGTTGTATTTAATGTCGTCCATGACGCTCTCCTATACGGTTTTAGCCAAGCTAAACCGTGGCATCCTTAATGTTGAAATCTTCAGGAAAATGGTTAATTGCACTCAATACTGGGTAAGGCGTCATGCCACCCAATGCACAGAGTGAGCCATTTAACATGGTGTCACTTAGGTCACGCACCAACTTGATGTTTTTAACACGATCGGTGCCTGCAATGATTTTATCAATCACCTCCACACCACGGGTTGAGCCTATGCGGCATGGCGTGCATTTGCCGCACGATTCAATCGCACAAAATTCAAAGGCATAACGGGCCATTTTGGCCATGTCTACCGTGTCATCAAAGGCCACGATACCTCCATGACCTAACACCGCCCAAATGGCAGTAAAGGCTTCGTAATCCAAAGGCGTGTCGAATTGCGATTCCGGTAGAAACGCGCCCAAAGGACCGCCCACTTGCACGGCTTTGATGGGTCGGCCACTGGCTGAACCACCGCCGTAATCGTAGAGCAGTTCGCGTAAGGTAATGCCAAAGGCCAGTTCAATCAAACCAGCTTGTTTAATGTTGCCAGCCAATTGGATAGGCAAAGTACCGCGCGAGCGACCCATGCCATAGTCCGCATAATATTGCGCGCCCTTATGCAGAATAATCGGCACCGTGGCCAATGAAATGACGTTGTTCACCACGGTCGGTTTGCCAAACAAACCTTCAATCGCTGGCAAAGGCGGCTTAAAGCGCACTAAGCCACGTTTTCCTTCCAAACTTTCCAATAAAGAGGTCTCTTCACCGCATACATAAGCACCAGCCGCACGGCGAACTTCAAGCGTAAAGCCATAGGATGAGCCGAGTATGTTGTCGCCTAAATAACCAGCCTGTTGCGCTTTAGCGATGGCTTCATTTAGCACGGCAAGCGCATGTGGGTATTCCGAACGCAAGTAAATATAGCCTTGCGTGGCGCCAACGGCGATGCCGGCGATGGTCATGCCTTCAATCAACACATAAGGGTCATTTTCCATGATCATGCGATCTGAATAGGTGCCGGAATCGCCCTCATCCGCATTGCAAACTATGTATTTTTGATCGGCTGCACAGCCTAAGACGGTGTTCCATTTAATACCAGTCGGGAAAGCGGCACCGCCACGGCCACGTAAACCGGAATCGGTCACGGTTTTTACTATGTCTGCCGCCGATAAGGCCAAGGCATTTTTCAGGCCTTGGTAACCGTCGTGTGCCAAATAATCCTCTAATGACAGCGGATCGGTAATGCCGACACGGGCAAAGGTCAGGCGTTGTTGTTGCTTGAGCCAAGCCAGCTCCTCGGTTAAGCCTAAATTTAATGGATGCGCTTTAGCGCTAGCTGCCTCAGTATTTAAAAAATTAGCCTCAAACAAGCCGCTGACATCGGCAGCCTTAACAGGACCATAAGCCACGCGACCTTTGTCCGTGGCCACTTCCAACATGGTTTCTAACCAATAGAGGCCGCGCGAACCATTACGCACTATGGTCACGGCTATGCCGCGCTTGGCCGCTTCTTGGCTAATGGCGCTCGCTACTTTTTCCGCCCCTACCGACAGGGCGCTGGAATCGCGCGGTACGTAAACTATCGTGCTCATGTTAAGCCTGCGCCTCCGTTTTTTTGGCATCGTGTATTAAGGCCTCTAAATCGGCTTTGCTGACGCGTCCAAAGATTTCCTCATCCATCATCACAGCTGGTGAAAGCGCGCAGTTACCAAGGCAGTAGACAGGCTCCAGAGTAACAGCCTGATCCAGACTGGTTTCGTGGTAATCAATGCTTAAGCATTGCTTGGCATGCGCTTCCAAACCCTCGGAACCCATGGCTTGACAGGATTCGGCTCGGCATATTTGCAGCACATGACGACCGGGTTTATGCGTTTTAAAGTGGTGATAAAAGCTCACTACGCCATGCACTTCTGCCACTGACAAGCTGAGGGCTTGGGCTATTTTGGGGTAGGCGGATTCGGGTATGTAACTGAGCTCGTCCTGGATAGCATGCAACAAGGGCAACAAAGCCCCTGGCAATGATTTGTATTGCGCGATCAGTTGATCTAATTTTTCAGACCATCCTGCCTGCACGCTTGCTTGGTCGATAAGGGTATCTTGCAACGTCACTCTCCAAAACTTCTTACACAGTATTTTTCTAGCCGTAAGTATAATACACTTGCTACAAGCTATCCATTACGACAAGACCTGATAAATAAAGTGCCGCCTACCGTTCAACAATTAACTGACCAACACGGTCGCATCGTCGATTACATTCGACTGTCTATTACCGATAGATGCGATTTTAGATGTGCCTATTGCATGGCTGAAGACATGACGTTTCTACCGCGCGATGAAGTCTTGAGCTTAGAAGAGTGTGCTCGCTTGGTCAAAATCTTCGTCGGTTTGGGCGTGAGCAAAGTGCGCATCACCGGTGGCGAACCCTTGGTGCGTAAAAATGCCCTTTGGTTATTTGAAGAGATTGGCCAACTACCCAAGCTTAAAGAGTTAGTGCTTACTAGCAACGGAAGTCAGCTATACAAACAAGCTAACAAATTAAAGAGCGCAGGGGTTAAGCGCATTAACATCAGTCTAGACAGCTTAGACCCGATCCGTTTCAAGCGCATTACTCGCACCGGCGAGCTCGATCAAGTCTTAGCCGGGATTCAAGCTGCCAAGCAAGCCGGCTTTGAAAACATTAAACTCAATACGGTGCTCATGCGTGGCGTCAATGACGACGAAGCCGTGCCCTTGGTTCAATTTGCCATAGACCAAGGCCTGGATATTTCTTTTATAGAAGAGATGCCTATAGGTGAGGTACAACACAATCGCTTATCGACTTTTTGCAGCAATGAAGATACCTTAAAAACTCTGCAAGCGGCCTACCCTTTGATTGCCAGCACGAAAAGCACAGGCGGCCCTGCACGCTATTGGCAGGTGGTCAATAGCCCCAGCAAAATAGGCTTTATTTCGCCGCATAGCCATAACTTTTGCGAGCAGTGCAACCGCGTACGCATTAGCTGTAAGGGCGAACTTTATCTGTGCCTAGGCCAAGACGATAAAGTTGAGTTGATGCCGCTATTGCGTGCTCACCCCCATGATGACCAAGCCATCATTGCCGCTATTTTAGCCAGCATGGCCATTAAGCCACTGGGTCACGATTTTGATTTAAGTCGCCAACAGCCGGCCGTGGTTCGCTTTATGTCGCACACAGGCGGCTAAGCCATGGCTATCAGCGCCATTATTTTGGCTGGCGGGCGCGCCACCCGCATGAGCGGCATAGACAAGGGCTGGGCCTTATTAAACCAGCGCGCGCTAATTAGCCACGTTATTTCCCGCTTATCGCCGCAAGTAGATGAAATTATCATCAATGCCAACCGTGAACTGGACCGCTACGCAGAGTTAGGCTACCCAGTTTGGTCAGACAACTACCCAGACTTTGTCGGCCCACTGGCCGGCATCAGCCTAGGTTTACAACACGCTCAACACGAGCACGTATTAAGCGTTCCCTGTGACTGCCCCTTGCTACCGATGGATTTAGCCGAACGCTTGCTGGCCGCATTAAATGAGCATCACGCGCAGATTGCCGTAGCCAGTTGCCATGGCCGCAGCCAGCCGGTTTTCTGCTTATGCAAAAAAAGTGTTCTAGCTACGCTGCACGCCTATTTGCAACAAGGAAACCGCCGCGTCAGCGACTGGCAAAAGAGCCTAGCCTATGTGGAAGTGGATTTTAGCGACAGGGCGCAGGCATTTATTAATTTGAATACCGCAGACGACCTGGCTGCTTTAGAATTGCAGCTATTAAATTAAGTCCGCTTTAACCACCACATGCCCAATAACCTAAACCCAGCGTCACGCTTGCCTAGCCTGATGGAAGATTACGACCCCAATGCCATGTCGGTGGCTAAGGCCAAGTTATTCATCCAAGCGCACCTAAGCCCTCTGACAGCCTGCGAACAAGTGCCCATAAAAGTGGGCCTAGGCAGGGTGTTGGCACAGGCGGTTTTATCGCCAGCACAGGTGCCCAATTACGACAACTCGGCCATGGATGGCTACGCGTTCAACAGCCTAGATATCGTCGCCGAGGGCCAGACTACACTAAGTTTGGTAGGCGTGGCTTACGCTGGCAAGGGCTTTGAACAACCGGTGCAACGAGGTCAATGCGTGCGCATCATGACCGGCGCCATGATGCCCAGCGGGACAGACAGCGTGGTAGTGCAAGAAAAAGTTAGTCTGACTGGCGACAGCGTCAGCTTCTCCAAGCCAGCCAGCAGCAAAATGAACGTGCGTTATGCCGGCGAAGATTTAAGCTTGGGTCAAACCGTATTAGCCACTGGCCATCTCATGCAAGCGGCAGACTTAGGCTTGCTGGCATCACTAGGCATTGCTCAAATCAGCGTATACCGCAAACTTAAGGTGGCGTTTTTTTCCACCGGTGACGAATTAGCCGGCATAGGCCAGCCTCTAAAAATCGGGCAGGTTTACGACAGCAATCGCTACACCCTTTACGGCATGTTAAGTCGCTTAGGCGTTGACATCATTGACTTAGGTGCGATTGCCGACGACCCCGACTTGCTAGAAAAAACCCTGCTAGCCGCCACCCAACAAGCCGATGCCGTGATCACCAGTGGCGGGGTGTCGGTCGGCGAGGCCGATCACATGAAAACGCTATTAAGCAAGCACGGCCAAGTGCTGTTTTGGAAAATCAACATGAAACCCGGTCGGCCGCTAGCCTACGGCAAAATCGGCCAGGCGCATTATTTCGGCTTACCTGGCAACCCGGTAGCCGTGATGGTGACCTTCTATCAATTTGTCCGCGTAGCCTTGCTCACGCTGATGGGGCAAACGCCAGTCCCGCCCCTACCCACTTTCAATGTGGTGTGCACGGAGCCCATAAAAAAACAAAGCGGCCGCTGCGAATTTCAACGCGGCATACTCAGCATGAATCAAAATGGCTGGTGGGAAGTTAAGCCGACAGGCAACCAAGGTTCAGCGATACTAAGCTCCATGTCTAAGGCGAATTGCTTTATTGTGCTCGATGAGCAGACGGGCAACCTAGACGCAGGAGCGACCGTCGCTGTGCAAGTATTGCACGGCCTTATTTAGGCTAAGCAAAAGACAGAATTTAAAGCCATGCAAACGGCATATTGCCGCAGCATGTTGTATAATTTTTCATCCTTAAACTCGCCTGCGCATTAATTTAAATTAGGCCTTACACTGCTTTTGAATTTCACCCTGAACAAGCTAAACACCCACCCCAGTGATTCGAGCCAGCCCACCCTGATGTGGGCTTTAATCGGCTCCTTGATGCTGCATGCTTTTATTGCGCTGGTGCTGCCTAACTTTGCCATGGACGCACCCAAGCAGGACACCTTGGTGGTGGAACTCGCGCAACAAGCGCCTCCGCCACCTCCTCCCGAGCCGCCAAAACCCGAACCCATCAAACCTAAGCCACAAATTAAACCTGTGGTGAAACCGGTGGTGGTGCCCACTGAAATAAAAAACGACCCAACACCCCCGCCGCCCCCACCGGAAGTGATTGCCACTGCCCCACAAGTTGATGCCCCACCGCCCAAGACGCCTCCGGTTGCTATCGTCCCACGTGAGCCGCCTAAACCAGTGGTGGTGCCAGTCGACACCACTGAGGCGCGCGATAATTACGACAACGCCTTGTGGTCAGCCATTGTCAAACACAAACAATACCCACGTATTGCGCAAATGCGCGGCTGGCAAGGTGAAGCCGTCGTCGAACTGCAAATCGACGGCAACGGCAAGCTTAAATCTAAAAAAATCATCCAATCCAGTGGTCACGAAGTACTGGATAAGCAAGCCTTGGACATGGTAGAAAAAGCCCTGCCCTTTCCCGCACCACCAGAGATCTTGCGCGGCAGCAACTTCAGCGTCAAAGTGCCGATAGCCTTCAAATTAGAATAGCGTCCACAGCGCCCAGTCGCATCATGCACAAAAATAAATCCCTAAAAGACCTGCTGCTGATCCACGAGCTGGCGTTTATTTTACTGATTATTTTAGCCGCAACGGCCGGCGCTATTGGCATCCACCTGTGGGAGAAATCCAGCCAAGAAGCAACCCGCATCAGTTCATTGGTCACCGAAGTGCAACAGACACGGGGGGATTTATACCGGCAAATGAAAGAATTGTTTGATGCTTATTTTCTAGAAGACGAAACGGCTAGGGAAGAATACGATAACTTTACCGCATCGGTTGAAAATCACTTCCTGCAATTAAAAAAAATTGCCGTGGGCCCAGAGGAGATTCAAGCCATATCTGCCTTGCAACGCAATTACCAAACATTCGTTGTTGAAGCGCCGGCCTTATTTGATGCTTACCAACTGTCTTCCAATGCCGCCAGTAAACGCGCCATCAATACCGACATTGAGACCGGTTTGTTTAATCGTCATGAAGTCATCTTGGCACACACCGAGAGATTGCTGAATCAAAAGCAAAAAGAATTAAACAAACAATTGAGCAACACAAAACGCATCGCCATCTTATTGCTCATCATTCCCTTAATGCTTGCAATCTTGCTGCTTATTTTTTCACGGGTATTTTTAAAGCGGGCCATCGTGCAACCCATACAAGGCGTATTGAAAGCCACCGCAGAAATCAGTACCGGCAACCTTAATCACAGGGCCCCAGAGGAGGGGGTGGCGGAACTGGCCATGGTGTCGCAAGCCATTAACGTCATGGCGGATAAATTGAGCTCCAGCCAAGAAGCCTTGGTGCGCAGCGAAAAGCAAGCCGCTCAAGGATTGTTGGTGCCCATGTTAGCCCACAATATACGCAATCCATTGGCCAGCATACGGGCCATCGCGCAAGTCATGGACGACCCAGAACAAGACAAAGAAACGCGCAGCGCCTTTAAGGACATCATAGACACCGTGGACCGATTGGAACGCTGGACAGGTTCACTGTTAGCCTACTTACTGCCACTTAAACCGCAAGCGCAACACAGCCAATTAAAAGACATAGTGGAAGGGGCTTTAGCGCCCTTGCAGCAAAAAATAAAAGCCAAATCCATACAGCTAAGCTTACCGAAATGGCCAAAAAATAATGCCGTTTACACCGACCAGCACCTGCTTGAACAAGTCATCTACAATTTGCTATTGAATGCCATAGACGCATCCAATAAAGACGGTGCAATAGACATCGTGGTCGACATGAAGCGACAAACATTCAGCTTGCAAATACTAGACCGGGCCGGTGGCATGCCGTTTAAACCAGACCCCAGCGCCATCAGTGCACCCTCTAGCAAACGCTTTGGTACTGGCTTGGGCATTCCCTTTGCTTTCAAGGTGTGCGATGCCTTAGGCGGCGAATTGAACTTTGCCGCACGACCTGAAGGCGGTACCGTCATCACCATGCAACTGCCAGTGTGAAAGCCGCGTCTAAATAAATACATTTCAGCACAAATACTGTCATTTTGATGCACTAGACTATTGCCTTAATCGGTCTTTTTATCAACAATGGTAAAAGACTTAAACCCTGATGGAAACACTATGCAAAATCATGCTGTACCGGATTTTCAATTGGCTGCAACCGGCAATACCACCTTTCAATTATCCCAGTACCTAGGCAAAAATATCGTCCTCTACTTTTACCCCAAAGATGCCACCCCAGGTTGCACCACGCAAGGCGTGCAATTTAGAGACGCTTATGCCAACTTCCAAGCACTGAATACGGTCATTTTTGGCATCTCACGCGACAGCATCAAATCGCACGAAAATTTTAAATTAAAGTTCACTTTTCCCTTTGATTTGCTGGCAGACACAGAAGAATTAGCCTGCAATCTGTTTGGCGTGATTAAGATGAAAAACATGTATGGCAAGCAAGTTCGTGGCATAGAGCGCAGCACATTTGTCATCGACAAACAAGGCATATTGGCCAAAGAATGGCGTGGCGTAAAAGTAGACGGTCACGTGGCCGAGGTGTTTGATTTTGTGCAATCCCTTTAATTTATCCCCTTGTAATTCTTATCCTTCGCAATCAAACACTTAAAAATAGAAAGTGACTTATGGCTAAAGCAACCTTAACCCCAACCAAACTTTTTGTGCTTGATACCAACGTACTGATACACGACCCATCCAGTTTATTCCGTTTTGAAGAACACGATATTTTCCTGCCCATGGTCACATTGGAGGAATTAGATAACAACAAGAAAGGCTTAACCGAAGTCGCTCGCAGCGCCCGCCAAGCTAGCCGCAATTTAGAGAGCATCGTTGGCGCGGACTTAATCAACCTGGATTTAGGCTGCCCACTGAACATCAATGGCAATCGGCAGCAAATGGGCCGCTTGTTTTTGCAAACCAAAGAAATCACCGTTGAACTGCCAGGATTGGCTGGCAGCAAAGCCGACAATCAAATTTTAGGCGTGGTGTTTGATTTACAACAACACAACCCACAGCGCCAAGTCATACTGGTCAGCAAAGACATCAACATCCGCATCAAAGCTCGCGCCATAGGCATGTTGGCAGAAGATTATTTCAACGACAAAGTCTTAGAAGACACCGATCTTTTGTACAGCGGCATGACCGAGCTGGCAGCCAATTTCTGGGAAACGCACAGCAAAGCCATGGAATCTTGGCAAGAAGCCGGTCGCATGTTTTACCGCATCAACGGCCCCTTATGCAAATCGTTTCTAGTCAACGAATTCGTTTATTACGAATTTGAAAAACCGTTTCATGCCATCGTGCGCAGCGTGGATGGCGATTCAGCGGTGCTAGAGGTGGTCAAAGACCACCTACAGGCCAAGAACAACGTTTGGGGCATCAATGCCCGTAACCGCGAACAAAATTTCGCCCTGAATTTGTTGATGGACCCTGAAATCGACTTTGTCACCTTGTTGGGTCAAGCCGGTACCGGCAAAACTTTGTTGACCCTTGCCTCCGCTCTGACTCAAGTACTGGACAGTAAAATCTATTCCGAAATCATCATGACCCGTGTCACCGTCTCCGTTGGCGAAGACATAGGCTTCTTGCCAGGAACAGAAGAAGAAAAAATGGGTCCATGGATGGGTGCCTTAGACGACAACTTGGACGTGTTAAACAAAAGCGACGACACCGCCGGCGAGTGGGGACGGGCAGCGACGCAAGACCTCATACGCAGTCGCATTAAAGTTAAATCCCTTAACTTCATGCGCGGCCGCACCTTTTTGAATAAATTTTTGATCATAGACGAAGCGCAAAACTTAACGCCTAAACAAATGAAAACGCTGATTACCCGTGCAGGCCCAGGCACCAAAGTAGTGTGTTTGGGTAACATCGCGCAAATTGATACGCCCTACCTAACCGAAGGCAGCTCTGGCCTAACTTATGTAGTGGATAGGTTTAAAGGCTGGGGGCATAACGGCCACATCACGCTAATGCGTGGTGAACGCTCGCGCTTAGCCGACTTTGCGGCAGAGGCCTTGTAGCCTACTCATGAAAAAAGGCTTTTACACGCTATTAATGGCGCAATTTTTATCGGCGATTGCCGATAATGCCTTGCTGTTTGCCGCCATCACCTTGCTCGCCAAATTGCAGGCGCCGAGTTGGCACGAACCCTTGTTGCGTGAGTTTTTCATTATTGCCTACATCGTCTTGGCGCCTTTTGTCGGGCCCTTTGCGGATGCCTTACCCAAAGGCCGCGTCATGTTCATTAGCAACGGCATCAAATTCTTTGGCTGCTTATTGGCATTTTTGGGCGTACCGCCACTTTACGCCTACGCCATAGTGGGCATAGGGGCGGCGGCGTACTCGCCTGCCAAGTACGGCATATTGACTGAAATGCTGCCTAGCGATCAGTTGATTAAAGCCAATGCCTGGATGGAAGGCACCACCGTGACCGCGATTATATTGGGGCCGGTATTTGGTTCGACCATAGCCGCCAATGACCCGTATTTTGGCATAGCCGTGATTGCTGGTATTTACTTAGTGGCGGCCATCTTTAACCATTACATACCCAAAGTGCCCATCGATCACAAAATGCCACAGCGCAATTTTGTTTTTCTCATGCGCGATTTTTGGCATGCGTTTACCACCCTATGGCGCGATCCGCAGGGTCAAGTATCCTTAGCGGTCACCACCTTATTTTGGGGGGCGGGCGCCACCTTGCAATTCGTTATCCTGCAGTGGGCAAAAGAGATACTGCATATGGAACAGCAAGCGGCGTCGATATTGATTGCCGTGCTTGCGGTCGGTATCGCCATAGGTTCGGTTGGCGCATCCTTGTTTGTGAAATTGGAGAATGCCGTTAAGGTTCTGCCAGCCGGCATCTTAATGGGCTTTTTAGTCATCAGCATGGCCTTGGTCAACAGCTTAGAAATCGCCACGGTGGTGCTGTTTTGCATAGGGGTATTGGCAGGCTATTTTCTGGTGCCACTCAACTCACTGTTGCAACACCGCGGCCATACCTTATTGGGAGCAGGCCACTCAATTGCCGTGCAAAACTTTAACGAGAACATCGGCATATTGGTCTTGTTAGGCATATACACGCTGATGAAGCACCAAAATTTAGCCATCAACGCCATTTTGGTCATCTTTGGGCTGTTTGTCAGCCTAGCCATGGCTATCATCTACAAACTCTACCAAAAACACGCGCCAGCTAAGCTTTAATGCAATTTAACGTGCGCCTCGGTGCGACGGTTAATCATGCGCGCCAGTGTTTGCAAGGCCATGCTCCAAAAACCGTGCAAGGCCATTAGGTGCATCTTATACAAGGACTTGTACATCAGTCTGGCAATCAGACCTTCTATAAATAAGCTGCCGCCAGATAAGGAGCCCATCAAATTACCCACCGTGGTGTACTTGCCCAAATTCACCAATGAGCCGTAATCGACGTAGGTATACACAGGCAAGTTTTTCTTTCCAGCCACTCTGCTTTTTACCGTTTTAACCAACATGCTGGCCTGCTGATGCGCAGCTTGTGCCCTTGGCGGCACATTCTCTTGGCCAATGCCCTCTGCCCTAGGGCAAGCGGCGCAATCACCAAAGGCAAAAACGTTGCCATCCCGCGTGGTTTGCAGGCTGCGGTGGACCACCAATTGATTGATGTGATTGGTTTCCAAGCCGCCGATCTCACGCAAAAAGTCCGGTGCTTTAATCCCTGCCGCCCATACCACTAGGGCAGAAGGAATGAATTTACCACTGTGCGTATGAATGCCATCTTGGCTCACCTCGGTGACGCGCTCCCCGCTATACAAGTGCACATTGAGCTTACTGAGTTCCAACTCCACCGAATGCGATAGTTTTACCGGCAGCGCAGGCAACACGCGTTCGCTGGCTTCGACTAATGAAATTTTAATGTCACGATCGGCATTGATTTTATCCAGCCCATAGGCGGCTAACTCGCGGGTGGTATTGTGCAATTCGGCAGCCAACTCAACGCCGGTTGCGCCGGCACCAACAATGGCCACTTCCAACTGGCCGGCTTGTAAGGTTTGCGTTTGTGTTTGCGCGCGCACCAGAGCATTGTGCAAACGACGGTGAAAGCGTTCTGCTTGATCTTGGGTGTCCAAGGCGATGGAAAACTCGCTGGCACCTTTGATGCCAAAATCGTTGGTGGTGCTGCCCACCGCTATGATTAAGGTGTCGTAATGGATGGTGCGCCTAGGAATGACTTCAAAGCCATCTTCATCAAAGTAAGGGGAAATGGAAATGGTTTTCTTATCCCTATCTAAACTATCCATTTTGCCTAAACGAAAATTAAAATGGTGCCAATGAGCTTGCGCCAAATAGACCAGTTCATGCCGTTCCGGATTCATGCTGCCGGCGGCAATTTCATGCAACAAGGGCTTCCAAACATGGGTTTTCGATTGGTCAACCAAGGTGATAATGGCCTTGCCTTTGCGACCTAGGCTATCGCCCAGTTTGGTTGCTAGTTCCAGCCCACCGGCTCCACCACCGACGATGACCACATGGTGCAATGTTTCTTTATCTGTACTTTTCAATGGGACCTTTGATTCTATTCGGTGTAAGTTTTAAGAAAGTAAAATTATACAATAGGCATTATTTTTTGCTTCGCCGCTGCACATTGCTAGCTTAGTTGTTAAGCCAGGGTGTTTCACCCCCACCCACATACTGCGTTCTTAGCCAAGCTATAATTTTTAGAATGGTATCGGTATCTAAGCCCTCGCCGGTGTGCCCCGCCACTTGCTTGTGCCATATCAGCATGGACCCCCATTCTGGCGGCGAACCATTGGTCCCACCGGCTATGGTTTCAAACAAGCCTTTATCGCTATCGTGTTTGGCATAGTGCCATTTTGCATCAATCAAGCTGGGGCCCATTAAACCGTTGGCATTGCCGCCGTGGCATCCGCTGCAACCTTGATAGGCGTACTGCTTTTTACCCTGCTTAGCCGCCTCGGCGTCCTTAGCGTAAAGTTTGGTGTAGGGATTGATGCAGCTAGCCAGGAATGCCTTGGCATCATCGCTATCACTAGGTACGGCAGTGATGTTTAAGCGGCTATTGTCTTTGGTCGAGACAAATTGGCAGTCGGCAGTGGCTGCATCAGTAGCATCGCCCTGCTTATTATTGCCACAAGCGGACACTACCAAACCAAGTGCCATCAACAGGTAAAGCGTTTTTTTCGCCATAATTCCTCTCCTCGCGGTTTAATTCATGCAATAAAAAAAGCGGCTACTGCATTTAGCAGTAGCCGCTTTAGTATTACACACGGTTGTTAAATTAAGTTAGCTCTTAATTATTTCATCCAAGTTTTTTCACCGTCACCGCGGTATTCTGTACGAATGTAAGCGATCAAACGTAAAATTTCATCAGTGCTTAAGCCATCGCCGACGTGATCAGCCAAGGTAATGTTCCATGGTGACATCACGCCACCAGATACACCGGCCGAACCACCTGAAATGGTTTCGAACATGCCTTTATCCGTTGCATTTTTTGCGTATACCCATTTCGTATCAAACGCACCTTGACCGCCATCTTTTCTTAAAGATGGTGCCATCACGCCTTCTAATTTACCACCATGGCAGCCTGAGCAACCGTTGTAACCAAATAAGGCTTTACCGCCTTTTGGGGTTTTTTGAGTAATTAATGATGCATCGGCCGCATACGCTTTGGTGTAAGGGTTATTGCATGTTTCGAGAAACTCTTTTGCTTGTGGCGTATCAGTTGCTGTAGCTTTAATAGCTAATGGCGAACCGTTTATAGTTGAAACAAAGCTGCACGCCGCGTTTGCTTGGCTGCTTGCCAGCACGCCGATAAAGCTTAACATTGAAATTAATAATGCTGCTTTAACTGATTTAAAACCTAACATATCATCTCCTTATTGTAATGAATTTTGTTTTTTCGCAAAATTATTACTGAACCTGTATTAATTTAACCTACTTTAATGACTTACTTGACACATAAATTTACTAAAAAAACGACCAATGGAATTATACATTAGCCGTTTAATTAATTACAGCCTTACACGGCTCGAAAAGCCATGTCTGATAAATAATTATTTGTCAGTTGACGGTTTTTTGTTTGCGCCGTATTTGTTATAGACTTTTTGCAAGCTATCGCCTTCTACTACTGGCACATGCGGAATACCGTAATCGTCTAGAATCTTGATGATTTTAGCCTGATTTCTGTCCAAGGCACTTTGTATCATGGCCATGCGCTCTTTGTCTTTTTTACGCACACCAACGGATATGTTCCAATACTCTTTACCCTTTGCATTTTCGGTTTCGTACTCAGGAATCGGTGCTACCACCATAGGCACTTTAGATTGCTTAGCAAAATAACCGCCTATAGGACCCCAAGCAATCGCAATATCAATGTCACCTTTTGCTAGGTCATCTATCATGAAACTTGATGGAAGATTTAAATCGCGTTGAATGCGGTATGGACGAGCATTACCAATCAGGTTGTTGTCGTTCATAGGGATGGTAGCCGGACTATGATCAATCACACCGATGAAGCCTTTACGTAAATCCGCTGAGGTCCAATCGGTGATGTTGTAGTTACTGGCCTTACGCCAAACATAGACATGACCTGCACGGTAATAAGGTTTAGAAGTGCGCATCATGTCGCTGTCAGAGGTAGTACCAATCACCACGTCACAACGGTTGGCACCCAAGGTATTTCTAAAAAAACCTTGGCGACTGTATGCATAGGTAAAGCTTAATTTCTTACCTAAATCTTGCGCTAATAGCTGCGCGATTTTATCTTCAAAGCCTTCTTGCTTATTATTTGAAAATGGCATGTTTTCAGGATCAGCACACACTTTAAATTCATCATTATTTTCCACACGACGAATCTCACCTATGCGACCTTCATCGGGATTGAGTGATGGAATGTCCACATCCGCTGCAAAGCTAACATTCGACGTAAGTGTTAGCAGGGCCAGTAGACCCAACTGCTTTTTAACCTGTTTAAACATATATTCTCTTCCTTCTTGTGAATTATACAGCCCAGTCTATGGCCGCTTGGCATTATAGAGTGCAGTCCAATTAAAAAAGTTCTTTGCACCTGGCTAATGCTGATTACCCTAAATAAAAGCAAGCGGTATTGTATCTAATTTGTTGGTCTGCCAGTTATTTAAATGCACCTAATAAAAAGGCTAATAAACATTAACTTAGACGAAAAAAAACACCCCGACGAATCGGGGTGTTTCTATTTACTGCTTTGAACTAACTTGTATCTAGTTACAACTTAATCTGACGATTAAATTATAGGCTGAATACTGTTAATGCACCGCCGCCAGGAGCCGCGTTGTATTTAGTTAATTCAGCATAACCACCAGCAGCACCTAAAGCGTCTGTTGGGTTAGTCATACCAAGGTTCATCGCCACACCAGCCCAGCCACCGATACCTGATAGCACGCCAACGTATTGTTTACCTTTGTTACCGTATGTGAATGCATTACCAATCACGCCAGAACCAACTTGGAATTTCCATAGTTCTTTACCTGATGATGCATCTACAGCTTTAAACCAACGATCTAAAGTACCGAAGAATACTAGGTTTGAAGCAGTTGTTAAAGCACCACCCCAAGCAGAGAATTTCTCTTTGTTGTACCAAACTTTTTTGTTTGTCATTGGATCGTAAGCACCGAAACCACCCATTACACCGTCTGGACCTGGGAACATGGTCAATGTAGCACCAACCCATGGTTGACCTGCAACGTATTTAGACTCAACTGGCTCGTATGTCATACATACGTGGTTCAATGGAGTGTAAATTAAACCAGTTTTTGGTGAGTACGCAGCTGGTTGTTGGTCTTTAGTACCCAAAGCAGCTGGACAAACGCCTTTTGCATTGTAATCTTGGTGAGTTGAAGCAGTAGCCAATTTGTTAGGCACGCCTGTTTTCAAATCAACACCAGTTGCCCAGTTAACGAATGGGTGTACTTTTTCTGCAGCAACTAATTTACCGTTACCAGCATTCCAAGTGTAAGCAAAACCGTTACGGTCATGGTGCCATGCGTATGTTTTACCACCTTTGTCGAACAAGATTACTTCGTTAATACCATCGTAATCCCACTCATCGTGTGGAGTCATTTGCATACCCCATTTTGCAACGCCAGTGTCTAAGTCACGAGCGAAAACAGTCATAGACCATTTGTTATCGCCTGGACGTACATCTGGGTTCCAAACTGATGGGTTACCTGTTCCGTAGTAAACCAAGTTTGTACGAGCATCATACGGCCACCAGCCCCATACAGAGCCACCACCATGTTGCCAACCGTCTTTAACAGCTTGTGGTTTCAACCATGTTTTAACGCCTAGGTCTTTTTCACCAATTTTCAATTGGTCGTTTGGTACTAATTTGAATGAACCACCTAATTTGTTACCACCGTTTACGTCTTGGTAAACTGATAGTGCGCTGTACTCAGGAGTATCTTTGTTGAAGTCAGCACCGATTAACATTTCAGCATCAGGACCTGTTGAGTAGGCTTTCCATGCTAAAGAACCGTCTTTTAAGTTGTAAGCTGCGATGAAGCAACGTACGCCGAACTCAGCACCTGAACAACCTGTCAATACTTTATCTTTAATTACGTGTGGAGCGTTGGTGTTAGTAGCGCCGACTTTTGGGTCGTTTACTAATGTAGACCATACTTTAGCACCAGTTTTAGCGTCTAAAGCAACCAAGTTACCATCGTTTTGTTGTAGGTAGATTTTACCGTCGCCGTAGCCAAGACCGCGGTTTACGTTATCGCAACATAAAACAGCTTGTACTGATGGATCTTGTTTTGGGAAGTAAGACCAAACGATTTTTTGATTGTCGTTTAAATCAAGAGCGTAAACGTTGTTTGGGAACGCTGTGTGAACGAACATCATGTTACCAACAACTACTGGTGAACCTTCGTGACCACGGTTTACACCGGTAGCGAATGTCCATGCAGCTTTAAGGTTTTTTACGTTACCTTTGTTAACTTGTGCTAAAGCACTGTAACCAGCGTTATCGTGCTGACCACGTGGGTGAGCCCAGTTGTTAGCGTCTTTCATTGCTTTTTCTTGGTCAGCTGCTGCAGATGCTACCATTGGCATAGCCACTGATAAACCAGCCACTAAACCTAGTGCTAATTTGATCTTGTTGATTTGCATTTTAATCTCCAAAGTTGTACTACTAAGGGTTTAATAGACCCAAAGTTATTTACTCGCTTTGTTGATGCAATCGCTAGAGCTAGCATATAACAGGGTCTACTTATCATCACATTTTCATGTGAGTGACAGAACTATAAGCCAGTCATAAATGAATTGCAATACATTTGTTACAATTTACTTACAATTAATTGTAATTTACTAAAAATAAGTTTTTTAAATGGCATTACCTGGTATTAAGCCCATGCTAAAATTAACAAAAATTCATTAATAATCAAATAGAAAGCCAATTTACCATGATGCAAACTCATAATTACAATTTGTTTCCCGAATTGGCTACTTTAGAACAAAATTGTCTAAAAGCCGGCAATTTGCACCGTATTTATTACGAAGTTTGCGGCAACCCTGAGGGCCAGCCCGTGGTTTTTGTGCATGGTGGACCTGGCAGCGGTTGCAACCCAACGCAACGGCGTTTTTTTGACCCGGCGCATTACCGCATCGTGCTGATTGATCAACGCGGTTGCGGTCGCAGCGAACCGCAAGGCGCGACCGAGCAAAACACCACGGCCGACTTGGTAGCCGACATGGAGGCCATCAGGCAGCAATTGGGGCTAGATAAATGGCTGGTCTTTGGTGGCTCATGGGGCAGCACTTTGGCTTTGGCTTATGCCGTCCAGCACCCTGACCGGATCAGCGGCCTCATATTACGCGGCATATTTTTAAGTCGCGCCAACGAGCTGCAATGGTTTCTAGGGCAGGTGCAAACGTTTTTTCCTGAACCTTGGCAAACGCTATGTGATTTTTTGAGCCCCGATGAACGCCACGATCCATTGGGCGCTTATGAGAAACGCATTTTTTCTAACGACCCACAAGTCAATGTGCCGGCGGCCATCCGCTGGAATGCCTACGAGAGCAGCATCATGGCTTTGTTGCCAAGACCCGCCCAAGCCGGGCAAACCATCAATGGCGAAATTGAGCTGGCTCGCGCTCGCGTGCAGATACATTATATAAGGCACGATTGTTTTGTCGGTCAATCGGATTTACTCGGTCAAGTACAACAGCGCTTAAGCCACATTCCCACCATTATCGTACAAGGCCGCTACGACATGGTGTGCCCACCGCTTACTGCTTGGGAGCTTAGCCGCGCCATGCCGCATGCGGCATTTCATATGGTAGAAGATGCCGGCCATTCTGCCATGGAGCCGGGCATCACCTCGGCACTGGTGGCCGCCACTGAAAAATTTAAGGGCTTGAGCTAAGCATGAAACTAAGCTTACCGCAGCGACTTAATAGCAAGCTGGCTCCCGGTTTGCAAAGCGCTATACATAAGCCGCGCGCCGCCTATGCCAAACAGCGCTACAACACGCCGCTGTTTGTGGCCTATGAAATGTTCGATGCGTTTAGACGCCATAACACCCTCAGCCTCTCCGCCTCGCTGTCTTTTTATGCCATGTTCGCTTTAATTCCATTGGTGCTGTTGTTATTCTTCTTACTCAGCCAACTGGTCTTCAGCTCAGACTACGCTACCGTCAAATTGGCCATCATCATGGGCAACTTATTGCCTAAATTTAGCAGCGCCATCATGCTCGAGGTCTACAACACCGCCCAGCAAAAAGCCGCGTGGGGTGCCGCCGGCTTGTTTGTTTTGCTGTGGGCCGTTACGCCCTTGGCCAGCGCCATGCGCGCTGCTTTTTACACCATAGCCAGCCTGGCCGAAGCGCCGTCTTTTATACA
>CAMDXI010000017.1 GCA_945878695.1 Methylotenera oryzisoli | reverse complement strand
CCGCGCATACTGCGCACCGAGACCGCCGCCCTAACCGCCATCACCGTTATGCAAAGTCTTTGGGGCGATTTTTAGCTCAACACTTGCTTTATTTACAAATTAATTTTATTATTTTGTAAAATTTACAATAAAACAAGGCGCATCACCCATGTCACTGGCTCACGCTATCCGTAATCGGCGCAAAGCATTGCGTATGACCCTGCAAACCTTGGCCGCCCAAGTGGCAGCCGATGCGGGCAATTTATCGCGCATAGAGCGTGGCGAATTGGGTATCAACGAGAGCTTGCTGCGTAAAGTAGCCCTTGCCTTGGATTGCACTCCGGCCTACCTGTATGCCCACAGCGAGCTCCCTGTTAGCACGGCATCCGGATCAGAAACGCGCTTAGCCAACAAACCGTCCTCGCAACCCCATGCCAAAGATTTTGTGCAGTGGTTTCGCTCCGCCACGCCTTACATCCACGCTTTTGGCGGCCGCACCTTTGTCATCGCCTTTGGCGGCGAGGTGGTGGACGAAAAACAATTTGTCGCCTTGTCTCACGATTTAAATTTGCTCGCCAGCCTAGAAGTACGCTTGGTATTGGTGCACGGCGCCAGGCCGCAAATTGAACGGCGTTTAAAACGGGATAAACTCACGCCTAAATTTGTCGATGGCTTACGTGTCACCGATGACGACGCCATGGAAGCAGTAAAAGAAGCCAACGGCGCCATACGGGTAGAAATAGAAGCCTTGCTGTCCATGGGACTGGTCAATTCCCCCATGGCCGGCGCGGACATACGCGTGGCCAGCGGTAATTTTGTCACGGCCAAACCGAGTGGCGTGCGCAATGGCGTGGATTTGCAACACACCGGCGAAGTGCGGCGGGTCGATGCCTTTGCCATGCAAAAACGCCTGGACGACGGCGAATTGGTCTTGCTGTCGCCATTGGGCTACTCACCCACTGGTGAGGCGTTCAACCTAAGCTTAGAGGACGTAGCAGTGAGCGCCGCCATCGCCTTGGATGCCGACAAACTGATTTTTCTAATGGATTCAGCCGGCGTGCACAATTTGCGTGGCGAATTGCTGCGTGAAATGACCGCAGAAAAGGCCGGCAATTTGCTGAAAAATATCCAAACGCGGGCGCAGGAAAACGAGCAAGCCATCAACGTATCCGAAGACGTGATCTATTACCTGCCGGCCGCCGTTAGGGCTTGCGGCCATGGCGTTGCGCGCACCCACCTTATTTCTCGCCACATAGACGGCGCCATCATACAAGAGCTGTTTACCGTCGACGGCATAGGTACCATGGTCACCGAATTAAGCTTAGAGAGCATGCGCCAAGCCAACATTGATGACGTAGGCGGCATACTAAAACTGATAGAACCACTGGAAGCGGAAGGCTTTTTAGTGCGCCGTGGCCGCGAGCGCATCGAAATGGAAATCGACCATTTTTACGTGATGGAGCACGACAACCGAGTCATAGGCTGTGCCGCACTCTACCCATTTAGAGCAGAACGCACGGCGGAATTCGCTTGCCTGGCCATAGACCCCGCTTACCGCGGTGCCGGTCGCGGCGACAAGCTATTTTACTTCTGTGCGCAGGCAGCCAAAACATTGGGCTTTAAAAGCTTGTTTTGCTTAACCACACGCACCGAACATTGGTTTTTAGAGCGCGGCTTCACCGAACAAAGCGTAGACAAATTGCCGGCGGAAAAACAAAAACTTTATAATTTCCAGCGCAATTCTAAGGTTTTTAACAAAACGCTGTAGGAAATTTTAGTTACAATGTGGCAAAGTTAACCACACCGCAAATAAAGCCGATGGAATCCTTATGCTAAACCAAACCACTGCTGCAACAAAAGCCCGCACCCTGGCTGAGGCGCTGCCTTACATCAAACGCTTTTTTGACAAAACCATCGTCATTAAATACGGCGGCAACGCCATGACCGATGAGCATTTAAAAGAGTGCTTCGCCCAAGACGTGGTCTTATTAAAATTGGTCGGCATGAACCCGGTGGTGGTGCACGGCGGCGGACCACAAATTAATGAGATGCTGGACAAGCTGGGCAAAAAAGGCGAGTTCATCCAAGGCATGCGCGTGACCGACGCCGAAACCATGAGCGTAGTGGAAATGGTCTTGGGCGGGCAGGTCAACAAAGAAATCGTTAACCTGATAAATCGCCACGGTGGCAAAGCCGTGGGCTTAACTGGTCAAGACGGCAACTTCATTCATGCCCACAAACTGCTGATGGAAGATTTAAACGACCCCCAGAAAATGATAGACGTGGGACTGGTGGGCGAAATCAGCGCCATCGACCCCAGCATCATCAACTTTTTGGATGGCGGGGATTTCATTCCAGTGGTGGCCCCTATCGGCGTTGGCAAAGACGGCGAATCCTATAACATCAATGCCGATGTGGTGGCCGGCAAGTTGGCCGAGATTTTGGGCGCAGAAAAACTCATTATGCTCACCAATACCCCAGGCGTACTGGATAAAAATGGTGAGTTGCTGACCGGCCTAACACCCAAGCAAATTGACGACTTGGTCGCCGATGGCACCCTATCGGGTGGCATGTTGCCAAAAATCGGCTCGGCATTGGATGCCGCCAGAAGCGGGGTTAAAACCGTGCACATCATCGACGGCCGGGTAGAGCACGCCTTGTTACTGGAAGTGTTGACCGACGAAGGCGTGGGCACGCTCATCAAGGCCAAATAAATTGGCCATCAGCAGGGCGGCCAAAGTTTGGGTGTTTGATCTAGACGACACCTTGCATAACGCCAGTGCGCACATTTTTCCGGTCATGAACCAGGCCATGACCAATTACATCATGGCCACCTTGGCCATGGATGAGGCGACTGCCCACGACTTGCGGCGGCATTATTGGCGCGTTTACGGCGCCACCCTCAAGGGCCTGATGCGCCACCATCAAACCGATCCGCAACATTTTCTAAAAGTGACACACCAATTTGACGATTTAGCCGAGCGCGTCATTGCAGTGAAGCGCTTGCGCCACCTCATTAAAAGTTTAGCTGGTCGCAAAGTGGTGTTCACCAATGCCCCAAGGGATTACGCACTGAGGGTGCTGAATTTACTTGGCATAGCCGATTGCTTTGAATTGGTCTTCAGTGTGGAATCCACTAAATTTCACGCTAAACCGTCCGTGCGCGGCTTTCAATTGCTTCTGGCCAGCCTCAGGGTGAAAGCCAGCGACTGCGTGTTATTGGAAGACAACGCAGCAGCCCTGATGACGGCCAAACGACTGGGCATGAAGACGGTGTTGCTCAGCAAAAAGTACCACAAACCCAGCTTTGTCGACTACCGCATTAACCAAGTGTTAGCACTCACTCACATTCGGTTATAATTTAACCAGCACTTTATTAATAGCAAGCAAAGGAGAAGCTTATGGCCGGCGAACGCAAACAACAAATTTTAGAAACCCTAGCCAAGATGCTGGAATCGCCTAAGCGCGAAAAAATCACCACGGCCTCCTTGGCCGCCAAATTGGATGTCAGCGAAGCGGCTTTATACCGTCACTTTGCCAACAAAGCGCAAATGTTTGAAGGCTTGATTGTGTTTATCGAAGAGACCGTTTTTGGCCTAATCAACAAAATTAGCTCAGAAGAAACCGATGGGCAAAAACAACTGCAACGCATTCTGTCCATGCTCTTGGTATTTGCTGAAAAAAACCCAGGCATGACGCGCGTGTTAATTGGCGATGCCTTGGTCAACGAAGACGAAAAATTGCAAGTGCGCATTAACCAACTAACCGATCGAATAGAAGTCACACTTAAACAAAGCTTGCGCATAGCCGAAACGCAAACCGGTCACAAAACCGATGCCGAAGCACAAGCCAACTTAATGTTGTGCTTTGTCATGGGGCGCTGGCAGCAGTTTGCCAAAAGCGGCTTCAAACGCAAGCCCATGGAATTCGCTCAACAACAAATCGTGGCGCTCATTTAAGCCATTAAAACCGCAATAAGGAACACCTATGCCAGGCACCTTTTTTGGATTAACCGAAGCGCAAATCACTGAATTAGGCATGACCTATGGTGTAGGCGGCCTCATGCTATTGATGGTGTTCATTGTTGGCCACTTGGCCTGGGAATCCAAAGCCGGCAAATTTGGCACCTTTGCCCTTTTTCTTGGCCTGACTTTTGGCATGGTTGGCTACATCGCCAAATACGTCATTAAAATCAAACTCGGCATACTGTAAAAGACCGACTAAAAAAGACCCCCTCCAGCATTTAGCCATCACGGCTATTTTCTTAAGTCATGCGCCCTAAGCCCTTGCCCAAATAGGGTAATTAAGCAATAATTTAACCTTTGCAAAAAGCCAGTCCTTAAAACTGGCTTTTTGAAGAATTCATTCAAGGTTTTACTGGATTTTCTGTGTGACTGATAGCCACACACGACGGGTAAAACTGCAAGCATAATCATTAGGGAGAAATTTATGGCAACACGTAAAGACCTAGCCAACGCCATCCGTGCGTTATCTATGGATGCGGTACAAAAAGCGAATTCTGGACACCCAGGTGCGCCTATGGGCATGGCAGAAATTGCTGAAGAATTGTGGAATCACCATTTAAGCCATAACCCAAAAAATCCTGAATGGGCAAACCGCGATCGCTTTGTGCTTTCTAATGGTCACGGCTCCATGTTGATTTATTCATTGCTACACCTGACCGGGTATGCCTTGCCTATGGATGAAATCAAAACTTTCCGTCAATTGCATTCAAAATGCGCAGGTCACCCAGAATACGGTTACGCACCTGGCGTTGAAACCACCACCGGCCCATTAGGCCAAGGTATCGCCAATGGCGTGGGTTTTGCTATGGCAGAAAAATTATTAGCCAATCAATTCAACAAACCAGGCCATGACATTGTGGATCACCAAACCTATGTATTTTTAGGCGACGGTTGCATGATGGAAGGCGTTTCACACGAAGCCTGTGCCTTAGCCGGTACATGGGGTTTGGGTAAATTAACCGCATTCTGGGACGACAATGGCATCTCTATCGACGGCCACATTGAAGGCTGGTACACAGACGATACCGCTAAACGCTTTGAATCTTACGGCTGGCACGTGCAATCCGTAGACGGTCATGATGTGGCTGCGATTGGTAAAGCCATAGCTGCGGCTAAAAAAGTCACAGACAAACCCTCTTTGATCTGCTGTAAAACAGTCATTGGTATGGGTTCACCAAACAAATCCGGTTCACACGATTGCCACGGTTCAGCCTTGGGCCTAGACGAAGTAGCCGCAACGCGCGCTAACATCGGCTGGCCGCATGAGCCATTTGTCATTCCAGCTGACGTTTACGCTGGTTGGGATGCCACGGCTAAAGGCACTGCTGCTGAAGCAGCATGGAACAGCAAATTTGCTGCCTACAAAGCAGCCTTCCCAGCTGAAGCCGCTGAATTCTCACGCCGCATGGCAGGCGAATTGCCAGCAAACTGGAAATCAGCCACCGATGCCATCATTGCATCTACTAACGAAAAAGCCGAAACAGTGGCCACACGTAAGGCCTCACAAAATGTAATTGGCGCCTTGGCGCCAATCTTGCCTGAATTCTTAGGCGGTTCAGCTGACTTAACCGGTTCTAACTTAACTTCATGTGGCAGCTTTGTGCACGTGGATGCGAAAAAACCAGGTAACTACATCTCTTACGGCGTCCGTGAGTTTGGTATGTTCGCCATCATGAACGGCATGGCCTTGCACGGTGGCTTAGTGCCATTCGGCGGTACTTTCCACATGTTCTCTGACTATGCAAAATCTGCCTTGCGCATGGCTGCATTGATGAAACAACGTTCTATCGCGGTACTGACCCACGACTCCATCGGTCAAGGCGAAGACGGCCCTACCCATCAACCTATCGAGAACACCTCGGGTTTACGCTTGATTCCTAACATGGACGTATGGCGTCCAGGTAGCTCAACCGAAACAGCCGTGGCATGGGTAGCGGCAGTTGAACGCAAAAACGGCCCAAGCAGCTTGGTATTGAGCCGCCAAAACGTGCCTGGCATGAAACACGAAGCCGCGCATTTCGACTTAATGCGTAAAGGCGCATACGTGCTATCAGACGTATCAGGCAAAGCCGATGTAATCATTATTGCCAACGGTTCAGAATTAGAACTAGCGGTAAAAGCAGCAGCCGAATTGAATGCAGCGGGCACGAAAGTGCGTGTGGTTTCTATGCCATCAACCAATGTATTTGATCGCCAAGATAAAGCCTACAAAGACAGTGTGTTAACACCAGGCGTAAAACGCGTAGCGGTTGAAGCCGGCGTAACGGATTTCTGGCGCAAATACGTAGGTTTAGAAGGTGCTGTAGTGGGTATCGACACCTTTGGCGAATCAGCGCCAGGTGGCGTGTTACTAAAACACTTTGGCTTCACTGTTGAAAACGTTGTAGCGACTGTTAAATCAGTACTGTAATGTTAATCTGCGCCATCTTTAGTTCGAGTCGCTTAATCGCTCGAGCTTAAGATGCCGTCAAATAACTAACGGTTTAGTTCAAGGGCACCTCCAGTGGGGTGCCCTATTGTTTTATAAAGGCGCTTAACTTCATACCTAGGTATAGCTAAGCCCATCTTTCGAATAACGATAGGAATGATCATGGCAATTCGCGTAGCAATTAATGGTTTCGGTCGCATTGGGCGCATGGTGTTTCGTGCCGCCATCAAGGATTTTACTGACATAGAGGTTGTGGCCATCAACGATTTGTTAGAGCCAGACTATTTGGCCTACATGCTAAAACACGACTCGGTGCATGGCCGCTTTAAAGGCGACGTGGCAGTGAGCGGCAACAACTTGGTGGTGAATGGTAAAACCATACGCTTAACGGCAGAAAAAGACCCCGCCAATTTAAAATGGGATGAAGTGCAAGCCGACATCGTGATCGAGTGCACGGGCTTTTTCTTAACCCAAGAAAGTTGCCAAAAACACTTAGACGCAGGCGCGAAAAAAGTCGTGCAATCGGCCCCGGCCAAAGACGACACGCCCATGTTTGTTTACGGCGTGAACCACAAAACATACCAAGGCGAGGCGATCGTATCGGCCGCCTCATGCACCACCAATGGCTTGGCGCCGGTTGCAAAAGTGCTGAACGATGCCTTTGGCATTAAGCGTGGCTTAATGACCACCGTGCACGCGGCCACCGCCTCGCAAAAAACCGTGGACGGCCCATCCAATAAAGACTGGCGTGGAGGTCGTGGTATATTGGAAAACATCATTCCCTCTAGCACAGGCGCTGCCAAAGCCGTGGGCAAGGTGATTCCTAGCTTAAATAAAAAACTCACTGGCATGGCTTTTCGCGTGCCCACCTCAGACGTGTCGGTGGTGGATTTAACCTGCGAACTGAATAAAGAGACCAGCTACGAGGCCATCTGCCTAGCCATGAAAACCGCTTCCGAAGGCGAACTCAAAGGCGTCTTGGGCTACACCGACGACAAAGTGGTGTCCACCGATTTCCGCGGCGAAACCTGCCCATCGGTATTTGATGCCGAGGCCGGCATGGCGCTGGATTCGACCTTTGTTAAGGTGGTGGCATGGTACGACAACGAATACGGCTACACCTGCAATTTGATGCGCTTAGTGCGTTACATCGCTTAGGCTTTACTTCTCGCACCGTTAAAAAGGAACAACATGGCCGTTATTAAAATGACTGATTTGGATTTACAAGGCAAGCGTGTCTTGATCCGTGCCGATTTAAATGTGCCGGTCAGCAACGGCAAGGTGACCTCCGACGCACGCATTAGCGCCTCCATGGCGACCATCAACTTTGCCTTAGAGGCCGGCGCCAAAGTCATGGTGACCTCGCACTTAGGTCGCCCAGAAGAAGGCGTGTATTCCGAAGAAAATTCATTGCAGCCGGTGGTCGATGTGATCAGCGCAAAACTCAATCGGCCGGTACGCTTAATCAAAAACTGGTTGGATGGCGAGCTTGCTGTGGCAGCCGGCGAGTTAGTGGTGCTGGAAAACTGCCGCTTTAATCTAGGCGAGAAGAAAAACGACGACGACTTGTCACAAAAATACGCCAAACTGTGCGACGTGTTTGTCATGGATGCCTTTGGCACGGCCCATAGGGCAGAAGCCTCTACCCACGGCGTGGCCAAGTATGCTGCGGTGGCGGCCGCCGGCATTTTATTGGTCAACGAATTGGAGGCTTTAGGCAAAGCCTTGCTCAAACCCGCGCGGCCCATGGTGGCCATCGTTGGCGGCAGCAAGGTCTCAACCAAGCTAACGGTATTGGAAAGTTTGTCTGAAAAAGTAGACCAAATGGTGGTTGGTGGTGGCATCGCCAACACCTTTTTAAAAGCAGCCGGCCATGAAATAGGTGGCTCGCTGTGCGAAGACGACTTAGTGCCGGTAGCACGCACCTTAATGGACAAAATGAGCCAAAGAGGAGCAACCATCCCTATTGCCGTCGACGTGGTGTGCGGTAAAAAATTCGCAGCCGACGAGCCCGCCGTGAGCAAGGACGTGGAAAACGTGGCCAAAGATGACATGATTTTTGATATTGGCTCGAAATCTGCTAGTCAAATAGCAGAGATCATTAAACATGCCGGCACCGTGGTCTGGAATGGCCCGGTCGGCGTGTTTGAATTTGACCAATTTGGCGAGGGAACCAAAACCATCGCCATGGCCATAGCCAACAGCAAGGCGTTCACCTTGGCTGGTGGCGGCGATACCATAGCGGCCATACAGAAATACGGCATAGAAGATAAAGTGGATTACATCTCGACCGCCGGTGGGGCATTTTTGGAGTTCCTAGAAGGCAAAACTTTGCCTGCGGTGGCCATACTAGAACAACGTGCTGCGCAGTAATACTCAGCCTAAAGCGCAGCATCGTAAAATGGGGCGAGACGCCCCATTTTTATTTGAAATTAAAGCAATACTTACGTTGAAAAGGCTAAGCGCTTGACCTTACGCAAAACCAAAATTGTCGCCACCCTAGGCCCCTCGTCTAACAGCGAGGAAATGCTGGCACGCATGATCACGGCCGGCGTGAATGTGGTTAGGCTCAACTTCTCTCACGGCAGTGCCGAGGAGCACATACACCGAGCCGCCATGGTGCGTGCCATCGCCGCCAAACTCAATCGGCCTATAGGCGTGTTGTGCGACTTACAAGGCCCAAAAATACGCATAGGCCGATTCGAATTGGGCAAGGTCAACCTAAAAACCGGGGACGTCTTTATCTTGGATGCCGATTGCGAATTAGGCAATCAATTCCACGTAGGCTTGGATTACAAAACCTTGCCGCAAGAGGTGGCGGAAGGCGTGGTCTTACTGTTAGACGACGGCCGTATTAGCATGCAAGTGGACCGAGTGAAAGGCAACCAAATCCATTGCCTGGTGTTAAACGGTGGCGTACTTAGCAATAACAAAGGCATCAATCGCCAAGGTGGCGGCTTGTCTGCGGAAGCCTTGACTAAAAAAGACCGTGCGGACATCAAAACCGCCGTGGCATTGGAAGCCGACTTTATCGCCATGTCCTTTCCTAAGACCGCAGCGGATGTGGAGTTGGCAAGAAGCCTAGTCAAGCAAGCCGGCGGCCATGCCAGCATCATCGCCAAAATAGAACGGGCCGAAGCCATAGACAACTTAGCCGCCATCATTGAGGCATCCGATGCCATCATGGTTGCCCGCGGCGATTTAGGCGTGGAAGTGGGTGATGCGGCGGTGCCCAGTCTACAGAAACGCATGATACGCATGGCACGAGCGCAAAATAAATTGGTGATCACGGCCACGCAAATGATGGAATCCATGATTAGCAGCCCCATCCCGACGCGAGCAGAAGTGTCCGATGTAGCGAATGCCGTGTTAGACGGCACCGATGCCGTCATGCTGTCGGCCGAAACCGCCGCTGGTCAATACCCGCTGGAAACCGTGCAAGCGGTGCACCGAGTGGTCATGGAAGCGGAAAAAGAATACATCAAACTCGAGCACGCCGAAAAAACCGAGCAGGTTTTTTTAAAAACCGATGAAACCATAGCCGCCGCGGCCATCTACACGGCCAAACACTTAAAAGTGAAAGCCATTGCCGCCTTAACGCAATCCGGCAACGCGGCTCGCTGGCTATCCAGAGCCGATGCAGAAGTGCCTATCTATGCGCTTTCTCCAGATAAATTGGCTAGACGAAAACTGACTTTACACCGTGGCGTTTACCCCTTCCCAATTGAGCAAGCCAATAAAAACAAAGATGAAATATTGCAAGAAATGGAGCAGGTCTTGTTGCAACAAAAAATGGTCAGCCCGGGTGACACGGTGCTGCTGACCTTTGGTGAACCGATAGGTAGCCCAGGTGGCACCAACACCTTAAAAATTGTCAAAATTGGCCCCATCCTGGCCAAATAAACCCAGTTCTAAGTCAGCTTAAAACCGGGCAAGGCAGATAATGTTTTGTTTGGCTTTAGTTGGCATTTATAATAGCCTATCCACCCCTTAAAGCTAAAAGCACGCACATGACTACGCCTTTACTCCAAACGCACTTAGCCAGCCTTAAACGCATACACCAAGGTAAAGTGCGTGACATTTATGAAATCGATGCGCACACCATGTTGCTGGTGAGCACAGACAGGCTGTCTGCCTTCGACGTGATATTGCCAACCGGCATCGCCCACAAAGGCGCCATGTTGACGCAAATGGCCAATTTTTGGTTTGAAAAACTGCAGCACATAGTGCCCAACCACTTAACCGGCATCGCCCCTAACAGCGTGGTGACGGATCCGACCGAGCAAGCACAATTGGGCTCGCGCGCCGTAGTAGTTAAAAAATTAAAAGCCCTGCCCATAGAAGCGATTGTGCGTGGCTACTTGGTTGGCAGTGGCTGGAAAGAATACCAGGCGCGTGGCACCGTCTGCGGCATCCCCCTAGCAGCTGGCCTACAAGAAGCCGCGCAATTAGCCGAACCCATATTCACCCCATCCAGTAAGGCCGCGGTGGGAGAACACGATGAAAACATCAGCCTAGCGCAATGCGCTGACTTGCTTGGTGCAGACATGGGCGCGCAAGTGGCTAAGGTCGCCATTGCCTTATACAAAGAGGCGGCGGCTTATGCCTTAACACGCGGCATCATCATCGCCGACACCAAATTTGAATTCGGCCTGGACGAGCAAGGCGTGTTGCACGTCATGGACGAGGTACTCACCCCAGACTCATCGCGTTTTTGGCCTGCCGACAGCTACGTCGTGGGTAAGAACCCACCCAGTTACGACAAGCAATACGTGCGCGATTGGCTAGAGGCCAGCGGTTGGAATAAAACCGCTCCGGCCCCTGCTCTACCGGCTGATGTGGCAAAGAAAACCAGTGAAAAATACATGGAAGCCTTTGAGCGCCTCACTGGTCATGCCTTAAAAATAGACTAATGGCTGCTAGCGGTGCCGCGTGATTAAGCAATTAAAAATTTACGCCAAGCAACTCAAGCAGGAGTTGGCCGTTTACCGTTTATTATTAAAGCACCCGCGCACACCCCGGCTAGCTAAGCTGTTGTTGGCTCTAGCCATAGGCTATTTGTTATTGCCCTTCGACCTGATACCGGATTTTATTCCCGTGCTCGGCCAATTAGACGAACTGATCATCATCCCGCTGCTGGTTTATTTGGCCGTGTTGCTCATACCGAAAAGTCTGCTACTAAGCTGCCGAATGCAAGTGCAGACCAGCCAAGCGCCGGAAGTTTAATTGCATTATTGGCGTTAATTTCACCGGCTCGCTTGGTATAATTGCGGCACAAAATTTAAGTAAAGCATTCATTCATTTTAATAGTTAGGATTTAGTCATGTCGTTAAACCAAGTACCCACCGGTAAAGATGTACCCAATGATTTCAATGTGATCATTGAAATCCCCATGCAAGGCGACCCCGTTAAATACGAAGTAGACAAAGACAGCGGCGCTATTTTTGTCGACCGCTTCATGGGTACGGCCATGCAGTACCCAACGAATTACGGTTACGTGCCGCATACTTTGGCCGACGACGGTGACCCAGTCGATGTCTTGGTTATGACGCCAGTGGCACTCATTCCTGGCGTGGTGGTGCGCTGCCGTCCACTAGGCGTATTGCTAATGGAAGACGAAGCCGGTTTAGACGCTAAAGTATTGGCCGTGCCAGTAGAAAAAGTGTGCGGTTTATACGGCCACCTTAAAACCCATAAGGATTTATCGGCTTGGCGCTTAGACATGATTGCCCACTTCTTTGAGCATTACAAAGATTTGGACAAAGGCAAATGGGTCAAAATTAACGGTTGGGGCGATATCGATCAAGCCAAGAAAGAAATCTTGGACGGCGTGGCCAACTACAATAACGCCAAGGTAAAACCAGCGTTCTAGACTTAAAAGATTAATCGCTAAATGCGATGCAAGCTGGCCGACAGGGCTTTCAATTCCTTTTCGGCCCGCTTGTAATCCGGACAAATACTGGCCACCGTGGCCCAAAATTTTGCCGAGTGGTTCATTTCTTTTAAATGCGCCAATTCGTGGCAAACCACATAGTTAATGATGTGCGGTGGCGCTTGCAATAAGCGCCAATTCAAACGGATTTGTTTTCTCGAATTGCAGCTGCCCCAACGTGAACTGGCGTTGGACAACGCCAGGGATGCAAAACCAACGCCAAGCTTACTGGCGAACAGTTCCACGCGACGGCTAAAATCCAGCAAAGCTTGTTTCTTGTACCAAACCAACACCTTACGTGCCACCAGCTTAGTATCTTGCGGATTGGGCAAGGCCAGTTGCAAAATACCGGGCTCGTGCTGCACCGCTTTAGACTGGTCATCGTGCTCTATCACCAGCCGCATAGGCTGACCTAAATAAAGCAAATTCTCGCCGTGTTGCCAAGCCATGGCCGGCACTTGATTGGCCGTTAAATCGGCCAGTTTCTTGACTATCCAATCGGATTTTTTGACTAAAAGGCCTTCTAGCTCGGCTTGCGAGATGCGCTGCGGGGCATGCACCAACAAGCCTTGCGCGCTTATTTTTAAGCCCACGCTTCGTCGTGGGCGGCGACTGAGCTGGTAGGGCACTTGTACACCGCTGGCCAAGGTCAGCAGGTGGTTCATGCTGCGTTAATCACCTGCATTTGCGCCTCTATCCATTGCTCGACTTTAAGGTTGAGCGCATCGGCTTTGAGGTCTGCCGTGGCTATGGCTGGGCCTATGTGCAACTTAATCACACCGGCTTGCTTAATGAAGCCCTTGGGCCAACAATGGCCGGCATTATGTGCCACCGGCAAGACTGGGGTCTTAGTTTGGCAGGCCAGCCATGCCCCGCCTATGTGGTATTTACCCTGCTGATGGGGACGCATGCGCGTGCCTTCTGGGAAGATCACCACCCACAAACCTTGCGCCAACCTCGCCTGGCCTTTACTCACCAACTGCTTGAGCGCTTCACGCCCAGAGGCGCGGTTAATGGCAATCGGCGAAGTCATGGCCAAACCCCAACCAAAAATGGGGATCCAGAGTAATTCGCGTTTTAGCACGTAAACTTGGGTAGGGAATATCGCTTGAAAAGCAAAGGTTTCCCAAGTCGATTGGTGTTTAGCCAAAATGATGCAAGGCTTATCGGGTATGTTTTCCATGCCAGTAATCTCATGGCGTACATTGCAAGTGACCCGTAGCCACCAAATCATGCTGCGTGCCCAGCCTGAGATAAGTTGGTTGCGCAAGATGGGATTGACTGGCCAGGCCAGCAAGGCGATCAGCGTAAAGACCGGTGCGGTAATCAGTTGGCCGATAAAAAACAAGCTGGAGCGAAGAAAAAGCATGGGCTTATCCTGAATGCGGGCTAGCAATGATGCGTTGCACTGCTTCGGCTAAATCCGCGCACACCCAAGTGTTGTCCGGCAAGGCCAGGTCGGCGTCGGCCTTGGCAGCGGCCAAGGTTGCCTCACCCTTACCACTTAACACTAAAATAGGCTGACACCCCACCGCTGCAAAGGCTTGTAAATCTCGCAATGCATCGCCCACTGCCGGTATGCCATGCAACTCCACAGCAAAACGCTTAGCGATGTCTTCCACCATGGCCACGTCGGGTTTACGGCAACGGCAATGGTCGTCTGCGGCATGCGGGCAATAGAATATGGCATCGATACGGCCGCCCACTGCGGCCAATTCGCGGTTCATTTTCTCGTGTATGCTGTTGAGTGTGGCCATATCGAATAAGCCGCGGTTGATACCCGATTGATTGGTGGCCACCGCTACCCGGAAGCCGGATTGGTTAAGCAAGGCAATCGCGTCCAAACTGCCGGGCAAAGCCACCCACTCATTGGGACTTTTGATGAAATTAGCGGAATCCCGATTGATGACGCCATCCCTATCTAAAATCACTAACTTCATTGGGCTACCGTGCTTAGCTCGCTAGTTTGGACAAGTCGGCCACACGGTTCATGGTTTGATGCAACACCGCCAGCAAGCCTAAACGGTTGGCTTTTAAGGCCGGGTCATCGGCATTGACCATGACCTTATCAAAAAAAGCATCCACCGGCGCTTTAAGGGCCGCTAAAGATTGCAAGGATGCCGTGTAATCCCCCAAATCAAACAAGCGATTGGCTTCTGGCACCACCGCCATCAAGGCTTGATTTAGGGCTATTTCTGCCGGTTCTTGCAGTAAGCTGGCCTGCACTTGCGCCGGCACTGCTGCTTCAACTTTTTTCAGTATATTGCTCACGCGCTTATTGGCAGCGGCCAAGGCTGGCGCTTCAGGCAATGCAGAGAAAGCCTTAACCGCTTCTAAACGCTGTGGCACCAAATGGATTTGTTCTGGCATTTGACTGAGCACCGCCTCCACTTCCAAGGCACTGTAGCCTTGCTCTTGCAGGGTATTGGCCAATCGGTCAAAACAAAATGCCGATACCGCTAAACGCGTTTCCTCGCTTAAGCCAGGGAAGCCGCTGGCCGCTGTGCTTAACAAGGCCGACAAATTTAAAGCCAACTTGTTTTCTATCAGCATGCGCAGCACACCCAAGGCATGACGACGCAACCCAAAGGGGTCTTTATCGCCACTGGGTTTTTCACCTATGCTAAATAAACCCAGCAAGGTTTCTAGTTTATCCGCCAAGGCCACGGCAATACCCACTGAATTACGTGGCAAGCTGTCGCCGGCAAAGCGCGGTTTGTAATGGTCTTCTATGGCATACGCCACGTCATCGTCTATGCCTTCGTGTTGGGCGTAATAACGGCCCATGATGCCCTGCAACTCAGGGAATTCGCCCACCATGTCGGTGACCAAGTCGGCCTTGGCCAATTGCGCTGCCAATGCCGCCAGTTTGGCCAAGTCTGCGCCGCCTAACTGCATGGCAATGGCACTGGCCATGGCACTCACCCTGGCCGTGCGTTCGCCTTGTGAACCGAGCTTGTTGTGGTAAACCACTTTATTCAAACTCTCTAGGCGGCTGGCTAAGGTTTTTTTGCGGTCTTGGTCAAAGAAGAATTTGGCATCGGCCAGACGCGGGCGCACCACCCGCTCGTTGCCGCCTATAACGGCACTGGCGTCGTCTGGACTGATATTGGATACAATCAAAAAGCGATTGGTTAACTTAGCCTGCGCGTCCAACAAGGGGAAGTACTTTTGATTGGCCTTCATGGTCAAAATCAAGCACTCTTGCGGCACTTCCAAATACACGGCTTCAAATTGGCCCAACAAGACATTGGGGCGCTCAACCAAGGCCGTCACTTCATCCAACAAGGCCTCGTCTTGTATTGGTTTGAGTTGCTGTTTGGCCGCAGCGGCATTGAGTTGATCTAGAATGTCAGCGCGACGCTCAGCAAAACTGGCTATCACTGCGCCCTCTTGCCTAAGCTGCGCAGCGTAACTATCGGCATCCTTTAGGGTAATCGGCGATACCTTAGCCTCAAAACGGTGACCTTGGGTTTGCGCGGTCGCCGTTAATCCAAGCGCCGTCACCGGCACCACCTCATTGCCGTGCATGGCCACCAAGCCGTGTGCAGGGCGCACAAAATTAACATTGCTCCAACCGTCGGCCAATTGGTAGCTCATGACTTTGGGAATAGGCAACTTGGCGATGGCCTCGTTTAATGCCGATTGCAATCCGTCTTTTAAGCTCTGGCCTTTTTGCATCACCTCAATAAACAAAGCCTCATTTTTACCGTCCATTTGACGGCTGAGTTGCGGCACGGCGGATTCGTCTAAACCCAGGCCATTTAAGCGTTTAATTAAAGCTGGCGTGGCCTGCCCGTTTGCGTCCAAGCCCACGCTGACTGGCATAAGTTTTTGCACGCTGGTTTTATCCGATGCCATGGCCGCTACCTGGGTCGCATGCATGGCCAAACGGCGGGGCGTGGCATAAGCGGTCAAGACACTGCTGGTATCGACCAAGCCCAATGCGTGCAAGTTTTCAAATAGCAATTCAGAAAAAGCCTGACCCAATTTGTTTAACACCTTGGGTGGCAACTCTTCTACAAACAATTCGACTAACAGGTTTTTTTGACTCATGCTGCGGCTTTCTTGGCTAAATCGGTTAACACTTCATCCGCCCAATCCTTGGGCGCCATAGGGAAGCCTAAACGGGCTCGGCTGTCTAAATAACTGGCCGCGACCGATCTGGCCAAGTTACGTATGCGGCCTATGTAGCCGGCACGTTCTGTGACGGAAATGGCGCCGCGTGCATCCAATAAATTGAAGGTATGGGCGGCTTTAAGCACTTGTTCGTAAGCCGGCAGGGCCAACTGGTTTTCCATGAGATGTTGGGCTTGTTTTTCGTGCGCGGTAAACGCGGTGAATAAGAAGTCCGCATCCGAATGCTCAAAGTTATAGGCCGATTGCTCTTTTTCATTTTGCAAGTAAACGTCGCCATAACTTAAACGCTCGCCGTTTGGCCCCACGGTCCAAGTTAAATCGTACACGTTATCCACGCCTTGCAAATACATGGCCAATCGCTCTAAACCGTAAGTGATTTCACCGGTAATGGGTTTGCAATTGATGCCCCCTACTTGTTGGAAATAGGTGAATTGGGTGACCTCCATGCCGTTTAGCCACACTTCCCAACCCAAGCCCCAAGCGCCTAAGGTCGGGTTTTCCCAGTCGTCTTCGACAAAGCGTATGTCGTTTTTTTTCAAATCAAAACCCAATGCCACCAAGGAACCCAAGTACAGTTCCAATATGTCGGCAGGCGCGGGTTTTAACACCACCTGAAATTGGTAATAGTGCTGCAAGCGATTGGGGTTTTCACCGTAACGGCCGTCTTTAGGACGACGACTCGGTTGCACGTAGGCCGCTTTCCATGGCTCAGGGCCGAGTGAGCGTAAAAATGTAGCCGTGTGGGAAGTGCCGGCACCCACTTCCATGTCATAGGATTGCAATAGGGCGCAACCGCGATCCGACCAATAAGTTTGCAGGGTGAGGATAATTTGTTGAAATGTAAGCGCCATGATGGATGCCTGTGGTTGAGTTGCTGGCTTTTGCCGCAAGCCGTAAAGCCTGAATTTTACTTTGTTTTAGCTCGCCTTGCCAAAAAATTAGGCACAAAAATGGCCAATAAACCTAGAAAACACAGCAGTAAAACCGGCTTATTGGCAAAACGCACATAAGGGGTGCTGCCGCTGTAGCCTTGCGCCATGACCTGCAAACTGCTCACGCTAAAATGCGGGGCCTGTGCCAACACCTGACCGTGCCTGCCTATCATAGCAGTGGCGCCGGTATTGGTGGCGCGCAATACAGTGCGGCCGGTTTCCATGGCGCGCGCCTGCGAAAACTGCAAATGCTGATAGGCGGCGATGGATCGTCCATACCAGGCATCATTACTGGCATTGACCAGTAAGCTGGCCGCCGGCAATTGCCGAATAATTTCTTCACCAAACACGTCTTCGTAGCAGATGTTAATCGCCACTTTCTGCCCAGCTATGGCCATAGGCTGAGGCTTAATCGTGCCACGCGACAAATCGCTTAATGGCATATTCAGCCAATCGCGGTAAACCCAAGCAAACACGGCTTTGAATGGAATGAATTCGCCAAATGGCACCAAATGCGACTTGCGATACACCTCGCTGCCCGCACCCGCCATATTCAGCATGCTATTAAAATACTGGCCTTGCTGGTACTCAATCACCCCCACTAATACCGCCCCATTATTTTTTTGCGCGAGCGCCTTGATACGCGCTTTAAATTCATCCGGCAAGGCACTGGAGAGCATGGGCAGGGCCGTTTCCGGCATGACAATAAGCCGCGCATCACTGGCCTCCGCCAAGCGCAAATAGTGCACTAAAGTGCGCTCTACCATGTCTGGCGACCACTTTAAATCTTGTGCGATATTGCCTTGCAACAAGGCCACTTTAATCGGCGCCGACTGCGCTTGCGTCCATTGCACTTGCTTTAAGGCGTAGCCAGATAAGATGAGCATCAGCATGCCATAGATTAAGCGGCGTTTCAGTTTGGCGGGGGCCGGCAGCGAGCTAAAACAATAGGCCGCAGCACATGCTAGCGCGACCGTTATCAGCGATACCCCGTACACCCCCAGTATGGGCAGGTAGCCCGCCAAAGGGCTGGCTGGCACTTGGCTGTAGCCCATGCTTAACCAGGGAAAGCCCGTGAAAACCCAACTGCGCGTCCAATCGGCTAAGGCCCACCATACCGGCACCGCTATCAGCAATTGACTGGATTGCGCCTTGACGGTTTTCAGGCTGAGCCAACCCACTAGCGCAGGAAAAAGGGCCAAAAATGCACAAAGCAGCAGGGTCGCCAAGGCAGCCATCCACATAGGCATGTGACCAAAATCGTGCAGGCTGATGTAGATCCAATGGATGCCTGTGCAGAACAAGCCTAGGCCATAAAAAAAGCCGGCTAGTGCGGCTTGCTTAGGGGTGTCGCATTGCCACCATACCCAGCACAAGGCGGCTAGGGAGAGCAAACTTAAGGGGTATAAGTAAAAAGGCGCAAAACCCAATACACAGGTTGCGCCTAATAAAAACAAACACGGTACATGGACTAAACGGGACGAGTTAAGCATGGGCTAAATTGTAGCCTGTTATAGCCCATAACCGCAAAGCAATACCGCGGCTTGTTGGCCCGCGATTTATTCGGTCTTGCTGGGCACGTCGTATTTTTTGCCGGCGTCTGGCCCTTCACTGCCATCGTTATTAATGAACACCACTTGCACGACTTTGTTATCGATAAAATCCAACTCGGTGGTTTCATAATAACTGCCGTCGGCAGCGGTATTAATGTAGTGGTATTGCCAGATGGAGGCGACCACCTTGCCGGTGCTTTTCACTTTAACGTCGTCGGCTTTGGCTGGTTCGCCAAACTGGGCGATGATTTTCGCTTTATCAAAGCCGTTTATGGCACCCACAAAATCTTTTTCTAGGGTAGGAATATCTAATACGGCGGGCGTTTCCTCAGCCTTAACCGCCGTCATTAGAAAAAGCGAGCTCAAGACTACCGCAAATAATGCACTGTATTTCATTACCGACTCCAATCAAAAAAGCGTTATTTTAAATGCCACGCATGCTGTGAGCAGGCTAGGCTAGAATAAGTTCCTTGATGGAAAGCGGCAATTTTAGCGCAGCCACGCCACAGCTAGGCTGCAGCGTCCGCCTCGCTTAACACCTCCAGCATCAGGGTGTGCAAGCGGCGGCTGTCTGCGCGTAACACTTTAAAACGCAAGCCGCTAAAGGTAATTTCATCGTCGCGTTTTGGCAGGTGGCCAAACTGATGGACCACCAGTCCGCCGACGGTGGAGAATTCTTCATCGCTCAATTCGCAGCCCATCACGGCATTAAAATCGGCAATTTCCGTTAGGGCTTTCACTCGGTATTGGCCATCGGCATTTTGTATGATGTTGTCTTCTTCTTCGTCGTAATCGTACTCGTCCTCGATTTCACCGACAATTTGCTCCAGCACGTCTTCTATGGTCACCATGCCGGCGACACCACCGTACTCATCGACCACGATGGCAATATGATTGCGATTGCCACGGAATTCTTTTAACAAAATATTGAGTCGCTTGGATTCCGGAATAAACACCGCTGGACGCAACATGTCACGGACTTCAAATTCTTCGCCGGCGTAATATCGCAACAAATCTTTGGCCAGCAATATGCCTATCACGTCGTTTTTATCGTCTTCAATGACAGGAAAGCGCGAGTGCGCCGTCTCAATGACGTGCGGTATAAATGTTTCGGGGGGATGGGTGATGTCGATGACATCCATTTGCGAGCGCGGGATCATGATGTCGCGGACTTGCATTTCACTGACTTGCAGCACGCCCTCTATCATGGCGAGCGAATCTGCATCCATCAAACTGTTTTCATAAGCGCCGTGTAACAGCGCTACAAGTTGCTCGCGATCTTCTGGTTCGCGCATTAAAAAATGACTTAAACGTTCTAATAAACTGGGTTTTTCCGACTCGTCAGCCATGGCAGGCGTCCTATGTAATGAGATAGGGATCAGCATACCCTAATTTTGTGACAATTGCAGTTTCTATGCTTTCCATTAAGGCCGCTTGCGCCTCATGTTCATGGTCGTAGCCGTGCAAATGCAAGATGCCGTGCACGGTTAAATGCGCGTAATGCGCTATCAAGGACTTCTCTTGGGCGATCGCTTCGCTGGCCACCACCGGTGCGCAAATAATGACGTCGCCGATTAAATGCGGTTCCGCGCTTAACGGGAAAGTCAGCACGTTGGTAGCGTAATCTTTTGCCCGGTAATGTTTATTGAGCGCCCTTCCTTCGGCTGCGTCGACAAAGCGTATCGTGACTTCCGTGTCCACCCTAAGCGCAGCCTTAACCCATGAGCGCAACTGCGCACGACTGGGCAAAGGGCTGTGCTCACTGGCGTATTGAACGGCTAATTTTAGCTTGGGCATGGCGCCGAGGGCTTGCAGGGCTATAGCCCACTAATTAGATTGCTGCGTTGGGCAATCCACATATGGGTAGCGCACATGGCCATAACGGATCACCAAGATGGCAATCGCAATCAAGAAGATGGAGCCGGATAGCGCGAGCATTTGCAAGGCATTAATCTCGGCCACTTCCAACACCAAATAACGCGCCAAGGCAATGATACCGATGTAAAGCGGGTACCTCACCGGCAAATTACCCGAACCCAAGTAGTGGTTCAACATGGACATCACCTCTAGGTAGAGGAACAGCAAGAGCAGATCGCCGACAGCAATTGCGCGTGCCTGCCATATATGCAATATGGCTTCAAACACAGCGAAAATGGTCGCCATGGCAATGGTGATCAATACGCCTTGCTCGACTACACCAAGGCCACGTTGCACAAATTTACTGAATTTATTTGGGGTCATTGCCATCTCGCTTTATCTAGATACGCTGGCCATTATACATTACTCGCTTTTAGCCATAACCTTAGTGCCGGCACTAAAACTGTTACCAGCGGATTATTTGTCGGCCTGTTGCTCATACTGCTCGTAAGCATTGACGATCTTCTGCACCAAGGGGTGGCGCACCACATCGGCCGTTAAGAAGTGTGTCATGGCAATGCCTTTGATGTCTTTTAACACCTTTTGCGCTTCTACCAAGCCGCTTTTTTGATGCCGCTGCAAATCAATTTGCGTCACGTCCCCAGTGATCACGGCTTTCGTGCCAAAGCCTATGCGGGTTAAAAACATTTTCATTTGTTCAGGCGTGGTGTTTTGCGCTTCGTCCAAAATAATAAAGCTCTGGTTTAAAGTCCGGCCGCGCATGTAGGCCAAAGGTGCCACTTCTATGGCGCCGCGCTCGAACATCTTATTGACCGTGTCGTAACCGGCCAAATCGTATAATGCGTCGTACAAAGGCCGTAAGTAGGGGTCGACTTTTTGGTTTAAATCGCCGGGTAAGAAGCCTAGTTTTTCGCCGGCCTCGACCGCAGGCCTCACCAAAACAATGCGTTTGACTCTATCTCGGCTCATGGCATCCACCGCACTGGCCACCGCCAAATAGGTTTTACCGGTGCCGGCTGGGCCTATGCCAAAGGTAATGTCGTGATCTTGAATTTGCTGCAAATAGGCAATTTGCCTAGGCGTTCGGCCATGCAATTCGGCCCGACGCGTCATCAACACCGGCGCATTGGAACTGGCTACGTCCTCCGGCTTGAGCTTGTTAATCTCCACCAACCCTAATTGGATTTCGTCTAAGCCTATAGGCTGTTTAGCGCGCGCGTAAAAATTCTCCACCAACTGCGCGGCCAATCGCTCATTGTGCACGTCGCCGACAAAACGCAGGTGTGCGCCACGGCGGACGATTTGCACGTCCAAGGCGTCGGCAATCTGTTTAATGTTTTCATCCAATACGCCGCACAAATTGGCCAAACGAAGGTTGTCTTCCGGGCTTAAGGTAATTTCCATAGGGTGTCTTTTGCTTAATGACTGATCAATTCGCCGCGCAAACGCTTGGGATTGCTGACATCGGTAATGCGCACATTAACAAATTGATGAATGAGGTCGCTGCCGACCTGCAGGTCAACGATGCGATTGTTATCGGTTTTTCCTGCCAGCTCCAGGCTGTTTTTCCAGGATGCACTTTCTATTAAGACGCGCTGCACACTGCCCAACATGGCCTCACTAATGCGCTTTCCTTGCGCCTCATTGATGGCTTGCAATTTAGTCAATCGGGCTAATTTCACTGCTTGCGTGGTGTCATCGCTTAAGTATGAGGCCGGCGTGCCGGGGCGTGGGCTGTATAAAAAGCTAAAGCTGTAATCAAAGCCAACGTCTTGCATCAACTGAGCCGTGGCTTCAAATTCGGCTTCGGTTTCACCTGGGAAACCAACGATAAAATCCGAGGTAAAAGTCAAATTTGCATTGGCTACGCGCAACTTACGCACGGTGGATTTAAATTGCAATGCCGTGTAATTACGCTTCATGGCCATGAGCACACGATCTGAGCCAGCTTGCACAGGCAAATGCAATTGCACGGCCAACTTACCGATGTTCGCAAAACAATCGATTAGGCGTTGCGTCATCTCATTGGGGTGACTGGTGGTAAAACGGATGCGCCCTATCTGCGGGATTTCCGCGATGTACTCAATGAGCATGGCCAAGTCCGCTTCCAAACCCTCGTGCTCGGCGCGATAAGCGTTGACGTTTTGGCCCAACAGAGTGATCTCTTTGACCCCTTGCGCGGCTAACTGCGCCGCTTCAGTTAGGATGGCCGAAAACGGGCGCGACACTTCTTCGCCTCGTGTATACGGCACCACACAAAAACTGCAATATTTACTGCAGCCTTCCATGATGCTTAAAAAGGCACTGGCGCCTTCCACCCGTGGTGGTGGCAAATGATCGAATTTTTCTATCTCGGGGAAGGAAATGTCCACCTGCGACTGCCCACTGGATTGACGTTGCTTAATCAAGTCGGGCAGCCTATGCAGGGTTTGTGGGCCAAACACCAAATCCACAAAAGGCGCACGCTTGATGATGTTGTCGCCCTCTTGCGAGGCCACGCAGCCGCCCACCCCTATAACTAAGTTTGGATTTTTGTTTTTCAGAGGGATAAAACGGCCCAAATGACTAAAAACTTTATCTTCGGCTTTTTCCCTAACCGAGCAGGTGTTAAGCAAGATGACGTCAGCGTCCTCCGGCGTCTGCGTTTCGACCATGCCATCGGCGGCCGCCAACATATCGGCCATGCGCGCAGAGTCGTACTCATTCATCTGGCAGCCAAAGGTTTTAATAAAGACTTTTTTTGGTTCCGCACTCGCGCTGACGGGCGAATTTATGGAAATTTCTTTTGCACTCAAAGCGTCATGACCTATTTACAGTAGCCTTGATTTTAGCGCATTTGTGCATGCGCTTCACGCAAAGTTGTGGCCTGCAGGGTAAAATAGGCAAAAATTGAGAACTTTAACTTATGCAAGCACTGCCTATTTTCATGAACATCAGCCAACGCCTCTGCGTCGTCATAGGCGCCGGCGAGGTCGCGGCCCGTAAAGTAACCATGCTATTAAGAGCGCAAGCCAGCGTGACCGTTTACGCCCCGGGAATTTGCCCTACGCTGGCCGACTTAGTCGAGGCTGGCCGCATACGCTACCAGCAAGCCCGCTTTGCAGATCAGCAATTAAGTGGCGCATGCTTGGTCATCGCCGCCACCAATGACTTGCAAGTCAACACGGCCGTTTCGCTTGCCGCTCAAGCGAACAACATCCCAGTCAACGTGGTCGATGCGCCGGCTTTATGCACCTTCACCATGGCTTCCATAGTGGAAAGATCGCCCATCGTCATTGCCATTTCCAGTGAGGGCAACGCGCCGGTATTGGCCCGTTATTTGCGTAGCAAAATTGAAACCATGCTGCCCGCCGGCTACGGTCGCATCGCCGCCATTGCCGGTGAATTTAGGGATAAAGTTAAAAGTAAATACGCCACCAGCCAAGCGCGCCGCATTTTTTGGGAGGGCGTGCTGCAAGGCCCGATAGTGGAACGCATATTAGCCGGCCAGGAAGCCGCCGCCAGAATCGGCCTAGATCAACTCTTAGCTGACGACACGGCGTCGCAACAGCACGGTGAAGTCTATTTGGTTGGCGGTGGCCCAGGGGACCCAGACTTGCTGACCTTTCGCGCCTTGCGCTTGATGCAACAATGCGACGTCTGCGTCTACGACAAGCTAGTTAGCCCTGAGGTCTTGGATTTGGTCAGGCGAGATGCGGAACTCATCTACGTCGGCAAATCGCGTGACCAACACACCTTGCCTCAAGAGGAAATCAATCAATTGCTAGCGCGCTTAGCATTAGCGGGTAAACGCGTGTTACGTTTAAAAGGTGGCGACCCCTTTATCTTTGGTCGAGGCGGTGAAGAAATTGAAACCCTCATGCAACAAGGCGTGCCATTCCAAGTTGTGCCCGGCATCACGGCGGCCAACGGCGTATCCAGCTACGCTGGCATCCCCTTAACCCACCGAGATTATGCCCAAGCCTGCCTGTTCATTACCGGCCATTTAAAAAATGGTGTGCTGGATTTAGATTGGGCGGCCATGGCCAGACCGCAACAAACCGTGGTGATCTACATGGGCTTGGTTGGCTTGGAGCAAATCTGTCAACAATTGATGGCCCATGGCGTAGCCGCCGACATGCCGGCGGCGGTGATACAACAAGGCACAACGCAGCATCAAAGAGTAGTAAGCGCTAACTTAAGTGACTTGGCTAGCCAAGTGGCCGCGGCCAAAATGAAAGCCCCATGCTTAACCATCGTTGGCCAAGTGGTGAAATTACGTGAAAAATTAAATTGGTTTGAACCGCAGACACAAGACGCCGACTAATTTTTGATGGGGATGGTCAACCTGGCTTCCAAACCGCCTTCTGGCCGATTAATCAACTGCAACTTACCGTGATGCAACTTGGCTATGCGTTCAGCAATGGCCAGACCCAAGCCACTGCCACCGGCATTACTGCGCGCACTGTCTAAGCGCTCAAACGGACGCAGTAATTTCTCCAAATGCGTATCCGGAATACCCGGGCCGTTATCAAATACGCTAATCACGATGTGTTCGGCCGAGATGCTGCTGGCAACTCGCACCTGACCCCCACCGTAGGCATAGGCATTGCCCACCAAATTATCCAATAAGCGCTGCATGGCCAAGGGCTTGATCGGCACCACATAGCTGGCCGCCAATTGCACGACGATGTCACGTCCGGCGCGCAACTGCCTATCATGCAAGGCTTGCAGCAGGCTGTTAATGTCTGTCATGTGCGTGGGTTCGCCTTCCACGCCTTTTACGAAATCCAAGAATTGATGGATGATGTTATCCATGTCAGCAATGTCTTCCACCATGCCGTGCTTGAGGCTAGCACACCCCTCTTCAGGCAGCATTTCCACGGCCAAGCGTAATCGCGCCAGTGGCGTGCGTATGTCGTGCGAAACACCGGCTAAAATCAGCGTGCGTTCGGCATCCAGTTCCGCCAGGGAATCCGCCATCTTATTAAATGTGTCGTTCACTTCCTGCAGCTCGGCAAAGCTGCCTTCGGGCAGTTTTTCTGGCTGCTCGCCATTACGCAAGCGGTCGGCTGCATTCATCAATAAGTGCAAGGGGCGATTGATTCGTATGGCAATAAAGTAGCCAGCGCCTAAAGACAAGGCCAACACCAAAGCCGCCCAACCCAGCCATTGCCAAGGAAAAGCCCGTTCAACGTGTACCCGTGGTATGACCACCCAATAATCGTCAGGACCGATATTGAAACTGATCCAAAGCCCTTCTACCCCATAGTGGTTAACCGTAATGATGGTTTCCTGACCCAAGCGCTGGCGGATTTTGTTTGCCACCATGTTGATGAAAGGGTCCGCCGGCAAGGGCTCGATTTCCTCCATGAAATCCGCGTAATAGATACGCACGCCTTCTTTACCGGTGATTTCCGATAGCAGCGCCAAGCGCAAGCTTTCTTGGGAAGCAATCAATGAAGC
>CAMDXI010000016.1 GCA_945878695.1 Methylotenera oryzisoli | reverse complement strand
ACAAACAGCAATAGCTCCATGATTTTCAATGAATCTAAGTCTAGGTCACCGACTAACTCGGTGCTCTCAGTCACTGTTTTACCGTTGGTGAAAGGCGCTAAGCCTTTGATCAAGTCGGCAAGAATGCGATCGTATTCAGTCATAAAATTTCCTATCTAGGCTAGTGGTGCTTATCAAATAGGCCAGCCAAACCTTGCGCTAATTCACAAGTGGGCTGCCAACCAGTAATTCGAGTAATGTCGTTATTATCGCACAACCAATCGCTGTGCGTAATCTCGCGTATTTTGCCCGGGGTTAACATAGGCGCATAACGCAGTAATTGGGCGGCATAAAAATTGGTCCAAGCCACCAGTTTGAGTAGGCCAATTGGAATGGACAATCGCCTAATTTTGCCGCCATTGCGTAACACTGCTTGAGCTATTTGAATGACGCTAGGCCAATCGTAACCGCCGGAGTGGCCGTCGTCTAGCTCAAAAGTTTTACCGTCACCCGCATTTTGCCCTAAACAATGCACCATGGCAGCGGCTAAATCATCCACGTGAATGATGGAAAAGCGCCCATTTGCTCCTGCTGGCAGAGGGGCAAGACCTTTGGCCATGCTTTGAAAAAGCGGTAGCAATTCGCGGTCACCCGGCCCATACACTGCGGGCGGACGAAAGATGGTCCAGCGTAAGGGGCTGTTTTTAATGGCTAATTCGCCACGCCATTTGCTGCCGGCATAATGCGATAATTTTGGCATGCGCGCGGCCAAGGACGAAATGAGCAGTAAACGCGGCGGCTTATGTTGAGCAGCGGCTACTTCTGCGACGTGTCGCGCGCCGATTTCATTGATTAAGTCAAAATCGGCTTGCGTTACGCCACGCACGGCCCCCGCGCAGTGTATGACCGCGTCGGCCTCCGCCAGCAGGCTATTTAAAGAGGGAAGGTCGCTTAGTTCGCCGGCGACCCAGGTCACGTTATGACTGCTGATAGGCGATCGGCCTGGTTTAGGTCTGTATAAAGCCTTAACCTGCCAGCCTGCTTGCTGCAATTGCTTAATCAGGGCTGTGCCTATGAAGCCGGTGGCACCGGTTAAGGCAACAGTCTTGTTCTTTTTTTGGAAGGCAGCCATAGGCTAGGGTTAGGCAAGCTAAATGAGGTCGGCTTACTTGGCTGCGTTTTCTGCTAGGGCTTTTTGACGCAGTATGTAATCTTTACGTGCACCAGAACGTGATAATTTACCGGACGAAGTGCGCGGCAAGGTATGGCGCGGCACCAATTCAATCACGCAATTGACACCCAATTCTTCGTGTATTTCTCTATGCAGGCGTTGTGTTAACAAGTGTTGTTCTTCGCTATCGGTAATGTTGCATTGCACGATAAGCACCGCGATTTCTTCTTGGTCTGGCCCCGGCACGGATACGGCAGAGGCGTCCACCGAACGCAGTTCTGGCTGACGCGTGGCAATGGCTTCGATGTCTTGTGGCCAAATGTTACGGCCGTTAATAATCAGCATGTCTTTATGGCGACCGGTCACGACAATTTGACCGTCAACCAAGTAGCCTAGATCACCGGTATCCAACCAGCCATCAGCAGACAGCACTAACTGGGTTTGTTCTGGTAATTCAAAGTAGCCCGACATAATGCTGGGGCCACGCACGTTGATGCGGCCAATTTGCATTTCGGCTAGCGACTTGCCCTGCTCATCAAGGATCAACACTTCGTGTTTTGGCAAAATGGGGCCGCAACGAACAAAGCTGCTACCGGTATTTGGGCTGACTTTGGTCGCCACTAAGTTGTCGGCTAAGTCATCGCCATCTAGCCAATCGACCACCACGCCGGTGCCCAGTGGCGCAAAGCTAAGTGCTAGGGATGTTTCCGCCATGCCGTAGCTGGGCACGAACGATTTTGGATTAAAACCGGCTGGCGCCAGCAACTCGCAAAAACGATTGGTTAATTCCACGTGTATGGGCTCGGCGCCTATGCCCGCCACCCGCCAGGCGCTTAAGTCGTACTGGGCGATGTCTTCAGGGCGTAGGCGACGCACGCATAACGCATAGCCAAACGGTGGGCTGAATGAAATGGTGCCGCGCGAACTGCTTAGCAGTTCTAACCAGCGTCTTGGGCGCATGGCAAAGTCGCGGGTGTCTAAATAATCGATAGAACGCTGCGTAGCCATGGGAGCTAACAAGCAGCCTACCAAACCCATGTCATGGTAAAACGGTAGCCAGGAGACCAATCGGTCATCAACCCGAACATCCAAACCATGGCCTGAGGCCAACAGATTGGCCATCACCGATTCTTGGGTAATGATCACGCCACGCGGAAAGCCCGTGCTGCCTGAGGTGTATTGCAAATAAGCCGTTTCGTTTGGACCGCTAGGCTTAAGGGTGATGTCTTTGAGTGGCAATTCATCAAAGGCGGAGGCCGCGTTGACAAATTGCAGGCCTAAGCCTTCGGCGGCTTCCGTTAAAAATGGTAACAATTGACTGGAAGAAACAGCCAGTGACGCTCGGCAGCCTTTGAGCAAGCCGTTTAATTGGTTAACGTAGGCCTTATGGCCGCCCACATGAATCACCGCAGGTAGCGCTACAGGCACTAATCCGGCGTATTGGCAGGCAAAAAAGAAACGTAAGAAATCGGGGTTGGTTTCGGCCACGATGGCAACGCGTGTGCCGCGTTCTAGTGGGAAAGACAACAAGCGTTTGGCTAAGGTTTGTGCTTGTTCACGTAGTTTGCAGTAAGGCAAAACGGTAGCAAGTTTGCCGCTGCCGGCGTAGAAATTAGTGCCGGATTCGCCTTGTGCGGCATAATCCAAGGCGCTGGCCAATGAGTCGAAATCGGCTAAACGCAAAGGCAATGCGCTTAATGTCGGCGTGGCCGACTCGGTGATTTCAACGTTTGCTACTTGATTCAATTGGCTTCCTTACTTTGACTAAATGTTTTAACAATCTACGGTTATGCCTAGGCCAAAACTGGGCATAAAAAACTGTTCGACAGTATAACAGAATATGTTCATTCGATTTAAGTTAAGTCAATAATAAGCCCGGCTTATTGTGGTAGACTTTTCGTCATTGCACTGTTTTTGCTATCACCATGACACATACCATCCAAACTAGCGCCCCACTTCGTATTGTTCCGGTTAGCGACAAAGCCGATCTGGCTGAATTTATCCGTTTGCCAACGGCTATTTTTAAAGACGACCCGCAGTGGATCCCCCCCTTATTTCTTGAGCGAAAAATCCATCTTTCACCCAAGCATAATCCCTATTTTCAGCATGCCAAAAGTCAATCTTGGTTGGCCTGGCGTGGTGATGTGGCCGTGGGTAGAATCAGCGCGCAGCTTGATCAGATGCACTTAGCGCAACACCATGATGCCACAGGATTTTTTGGCATGCTGGATGCCGAGGACAATCAGGAAACCTTTGCCGCACTAATGACTACGGCAGAGCAATGGTTGGCAGAACAAGGCATGCGTCGTGTGCGTGGCCCATTCAATTTATCCATCAATGAAGAAACCGGCTTGTTGATAGACGGCTTTGCTGACCCGCCGGTATTCATGATGAGCCATGCGCTGCCTTATTACCGCGAGCACATCGAACAATGCGGCTACCACAAGGCAGCCGACACCTTGGCTTATTTGATTAACCCTAATTTTGTGAAGCCACCGGTGATGCAACGTTTGTTAAAAATGGCCTCGGAAAGGGTGACGGTTAGAACCTTAGACCGCAGTCGCTTTGATGAAGAAATTATGCTGTTACGCGATATATTTAACGATGCCTGGTCAGAGAATTGGGGCTTTGTGCCCTTCACTGAAGCTGAGTTTAAAGCGCTGGGGCAAAATCTAAAATTTTTATTACACGACGAGTACATCCAGATAGCCGAAGTCGATGGCGAGGCCGCTGCCTTTATTATAGGCATGCCCAACATCAACGAAGCCATACGCGATTTGAAGGGCAAATTATTTCCTTTTGGGTGGTTAAAATTGATTTGGCGGTTAAAAATAAAAGGCCCTGCCAGTGGCCGTGTGCCATTAATGGGCGTGCGTAAGAAGTTTCAAAAGACCCGGCTTGGCCCAGGATTAGCCTTTCTCATTATTGAAGATGTGCGTAACGAATTACACAAACGCGGCGCGCACAGGCTGGAATTGTCATGGATCTTGGAAGACAATGCCGGCATGCGTAACATCATTGAATCCATAGGCGGCACAGCCTACAAACGTTACCGGGTTTACGAACGGGATCTTTAGGATTTTGAAGCCGATAAACGCGGATAAAAACGAAAAATCGTTAGCCACAGATGCACGCAGATAAATACAGATAAAAAAACCACATCGCCGATGATTTTTGTAGGAGCGCAATTTATTGCGCGAATGCCAGCTTAATTTACGCTAATCGCGGCGAGGCGCCGCTCCTACATAAATCGTCATGCGCGATAACCTTGTTAGAGACGAACGTGTGGCTATTTCAGCACAAACTCTTTAGGTAACAGTACCCAGATTTTACCGCTTTGCTTCATGGCGCCTGCTTTGGCGCCAGCTTCAGCACCGGCTCCCCAGAAAAAGTCAGCCCGCACACCGCCCTTGATTGCGCCACCGGTGTCTTGCGCCATCATCAAGCGTTTTAAGGGTTTGTTGTTATTTGGTTGGGTAGTTGATAAAAATACCGGGGCACCCAAGGGCACAAATTTAGGATCCACGGCCACGGCACGCTCAGCCAAGATAGGCACACCCAATGCGCCTATCGGACCAGGCAAGCCACTGGGCAATTCTCTGAAGAAAACAAAGCTGGGGTTGTTGTTGAGCAATTCGCGAAATTTAAGCGGGTTGTTTTTTACCCAGTTTTTAATGCCGGCCATGGAGGCGTTCGCGCTAGTGAGTTCGCCGCGTTCTATGAGCAAGCGCCCTACCGAATTATAGGTGTGGCCATTTTGGTCGGCGTAACCAACCATGACTTGCTCACCGTTTTCAAATTGCACCACACCGGAACCTTGTATTTGCAGAAAAAATACGTCAACGATGTTGTCTATGTAAACCAATTCACGGCCTTTGATCGGCGAATTGTCCGTTTCAATTTCGGCACGATTGAAATACGGCACCAATTTATTGCCCACCACTCTGCCGCGCACCCGTTTGTATTTAAGCTCAGGGAATAGGCCGTTTAATTCCACGGTAATCAAATCCGGTGGCGTGGCGTACAAAGGGTAAGGGTACTTGGCCGATTTTGTACGGCTGCCTTTTAAAATAGGTTGGTAATAGCCGGTGATGAGGCCGCTTTCTGCCCCGTCCACATTGGTGGTTTTATACACGCTAAAATTTTGCCTAAAATAGGCGCGCACACTGTCTGAATCTGGGTTGTTGTTAGTTTGAAGGTTAAGCGAACTAGCGGTATCGCAGGCATTTTTCCACACCGGCTTTTTCACTAAGGCCGTGCAGCTTTGCAGCCAAGCTGGCCAAGCTAAATTTAAATCATCGGCTCCAGCGTGGCTAGCACTCAGCCCGTCCACTTCATCCCATTCTGCTGGCTTTAATAAGCCGTAATCGGCTATTTTAGGGTCTGCCGGTTTAGCCGTTTCGATGGGGGCTGCTGGTTTTTCAGTGGGTTTGTCGGTCACTTTATCGCAAACGCAATCGACCTTCTTGCTTGCCGGCGCTGGCGGTTTTAACAAGGGATTAGCGCATGCAAACAGGCCTACGCTGATGAGCAAAACTAAACTAGTTCGGTAAAACGGATTGATTGCAAACATGGTTTTATCTGTATTGAACTGAAATAAAAATTAATGCAACACTCTGGGCATGCTTAAAGTGAAGGCTGGCACCGTGATATCGAATGCCGTGCCATCGTCGGCGACCATTTGGTAGCTGCCATGCATTTTGCCGTTAGGCGTGGTGAGCACGGTGCCACTGGTGTATTCAAAAAGTTGGCCAGGTTGCAACAAGGGTTGCGCCCCGACTACGCCTAAACCGCGAACCTCTTGTTGTTCGCCATTAAACTCATCGATTACCCAATGTCGGCTGATTAATTGGGCCGCAACGTTGCCGGTGTTAACAATTTTAATGTGGTAAGCAAAGGCGTAACGGTTGCGTTCAAGGTCGGATTGGTCTGGTAGAAATTCGGTTTCAACCGTGACCAAGCATTCGTAACGTTTTGCGGCTGCCATCATTAGCTGATGAGGCCGGTGGTGGGGGAACTGGGGCTGGCCGAATACAATTTTTTTGCCATGCGGCCGGCGAGGTAAGCTTCGCGTCCGGCTTCCACGGCTTTTTTCATGGCGCCGGCCATTTGAATTGGGTCGCGTGCGGCGGCAATAGCGGTATTCATCAGCACGCCTTGGCAACCAAGCTCCATGGCAATGGCGGCATCGGATGCGGTACCCACGCCGGCATCCACCAAGACCGGAATGTTGGCGTTAGCGATGATGATTTGTAAATTCCACGGATTTAAAATGCCCATGCCTGAACCAATTAACGAGGCCAATGGCATCACCGCACAACAGCCTATGTCTTCTAATTGCTTGGCCATAATCGGGTCATCTGAGCAATAGACCATCACATCAAAGCCGTCTTTCACCAAGACTTTTGCCGCCGCTATGGTTTCTATCATGTTGGGGTAGAGCGTATTCGGGTCACCCAATACTTCCAATTTGACTAGCGTGTGACCGTCTAGCAATTCGCGCGCCAAACGCAAGGTGCGAACCGCATCATCCGCCGAATAGCAACCGGCGGTATTGGGTAAATAGGTAAATTGATCGGGTGGTAAAAAATCCAATAAGGAAGGTTCGCCAGCCGTTTGGCCTATGTTGGTGCGGCGGATAGCAACGGTGACGATTTCCGCGCCACTGGCGTCTATCGCGGCGCGTGTTTGCTTAAAGTCTTGGTATTTGCCGGTGCCTACCAATAAACGGGATTGATAGCTTTTACCTGCAATGTTTAATAAATCTGACACGGTTGCTTCCTTAAAATAATGGCTGTGCTGGCTGCTTAACCGCCGCCGACTGCGCCTACAATTTCCAATTGATCGCCTGCTGCCAATAGTGTGTTCGCAAATTGACTACGAGGCACTATCTCACCATTGCGTTCTATGGCTAAGCGTTTACCTTCTAAATTAAGCTGAAGGACAAGCTCGGCTACGGTCAGTTGGGTCACGGCAAAATCACGTGCTTTCCCGTTGATGGTCAGTTGCATGCGCGGAATAGAATAGGCTAATTTAAAGCACCATTTTACGAAAATAATAGGGGCATTAGCAAACCTTATCTTAGCTATTTACGCCCCACTCGATCGGCATCCAAAATTGCTTGGCGCGTTGTACAATAGCTACAAATTTTGTTGGCGACTTAAGCTTGAGTTTGGCTAAGTGCGCCGTAACTTGACTCGCCTTTTTGTAGAAAGTCCATCATGAATATTCAAAGTGAAATTGCTGACATCAACACGCCTACCGGTATTATGCGTACCTATATTCACCGTTCACTGGATAAGGCTAAGCCTAACAAAGCCTACCCGACGGTATTGTTTTATTCGGAAATATTTCAGCAAACTGGGCCGATAGAAAGTGCGGCTAAAATTATCGCCAGCCACGGATACGTGGTGTTAGTGCCGGAGGTGTTTCACGAACTCAATCCCATAGGCACGGTCTTGGCTTATGACGATGCCGGTCGTGACAAAGGCAATGCCGATAAAGCGGCTAAGGATGTGCAGGGCTACGATAGCGACAACCAAGCCATGATCACTTTTGTAAAACAACAAGCTTGGTACAACGGCAGCATAGGTGCCATGGGCTTTTGCATAGGCGGGCATTTGGCCTTCCGCGCGGCTTTGCAGCCAGAAATTAAAAGCACGGCGTGTTTTTATGCCACCGATTTGCACGCCTTGACCATACCCAATAAACCGGGTCAGCACAGCATGGAAAGGTTGTCCGATATCAGCGGCGAATTGTTAATGATTTGGGGTAAACAAGATAACCACATCCCAACGGCTGGTCGTCGGCAGGTTTACGACAAAATGACGGCAGCCAATTTGCTGTTCACTTGGCATGAATTCAACGCGCAACACGCGTTCATGCGCGATGGCGACGAACGCTACGATGCGCAAACGGCTTTATTGTGTTATCAGTTAGCCCTTAATTTATTTAGCCGCACCCTTTAATTATTGGCAATTACCCTTATATTAGGGTTCGTACGGCATGCAATTGCTTTTAATTGAAGTCGACTTTTTTATGCATAGGAGTCATGTATGAAACGCATCGTATATTTTTTAGTTACTAATTTGGCCATCGTCTTGGTGCTGTCCATCACCATGCGCTTGTTAGGCATAGAGCCTTATTTAAATGCCAATGGTTTGGATTTAGGCAATCTGTTGGCTTTTGCTGCCATCATGGGTTTTGGTGGCGCATTTATATCGCTGGCCATGTCCAAGTGGTCGGCTAAGCGTATGTCAGGGGCGGTGGTCATTCTAGAGCCGCAGACGCTAACAGAAATTTGGCTGATGAAAACCGTGCGCGTGCAGGCCGACATAGCCGGCATAAAGATGCCAGAAGTGGCGGTATTCGACTCGCCAGAGGTGAATGCCTTTGCGACCGGCATGACCAAAAATAGCGCTTTGGTGGCCGTGTCCAGCGGTTTACTCAATGCCATGAGCAAAGACGAGGCCGAAGCCGTGTTGGCGCATGAGGTGTCGCACATTGCCAATGGCGACATGGTGACCCTGACCTTGATACAAGGCGTGGTGAATACCTTCGTCATGTTCTTTTCGCGGGTCATAGGCTACACCGTTGATAAAGTCATATTTAAAACGGAAAAAGGCACGGGCCCAGCGTTCTTTATTACCATGATCATCGCCGAATTGTTGTTAGGCGTGTTGGCCACCATGGTCGTGATGTGGTTCTCGCGCCAGCGCGAATTCCGTGCCGATGCCGGTGCCGCGCGTTTATCCAGCGCCAAAAAAATGATAGCTGCCTTGCAGCGTTTGCAAGCCGTGCATGAGCCTAGCGTGTTACCAAAACAAATGGTGGCATCGGGCATTGCCGGCGGGCAGGCCAATTGGACTAGTTTGTTTGCCAGCCACCCAAGCTTAAGTGCGCGTATTGCGGCGCTAGGCGCTTTGTAAGAAGGCACTCACCACAGATACCGCAAGGGCATTCCCGTCATTTCTAAGCCTCAAACTACTCGGCTTGAAATTCATGAAGCCACGGAGCCACAGAGAAAGTCAAAAACTTTTATGTTTTATCACCGCTTCTCGATGTCAAAATGCATTTTTAAGGTTTTCTCTGTGGCTCTGTGGTGAAAAGTTTAAACAAAAAAGGCGATGCATAGCATCGCCTTTTTTGTTCTATCTAAATCAGCTTTAAATTTCTAACTGCGGACGGCTGGCTTCTGGCCAATCCAAATGGAAGAACTGACCACGCGCTTGATCGACACGCTCATAAGTGTGCGCACCGAAGTAATCGCGTTGACCTTGCAGCAAGTTAGCCGGCAAGACCGCACTGCGGTAGCCGTCGTAATAGGCCATCGCCGCAGCAAAGCCTTGTGCAGGAATGCCGTTGGTAACCGCTAGGGCAATCACTTTACGCCAGCCTGCTTGGCCTTCGTTCATCGCGTTGGTGAAGTAAGGATCCAACATCAAGTTTTTCAAGCGTGAATTCAAGGCATACGCATCGGTAATTTTTTGCAAGAAGCGAGCGCGAATAATGCAACCACCACGCCAAATTTGTGCAATTTCACCGAAATTAAGTTTCCAGTTGTAAGCCACTTGTGCTTTGTCGATTAATTGGAAGCCTTGTGCGTAAGCGCAGATTTTTGAGCAGTACAATGCATTTTTAATGGCATCGATAATGGCTTTTTTATCTGTTTCGACTTTAATCACTGGCCCTTTTAAGATTTTGCTCGCTTCCACGCGCTCGTCTTTCAGGCTGGATAAAGCGCGGGCATAAACCGCCGCCGCAATCGCGTTAGCCGGTGCGCCTAATTCCAGTGCGTTGGCTGCAGTCCATTGTCCGGTACCTTTTTGACCAGCGGTATCCAAGATTTTGTCGACCAAGAAGCCTGGGCCCATGGGGTCTTTTTGTTGCAGTATGTCGGCGGTAATTTCTATCAAGAAGCTTGATAATTCACCTTTATTCCACTCTTCAAATACTTTACCGATTTCATCAGCCGGCATGCCTAACAAGTTTTTCATTAACCAGTAAGCTTCGCAAATCAACTGCATATCGATGTATTCAATACCGTTGTGCACCATTTTTACATAGTGACCGGCACCGTCTGGGCCAATGTACTCGGCGCAAGAGAAACCGCCGACCACAGGCTTGCCTGGCTTGCCGCCTTCCATAGGCTCGCCGGTGACGGCGTCCACTTTGGCTGCAATATCACGCCAGATAGGCTCTAAACTAGCCCATGCTTTGCGTGTGCCTGAAGGCATTAATGATGGGCCAAAACGCGCACCGGTTTCGCCGCCAGATACGCCTGAACCGATAAAGTCTATGCCTTTAACCGCCAATTCTTTTTCACGGCGTATGGTGTCTGTCCACAATGAGTTGCCGCCGTCGATAATGATGTCGCCTTGCTCTAAGAAAGGTAACAAGGCATTGATGGTCACGTCTGTTGCGCTACCGGCTTTAACCAATAAGATGATTTTACGAGGGCGTTTGATGCTCAGTACAAACGAAGCTAAATCGGCGTGACCAATGACGCGCTCAGCAGATGGCTCATTTTTTTTGCATTCTTCAATGAAGTTCACCATTTTTTTCGAGTCACGGTTGTAAACCGCAATGGTGTAGCCGTGATCGGCAATATTCAGGGCTAAATTTTGGCCCATAACAGCTAGGCCAACTAGGCCAATATCAGCATTTTTTGTAGACATTTATCTTCTCTTTTGGAGTTGTTTAATGGAAAGGGTGTTTTTGTAGGCAAGATTATAAAACTTAATAGACGATTAAGTTGTGAAATATTGCCTAAATTCAGACTTTATTTTATAAAAAAGCCGGTTTTATTGGTCGCGCGAAACGCGTTAAGGAATTTGTTGGTGGCGAATTTAATAATCGTTACTTCTACCGGTTGAATAACCTTGGGGGACGTCGTTTTGCCATTCGTCGCAATTGGCACAACGGTGATCACGCATGGTTGGGCACAGCACCAAATGCTCATGCCCGCAAAATTTGCATTTATCAGCCGGGTGTTTGCTGGCTTTGTGGTGTGTTTCGTGATGCTCTGTAGCAACTTTAGTGCTACCTAAACCGTATTTATTATCCATGGCTATCTCCACAGTTAATGCCGTATTTTAAGTAGCAAAATTACGCCAATTTTGGGTCGCGCGCAAGCCTTAAATCGCTGGCATGATGTTCGGGATGTTAGCCTTGTTTGCTGTGGCCTGCTCGTTGCAATCGGTCTAACACGGCCACCCATTCTGGGCTGACTGCCGGCAATTGGACTAACAACCGGTCCACTTTAAGTTCATCTAAATCATGCAAACTGCCGTATAGCTGCTCGGCCACTTCTGCCGGCACATTATTCAATAGTGTCGTTTGGCAATTTGGTTGTTCGCCTGGACCTATGAGCAAGGCAGCGCAACGAAGACACGATTGTTGGCACTGTTCAAAGCCCAGCATCAAGCTGGCCCTATCTTTAAATAACAACAATGGCGTGCGCGGCGAATAGTGCAGTGCATGTTGCCCGGGGGCTTTAGGCGCAGCGGCTAAGGGCGTGTTATTGCCAGCAGCTTGTTGCGCTTGGCCAGCCACGCGGCTGATGTCGGCCTCGCTAATCATGCCGGGTCGCAGCAACCGCCATGAGCCATCCGCGGCGACGCTGACGATGCTGGATTCGATGCCGACTTGGCAGGCGCCACCGTCCAATACTGGCATGTCTGCACCTAAGCCGGCTTCAACATGATAGGCCGTGGTTGGACTCAGTTGCGTGAATAAATTCGCCGATGGGGCCGCCACACTTAATTGACTGAGTTTTAATAAGGCCAAAGTGAGCGGGTGATTCGGGACGCGCAGCGCTATGGTGGCTTCGCCGCCTCTTAGCACTTTAGATACATGGCTTTTTGCCGGCAAAATTAAAGTGAGGGGGCCAGGCCAAAATGCTTGGGCCAGCTTGCTGGCTGTTTCCGGAAAAACGCTGGCCCAATTGGGCACCTGGCTCACATCGCTAATGTGCACAATCAGCGGGTGATCGGCCGGGCGTTGTTTGGTGCTGAAAATTTTAGCCAGGGCGACGTCATTGCTGGCGTCAGCAGCTAATCCGTAAACGGTTTCGGTGGGGATGGCCACCAATTCACCTTGCTTTAGTTTGCTGGCAGCTTTTTCTAAGCTAATGCGCATAAAATGTGGGGTTAATTGCTAAAAGGGCTATTTTACTCCTTAAGCCAGTTTCCCATAACAATTGCCTATCAATGCTAAAATAGCGCACCTTAAATCACTGAAGAAAGTCACCATGAGCCACGCTGCAGATAAAAAAATCGTTGTAGAAAGCAAGCCCGATCAAGCCCGTTTGGATGCATTAAATGTCACCAAATGGCCTACTTGGCAAAAAGAAGTGTCGGTGTTCCCTTGGACCTTTCCTGAGCAAGAAATCGCTTACATCTTGGCAGGCGAATGTGTGATTACCCCAACCGGTGGCAAAGCCGTTCGTTTTGCTAAAGGGGATTTGGTGACTTTTCCTGCCGGCATGACCGCCACCTGGGAAGTGAAGCAAGCGCTGCACAAACATTACAAATTGGATGGCAATATTTTTAGCCAAACGTTTAGACGCATCAAAGCGGCTTTAAAGTTAGCCTAGTCTGCGGCCCTTACAAATCGATGGTGTTAGTGCGCCTAATCTATAGCGGCAGAGTCACACTAGGTCAATGACGACTCATCGGCAAGGGCTTGAGGCGCTTGCTTACTGCCTTATTCACTGCACTAACACTGGCATTTTAACCGTAAATTGATTGCATCACTTGAGCCATGAATATATTTACCCTGCATAAGCATGCTTTTCTAAAGTTGCTGATTTTTCGTGTGCTCATGGTGCTGGCCTATCAAATGATGGCCGTGGCAGTGGGTTGGCATATTTATGAAATTACCCACGATACTTTGGCCTTGGGTTTAATTGGTTTAGCCGAGGCCATACCCTATTTTGCCTGCGCGCTGTTTGCCGGGCATGCGGTGGACCATTTTTGCTCGCGGCGTTTCTTTGGCGCTTTGTCGGCGCTGACTTTGGCCATCAATGCCTTCACCTTGACTTTGCTGGCGATGGGCGTGATAGGCAGCAGTGAAAACGCGCATTTATGGATCTACGGTTCCATTATGTTAACCGGTATAGAGCGGGCATTTATTGCGCCAAGTTACAGCACCTTGTTTGCCTTAATCTTGCCTAGAGAAGCCTACAATCGGGCCTCGGGCATCAGCAGTTCGGTTTTTCAAGCCGGCTTAATCATAGGGCCGGCTATCGGTGGTTTGTTGGTAGGCTATGCCAGCAAGACTGCGGCCTACGGTTTGGCCACGGTATTTTGCCTAGGGGCTGCCATCGCCATGTGGTCGATTAAAATAAAAGAGCCATCCCCTACGTCAGACAGCCCGCCCATCTTTACCAGCATAGGTCAAGGCTTGCGATTTGTTTACAGCAACCAAATTGTTTTTAGCGCCTTATCTTTGGACATGTTTGCCGTGTTGTTAGGCGGCGCGGTGGCCATGTTGCCGGCCTTCATTAACGAGGTGTATCAATTGGGCCCAGAAAGCTTAGGCATATTGCGCGCGGCGCCGGCGGCGGGTGCCATCATGACCGGCTTGTGGTTAACTCGGCACCCGATTAATTACCATGCCGGCCGTTGGTTATTAGGCGCGGTGGCGGGCTTCGGCTTTAGCATCATAGGCTTTGCCCTTAGCCAGTCTTATTGGGTGGCGGCGCTGCTGTTATTGCTGTCCGGTGTCTTCGATGGCATTTCGGTGGTGATGCGCACTAGCATCTTGCAATTGGCTACCCCCGACGCCATGCGGGGCCGCGTGTCAGCCATTAACGGCATTTTCATCGGCTCCTCTAATGAGTTGGGTGCGTTTGAATCCGGCCTGGCTGCACGCTTTATGGGCTTGGTGCCATCGGTATTGTTTGGCGGGTTGATGACGCTAGCCGTGGTTGGTGTAACGACTAAATTGGCGCCTAAATTAAGAAAATTGGAATTGCATCAACTGGCTTAATTGCGCATTTATTTCTTAATGGGTACAGATGCTCGGCTTGGGATGAGACCGCCACTGACCACCACCACTTTTTTGTCTTTTTTCGGTTTTTTGACTTCTTTGTTGCTGCGTTCTTGTCCTTTGGCCATTGCTGAACTCCTTGGTGATTAGGTGAAACTGTTGATCTGGCCATCATAGGCTGATGGCTGAATATAGGTGGTTTATTTATTCTAGGTGCAGCGCTAGGGCAAAATTGTTATGATGGTTTTGAATTAATTAAGGTGGTATTTAATGAACAGTTTCAGTGAAATTTCAGCCGATGCGCTGCATACCAGGATGGCCGATAAAAGCGTGCTTTTAGTCGATGTGCGCAATATAGACGAAGTGTTGCGCGGCATGCTTGCTAACGCCGTGCACATTCCTTTGGCCATGTTGCCCGCACAATTTGCCAGCTTGCCTAAAGCCGATACCACCGTGTTTTATTGCCACAGCGGCGTGCGTTCAGCCCATGCCGCCGCCTACGCGGCGGAGTTGGGCAGTAAAAATGTTTACAATTTAACCGGCGGTATTTTGGCTTGGGGCAGAGCCGGCTTGCCTTTTGTAGACCACCAAGCGGTTAAAAACCAATGATGGAATTTGCTAAAGAAGTCGATGCCAGAGGGCTGAACTGCCCCATGCCGATTTTGCGCTGCAAAAAAGGCTTGAGTGAGATTGAAGCGACTCAGGTGTTAAAAGTGATGGCGACGGACAAGGGCGCGGTCAAAGACTTCAATGCGTTTTGTCAGCAAACCGGCCACGAGCTTTTGCACCTAGACTCGGTGGATGGCGTGTTCACGTTTTACATAAAAAAACGCAGTAGTTAAATCCAATCCGCTACTTTAATTTAGCCAATTGGCCAAGCAGTTTTTCTAAGTTCGCACCAAACTCTGCCACCCGGGCTTTTTCTTGTGCCACCACTACGGCGGGCGCTCTGGCGACAAAGCTTTCATTGTTTAATTTGGCGTTGGCTTTACTGATTTCCGCTTCCAATCTAGCCACTTCTTTGCCTAAGCGTTCTTTTTCCGCAGCGACGTCGATTTCCACTTTCAACATCAGTTTGAAATCGTCCACCAACATCACGGGGGCGTCGGCTTCCGGTAAGTCGGCCACGATGCTGACTTCCTCTAACTTGGCCAAGGCTTTTAAATACGGGGCGTAAGCCGTTAATTTTTCTGCATGGCCGGCCGCCACCAGCGGCACGCGTGCAGCCGGTGAGATGCTCATTTCACCGCGCAAACTGCGGCAGGCATCGACCATTTGTTTGAGTTGTGCCACCCACGCTTCGGATTGCTCATCGATCTTGTCGGCTTGCGCTTTAGGGTAAGCTTCCAACATGATGCTGGCGCCATTTTTTTCTGTCATGGGGGCGATGGTTTGCCAAATCTCTTCGGTGATAAATGGCATGATGGGGTGCGCCAAACGCAACACGGTTTCCAACACGCGCAATAAGGTGCGACGGGTGGCGCGTTGTTCGGCTTCGTCGCCTTGTTGAATTTGCACCTTAGCCAATTCTAAATACCAATCGCAGTACTCATCCCAAACGAATTCGTAGATGGCTTTAGCGGCCAAGTCAAAGCGGTAATCTTCAAAGGCGCGTTCCACTTCCGCTTCCGTGCGTTGCAAAATGCTGACTATCCAACGGTCGGCGGCAGAGAATTTACGCCCACTTTCACCGCAAGTGGCGGCATCAAAACCGTTATCTTGGCCCTCGGTGTTCATCAAGACAAAGCGCGTGGCATTCCATAATTTATTACAGAAATTGCGGTAGCCATCGCAGCGTTGCAAATCAAATTTAATGTCGCGGCCGGGTGAGGCTAAGGCGGCAAAAGTAAAGCGCAAGGCATCGGTGCCGTATGCATTGATGCCATTGGGGAATTCTTTGCGGGTGTGCTTTTCTATCTTGGGGGCATCTTTAGGATTCATCAAGCCGGTGGTGCGCTTCTTGATTAAATCTTCTAGGCTGATGCCGTCAATTAAATCGATGGGATCCAACACGTTGCCCTTGGATTTACTCATCTTTTGGCCTTCGGCATCGCGTATCAAACCGTGCACGTAGACGTGTTTAAATGGGATTTTGCCGGTGATGTGCTTGGTCATCATGACCATGCGCGCCACCCAGAAAAAGATGATGTCAAAGCCGGTCACCAAGACGCTAGAGGGCAGGTATTGTTGCAAGGCCTGATTGGCCGCGTCTTTCTCTGCATCGCCGGTCCAGTCTAGGGTAGAGAACGGCCATAAGGCAGACGAATACCAAGTATCCAATACATCGTTGTCACGGGTTAACTCCCCGCTGTAACCGTCTTTTTCTGCCAAACGTTTGGCGGTGGCCTCGTCCTGTGCCACGTAGACTTTGCCGGCATCGCTATACCAAGCAGGGATTTGATGGCCCCACCATAATTGGCGTGAAATACACCAATCTTGAATGTTGTTTAGCCATTGGTTGTAGGTGTTGACCCAGTTTTCTGGGTAAAACTTGATTTCACCGCTGGCCACCACGTCCAAGGCTTTTTGCGTAATCGATTTGCCGTCGGCGGCCGGTTTGCTCATGGCCACAAACCATTGGTCGGTGAGCATGGGTTCAATCACCACGCCGGTGCGGTCGCCGCGCGGTACTTTTAATTTGTGTTTATCGATTTTGACTAAATAGCCTTGCGCTTCTAAATCGGCCACCACTTCTTTGCGGGCGGCAAAGCGCTCTAAACCTTGGTAAGTTTTAGGCGCGCTGTCGTTCACAAAGCCGGCTAAATTTAGTATGCCGATTAAAGGCAATTGGTGACGCTGACCGACCGCGTAGTCATTGAAGTCATGTGCAGGCGTCACTTTTACCACGCCGGTACCGAATTCCATGTCCACGTAATCGTCGGCAATAATTGGAATCTCGCGATCGCACAAAGGCAGCGTTACCTTTTGACCGATCAATTTTTTATAACGCGCGTCGTCCGGGTGCACCATCACCGCCACATCCCCCAGCATGGTTTCTGGGCGAGTCGTGGCCACCGTTAAATGACCAGAGCCATCGGCCAAGGGGTAATTGATGTGCCACATGAAGCCGTCTTCTTCTTCCTGCACCACTTCCAAATCGGACACCGCCGTGCCTAGCTTGACGTCCCAATTAACCAAGCGTTTACCGCGGTAAATTAAGCCTTCGTTGTAAAGTCGGACAAAGCTTTCGGTCACCGTTTTATTTAAGCCGGCATCCATGGTGAAGCGCTCGCGTGACCAATCCGGCGAGGTGCCTAAACGGCGCATTTGTTTGGTGATGGTGCCGCCTGAGTATTCTTTCCATTCCCAGACTTTCTCTAAGAATTTCTCGCGGCCTAAATCGTGGCGCGACACCCCTTGTGCATCCAATTGACGTTCCACCACAATTTGCGTGGCGATACCGGCGTGATCGGTACCCGGTTGCCATAGCGTGTTGTCGCCTGCCATGCGGTGGTAGCGGGTCAGTGCATCCATCAAGGTCTGGTTAAAACCGTGACCCATGTGCAAGGTGCCGGTGACATTAGGTGGCGGCAGCAGTATGCAAAAATGGTTTTGCTTGGATTGATCTAAGCCAGCTGCGTAATAGCCTTTGCTCTCCCAAAATTGATACCAATGGCTTTCTATGGTTTTGGGGTCAAATGATTTGGCGAGCTCTTTAATCGCGGGTGTGTCGAGCGGGGTGGTGTGCGTTGTCATGGCCGTTATTTTAACACAGCCTAGGCGCAATTTATTGCGCGGCTAAGTGGCCTTTGCCGCATACACGGCAGGCTGGGTCTGGCTTGAGCTTAATGGTGCGCCATTCCATACTAAGCGCATCGAGCAAGAGCAAACGGCCTTGCAAACTCTCGCCTATGCCCATCAATAACTTCAATGCTTCAGCAGCTTGGGTTGTGCCCACGATGCCCACCAGTGGCGCAAACACCCCGTGGCTGGCGCAGCGCATGGCGTTGTCTTCGCCGCTGATTTCACTGCTGTCGGGGAACAAGCAATGGTAACAAGGGCTGTTGCTGTTACGCATGTCGTAAACGGTAATTTGCCCTTCAAAACCGATGGCGGCGCCCGATACCAGTGGTTTTTTTAGGGCCACGCAGAGGCGATTTAAACTGTAACGGGTGGCAAAATTATCGCTGCAGTCCAGCACCACATCGGCCTTAGCAATCAAGGCAGCTAAAGTCTTTTCGTCGGCTTTTTTATCTAACGCATGCACGCTGATGTCGGGGTTGATTTCAGCGATGGCTTGCTTGGCCGACTGCGCTTTGTTCATGCCCACGCGCGCCATGCTGTGAATAATCTGCCGTTGTAAATTGCTTAAATCCACCGCATCAAAATCGCAAATCGTTACTGTGCCCACGCCGCTGGCGGCCAAATACAAGGCAGCCGGCGAACCCAAGCCACCCGCGCCTACGATTAAGGCATGGCTGTTGACCAGTTTTTCTTGGCCTTCGTAGCCGATTTGTGGCAACAGCATGTGGCGGCTGTAGCGTAATAGTTGGTTGTCGTTCATAGGTTCAAGGTAGCTTTCCGGCATTGACCAGTTCGTGCGCTAGCAAGGGATAAGACAACCAGCTGAGCTGGTCATCAAACTGGCTAGTGGGCTCGTGGCTGACAAAAGTAATATTATTATCCCTGTTAGCGGCTGCTTCGTCACTGGCCGTGTTGGCCAGATTGGGTTTACCGGATGATATCACTACGGCCACGGCGCTGGCACTTAAAGTCGTGACGCTGGCGTGGCATGCGGTGGCACTAATATTGGTGGCAGCGGCACATATGCGTAAATTGGGATTCAGCGATAGGCTGTTAATGTCGGTAGTAAAGGCGCTGCTGTTGGCTGTGGTGACGGCATAGCGTAGGCGGTTGTTGGCCCCACTGCCCCAGCCATCTAGGGCGAATCCGTCGGCGTCAGTCGGGCGTATGCTTAAAGTAACCGCGGGTACAAATCCGTCATACGGATGATTGCAGATGCCGCCACCTAGTGGGTCTTCTACGCCGTTTGAATTGGCCGATGCCGGGCAGGGTAGGCGGCCATTTAGCAGGGCAAAACCCAGTAAGGCTGCTTGAATTTCTGCTATTGATAGCCGTGTTTGCGTACGGTGATTTTGATCGATTTGCGCCGTCAGTGGCAAGACTAGGCCACCTAGCATTAAACCTAAAATGACCAGCACGATGGCCATTTCAACCAAGCTAAATCCGTACGCCTGTTTCATTTTCCTGGCCATGCTTAGGGCAGTCCACAAGTCACGCTGTTGGCGTTTGCATCGCAATAATAGCCGCCTAGCGTATCGACCAAACTTATTCGAATGCGGGATGGGGCGGCATATTGGTAATTGGCCATGGCAAACCAACCGTTGTTTGCTAACCAATTGCCCAGGTTGGCGTATTGCAAGCCCATGCCACCGTTGTTGATAAAGCCGACCAGTCGACTGCAATCGGCAGTGCCATTGTTGGTCGCCGCTGGGCATGGGTAGGCGTGGTTAATGTCAAAATATTTTGTTGGCCCGGCATGCGTGTCACCTTGCCCTAACAGCTCTTTCACTAGGCGCTTACGGACCACTTGGTAAAATTCCGTGGCCGTAATGTAAGTCAACTGATCATTAAACGTCTCGCTGTTTGTGCCGGCTATAAAACTGTATTGCCCATTAATCTGGTTGCCACTGGCATTATTGATGCCCAGTGCCGCCTCAAGGTAGTTGGCGGCTAAGTTATTGCCGCTGCAAACGGCGCTGCTAGCACCTCGGCTTTGATGATTCAGTTTGGCTCTGGGGGCCATAATCACGGCAATGACCGGGTTGACGGATGGGCCTAGCGCAGAGCCCGCTGAGTTGTGCACGGTTATTTTTGCTGCAACCTGACTGTTTAATACGTTGCTGCCGTTGCGGTTGCTAATGGCCAGCGTGTTCCGATAAATAGGCGATAAGGCATACCACAAGCATTCGCCATCGCCGTCGCGCAAGTCGCTTAAGCCCAGTGTTTTCCATGGCAATCGACCTATGCTGCCGCTTGATGTGCCGCATGAACCGGCGGATCCTGTGTTGTTGGTGTCTGGGCAAGGTAGGCTGCCGGGCATGGTGGCATTGGCGGCGGACCAACCAATTAAAGCCGCTTTAGCTAGCGCCAAGGATGCCAGCGTCTTTTTGTCGCGTTCCAATCTCACGCCTTTTGCATCTAAAACCGACATAAGCAAGACTGCACTGGCCAGCATCAAGATAAACAGTAAGCCAAGTAAAACGACACCACGCTGCTTATGCAACAGTTTACTCATCGTCATCGTTGATTTCCTCTGACTCTTCGATGCCGTCTTCCTTTTCATCATTGTTAGCTAGGCTTGCGTCGTCCTCATCTTTGCCCAACTTTGCCTGAAAACTTGGCGAGGCCAATGTGCTGCTGGATTTTTGCTTAATTGCAGGAGTGGGCCTGCTGGTAATGCGTAAGGCGTCCATTTTTTGGCGCTCACTGGCTAGGCTAAACAACCGTCCCAATGGTGTCGCCAATACCGGTGCGCTTGGCAAAAGCAGGCATAGGCATAGCGCCAGCTTAATCAATAGCCCGCGGCCATTCATGGCAGCATGCCTTGCCTAGCTAACAGCTTGTCCATGCTGAGGCTGTCTAATCGGCATTTGCTGTGTAAATTGGCCTTGAGTTGACTGCTAGACCAAGGCCCTGGATGGAGTCTTGTTATTTCGCAATCGCGCCAGATAATCACAGCGGATTGGTGTGCAGCCAGTGCATCGGTGAGTTGCAGTAAATCCTCTTCATGCAGCATGTCAAAATCCAAGCTGATGGCACTTAACCTGACAGGCAGGTTGGCATAGGCACTGATGAATGATGGCTTTAATGGATCGGTCAAATCCATGCTGTAGCCTATGTTAAACAGCTGTAGGTTTTTTTGCTGCGCTTGCAATTGGCTTATCCAAGCCTGGTTATTGGTCGGATTAAGCAAGCCTTCATGGCGCTTTGCTTGGTCAAGCAAAATGGCATAATGCGGCCCGTATTCTGCCAACACGGCCAGCTCATTTTTTACTTTTTTCAAAGTTTGTTTGGCTAGCTCCAGGCTGCGTTTTTGTATGGCTAGGGCATGGGCTTGTTGCTGCCTATAGTGATTCATCCAGCCCAATAAAAAAATCAGCACGATGAAAATCAGCCCTAAAAAAGCCAGATTTATCGATAGCTTTAGTTGACCTTGCTTAATGATAGGCATGCTTATTTCTCCCCCGCTAGCGGTGCAAGCTGAGCAGGCTTTAAATCAATTTTTAGCTTGAATTCTGGGCGGTGAAAAACCGTTTTTTCGTCTAAGGTGTTACCCGTCATTAAACTGGCTTTGGCTGGCATGCCTAGCAGGCTAACCATGCCCACCATGGGCTGGCTTTTTAATTTCCTAATGAAGTTGGCTAGCAAGAAGTCCTGTTGATGGGCCCCGGCATCACCGATCACTTCAACGCTAATTAAGGCGGTTTCTTGTTCATTCATCGGCTTTTCTGGATAGACCTGCCACGTCAATTGATTCAGTTGTATGGCAGGCGATTCATCCAGCACTGCACTGAGCGTTTGCATGGCGCGGCGCGGGGAATGGCTTATTTTTGTTAAAGCCAAATCCAGCAAAACGGCAGATTTGAGTTGACTGGCTGCGGGCAGCTTAGCTGGCCATTGCTGCTCCTAGTAATGGATTTGCGCTTGCATGGCGGCCATTTGAGTCGCGGTTTTCTGCAGGGCGGATTGATCCTTAGCGCCTTGGTAAAAAAGCAGGGCAGCCCCCACCAGCCCCAAGCATGCCATGGCGCCTGTCAGCTTATGCAATCGATGTTTAAGCCGTTGCGTTTGATAGGGTTTGAGCAGGCTGTCGTTTGCAAGGTTGGCTACCAAGTGACCACTAGCGATTAACTGCATGTGCAGTAATTCCGGTGCCGTAGAGATTAGCTTTGCTGGTAAGGGCTTGGTTTTAGCATAATCTAGGTAGTTAATCAGTTGGAAAGGCTGGTTTTGCTCTAGGCTGAGGCTGGCTGTATCAATAAGTGTTTCTGGCGCCATAACCAAGATCAGTTGCAATGGGCTGTCGGCTTCTATGAAATGTTGACCGAGTAAATAGCGACGCATTTTCTCCCATTCGTCTTGGTAGTATCCATGGCTTGCTTGCAAGCTTGAGTTCGCTACAAAACGACTGAATTGCAGTTGACCTTGATAAAAATAACTTTGCCTTAGTCCACAGCTAAGCTGCTCGCATAACACAAGGTGCGGCTCGCCTAACTGGCTTAGCGCCACTTGGTGCAACAGGCTGCTCAGCAAGGCAATAGGGTATATGCCCACCAGTAAGCTGTTGGCAGCTTGTATCAGGGACAACCAGTTTTGCAGAAAACTATCGTTGTTGATGGCAAAAAATAGGTAGCAGTCATCTTGCCGTTGCTCCTTGTGGCGGTGACGGTAGATGGCTGTTCGAAAAGCCAGGCCTCGGTAGAATTGATTGAGTTTACGCAACAGCAGGGCGCGTTTGGTTTTGCCTGAAGTATGCGGCAGATTACCTAGGCGGTAATCTTCTTCGCGCGCATCGGCAATCAAATACACCGGGCAATGGCGGTATTTTTCCAGTAGCTCAGCGCAGCCTAAATGGCCTGCGTCATCATCCTTAAACAAAAAATGGCTTTGCAATTGATTGCCCAGCCAATAGCCCGCCAATAACTGCTGATGATTGACGCACAATATTAATTTAGCAGCCGTGTTGTTAAGCATGGTTTACTCAACAGTCCTAATTGAGAGGAGCATGTTAAATTTTAAGTGTGCTAAATGAGTCATAAACCGGCCCCAAAACCGAGTACATAATGAAACCCAATAGGCTGCCCAATAAAACAGTGAGTAGCGGCTCAATTAGTTTTAATAAGCTTTGCATCGAGTCACGCACTTCTTGATCGTAAAATTCGCTGATGGTGAACAGCGATTTATCTAGGCCGCCAGTGTTTTCGCCGACTTTGATCATGCGCACCACTAATTTAGGGAATAGCCCGGCATTATTAAAACTGTCACTCATGGCCTCGCCTCCGCTTATATCGGCATGCACTTGGACTAGGCTGTTCGCCACTACTTGATTACCCACCAAGCCTTGGCTGATTTGTATGGCATCCAATATAGGGATGCCGGTTTGGTACATCAGGGCAAAATAGCGGCTAAATCTGGCCATGATGATTTTTTGTAATATGGGCCCGGTGATAGGCAATTGCAGTTTTAATTGGTCGTATCGATAGCGCAAAATCGGACTGTGTTGAATGAGCAAGCTGAACGCGATCAAGCCCAATATGGGCAGGCTGATTAGCAGCCACCAATAAGCCGCCAATGTATCGGCCAGGGCAATTAACAATCTGGTATTCAGCGGTAAACTTTGGCCCATGTTTTGTAAAAATGCGGCCATTTGTGGCACTAAGTAGGTCATTAAAAAAGTGACGGTTGATAAGACCACTAGGGCGACAAAAATCGGGTAGGCCAGCAGTTTTTTTGCCTGCGACATTAAGTCGTTTTGCCAGCGTAAAGTACAAAACAGCTCATTAAATACCAAAGGCAATTGGCCGGTTTGTTCGCCTGTATGCACCAAGCTGATGAACACCGTATTAAATACCGTGGGGTGATGAACCATCGCTTGCGATAGGGTTTTGCCTGCCTCCAGCTCGGCAGACAAAGATGCAATCACTTGCTGGAAATGAGGGTTGTCATGGCTGGTTTGCAATTCACTGAGGCAACTTAGTAATGGCAAGCCGGCATGACTTAGCTGATGCATTTGAAAACAAAATAGGAGCAGATCCTTAGCTCGAATTTTGTTGCGATTGAAATAAGCTAAGTTGTTGCTTGGAATGCGACAGCTGATTAAATCTAAACCCTGGCGCATTAAGCGGATTTCCAGGTCGGTTTCATTTTCTGCGTGCATTTGCCCGCTGGCCGAACGGCCCATTGCATTGACTGCTTTGTAGGTAAAGGCCGTCATGCTGCGACTCGGCTTTGCTTGGCCAGGTCTACCACCCGCATCAGTTCGGCGAGGCTGGTATGGCCGGCTAACACCCTAGCAATGCCGTCTTCAGCCAGTGTGATAAAGCCTTTGTTGCGCGCCATTTTTTCTAATTCATCTAAATGCGCGCGGCGGGCAATCAAGGTGTCCATTTCGCTGTCTATGCGCAGCACTTCCATGATGGCCGTGCGCCCGCGGTAGCCTTTTTGTAAACAGGCATCGCAACCAGCAGCTTTAAATACAGTGCGTTTGTCCGCATCGGTCATTTTTAGAAGTGCCCGTTCAGCGTCGCTAGGCTGATGCGGTATTTTGCAGCGCGGGCAAAGGGTTCGGACTAAGCGTTGTGCGACCACGGCAATAATATTACCAGCCAAGATATCGGGTAACACGCCTATGTCGTATAACCTAGAGAACACCCCTAGCGCCGAATTGGTGTGCAAGGTAGTGAAAACTTGATGGCCAGTCATGGCGGCTCTAAAGGCCATGCTGGCGGTGTCTTCATCGCGAATTTCCCCTACTAAAATAATGTCGGGGTCTTGCCGCATAATGGAGCGTATGCCATTGGCAAAATCGACTTTATTGGCTTCCGTCACTGAGGTTTGCCGCATCATGCTCACCGGGTATTCGACTGGATCTTCCAAGGTCATGATGTTGACCGCCTCGGTATTAACCAGTGACAACAAAGAATAAAGCATGGTTGTTTTGCCGCTGCCGGTTGGGCCGGTAAAAATAACGATGCCTTCGGGCCTGTTCATGGTGTGGCTTAATTCGGCTAAATGCGCCTGACTAAGGCCTAATTGATCTATGGGCATAATGGATTTTTCCCTATCCAGTATGCGTAGCACAATGTTTTCACCATGCAAGGTGGGGTGGCTAGAGACCCTAAAGTCTATAGGGCGGCCACATAAATGCATGCTTAGACGGCCGTCTTGAGGGGAGCGCGTTTCAGCAATATTCAAACCGCTCATCACTTTAAGGCGCACGGCGATGGCGCCCCAATAATGTTTGTGCAAGCAGCGAATTTGTTGCAACACGCCATCTACGCGGTAGCGGATACGTAAGAATGCCGGTTCTGGCTCGAAGTGTATGTCGGAGGCATTATGTTTGACCGCGTCCATTAATAGTGCGCCGACCAAACGCACTATCGGATGGGTGTAAGCATCTCGCCCTGCATGCATGCTGGTGTAATCGATTTCACCCGTTTCAATCTCGTGCAAAATACCGTCGACCGATAATTCGTAGCCATAAAACTGATCGATGCACTCTTCAAGTTGCGCTTGTTCGGCCAATAAGGGTTGAATTTTGATAGGCAGCCTAAAGGTGGCGCGTAATTGATCCAAGGCTGGCAAATTAAACGTATCGGCCATGGCCAAAGTGAGGGTGTCGCTGTCGGTTTGGTAGGCCACTGGCAGAATGTGGTGTTGGCGCGCAAGGGTTTGCGGGACTAAGTTTAAGGCTTCTTGGTCGGCGGCCAAGTTAGTCAGATCTATGCTGCCATGCCCTTGGCTGTTAGCCACTATGTCTCGCATGGTGGTGGCACTAACGAAGCCTAGTTTTGTTATTTGATGGCCCAGACTTAAGCCGGTTTCAGCTTGTTCGGTTAAGGCGATGCGAAATGATCGTGGCTAATCAGCCCTTTTTTAAGCATAAGCTCGCCTAGCAGAGGGCTGTGCTCATGCGCAGTCATCTGGGTAGCCTGCAAGTAATAAGCTGGACTACTATCATAGGATTTCGTCACGACGGCTGATTGAAAAATCAGTTTACACCCATACTAACTCATTGAATATACTTTATTTTATAAGTAATTGGCAGACCTCATGTAGTTGAGCTTATGCGCAATTTAATGGCTTAATCGCTATGGCAAAGCGGTATACTAGGGCATCGATTTGGCCGTTAAGCGGCATGGAGGGCAGTATGAAAGTGTTATTAAAAAAAGTAGCCAACAGTTTGACCGTGGCGGTTAGCGTGCTGTTGGTGGCTGGTTTTGTTTACGTGTTGGCCAATTCATTACCATTAGGCGATTTTATCTACAGCATCGCTTTTTGTTATTTGGCGATTGCGGTATTAAATTACTTGGTCTTTGGCACAGCCAAATTGTGGCATAAACCGGATGAGCTAACCTAAGTCAGCTAGTAGTTAGAGCGTATGAAAATGTCGCCGTCGGGTTTGAGGTCAAAGGCGATGCAGATGCGCTCTTCGTTTGAGTTGAACGGAATGGTGCGATGGAACAAAGACGAGGGGAACAGCACGATGTCGCCGACTTTGGGGCTGGCGATGCCAACCGGGAAGTTGCTATGTTTTTGTGGGTAATTATCGCCGTGTAAGCCGTATTCAAAGCAGCCTTCGAGCGGGTCTTTTCGGTCTGTGGGTAAGACCAAATACACCGCACCACTGATCCAACCCACTTCATGAATATGCCTATCCACATAACCGCCGCGGCGCAATCTGACGTACCAGGAGCTGGTGAATTCCAGTTCTTGCGGAAACGATTTAATCAACTCGCAATCGGCCCCAGCAAATTGTTTTTGGTAATTTAAAAATTCCTGCCTGACGATCTCACCTAATTTTCTAAATGAAGCTTCTGGCCGTTTAAATAAATTACCGGCGGATTGTTTGCCGTTGATGATCATGCCCTGCGCGCGCACTTCGATGGCAGTATTGTCTATGTCATTAAGCAAGTCTTTGAGGAATTGGCTGTTAGGCTGAGCCAAGTCTTCTATGCTTTTTTGGTAAACGAAATCGAAGCCATTTTTACAAAAGTTATACGGGTCTTCTACGCCAAAATTGGTGGCGTAGTGGCTAGATAAAGTGGCCAACAGCGGCGCATTGTGTTTTTTCTGGGTGCGAACGATGGCATCCAATTTTGTTTTGAATTCGTCGAAATGCTCGGCCTTGTAGGTGCAATATAAGGCGCGCTCTTGCCAATCGTCTAATTGCGATGTTTCAAAATGGCCCACGGCTTCATCAAAGCGGCCGGCTAAATACAGAAATTCACCCATGTTGTAGTTGGCGCCAGGGTGATTGGGGTTAAGTTGCAAGGCATCCAAGTAGCTTTTGATGGCCTCTTCCATATTGCCTTGATCGCGTAAGCATTCGCCCAAGTAGTTATGCGCGTCAGTGTAGTTGGGAAACAGCGCTATAGCTCTTTTGAAATGCGTAATCGCTTCATCCAATTTGCCTTCGTCGCGCAAGGCCGTGCCTAAATTAAAGTGCCCACGTGCATCTTCATTAATGCTTAATGCCTGACGGTAATAGGCGATGGCGTCAGCCAATTTGCCTTGTTTTTGTAAGAGCGTGCCTAAATTGGCATAGGCTTCAAAGAATTGCGGTTGCAGACTGATGGTTTGCCGATAATGGCTTTCTGCCTCGGCCAATTCACCTAGGTTGCCTAAGGCGATGGCCAAATTAAAGTGCAGCTCTGGGCTGCTAGGCTGTATGGACAAGGCTTTTTTATAACTCATGACGGCGTCGGCGTATTGCATCAAGCCATCTTGGGCGATGCCCAGTAGGTGATGCAGAATAAAAGCATGCGGGTAGCGCGGCAGCAGTTTTTTTGCGGCGGCCACGGTTTGTTCGAGTTGGCCGGCATTAAGTAGCATTAGCACTGGATTGATTTCCAGTTGGCTGGGTTGCGCGTGCATAGTGTTCGATTGTTTGGCCATATTAATTGTCGCTAAGGGGTCTGGAGTTACGCTTATTCTAAAATAAAACTAGTTGTCGCGCATTTGTAATCGCGTGGCCAATTGCCGTAAAAACTTCATGGCCACTTTGGGTTCGTCTAATAGCAGCGTTTCTATGTTTTCTGGGTAGATGGTAATGACGTCAGCGCTATCCGAACTGACTATGGCATCGGCGATGGTGGGCAGGTTGGACAGCAAGGCCATTTCACCAAAATACTCGTCGACTTCAACAGTGCGCAACACGGCGCCTTGTTTTTTCAGTTGCACTTGGCCGCGTACTAAGTAGTGTAGATTGCGACTGGCATCGCCTAAGCTAAAAACCGTTTCGCCTTGTTGGTAGGTTTTGCCGAAGCGCTGCATTAATTTTTCTAAATAATTGGCCTTGGCCTCGGCTGTTTGTTGGCCGGGCTCATCCGCAAACAAGCTTTTTAATATCAGCACGTCTTTTTTGCGTAGGGTGGCGACCAGTTCTGTGCCCAATAAAAACACGGCAAAGTTGAAGTACAGCCAGGTAATGGAAATGAACAGGTTCTTCATGCTGCCAAAAATAGAGCCATACGATTCATTGAGCGACAGGAACAAAGTGAAGGCAGGGCGCATCAGCAGCCACAGCACGGCGGTGAATAATGCGCCTATCAATATATGCCTTATATATAGGGGAGCCGGAAAGAAGGCTAAATAAAAAGCCGTGATGAGCAGGGTGGTGAGGATTAAGGAGCCAATCGCGGCGACCGTGTCGTACGCGAGGTAAGGGTGATTGCTGGCTAAAAAAGCGATGACTTTCTCTAGCATAAGGCCGGCAAAGGTAAACAAAAAGAACAGCAGCAACATGGCAATCACGGTGAGCACGTCTTTAACTTTGCGCTGTATAAAAGACGGCGCTTCGGCCAGGCTGGCTATGGTGTAAAAAGCAGCGCGCATGGCGCTGGCCAAGGGCGTAACGGCCCACAGCAAAACAAACAAGCCGGCGGCACCCCACGCGGCTTTTTGCTGGGCGGTGTTGTAGACCTCGAG
>CAMDXI010000015.1 GCA_945878695.1 Methylotenera oryzisoli | reverse complement strand
GCTGAAGAGGGCGCCATCACCTGGCTTTAGAAAAATAAAAATTGCGGCGCAATACGTTGTTGCTCGCCAAAAATCTTCGCTTACATACCACTCGTATGCGGCGCTAAATTTTTACTCGCGCCTAGTCTTGCATGGCCATTTTTATTTTTCTAAGTAACTAAAATTTGAATCATTTATTAATTAGGTAAAAACATGAACACATTAGATTTAGCCAATTACGGCCCCGTTATTCCCGTCATCGTCATCAACCGTGTGGAAGATGCCGTGCCCATGGCCAGTGCTTTATTGGAAGGCGGCATCCGTGTATTGGAAATCACTTTGCGCACATCGTGTGCCTTAGCTGGCATGGAAGCGATTGCTAAAGCGCTACCGGAAGCCATTATGGGTTCGGGTACGGTGCGTAATATAAAAGACGCGCAAGCCTCCAAAGATGCCGGTTGCCAATTTGCCGTGAGCCCAGGCTACACCAGTGAGTTGGGCTTGGCTGCTAGAAAAATGGGCTTGCCCTTGTTGCCTGGCGTGTCCACAGGTTCTGAAATCATGATGGCCAATGCCGACGATTATTACTTCTTAAAATTATTCCCAGCCGTGGCCGTGGGTGGCATCAATTTGCTTAAAGGCTTTTCCGGCCCGTTCGGTGACGTGAAATTCTGCCCAACCGGTGGCGTGACGGTGGAAAGCGCACCGCATTTTTTAGCCTTGCCTAACGTGGTGGTGTGCGGCGGTACTTGGTTAACCCCGGCTGATGCCGTGGCGCGTGGCGACTGGGCACACATTACTAAATTGGCTAAAGAAGCCAGCGCCATTAAAGCGGCTTAGTTTTTTCTGGTTTACTATTGGGCTTTGTTATCTAGAGTAGTATCTAGGGCAAAGCCTTTTTTATGACGCAACAGTTTAGGAATGCCGCGTGCCGTTTGATTTAAAAAAATACAAAAGCATCGTCTTTGATTGCGATGGCGTGGTGCTCGATTCGAATGCGGTGAAAACCCATGCGTATTTTCGTACGGCCAAAAATTTAGGCGCCACGGACAGTCAGGCGCAAGCCTTGGTGGATTACCACGTGCGCTTGGGCGGCATCTCCCGTTACCATAAGTTTGATTATTATTTGCGTGAGATTTTGTCGCATGAGGCGACGCCTGCCGCTGTCCAGATTTTGTTGGATGCCTTTTCCCGCGAGCTGGAAGACGGCTTGTTGCATTGCGCAATCGCGCCTGGTTTGGCGGCATTGCGCGCGGCCACGCCGCAGGCCAACTGGATGATTTTGTCGGGTGGCGATCAGGAGGAAATTCGCCAGCTGTTTGCTCGGCGTGATTTAGCCAGCTTGTTTGATGGCGGTTTGTTTGGCAGTCCCGATAACAAAGACACGGTGTTGGCTAGGGAAAAGGCCGGCGGCAACGTGACCATGCCGGCCTTATTTATTGGCGACAGTCAGTACGATTACCAAGCGGCCAGCCGAGCTGGATTGGATTTTGTCTTTTTGAGTGACTGGACGGAAGTGGCTGATTGGCAGGCTTATTGCCAGTCGCAGCAGATTGAGGTGTTGCCCAATCTGGCCGCGTTATTGAATTAATCGGACTTAAATCATCCCTGCTATTTAGCCGCCGCGTCGAGCATGGCTTGCGCGCGCGATTGAGTCAGCTTGGCCGCAGCCAATGCGTCTTTTTTATGCCACTTTTTGCTCACCCAGCCTTGCAGGTTTTCCAGCACGATGTTGCTCATCGCTTCTATCCAAGCCGGGTTTTCATTTAAGGCCGGTATGTAGTGGTAGTCGCCGCCGCCATGGCTTTGGAATATATGCATGCCTTCCATGGCAATTTCTTCCAGGGTTTCCAAGCAGTCGCTGCTAAAGCCTGGGCAGATGATGTCTATGCGCGCGGTTTTAGCCGTGCCTAAATCCGCCAAGGTGCTGGCTAGGTAAGGTTTTAACCACTCTTGTTTACCAAAGCGCGATTGAAAGGCCACCGTGTATTGCGTTTTGCTTAATTGCAAGGCTTCAGCCAACAAGCGACCGGTTTTGTGGCACAAGCAATGGTAGGGGTCGCCGTTGTTTAAGTGCGCTTTGGGTACGCCATGAAAACTCATGACCAATACGCTAGGCTGGCCGTGCACTTGCCAATGCGCTTGGACGCTGGCGGCTAGGGCGGCAATGTAGTCCGGGTGGTCGTGGTAGCCGCGTATGCTACGCAATGCAGGTTGGTTGCGGGTTTTAAGTAGGATGCGGTAGACCGCGTCCATGGCTGAGGCCGTGCTGCTGGCGGCATATTGCGGGTACAAAGGCATCACCAGGATGCGGTCGCAATGCTGGGCACGCAAGGCGTCCATGGCCGATTGCATACTTGGGTTGCCGTAGCTCATGCCTAAGGCCACAGCGTATGGCGATGGGATTTTTTTGGCCAGTGTTTCGTTTAATAAGCGGCATTGGTTTTGCGCGTGCACCAACAAAGGCGAGCCGGCATCGGTCCAAACTTGCGCGTATTTTTCCGCCGATTTCTTTGGCCGTATCACCAAAATAATGCAATGCAGTATCCAGCACCAAATAAAACGCGGGATTTCCACCACGCGTCTGTCCATCAAAAATTGCTGTAAATACGGACGCAGTGCCTTGGCCGTAGGGGCGTCGGGCGTGCCTAAGTTGGCCAGCAGTATGCCCACCTTGAGCTGGTCGCCATGGCTGTAATTGGGTTCTTGATTGAAGTAAGCCATCGTGGTCTCTTTTATTAATCTTGTTTATTAATTTTGCGGTTTAATTTCTGTTATTGAGGGCGTTGGACAGGAGCTTTGCCGTTACATCGACAATCGGTATCACCCGTTCGTAGGCCATGCGGGTAGGGCCTATCACGCCTAAAGTGCCGACCACTTGGCCGTCTGCTTCGTAGGGCGCGGTAATCATGCTGCATTCGTCCAAGGCCAAATAGCCGCTTTCGCCGCCTATGAAAATCTGTATGCCTTCCGCATGTTGGCTGTTATCCAACAGTTGCATTAAGGAGGTGCGCCGTTCAAACAACTCAAACAGCTTACGTAGACTGGTGACGTTGGTGGACAGTTCGTCGACTTGCAATAAATTTCGCTCACCGGCAATGATAACGCCGTCTTTGTCCCCTTTGGCTTGCGAGCTGCTGGCGGCCATGGCAGCTGACATCAGGCGATTCATGTCGCTTTGCATCTGTTGCAGTTCGCTGTGCAGATTTTGCTGCACTTCTTCAAAGGTTTGCCCGGCGTAGTGGCTGTTGAAGTAGTTGCTGGCTTGGGTCAGTTCACTTGATGAATAGGGTTTGTCGGCCAGTATGATGCGGTTTTGCACGTTGCCGTCACTGGTGACGATGATCACCAGTATGCGCGTTTCCGACAGCGGCAAAAATTCCAAATGCTTAAAGGCGATGCGTTTGCGCTTAGGGATCATCACCAAACCGGCAAATTGCGTGAGTTGCGACAGCATGTCGGCCGCGCTGTTAATCAATTCATTGGGGTTGGGTGAAGATAAGCCGCTTTTTAATTGCTGCACGGCTTGGTTGCCCAAGGGTTGCACGGTTAACAGCGAGTCGACAAATAAGCGGTAGCCTTTTTGCGTGGGCACCCGTCCGGCTGAGGTGTGTGGGCTGGCGATGAAGCCTAAGTGCTCCAAGTCACTCATGACGTTGCGTATGGTGGCAGGGCTAACGTCTAAGCCGGAATGCTGCAACAAGGTACGCGAGCCTATGGGTTGGCCGTCACTGATGTAATGCTCAACCAAGGTTTTGAGTAAAATTTGCGCGCGTTTATCCATATGGGATGTATTTTGCCCGATTTGTGCCTATCGTCATACTGCCTAACGGTAAAACTTTCTGTATGCCAAGGCGGCTGCCGTGGATTTATACATGCCATTCGTCAGCATACCCAATAAGGACGGATGCTTATTTATGGTGCATAAAAACCGGTCATCAGGCCACGCATGCTAATCAATGGGGCATAAGCATCTATCAATAGTACGCATCATTGGTATCTCGGCTATTTTCATTTCTTATAGAAATCATGAGGTTAAATTTATAAAATATACATGGCACGATAGTTGCTTAAGTAAATTATAAAAAATCTAGTGTCGGCATGCGTATTGCATCCAATGCCTAAGCCGTATTAATTTTTAGCACTTTTTATAATTTAATGGATGGATGAATTGATTAGCTCAAATCGGTTTAAAGCAGGAGCTTTTCTTGCATTGTTTTCACTCAACAGTTTGCCTAGCCTGGCTGATGGTATTGGTAACGTGGGTGGTTTTCCCGATGCAGTAAGGAATGGCAAACCGATGACGGGGTTTAGATTTCGTTATGAAGACGTCAACCAAGGCAGCAGTAATAATTTAAAAGAGGCTCATGCCTTTACGGTACGCAGTTTGCTTGGTTGGCAGACTGCAACATGGCATAACCTGAGTATGGGTGTTCAATTTATTGGCGTGACCGATTTAAATGACGATTTTAATGACAAAAAATGGAATGTGAACGCCTCGGGAAAGTCAGGCTATGCTGTTGTTCAAGACCCCAACTACTACAATCTGAATCAGCTTTACCTTGATTGGACTGCTCTACCTAACACCAAGATTAGGTTGGGCCAACAGTCATTGAAGCTGGATAACGTACGCTTCATTGGTAACGTTGAATTTCGTCAAGTTATGCAGGTATTTAATGGCCTAACTGTTGAAAATAAAAGTGTTGCTAATACGGATTTGCTAGTGGGCTATTACACCGATTATCGCAAGGCGACCACCGCGCAAAAACTCAATGATGACACCGCTATATTGCACGCCAATTACCATTTAAGCCCTAGCGAAAACCTCACTGCCTACGCTTATTGGTACGACACCAACAACGGTAAATTTGCCATCACGGGATCAGCAAACCCATCTGGTTTGGTGGACCTTTCTAATCACACTGTTGGACTGAGGGCGGATGGAAGCCGACCAATTGCCCCCCATTGGAAGGTACTTTATACCGCTGAATACGCTAAGCAAAATGCCATATCCAGCGGCGATGCCAACATTAAAGCACATTACTATAAATTGGGTTTAGGCCTGGCTAAGGATAATTGGTATTTAAGGGCGGACCAAGAAATGCTGAGCAGTAACGATGGATTGTATGCATTTCAAACGCCTTTGGGCACCAACCATTTGTTTCAAGGATGGGTGGACAAATTCGCTGCCAGCAACCCGGTACAGGGACTCAAAGACAGCTACCTTTCTGCCGGCGCAAAATGGCAAGACTTTAACTTCATGACTGAATATCACTGGTTTGATGCCGATCAAGACTTTAGCACCGGCGTAGGCCAAGGCCATCATTATGGTAAGGAGTGGGACGTGTCCGTGACCTATGCTTACAGCAAACAAAGTTCCGCAAAATTGGAATACGCCACGTTTAACGAAGGCGATTATTACCTTGGAGCGTCATCGGCAACACGCTATCGCAACACACAGAAACTTTGGTTGACGACCAATTACAACTTTTAATAGGCAAATGGAATGGTTATGAATGGAATGGTATACATCGTAGGGGCAGGTCCAGGGGATCCGGATCTCATTACATTAAAAGCCGTGCAGTCACTCAAGTTAGCGACGGTCGTATTGGTGGATGATTTGGTCAATGTCGCCATTTTGAATCATTGTCCACAGGCTAGGGTGGTCCATGTTGGAAAAAGAGGCGGCTGCGAATCAACTTCTCAACACTTCATTAATCGCATGATGATCTCATTAGCCGAATTAGGTCAAACCGTAGTGCGTTTAAAAGGCGGCGACCCTTTTTTGTTTGGCCGTGGCGGTGAAGAGGTTTTGGCCTTGAAAGCAGCCGGCATTCCATACCAAGTGATTTCTGGGGTGACCAGTGGTATAGCCGTGCCGGCAAGCCTAGGAATACCTGTCACACATAGGGCTTTTACCCATGGGGTGACGTTTGTAACGGGGCACACGCAAGATGGCCAACAGCCAAATTGGGCGGCACTGGTGGCGTCGCAGACCACTTTAGTGATTTACATGGGCATTAAACAGCTAGCAGAAATCGTTAAGAATTTATTGGCAGCGGGTATGGATAAGAGCATGCCTTGCATCGCCATTCAACATGGCACGCTTGAAACAGAGCGCCATGTCAGTGCGCCATTGGATTTTTTGCCCATGGCGGTTAAACAAGAAAATCTTGCCAGTCCGGCAATCATTGTTATCGGTGATGTTGTGCGTTTGGCTAACACCGAGCGTTTATTGACTGAGTTGGAAATAGCAGCTTAAGTTTTAGGAGAAGTACGTGCAAAAAATGAAATTAGTGGTAGTGGGTAATGGTATGGCAGGGATGCGAACGGTAGAAGAGCTATTAAAAATAGCCCCAGACATCTACGACATTACCGTTTTTGGTGATGAACCCTACCCCAATTACAACCGAATTATGCTTTCGCCCGTGTTGGCCAATGAGCAAACGATAGACGACATTATTCTTAATACGCGCGAATGGTATGCGCAAAATAACATTCAACTTTATACCAATGCTAGGGTTAATAAAATAGACCGTAAAAATCGCGTTGTTTATGCTGAGGATGGCACGGTTGCGGAGTACGACAGGCTATTAATTGCAACAGGCTCTAAGCCTTTTATGCCACCTATTCCTGGTAAGGAACTGGCTGGGGTGATTGGGTATCGCGACATCAAAGACACCAATGAGATGATCGCTACCGCTAAGCTTCATAAGCATGCGGTGGTGATAGGTGGCGGTCTGCTAGGTTTGGAGGCGGCGAATGGCTTAAAAATTCAAGGCATGGATGTGACCGTGGTGCATAAAAATGCCTGGTTACTTGAAAAGCAACTGGATAAAACGGCCGGTACGATGCTGCAAAAGAGCTTAGCCGACAAAGGACTTAACTTCTTATTGAATAAAAACACGGCTCAATTGCACGGTGATGAGCATGGTCGCATCAAGGCAGTAAGCTTTAGTGACGGCGTGGAAATTCCAGCAGATTTAGTGGTGATGGCCGTTGGTATCAGGCCTAACTTTGCCTTGGCCGAATCGGCAGGCATACATTGTGATAAAGGCATCGTGGTCAATGACACGATGCAGACCTTCGATCCAAGAGTCTATGCGGTTGGTGAGTGCGTGGCGCATCGCGGTATTTCTTATGGTTTGGTGGCACCACTGTTCGAAATGGCCAAAGTGTGCGCGACCCATTTAGCTAATTTTGGTATTGGTTTGTATAAAGGCTCGGTTACTTCAACTAAATTAAAAGTAACCGGCATAGACTTGTTCAGCGCTGGTGACTTTTCCGGTGGAGAGGGCACAGAAGAGATTGTTTTGCATGATGCCGTTGGCGGGGTTTACAAAAAGCTCGTTATAAAAAATGACAAAATCATTGGTAGCGTGCTTTATGGGGATACCACGGACGGTTCGTGGTATTTTCAAATGTTAAGAGATGGCAAAGCCATCCATGAAATTCGTGATCATTTGATGTTTGGTCAGGATTCATTAGGCAATACCGGGCATCAAGGCCAAGACAAGGCGGCTGCCATGACTAATGAAATGGAGGTATGTGGGTGCAACGGGGTGTGCAAAGGCACCATCGTTAAAGCCATCCAAGACCAAGGTTTATTTACCATTGATGACGTGAAAAAGCAGACCAAAGCCGGCTCAAGTTGCGGATCATGCGTGGGCTTGGTTGAGCAGATATTGGCTTCTACCCTCGGTGGTGGTTATGCACCGCCATCTACCAGTAAAGCCGTTTGCGGTTGTTCGGATAAAAACCACGAAGAAGTGCGGGCTGAGATTAGAACGCATAAATACTTAAACATACCCGATGCCATGAAAGGCATGGCATGGCGCACCCCCAATGGCTGCGCAACTTGTCGGCCAGCACTGAATTATTATTTACTTTCAACTTGGCCGCATGAGGCGGTCGATGATCCTCAATCAAGGTTCATTAACGAGCGTGTCCACGCCAACATCCAAAAAGACGGTACCTATTCCGTTATTCCACGTATGTATGGCGGCGTCACCTCACCCAATCAATTGCGAAAAATTGCCGATGTGGCCGATAAATATGCCGTGCCCATGGTGAAAGTGACGGGGGGTCAACGTATCGATTTGTTGGGGGTTAAAAAAGAAGACTTGGTGGGCATGTGGAAGGATTTAGATATGCCGTCTGGCTATGCCTATGCCAAAGGTATTCGTACGGTAAAAACCTGTGTGGGATCTGAATTTTGTCGATTTGGTACACAAAACTCCACGCAAATGGGCATTGATATTGAAAAAGCCTTTGACCATATGTGGGCTCCCCACAAGGTTAAGTTTGCGGTGTCTGGTTGCCCACGTAATTGCGCGGAATCGGGTATTAAAGACGTTGGCATCATCGGCGTGGATTCTGGTTGGGAAATTTATGTGGGTGGTAATGGGGGCATTAAAACCGAAGTGGCGCAATTTTTGTGCAAGGTAAAAACGCACGATGAGGTGTTGGAGTATTCAGGCGCATTCATACAAATTTACCGTGAAGAAGCGCGTTATTTAGATCGAACCGTGCATTGGATAGAGCGTGTGGGTCTGGAGTACGTTAAACAACGGGTTTTAGAAGATGCAGAAGGCCGTAAAGCCGCTTACGAAAGATTGTTGTTTGCTTTACAAGGAGCAACGGATCCATGGGCTGAGCGGGTTAAAAAACCGGCTTTGCAAAAAGAGTTTGAAGTCATTAGCGTTTAAAAATTTTTAAAAACACAGAGGTAGATTATGAAAAGTAGTTTTTGGCAGGCTGGGCACAAACCGACCTTGTTTTCAGCATTTTTGTATTTTGATTTGAGTTTTATGGTTTGGGTATTGTTAGGTCCATTGGCTGTGCAAATGGCAGCTGATCTGGATCTAACGGCAACGCAAAAAGGCTTGATGGTGGCTACGCCAGTGTTGGCGGGGGCCTTATTGCGTATCGTTATGGGCGTGTTAGTCGATCAAATCAAGCCTAAGATGGCGGGCCTGATTGGTCAGATTATTGTCATTTTAAGTCTGTTGGTTGCATGGTTGCATGGCATACAGACTTTCCAACATGCCTTGCTTTTAGGCTTGGGTTTAGGCTTTGCCGGTGCGGCGTTTGCTGTGGCGCTGCCACTCGCCTCACGTTGGTACCCGCCGGAACATCAAGGGACCGCTTTGGGTATTGCCGGTGCAGGTAATTCTGGAACGGTATTTGCCGCCCTGTTTGCACCGGGTTTAGCGGTTGCATACGGCTGGAATAATGTATTTGGCTTGGCTTTAATTCCATTAGGTCTTGCCTTGGCTGTGTATATTATTTTTGCTAAAGACAGCCCAGAATCGCCGCCGGCCAAATCGCTCAGTCAGTACTTCGCTATATTGAAAGACAAGGATGCTTGGTGGTTTATGTTTTTTTACGGCGTGACCTTTGGCGGTTTTGTCGGATTGGCTTCATCACTTACTATTTATTTCAATGATTTGTATGGTTTAGGAGCGGTTAATGCGGGCTATTGCACGGCAGCTTGCGTGTTTGCTGGATCGTTAGTGAGACCCATAGGCGGCATGATTGCAGACCGGGTAGGGGGCATTCGAACCTTGCTGACCATGTACGCTTTAGCAGCAGTGCTATTATTCGTCATGAGTTTTGGCCAAGATACTTACCAAATGGCGCTAGCGATCATTATTCCAGTTATGGCCATATTGGGCATGGGCAATGGGGCAGTGTTTCAATTAGTCCCGCAACGCTTCCGTAAGGAGATCGGTGTCATGACTGGTTTGGTTGGCATGGCAGGCGGTGTGGGTGGATTTTATCTAGCGGCCAGTTTGGGCTACTTTAAGCAGGTCTCAGGCAGTTACCAAACGGGCTTATTGATTTTTGCTGGCCTAGCCATGCTGGCAATGGTTGGTTTGGCTGGTGTTAAAACAAGATGGCGTACCACTTGGGGTACGGCTACTAAGGCAAAAATTTAGTATGCCACTGCAATTTTCCGTAGGCCAGTCCAGCCAAACAGGACCTAGAGCACGCAATGAAGACTACATAGGCATAGTCACGCCTGTGCAAGAACAGTTGAGTGTGAAGGGGGCTATGGTTGCGGTGGCCGACGGAGTGAGTGGTAATGCTGGCGGCGGTGAAGCGTCAGAAATGACCGTACGTTCGGTTACTTCCGATTACTATGCCACGCCGGATACTTGGGAGCCGCTAGCGTCTTTAGATAAAGTGTTGACCGCCGCTAATCGCTGGTTAATTGCCCAGGCTAATGCCAATCGGGATATGGCTGGCATGGCCACCACCTTGTCTTTGTTGGTGGCCAGAGGGCAGCGCTATTATCTGGCCCACGTTGGTGACACGCGCATCTATTTGTTGCGTGATGGCCAGCTAAAAAAGCTCACTACAGATCACGTATGGGACCGACCAGACATGCGGCATGTATTAAAAAGAGCGGTTGGATTGGATCAGCACTTGGCGGTGGATTATGCTGAGGGCGCACTTCAAGTTGGCGACGTGTTTGCTTTGATGACGGACGGGGTTTGGGATACCTTGGGTGAAAAAAACATACACCAAGCCATGGCACGTTTTGACAGCCCGCAATTGATTTGTGAGCACTTGGTTAACATGGCAATCGAAAAAGGCAGCAGCGATAATAGCACTGCGGTTGCCATTAAGATCACCCAGGTCGGTGAGGATACCCTCACCGAATTGCTGGCCGGGGGTAAGCACTTAAACGTCCCCAAAAAATTAGCCATGGGTGAGGTGCTTGATGATTTTGAGGTCATGGACTTGTTACACGAATCGCGTGCAAGCTTGTTGTACAAAGTGCGCAATGTTAAAACCAAGCAGTTGTTTGTTCTTAAAACGTTGCAGCCTTTGCTAAACGGTGACGCTGAAAGTTGCAATGGCTTATTGAATGAGGAATGGCTGGCAAAAAGAGTAGTCTCGCAGTACCTGCCGCAAGTATTACCGGTTTCTGTGGAAAATCGTAGCCATCTGTATTTTGTCATGAGTTGGCATGAAGGCGCCACTTTGGAACAGCGTTTGGATAGCGGCCACCACTTTACGGCATCAGGGATTGCTAAAATTGGCTTGGATTTGATGCGTGGTATGGGCGCTTTGCATCGATTAAACATAGTGCACAGAGACATTAAGCCGGCTAATATACATTTATCCACTGATCAGCGATTACGCATTTTAGACTTAGGCATAGCGTTAAGCAGTGCCACACCGAATGTTGAGGTTTTGCAAAATCCGGGTACGCCGAGTTTTATGGCGCCAGAGTTGTTTAACGGCCGCTCGGCTACCATCCAAAGTGACCTCTATGCTGCCGGTGTGACACTTTATTATTTAATGACTCGTAAATACCCGTATGGCGAGATTGAGCCTTTTCAGCACCCAAGATTTGGTCAAGCCGTGCCTCCAAGTCGATACCGACCAGATATTCCAGTTTGGTTGGAAAACATCATTCTTAAAGCCATTGCGCATGATGAAAAGTTAAGGTTCGAAACGGCGGAAGAAATGTTGCTGGCGCTTGAGCACGGTGAGTTAAAACCCATATTGGCCCCTGCACGCACGCCATTGATTGCACGTGCCCGATTTATAAGATGGCAATGGATCGCTATCTTTTCGTTTGTTCTAAATTTTTTGTTAATTTATTTACTGCTTGTTTCATGACATTTTGTTAAAGGTTGAATTATGGATAATTGGGTAAAAGTCGCGCCCCTGCAAGAAATACAAAAGTTAGGTGCGAGAGTAGTTCGCACGCATGATGGTGCTGGGCAGGCCCTAGAGATTGGTGTTTTTCGATTAGAAGACGATAGGGTCTTTGCTATTAATAACGCATGCCCACATAAAGGGGGTCCTTTATCCGAAGGGCTGGTTTACGGCGAAAAAATTGCTTGCCCTATGCACAGTTGGAAAATCAGTTTAGTCGATGGAAAGGCCGAAGAGCCGGATGTAGGCCAAACTGCCTGCTACAAAACCAAAGTGCAAGACGGTATGGTCTATTTAGAATTGAAAGATCAATAGCTTGATTAAACAAACTAAAAGTACCTGCTGTTATTGCGGCGTAGGCTGTGGCGTGGTCATTCATTCTGAAAATGACCAAATCATTGATGTTAAAGGTGACCCGCAACACCCGGCTAATTTTGGCCGTCTGTGCACTAAAGGATCAACACTGCACCTCACTGCAAAGCTTGATAACCGCTTACTCTACCCCGAGTTGCGGCATGCTAAAGACGCGCCCAGAGTAAGAGCGACATGGGACGAAGCGCTTGATCTGCTGGTTGAGAAATTTGCGCAAACGATAGAAACGCATGGTCCAGATTCCGTGGCTTTTTATATTTCAGGCCAACTTCTCACTGAGGATTACTACGTATTTAATAAGCTGGCCAAGGGCTTGATTGGCACAAATAACGTGGATACCAATTCGCGATTGTGCATGAGTTCAGCGGTAGCCGGATACAAGGCGACATTGGGCGCGGATGCCCCGCCAGCTTGTTACGAAGACATTGACCATGCCGCTTGCTTGTTTATAGCGGGATCCAACACGGCTTACGCCCACCCCATACTTTATCGCCGTATTGAAGACGCCAAAGCGCGCAATCCAGATCTTAAGGTGGTTGTGGTCGATCCTAGGCGGACGGATACGGCTCAGGCAGCTGACCTGCATCTGGCTATATTGCCTGGCACAGACGTGGCTTTATTTAATGGCATGCTGCACGTCATGCTGTGGGAAGGTTTATTGGATCAGGACTTTATTCGTGAGCATACCCATGGATTCGATGATTTAAAAAATACCGTGCGTGAATACACGCCTAAAATGGTCGCTGACATGTGCGGTGTGAAAGAAGCCGATATTATTACTGCAGCCAAGTGGTTTGGAAAAGGACCCAGTTTATCCATGTATTGCATGGGCTTAAACCAATCAATACACGGCACCAATAAAAACGCAGCGTTGATTAATCTGCACTTAGCCACCGGCCAAATTGGCAAGAAAGGCGCGGGCCCTTTTTCCTTAACAGGTCAGCCTAATGCGATGGGAGGACGTGAGGTTGGCGGCATGGCTAACTTATTGTCGGGGCATCGCGATTTAGCTAATCCAGAGCACCGAGAAGAGGTGGCTAAGCTCTGGGGGGTGAATAGCGTGCCAGCAAAAGCCGGTAAAACGGCTGTTGAAATGTTTGACGCCGTTAAAGACGGGAGTATCAAAGCCATTTGGATAGCCTGCACGAATCCGGCACACTCCATGCCTGATCTGAACAGAGTGCTCAGCGCTTTAAACACGGCTGAGCTTGTGGTTGTGCAAGATGCCTACAAGCAAACCGATACCAGTCAATACGCAGATGTCTTATTGCCAGCCAGCACATGGGGCGAAAAAGAGGGCACCGTTACCAATTCTGAGCGACGTATTACTCGGGTTAATTCGGCCGTGGCGCCCCCAGCTGAAGCTAAACACGATTGGCAGATTATGGTGGATTTTGCGCAACGCTTGTCCCAGCGCCTAGGCAAAAATCAAGACCTGTTTCCATTTAATAATACGGAGCAGATTTTTAATGAGCATCGCGAAACCACTCGAGGGCGAGATTTGGATATCAGTGGCTTAAGCTATGCGGTGTTAAATGAGCTAGGGCCGCAGCAATGGCCATTTTTGCCTGGTGATCGTTCAGGTAAACCGCGACTATATGAAGATGGGGTGTTTGCCCGACCTGATGGTCGTGCACAATTTGTGGCTGTTCCCTATCAAGGCACTGCAGATAAAACCGATGCCAGGTACCCCCTGCATTTACTCACGGGACGTTTGCGTGATCAATGGCATGGCATGAGCCGGACCGGAACGGTGGCGCAATTATTCAATCATGCAGAAGAGCCGTTGATACACATTAATCCTGATGATATGACGCGGCGCTCAATTAAAGATGGCGACATCGTTAAAGTCAGTAATCGCCGCGGCAGTCTAATGCTTACCGCAAAATCTTCTGATGAGGTGCAGCCATCACAGACTTTTATTGCCATGCATTGGGGCAGTCAATTTATGCACGGTTTGGGTGTGAATGCACTCATGCCGGCATCGTTTGATGCCCTATCAAAACAACCGGAACTAAAACACACCGCCATCAAATTAGAAAAAGTGAATTTGCCATGGCGGATGACGGTCATGCGCGCCATCCCAGATTTGTCTATGTTGGAAAAAATACGGCCATTGCTGGTTAAGTTTGAATACGCCAGTTGCGGCTTATTTGGTCGAGGCAGTGAAAAAAGTGCCGGCATGTTGATATTGAGAGCCGCTCACGGCGATGCGCCGGATGCTAGTTTGATTGATCAGATAGACCGCATTCTTGCTATGGAGGATGGCATGCCTCTGCTAAATTACAACGATGCAAAACGCGGCATCAGTAAAAGAATTTTAGTTGAAAAGAATCATGAAAATGAAAAAATGGTAGTCACTGGTGTGCGTTTGGTTGGTGAAACCTTAGCGGCAGATTGGCTAAAAGACGTTATGTCTACGGGTGAATTTGATGCGGAGTTGAGGCGTTGGGCCTTGGCGCCATTGAGCGCAGCCCCTAGCGGCAGCCTTAGTCGAGGTAAAGTCATATGCAATTGTTTGGATGTGGCTGAAAATGAGATCATAGAAAATGTAGCATTGGGGGCCGATCTCATCACCCTGCAAAATAAATTAAAATGCGGCACCGAATGTGGCTCTTGTGTCCCGGAAATTAAGCGCATAGTTTTCATGCATGCTGTTCGGCACACGGGCATGCATTAGCATGCTTGCCTTTTTGCCCAAGCTCAAGCTCGGCTAATTGAGTCAGTATTGTTTGTGCTAAGCCTATCTGTGTTTTTTGCAGATAACTGGGCTACATCGTACGCTTTCCCTTTGCGCAAAAAGCCATCTGTGATTTAATTTCGGCATGACGCTCGCATTCCAATCCATCGCCATCATAGGCAAATACATGAACCAATCGGCCTTGCAATTAATGCGCAAGGATTTGCTTGATTTGGCCGAGCATTTGTCGGCAAAAAACATCCAGGTTTGGGTGGAGCAAGACACCGCCCAGCATGCCAATATCACTACCTACAAAACCGCTGCATTAAACAACATAGGCAGCGAAGTGGACTTGGTGATTGTCATGGGTGGCGACGGCACCATGCTCAGCGTGGCGCGCAGTTTGATCGATTTTAATGTGCCCTTGGTCGGCATAAATCAAGGTCGATTCGGCTTTCTAACCGACTTGCGCGTGGAAGACATGCTGGGTCAGTTGGATCGCATTTTGGCGGGCGATTATGTCCTAGAGCCACGGGTGATATTGAGCGCTACCGTCACACGTGATGGCCAAGAAGTGCATGCCAATTGCGCCCTGAATGACGTGGTGGTGAAAAGTGCGCTGCGCTTAATTGAATTGGAAGTCAGTGTGGACGAAAAATTCGTCCATAAACAACGCTCAGATGGCCTGATTATCAGCACGCCTACCGGCACCACCGCCTATGCCTTGTCTGCAGGTGGGCCGATTCTACACCCGAATTTGCAAGCCATTTCCTTGGTGCCGATTTGCCCGCATACCTTAAGCAATCGACCGATTGCCGTGCACAGTGACAGTCAAATAGACGTCCGCATGCTGCAATTGGGCAATGCGCAGCTCAGTTTCGATGGTCAGTTTCAAATGGAATTAAAACAGGGTGACAAGGTGACCGTGAAACGTGCCAGTCAAAGCGTGTCGTTGTTGCATCCTAGCGACTATTGCTATTTCGATATGCTGCGCAACAAGCTGAACTGGGGTTAAATGTTACACAGCCTTTCCATACGCGATTTTATTATCGTCAAGCAGCTCGATTTGGAATTCAGCGCGGGCTATACCGTGTTAACCGGCGAGACTGGGGCCGGTAAATCCATATTGATCGATGCCTTGTCCTTGGCCTTGGGTGCGCGCGGCGAGGGCGGCATTTGCCGGGCTGGCTGCGAAAAAGCCGAAATCAGTGCCCTTTTTTCCATACAAGACAACCTGGATGCGCAGTTATGGATGCAAGCTGCTGAGCTGACTGAGGACGGTGGGGAATTGCTGTTGCGCCGGGTGATGTATGCCGATGGCCGTTCGCGGGCGTTTATCAACGGCACCACGGTGACCGTGTCGCAGCTCAAAGAATTGGGTGAGTTGCTGTTGGATATCTACAGCCAAAATGCCCACCACTCGCTATTAAAACCCATCACCCAGCGTAATGTGCTGGATCAGTTTGCCGGCTTATCCGAACTGGCGCAGCAGGTGGACGAGCAATTTAAGGCTTGGCATAAGCTCAATCAGCAACGCTTAGAGGCCGAGAAAAACGCTGGCGTCTACGCGCGCGAATTGGCTGATTTGCAAGAGACGGTGCAGGCCCTGACGGATTTGGCCCTGACGGCAGAGGATTGGGCGCAGTTGCAGCAAGAGCACCTGCGCTTGTCCAATGCCGCCGATTTAATGAGTGGTGGCGCCGCTTGCCGCGATTTATTAAGCGAGGGCGAGCAGTCGGCGCAACGCTTGCTGTCCAAGGTGCGCTATAAATTGGAAAATTTAAGCGAATACGATGGCGCCTTGCATGAAGCCATGGAAACCCTGGATTCGGCCATGATACAACTGGCGGAGACCGATCGTTTTTTAAATCACTATTTGCAAGACGCCGAATTGGATCCGGCCAAGCTGGCTGCCCTGGATGAAAAAATACAAAGTGTGCACGGCCTGTCGCGTAAATACCGTGTGCCGCCAGAGGGTCTGGAAGCACTGTTGCAGCAAAGCCAAACCCGCATGGACGAGCTGGCCTTGTATGCCAATGACGATACCTTAGCCAAACTGGAGGCGCAAGTTTGGTCCAGCTATCAAGCCAGTGCTGAGCAATTGAGCGCCGGTCGCCAGTTGGCGGCGCGGGAATTAAGTGAAAAAATCAGCGCACAAATGCAAGATTTGTCTTTGGCGGGTGGTCAGTTTGAGGTGGCTTTAACGCCCCAGTCAGCGGCTGCCAGTGGCCTGGAGTTGGTAGAATTTTTAGTAGCCGGTCATGCTGGCGTTGCGCCTAGGCCGCTTAATAAAGTGGCGTCGGGTGGTGAGTTGTCTAGAATCAGCTTGGCGATACGGGTGGTTACCGCCCATAAAGAAAACGTGCCGACCATGATCTTCGATGAAGTCGATGTCGGCATAGGCGGCGGGGTGGCGGAAGTGGTCGGTCGCTTGCTCAAGCAATTGGGGGTGCCTGCCGCGTCGCAAACTGGGCAAACCCATGCCCGGCAAGTCTTAGTGATTACGCATTTGCCGCAGGTGGCGGCCTTAGCCAGTTGGCACATGCAGGTTAGTAAGTCGCAGCAAGATGGCCAAACCTTAAGCCATATAAGTCAGCTTGATCATGCAGCCAGAGTGGAAGAAATTGCCCGCATGTTAGGAGGCTTGGCCATTACCGAGACGACCCGGCAACACGCAAGAGAGATGTTGGCTTAACTGAGTGGTGATTAGTCTTTGGCGCAGGGTTGTTGCTTGCACATGCCGTAAATAGTTAGCGCGTGGTCTTGCATGGTGAAGCCCAATTTGGCGGCGGCACTTTCTTGTCTTTTTTCAATTTCCGCATCGTAAAACTCTGCAACGCGACCGCATTTGACGCACACCACGTGGTCATGGTGGCCGCCGCTGTTAAGTTCAAACACGGCTTTTCCGCTTTCGAAGTGATGGCGTACCAGTAAGCCGGCTTGTTCAAATTGCGTGAGCACCCGGTAAACCGTCGCTAAGCCCACGTCTTCGCCGGCATTGATCATGACTTTGTAGATGTCTTCGGCAGACAGGTGCCGCTCTTTGCTGTTTTCAAACAGGCTCAACACCTTAAGTCTGGGTAAGGTAGCCTTAAGGCCAGCGTTTTTTAAGTCTCTTTGATCTTGCATGCGGGATTACTCACTATTAACAATGTCGGTGTTTTGGCTTGGCTGTCTACGTGTTATATTAACGCTAATTCTAATTTAAGTCATACTATGCGCAATTTATCTGCTACGCGTTACCCTATCCTGTTATTGGCCTTGATGTGTGCTTCATGTGGCACCGCATTGCCTAGCATCAAACCGTATAAGTTGGATGTGCAACAAGGTAACGTGGTTACCTCAAAAATGCTCTTGCAGTTGCGCCCTGGTATGACTCAGTCGCAAGTGCGTTTCATCATGGGCACCCCGCTTATTCAAGACAGTTTCCACGGCAAGCGTTGGGATTACGTTTACCTAATGCGTGAAAACGGCAAAATCACCGAGCAGCGCCGGGTGATATTGGACTTTGAAAGCGACCTATTAAAAACCGTGCGCGGCGACGTGATTCCATCTGCTGCTGCCAGTCAGTCCAATGAGGTGGCCGATAACAGCGGCACGCGCGTGATTAATCCATCGGCCAAATCGGAAAACAAAAGCCTGTTTAGCACATTGAAATTCTGGGAAAAAGAACCGGCAGCCAATCCGGCGCCACAGGCCAAAGCTGAAGAGCAGACCAAGCAAGCAGCGACACCGGTTGTTGCCAGTGAAGCTAAGCCCGCAGCAATCAAGCCGCTTGAAGCGGCTGCTACGCCAGCGGTTGGTAACCCAGCGGTTGCTAACCCAGAGTCACAATCGGTATTGGCCGTGCCCTTGTTGCCGGCTGAGCCTGGTCCGGTTGCCGTCGTAGAAGCGCCAGCGGCTGCCGTGGTTGACACGCCTGCCGCGGTAGTGCCTAGTGTGGAAGCGGCGCCAGTTCAGGCTGAAGCTGCGCCAGCAGTTCCGCAAGTTGCGGCTGAACCGGCGGCTGTTCAAGCCGCTACGGAAGCGAGTCCAGTTGAAGCGAGTGTTGCTGAAGCCAGCTCGACCGAGCCGCTGGCTGCATCAGCCGCAACGCCAGTCTACGAGTCGCCGTCGGGCATGCAGTTTGAGCGTAACTTAACTAAGTTGCCTGAAGACATCGCACCGCCACCAGTGCCTGAGCCAGCCCCAATGGTGACCAAGCCGCCTGCGGCCAGCACCGAGCTGCCTAAAGCAAAAGAGCTGCCGGTCACCGCTAAGCCTAGTTTTTTTGATCGCATGCTAGAGAAGATTGGCTTCTAAGGCCGCTTTACAATCCAAACAGTATTTATCAGGTAGTTATTATGGCTAATCCATTAAAAATCGTTATCGCCGGTTGCTCAGGTCGCATGGGCCACGCCTTATTAGAAGCGGTGTTTGCTGATGCCGATTTAGTCTTGCACGGCGCCCTAGACCGCGCCGGCAACCCGCAGCTTGGCCGCGATGCCGGCGAGCAATTTGGTATCGTGTCCGGAGTGAAGCTGAGCGACGACGTCAATGCGGCCTTAAAAAATGTCGATGTCTTGGTCGACTTTACCCGCCCAGAAGCCAGCATGGCTTACCTGGCCGCTTGCCAACAGCACGGGGTGAAGATGATCATAGGCACAACCGGCTTTTCGGCAGAACAAAAATTGGCCATTGAACTTGCTGCCAAGCAAACCGCCATCGTCTTCGCGCCCAATATGAGCGTGGGCGTGACCTTGTTAATTAATTTGGTGCAAGCCGCAGCCAAGGTCTTGCATAGCGGTTACGACATCGAAATATTAGAAGCGCACCATAGGCATAAAGTGGACGCCCCATCGGGCACCGCTTTGCGTTTAGGTGAGGCGGCCGCCAGTGCCTTGGGGCGCAATCTAGACGAATGCGCAGTCTACGGCCGCGAGGGCGTCACTGGCGAACGTGACCCCAGCACCATAGGCTTTGCCACCGTGCGCGGTGGCGACGTGGTGGGCGATCACACGGTCTTGTTTGCTGGCACCGGCGAGCGGGTTGAGTTGACGCACAAGGCCAGCAGTCGTGCGACCTTTGCCTTGGGCGCCTTGCGCGCTGCTAAATTTTTAAGCAGCAAAGCGCATGGCTTGTTTGACATGCAGGATGTGCTTAATTTGCGCTAAGTAATCAGCTGACCTAGTCGGCCATGGGCTAAAATATTCCATGGCTATTTTGCAATACAACGTTGAAATGCGAGCCGATTTTCGCTATAATTCGTTAATTCTGAAACGGGAAGAGTATAAAAACTCATCCCGTTTTGCGTATCTACCATCCGTTCATGATGGAAAACGATTATAAAAATTATTATTAGCGCGCTTAAAAACAGTTAAGTGATCTAAAACAAGGAGTTGCTGTGTCACAAAACCTGCCCGCCATACTAGTACTTGCAGATGGAACTGTGTTTCGTGGTAGCTCTATTGGTGTATCAGGTCAGGCCGGCGTTGGCCAAACAGTCGGTGAAGTGGTGTTCAACACCTCCATGACCGGCTACCAAGAAATCCTAACTGACCCTTCTTACACCAAGCAAATTGTCACCCTAACTTACCCGCACATCGGCAATTACGGCGTTAATCCAGAGGACGTCGAGTCTGGTCAAGTGTATGCCGCCGGTTTGATCATTCGTGACCTGCCTTTAATTCACAGCAATTTCAGAAACAGCCAATCTTTAAGCGAGTATTTGGTGGCCAATAAAGTGGTCGCCATTGCCGATATCGATACGCGTAAATTAACCCGTGTCCTGCGTGAAAAAGGCGCCCAAACCGGTGCCATCATCGCCGGTGAAGCGGATGAGGCGAAAGCCATTGCCGCTGCCATGAGCTTGATTCAAGGCTTCCCTGGTTTGACTGGCATGGATTTGGCTAAAGTGGTCACCTGCAGCAAGCCTTATGAATTTACTGAAGCCGAGTGGGCGCTAGGCCAGGGCTTTAGCCAGCCACCGGCTAAAAAATTCCACGTCGTGGCTTACGACTACGGCGTCAAGCGTAACATTTTGCGCATGTTGGTGTCGCGCGGTTGCAAAGTCACCGTGGTGCCGGCGCAAACTGCGGCGGCCGACGTGATGGCCTATGAGCCGGATGGTGTATTTTTATCCAATGGCCCGGGTGACCCAGCGCCATGCGATTACGCCATTGCTGCCATTAAAACCATCGTCGACAGCGGCGTGCCTACCTTTGGTATTTGCTTAGGTCACCAATTGCTGGCCTTAGCCAGTCAAGCAAAAACCCACAAAATGAAATTCGGTCACCACGGTGCCAACCACCCGGTGCAAGACATCAAAACCAAGCGCGTTTACATCACCAGTCAAAACCACGGTTTTGCGGTCGATGCCGCCAGCTTGCCGGCCAACCTTAAAACCACGCATGTGTCTTTGTTTGATGGCAGCTTGCAAGGCATAGCCCGCACCGATAAACCGGCCTTTAGTTTCCAAGGCCACCCTGAGGCCAGCCCGGGCCCGACAGAAATGAGTTATTTGTTTGATCAATTTATTGAATTAATGGAAAAAAACTAGGCTGACCTTAAGCTTAGTTAGCCGCTATGCGTGCTAACTAAAAACGGGCATACAGGACTAACAACTGAGAAACTATGGCAAAACGTACAGACATTAAATCCATACTTATCATAGGCGCAGGGCCTATCGTAATTGGTCAAGCATGCGAGTTTGATTACTCCGGCGCGCAGGCATGCAAAGCCCTACGCGAAGAAGGCTACCGCGTTATTCTGGTGAACTCCAATCCGGCCACCATCATGACCGATCCAGAAATGGCCGACGCGACCTACATCGAGCCGGTGACTTGGCAAGTGGTGGAAAAGATTATTGCCAAAGAACGCCCGGATGCTTTGTTGCCTACCATGGGTGGGCAAACCGCGCTTAATTGCGCCTTGGATTTAGATAAGCACGGTGTTTTAGCTAAATATAAAGTGGAATTGATAGGCGCCTCCAAAGAGGCCATAGACAAGGCCGAAGACAGGCAAAAATTTAAAGAAGCCATGACCAAGATAGGTCTAGGCTCAGCCCGTTCCGTGATTGCCCACAGCATGGAAGAAGCCTTGCAAGTGCAGCCAGGCATAGGCTACCCAGCGATTATTCGTCCGTCCTTTACCATGGGCGGCAGCGGCGGCGGCATTGCCTACAACCGTGAAGAATTCGTGTCCATCTGCGAACGCGGTTTGGATGCCTCGCCCACCAGCGAATTGCTCATTGAAGAATCCTTGTTGGGATGGAAAGAGTACGAGATGGAAGTGGTGCGCGACTCAGCGGACAACTGCATCATCATCTGTTCCATTGAAAACCTAGACCCCATGGGCGTGCATACCGGTGACTCGATTACCGTTGCGCCAGCCCAAACCTTGACCGATAAAGAATACCAAATCATGCGCAATGCCTCCTTGGCCGTGTTGCGTGAAATCGGCGTGGACACCGGCGGTTCGAATGTGCAATTTGCCATCAACCCAGTAGACGGTCGCATGATCGTCATCGAGATGAACCCACGTGTGTCGCGTTCATCGGCCTTGGCTTCAAAAGCCACCGGTTTCCCTATTGCTAAAGTGGCCGCCAAATTGGCGGTGGGCTTTACCTTGGACGAATTGCGTAACGAAATTACCGGTGGTGCAACGCCGGCTTCGTTTGAGCCGTCTATCGATTACGTGGTGACCAAGATACCTAGGTTTGCCTTTGAGAAGTTCCCGCAAGCCGATTCGCGTTTAACCACGCAAATGAAATCGGTAGGCGAAGTGATGGCCATAGGCCGTACTTTCCAAGAATCCTTCCAAAAAGCCTTGCGCGGTTTGGAAGTGGGCGTGGACGGTTTGGATGAAAAAACCACCGACCTAGACCTGATCACCAAGGAAATGGGTGTGCCTGGCCCGGAACGCATTTGGTACGTGGCCGATGCCTTTAGATTGGGCATGAGCGTCGACGAGGTGTACGCCATCTGCAAAATAGACCATTGGTTCTTGGTGCAAATTAAAGATTTGATAGACCGCGAGCAAGCCTTAAAAGGCAAGCAAATCGCCGATCTGGATAAAGCCGCCATGCTGAAATTAAAACGCAGCGGTTTTTCCGATAGGCGTTTAGCCAGCTTGCTCAATACCGATCAGCACGCGGTGCGCGCTTATCGTCAAGCCCTGCAAGTGCGTCCGGTTTACAAGCGGGTCGACACCTGTGCGGCCGAGTTTGCGACCAACACCGCCTACCTGTATTCCAGCTACGAAGAAGAGTGCGAAGCCGCCCCCAGCAATAAGAAAAAAATCATGATATTAGGCGGCGGTCCGAACCGCATCGGCCAAGGCATAGAGTTTGATTATTGCTGCGTGCACGCCGCGTTTGCCATGCGCGAAGACGGTTTTGAGACCATCATGGTTAACTGCAATCCGGAAACCGTGTCCACCGATTATGACACCTCAGACCGCTTGTATTTTGAGCCGGTGACCTTGGAAGACGTATTGGAAATTGTCGCCATCGAAAAACCGGTCGGTGTGATCGTGCAATACGGTGGCCAAACCCCATTAAAATTAGCGCGTGATTTAGAAAAAGCCGGCGTGCCCATCGTAGGCACCACACCGGATGCGATTGATAAAGCCGAAGACCGCGAGCGTTTCCAAAAAATGCTGCAAGAATTAGGCCTAAAACAACCGCCTAACCGGACCGCTAGAACGCCAGAAGAAGCCATACGCTTGGCGCTAGAGATAGGCTACCCATTGGTGGTTCGCCCTAGCTATGTGTTGGGTGGTCGCGCCATGGAAATCGTGCAAGAGCAATCGCAATTAGAGCGTTACATGCGCGAAGCAGTCAAAGTTTCTAACGAATCACCGGTGCTATTGGATCGATTCTTAAACGACGCCTTGGAAGTCGATGTGGATGCCTTGTGCGACAGCACTGGTGACGTCATCATAGGCGGCATCATGGAACACGTTGAACAAGCCGGTGTGCATTCCGGTGACTCCGCGTGCTCCTTGCCACCGTATAGCTTGTCGGCTAAGTTGCAGGACGAATTGCGTGAACAAACCAAACAAATGGCCCGCGCCTTAGGCGTGGTCGGATTGATGAACGTGCAGTTTGCCATCCAAGGCAAAACCGTTTATGTGTTAGAAGTGAACCCACGCGCATCGCGTACCGTGCCTTTTGTTTCTAAAGCCTGCGGTTTGCAATTGGCTAAAGTGGCGGCGCGTTGCATGATAGGCACCTCGCTTAAAGCACAAGGCGTGACCCGTGAAATCATCCCACCGTTCTATTCCGTGAAAGAGGCGGTTTTCCCCTTCATTAAATTCCCTGGTGTGGACACGATTTTAGGTCCAGAAATGAAATCCACCGGTGAGGTGATGGGTGTAGGCGCTACCTTTGCTGAGGCTTTCCTGAAGTCGCAACTGGGTGCCTCCACCAAGCTACCTGAAGGCGGTCGCGCCTTCATCAGTGTGCGCAAGGAAGACTACAACAAAGTGGTGGAAATCGCCCATGCCTTGCACGACTTAGGCTTTGAGTTGGTGGCCACCAAAGGCACAGCCACGGCCTTAACGGCCAATGGCTTAAAAGTGTCCTCAGTGAACAAGGTGGCCGAAGGCCGCCCGCACATCGTCGACATGATTAAGAACAACGACATCAGCTTTATCGTTAACGTGACCGAAGACAAACGCGCAGTGGCCGATTCCTATGAAATTCGCCGCTCTGCCTTGCAAAACAAAGTCACTTATTACACCACGCTAGCAGGCGCCAAAGCCGCCTGCATAGGCATGGCGCACATGCAAGAGTTGACCGTGGAGTCCTTGCAAGACTTGCATAAAAAGCTGGCATAAAATACACTTTGATCAAGATTTTTTAATTTACACACAAGCAATGACATTTAAAGCCACACTCAGTTTGGGTGTGGTTTGTTTTTTATTCAGGGATTTTTTAAGATGGCAGTGATACAAGTTCCGGTGACCGTTAAAGGTGCCGCACTATTAAAAGAAGAGTTATTGCGTTTACGTGGTGTCGATAGACCAGACATCATACAGGCAATAGCCGAGGCACGAGCTCAAGGCGATTTGTCGGAAAATGCCGAGTACGAAGCGGCCAAAGAACGCCAAAGTTTTATCGAAGGGCGCATTGCCGAATTGGAAGCCAAGTTATCCAATGCCATGATCATCGATCCGACCACCTTGCACGCCGATGGCCGCTGTGTGTTTGGCGCCACCGTGCGCATAGAAGATTTAGAAAGCGGTGCCATCATCAGCTACCAAATCGTTGGTGACGACGAAGCCGACATTAAAAACGGTAAAATTTCCATCAGCTCACCGATATCACGCGGCTTGATAGGCAAATCAGAAGGCGACGTGGCGGAAGTTATGGCGCCAGGTGGCGTCAAAGAGTACGAGATTTTAGAGGTTCAATACATATAGTGCGGTTTAATCTTTAGTGCGGTTTAATCTGAGGTGTCACCATGAAAAATAATTGGTCAGATAAAGTCAGTGTGTTACTCATTACCTTTTGGGTGGGCAGTCTGTGGAGCATAGCCGCGGTAGCCTACGTCTTGTTTAACACGCTTCCAGACCGGCAGTTGGCGGGCCAGTTGGCCGGCCAGTTTTTTGATTACGTGGCTTATTTAGGCCTGTTTTCTGCCTTTTTCTTATTGATGCAACGCCTGTTTGGCTACGGCAGCTTGGCTTTGAAGCAAGGCTATTTCTGGGCGGTGCTGGTGATGCTGTTATTGGTTCTGGCCGGTCACTTTGGCATACAGCCGATATTGGCCCAATTGAAAGCCGATGCCTTGCCCAGCGATGTCATGCAAAGTGTGTTTTCTGATCGGTTTGCCACGTGGCACGGGGTAGCCAGCATTGCTTATGTGTTGCAATGCTTGCTCGGTTTGGTGGTGGTGCTGAAAAAGTAAGGCCTTATTTCTGCGGCACGACGATTTTAGGTTTGGTCGATGCGCGGTACACCACCAATTGTTTGCCTATTTGATGCACGGCAAGCGCATTAGTCTGTTGGCAAATGTCCACCAGCATTTGGCCGCGCAAGGCTCGGTCGTCGCTCATAACTTTAATCTTAATGAGTTCATGGGCGTCCAAGTTGACGTTAATTTCTTTCATGACCGCCTCGGACAGGCCCTTGTTGCTGATCATGACGACCGGGTTTAAGTTATGCGCTAGGCCACGTAAGTAGCTGATTTGTTTTGAGTTCACGTTGATTTCTTCTTTTAGGTTGACTGCTTAGTCTGAATTTATAGTGCGGTATTTTATGTGGGCGAAGTTTAACAGATGAAGCTAAAACCTTCCAGCAAAGCTTGGATGCACGAACACGTTAACGACGAATACGTTAAGCGCGCGCAAAAAGAAGGCTACCGCGCTCGCGCCGCCTACAAATTAATCGAGATAGACGACAAGGATAAGCTGATTAAACCCGGCATGACCATAGTCGACCTAGGTGCTACGCCTGGCAGTTGGTCGCAGGTGGCGACCCAGCGCCTCAAGGGCCAGGGCCGCATCATCGCCTTGGATCTGTTAGAGATGGAGCCCATTAAAGGCGTGGAATTCATCCAAGGTGATTTTCGCGAAGAGGCAATTTTAAGGCAATTGGAAAACAGTTTGCAGGGCAAGCAGGTAGACCTTGTAATTGCCGACATGGCCCCCAATATGTCAGGTATCACCATCGTTGATCAAGCCGGCGCGGCCTATTTAACCGAATTGGCTTTGGAGTTCAGTCGCGATTGGTTGAAACCAAGCGGTAATTTTTTAGTCAAGGTATTCATAGGTGCCGGTTTCGATGAAATTTTAGCCAGCATGCGCGGCCTGTTTGATAAAGTCGTCACACGCAAACCCAAAGCGTCACGTGGACGCAGCAATGAAGTGTATTTGCTGGGCTTGGGTAAGAAGTAGCGACGCATGCCTTACCCTAGAAAAATAAGTGAAAATGCAAGCAAGGCCTGACAGCGGGCGCAGATTTAAGCATAAAATAGGCATAACAATTAGGCCTTTTAAAAAGGAAGACGATTTTGAATAATATCTTTAAGAACATTGCCATTTGGGTTGCGATCGCCATGGTGTTGATGGCGGTGTTTAATTTAAGCGGTGTCAAAAATGGCGCAGACAGCCAAATCGTCTATTCCCAATTCATACAGGAAGTGAAGGACGGCCGCATCGCCAAGGTGCAGATTGATGGCCGTGTCTTGCACGGCACCACCCACGACGGCAAAAAATTCAATAGTTACGCGCCGACCGACCCTTGGTTGGTGTCCGATTTATTGAAAAATAATGTGCAAGTGGAGGCCAAGCCTGAAGAGGAGCAATCCTTCTTGATGAGTTTGTTTGTGTCCTGGTTCCCCATGATATTGCTGATTGCGGTTTGGGTGTTTTTCATGCGCCAAATGCAAGGCGGTGGTAAGGGCGGCGGTCCATTCTCATTTGGCAAAAGCAAAGCCAGGCAACTGGACGAAACCAATAACCAAACCACCTTTGCTGACGTGGCTGGCTGCGATGAAGCCAAAGAAGAAGTCACGGAAATAGTGGAGTTTTTACGTGACCCGACTAAATTCCAAAAATTAGGCGGCCGCATTCCTCGCGGCGTGCTCATGGTGGGCCCACCGGGTACCGGTAAAACCTTGTTGGCGCGTGCCATCGCCGGCGAAGCCAAAGTTCCGTTCTTCACCATTTCCGGTTCTGACTTCGTGGAGATGTTTGTCGGTGTGGGTGCATCAAGGGTGCGTGACATGTTCGAGCAAGCCAAGAAGAATTCGCCTTGCATCATCTTTATTGATGAGATCGATGCGGTTGGTCGCAGCCGTGGATCGGGTACCGGTGGCGGTAACGACGAACGCGAGCAAACATTAAACCAATTGTTGGTGGAAATGGATGGCTTTGAAGGCAACTCCGGCGTCATCGTGATTGCTGCCACCAACCGAGCCGACGTGTTGGATAAAGCCTTATTAAGGCCAGGCCGTTTTGATAGGCAAGTCATGGTGTCCTTGCCTGACATCAAAGGCCGTGAGCAGATTTTAATGGTGCACATGCGTAAAGTGCCAATTGATGTGGACGTTAAAGCCGACATATTGGCCCGTGGCACCCCCGGTTTCTCTGGTGCGGATTTAGCCAACTTGGTCAATGAAGCAGCCTTGTTTGCCGCACGCCGCAATAAACGCACGGTGGACATGCAAGATTTTGAAGACGCCAAAGATAAAATCTTCATGGGCCCTGAGCGTAAATCCATGGTCATGCGTGAAGAAGAACGCCGCAATACGGCCTACCATGAGTCTGGCCATGCGGTAGTGGCCAAGTTATTGCCTAAGGCTGATCCGGTGCATAAGGTCACCATCATGCCGCGTGGCTGGGCATTGGGTTTAACCTGGCAATTGCCGGAATTTGATCGCATCAGTAACTACAAAGACAAAATGCTGGAAGAAATCTCCATTTTGTTTGGTGGCCGCATAGCAGAAGAAATCTTCATGCATCAAATGTCGACCGGTGCCTCCAATGACTTTGAACGAGCCACGAAATTGGCTAGAGACATGGTGACACGCTACGGCATGTCGGATGCATTGGGTACCATGGTCTACGCCGGCAGTGAGCAAGATTCGTTTTTTGGCAACATGAGTTCCAAAACCGTGTCCGAGGCCACGCAGCAAAAAGTCGATGCAGAAATACGCCGCATATTAGACGAGCAATACGGCTTGGCACGTAAATTGTTGGAAGACAACCGCGATAAAGTGGAAGCCATGACCGCTGCATTGATGGAGTACGAAACCATCGATGCCGATCAAATCAACGACATCATGGCCGGTATTGCCGTGCGGCCACCTAAGCCGACGCAAAGTAAAGCCAAGCCACCCAAAGACAGCGGCTCGGATGAATTGGGTGCTAGCCCAGCCGCGCAACCGACGGCTAAGACCTAGGTCGAGCGGATTGGAGAAGAACAAAAAGGGCTAGGCAACTAGCCCTTTTTTTATGCGCGTCTTTTTTAAGTATAATTGCGCTTATGAATTTTCAATGTGGTCAGTACTTACTGCAACTCGATCGCCCGTACATCATGGGCATAGTCAACGTCACGCCAGACTCGTTTTCCGATGGCGGTCGCTATACTAGCGTTGATTTAGCGGTGGAACACGCATTAAAGCTGATCGCAGACGGCGCCGATATCTTAGACATAGGCGGCGAATCCACCCGCCCCGGGGCCCAACCGGTTAGCCTGGAAGAAGAGCTGAATCGGGTCATCCCGGTCATCCGTGCTTTAGCCAAAGTGGTTAAGGTGCCCATCTCCATCGATACCTACAAACCCGAAGTGATGCACTTGGCGATAGAGGCCGGTGCCGATATGGTGAACGACGTGCAGGCCCTGCGCATGCCAGGCGCTGTGGATGTGCTGGCTAACAGCCAAGCTGGCGTGTGTTTAATGCACATGCAGGGCGACCCCAAAACCATGCAGCTGGAGCCGCATTACCATGACGTGGTCGCTGAGGTGCGGGCTTTTTTAAGTGAGCGCAAGCAAGCCTTGCTGGCCAGTGGCATCGCCGCCAATCGAATTGTGCTCGACCCCGGCTTTGGCTTTGGCAAAAGCCGCGCGCATAACATTACCTTACTTAAAAATTTGCAAAACTTGGCTGATTTAGATTCGCCTTTGCTGGTTGGCTTATCGCGTAAATCCATACTGGCGGCGATTGCCGGTGACGACGAACAACGCTTACCGGCTAGCCTCGCGGCCGCAGTGATTTCAGCCATGAAAGGCGCTAAAATACTGCGTGTACACGATGTAAAAGCAACGGTGCAAGCCTGCAAAGTGCTGGCCGCCATACAATAACGGGAACGATAGAGCATGACAAAAAAATACTTTGGTACCGATGGCATACGCGGTAAGGTGGGCGAATCGCCGATTACACCGGATTTTGTCATGCGCTTAGGCTATGCTGCCGGTAAGGTCTTGACCCAAGTCAGCAGCAATTTGGCTATAGGCGCCCATCCGGCGGTGTTGATCGGCAAAGACACGCGCATCTCAGGCTACATGCTAGAAGCGGCCTTGGAGGCCGGCTTATCGGCGGCCGGGGTGGACGTGTTGTTGACGGGCCCCATGCCTACTCCGGCGGTGGCCTACCTAACCCGCGCATTGCGCGCGCAAGCTGGCATTGTTATCTCCGCCTCGCACAACCCGTATTACGACAACGGCAT
>CAMDXI010000014.1 GCA_945878695.1 Methylotenera oryzisoli | reverse complement strand
TGGTGGTGAAAGAGGGACTTGAACCCTCGACCCCAGGATTATGAATCCTGTGCTCTAACCAGCTGAGCTACATCACCAGGTAAACCGGTTGTTTTTTATTGCTTAAAACGCAAACAAGGGCGCAATTCTAGTGTTTTAGGCGGACCTTGTCAAAAATAGTTTCGCCTTAGACGTTAAAACGGAAGTGCATCACGTCGCCATCTTGCACGATGTATTCTTTGCCTTCTAAGCGCATTTTGCCTGCTTCTTTTGCGCCTTGTTCGCCTTTGTTTTTAACGAATTCGTCGTATTGAATCACTTCGGCACGAATGAAGCCGCGTTCAAAGTCGGTGTGAATCACGCCGGCCGCTTGCGGCGCGGTGGCGCCTTTTTTAACGGTCCACGCGCGCACTTCTTGCACGCCAGCGGTGAAGTAGGTTTGCAAGCCAAGTAGGGCGTAGGCCGCCCGGATCACGCGGTTTAAGCCCGGTTCGTCTTGGCCTAGTTCGGCTAAGAATAGCGATTTATCGTCGTCGTCCAATTCGGAGATTTCCGATTCGATTTTGGCGCAGATGGCCACCACTGGGGCGTGCTCGGCTTTGCCTAAATCCACTACTTTTTGCAGCAAGGGGTTGTTTTCAAAACCGCTCTCGTCGACGTTGGCTAAGTACATCACCGGTTTCACGGTGATTAAACAAAGCGGTTTTAATAGGCTTAATTCGTCGTTATCCAAGCCTAAGGTGCGCACGGCTTTGGCTTCGTTGAGGCCAGGCAAGATTTTGTCCAACACGGCCATTAATGCGATGGCATCTTTGTCGCCGCTTTTGGCTTTTTTGCCTTCGCGTTGCATGGTCTTTTCCACGGTTTCCATGTCGGCCAAAGCCAACTCGGTGTTGATCACTTCAATGTCGGACAGTGGGTCAATTTTGTTTGATACGTGTATCACGTTGCTGTCTTCAAAGCAGCGCACCACATGGGCAATGGCATCGGTCTCGCGGATGTTGGCCAGGAACTTATTGCCCAAGCCTTCGCCTTTGGAGGCGCCTGCGACTAGGCCGGCAATGTCGACCATTTCAACGATGGCCGGTTGGGTTTTTTGTGGTTTGACGATGTCAACCAAGGCTTGCATGCGCGTGTCAGGTACTTCAACGATGCCGACGTTGGGTTCTATGGTGCAGAAAGGGTAGTTTTCTGCGGCGATGCCTGCTTTGGTGATGGCGTTAAACAGCGTAGATTTCCCTACGTTAGGCAAGCCGACAATTCCACATTTCATGTTGTTTTCCAGTTCATTTTTAACGCAATGCTTGCGTGCTTTATGTTACGTACTGTGTTTCGTGTTTTTTACTTAGAGTGCAATTTTAACATTGCTTGTTCAAAATCGCCGCTTAAGAGCTGCGGCAAGATGCTCAGGCTTTTATCTATGGCGCCGTCTAGCGCGCTTTGTTCGTCTTTAGTTGGGGCTTTTAGCACGAAGTTAACCACTTCGTTTCTGTCACCTGGGTGGCCTATGCCCAAACGTAAGCGCCAAAACTCTGGCGTGCCCAAGGCGGCGGCGATGTCTTTCAAGCCATTGTGGCCGCCGTGGCCACCGGCTTTTTTCAGTTTCACCGTGCCGGCGGGCAAATCCAATTCGTCGTGTATCACCAGTATCTGTTCGGGCAAAATTTTGTAGTAGTTGGCCAAGGCCGCTACTGCTTTACCGCTGGCGTTCATAAAGGTGTTGGGTTTGAGCAACCAGGTGTCGTTACTGTTACTGAGCTTGCCGACCAAACCTAAAAATTTGCTGTCGAGTTTGAGCGGGCTGTTATTGCTGGCCGCCACTTGGTCTATCCACCAAAAGCCGGCGTTGTGCCGGGTGGCTTCGTATTGGCCACCGGGGTTGCCTAGGCCGACATATAGTTTAATGGGTGTCATGGCGTTATAGTAGCAATAAAAAACGCGCACTTCATGAGAATGTGCGCGTTGTCTTGCATGCTTAAACTTGAAACAGCTTTACTTAAGCGTCTGCGGCTGGTGTGGCTGCAGGTGCGGCGGCTTCAGTTGTTTCAGCAGTGGCTTCAGAAACGCTACCACGTGTTTTAGCAATCGACACCACTGCGGCATCCGTGCCGTGAGCCAGTTGCACGAAAGTTACGCCTTTTGCTAGGGCGATTTCTGAGAAATGGATAGCGTGACCCATTTCCAATTTAGCCACGTCCACTTCAATGAACTCTGGCAAATCTTTAGCCAAGCAGCTTACTTCGGCTTCAGTGAAAATGTGGGCAACGATACCGCCGCTCAATTTAACGCCTGGGGCGATGTCTGCATTGATAAAGTGGAATGGCACTTTAACGTGGATTTTTTCTGAAGCGCTAACGCGCTGGAAGTCCACGTGTTGAATGGTGTTACGCACTGGGTGCATTTGGAAGTCACGTAGCAATACGCTTTCTTTTTTGCCATCTAGGTTTAGGTCTAGCACGGATGCGTGGAACGCTTCGTGGCGGAACTCTAAAAATAGTTCTTTGGCATCCACCAAAATGGTGATGGCTTCTTTACCTGCACCGTACACTACACCTGGCACAGACCCAGCGTGACGTAGACGGCGGCTCGCACCCGTACCTTTAGCATCACGTTTTACTGCTTTAATTTCAATAGTCATTTTATTGCTCCTAAATTTACTACTAGGCTTTCGACAGCCTTCTTACACTAAAAACTGCACACCGCGACCAGTGTGCAGGGATAAAAACCGGTTATTAATCCATGAACAATGAAGACACGGAATCTTCACTGCTGATGCGGCGTATGGTTTCGGCGAGCAATTCGGCCGCACTCAATACGCGGATTTTTTTGCAATGGGCGGTTTCTGCGCCCAATGCAATGGTGTTGGTCACCACTAATTCGTCTAATTCCGATGCCATGATGCGGGCTGCAGCGCCACCGGATAATACTGGGTGGGTGGCATAGGCAATCACTTTTTTCGCGCCGTGTTTTTTCAAGGCGGCCGCCGCTTCACACAAGGTGTTGGCGGTATCGACCATGTCGTCCATGATCACGCAAGTGCGACCAGCGACATCGCCGATGATGTTCATTACTTTGGCGACATTAGGCTTAGGACGGCGTTTGTCTATGATCGCCAAGTCTGAACCCAATTGTTTGGCGGCTGCACGGGCACGTACCACGCCACCCACATCGGGTGACACCACCATTAAATTGTCGTGATTTTGCAAGAGCAAGTCGGCCAATAAAATCGGCGTGGCGTAAATGTTGTCCACCGGAATATCAAAGAAGCCTTGAATTTGATCCGAGTGCAAATCCATGGTGAGCAGGCGGTTAACACCGACACCGGTGAGCATATTAGCCACTACCTTAGCGGTAATGGCCACGCGTGCTGAGCGTGGACGGCGATCTTGCCGTGAATAACCAAAGTACGGAATCGCCGCGGTAATACGACCGGCCGATGAGCGACGCAAGGCATCTACCATGACCATGACTTCCATTAGGCTGTCGTTGGTCGGGTGGCTGGTCGATTGCAATACAAACACATCGCGACCGCGTACGTTTTCTAACAGCTCGACTGTGGTTTCACCGTCGCTGAAGGTGCCAACGTGCGCGCGACCTAGCTCTATGCCCAAATGTTTAGCTACTTGCGCTGCTAAAACTGGGTTGGCTGAGCCGGTAAAGACCATCAAGTTGCCGTTAGACATCGGTTGATTCCCTGTCGTGCCGACGCGTGCCGGCATCAAACTGTCAATAAAAATCCATAAAAAATAAAAGCGCGTAAATCAATAATCTACACGCTTTTATTTAACACCATGCAGACAGAGTATCTGCATTAAAAAATTTGGCTGAGGAGGAAGGACTCGAACCTTCGGATGCTGGGATCAAAACCCAGTGCCTTAACCAACTTGGCGACTCCCCAATTGTTAATCAAACTGCTTAATCTGACGCGTAGTCGATTAAAGGGTGTTGATTCAACCCCTTGGCGACAAAACTTTGCACCGCAAAGCCCAGCACTTGCGCTGGATTTTGTAGGCAGATTTCGTGCGCTATTTTTTCATTGGCCACTTCGACAAAAACCGAGGCGCCCGAGCCGCTCATTCTGGCATCACCAAATTGCTTAAGCCAAGTTAAACAAGCTGATACGGCTGGGTAATCGCTGCAAACTGCTTGTTCAAGCTGGTTAGTAAATTCGGTGTTGTGTTGCCCTGAATTCACTGACGCACTGTTTGCTGCCCTTGAAAAGTCCGACATTGTCTTAGGAATAGCATTTTTTGTCAATTGCTTATTGGCAAATATTTGCGCGGTAGACACATGCACATCGGGCGTTAGCACGAGGTAGCAAGCATCCGCCATTGAAATGCTTTGCAGCTGTTCACCCACCCCTTCCGCCCAAGCATTTTTCCCGTGGATAAAGAACGGTACATCGGCGCCCAATTGCAGGCCAAGTTGCAGCAAATTGCTGCGTTTTAAATCGAGCTGCCATAGTCGGTTTAATGCCAGCAAGACCGTGGCCGCGTCTGAACTGCCGCCGCCTAAGCCGCCGCCCATGGGAATGCGTTTTTCCACTTGCAGGTCCACGCCCAAGGGGCAGCCGCTGTGTTTTTGTAGGAGCCGCGCGGCGCGCACGCACAAATCGTCTTCGGCCGGCACGCCGGCGATGTCGTTAACGCGCTTAATTTGACCATCCTGGCGGACTTTGAGTTGGATGGTGTCGTGCAGGTCTATCAGTCTAAACACCGTTTGCAATAGGTGGTAGCCATCAGGGCGTTGGCCGGTGATGTGCAAAAACAAATTGATTTTTGCGGGGGCTAAAAAAGTTTGAAAATTGGGCATGCCGGCATTTTATCAGATAGTGGCTACAGGCAAGTTGTGACTGCACCGCCTTATTTTAAAGTCCATTTTTCCACGATGAGTTTTAATTGCACGCGTGCATTTTTAAGGCTTAATTTGTGCGGCAAAAAGACGGTTGGGCTGGCTTGGTAATGTTGGTAAGCAATGGTCCAATCGGCTTCGTTTAGGCTTAAGGTATGGCCGGCTTCATCCCAAGTGAGGCTGGCCATGGTGGCGTTAAACGGTCTACCCAAGGCCCAATCGGCTAAGCCGCCCAGCGGCAGGCGCCAGCCTAATAGCGTTTGGGTTAGGCTTTCGGCGTCTTTACCGACGGTCACTTGGCCTTGCGCGTCTTCCAAGCGTATGCCGTCCGCGGTTTTTTGAATGCGCGCCAGTTGCCCGCCTAAGGGCGAATAAATACGTATGTCGTCTTGGTCGGCATTGTGCTGCCACAGCAGGCTAGCGCTGTAGCCTTTGCCATCGGCTTGCACGCCCAATCGGCCTTTGAGCTCAAATTGCTGTATGCGACTTAAGCTGGCGAGCTGCTGTTGGTGCAAGCTCAAGCTGGCCGGTGTGGCGATGGGTGCCTGCGTTGGCAGGCTGCTGCAAGCGGCCAAGGTGGCCAGCAGGCACAACGTCAAGTAGGCGCGAATCGATTGCATGGTCTGGCCTGTCGGGCTTTAAGGTTTGAGTTTGCTGCGCGTGGTTTTGAGCAATGCGTTGTCTGGGTGCTTGGCAAGGGCGGCGTTTAATAGCACGTTGGCTTGGTCTTGTTTGCCTTGTTGCCATAGCGCCTCGCTCAAATGCGCGGCAATCTCTGGGTCGGCATTGTATTGGTAAGCTTGTTGCAAGTAGTCCAAGGCTTTGCTCAAATTGCCTTTGCGGAAATGCACCCAACCCAAGCTATCCAAAATGTAGTGGTCGTTTGGACTTAGGCTAGCGGCTTTTTCTATTAGGCTTAAGGCTTCGTTTAACTTGATGTTGCGGTCAGCGAAAGAATAGCCCAATGCGTTGTAAGCGGCGGCAAAGTTAGGCATGTCGGCGATGGTTTTGCGTAGTTCGGCTTCCATTAAATCAAACTTTTTCAAGCGCTCGGCGGCCAAGGCGTAGTCGTAAACCAGCTCGGCGGTATTGGGTAAGTTTTTCACGGCTTTGTCGAGTAAATCAAAGGCTTCTTGGTGACGACCGGCTTTTACCAGCAAGGAGGCCTCGGTTTGAATGACGATGATTTGCTGTTGCGTATTAAGGTTGTCCAAGCTGTCTAGCTTGTCTATGGCTAAATCGACTTTGCCGTCACGGGCCATGGCGGTGGCGATGTTAACTTGCGCTTCCAAGTAATGCTGGCCGGGCGCCACTTTGTTATACCAGCTCAAGCTTTGCTCTGGGCGATTTTGTTTGTCGTTAACTTGGCCTAGGTATAGGTAAATTTGATCGGCGTCTTTGAAGCCCAATTTAAGCGCCTCTTGGAAGTAACCTTCTGCTGCTGGGTAGTCGCCACCTTGGTAGGACAATAAGCCGACTATGGCCGTGACTTCGGCGGCATTTTTAGCCTCGCTGTTTTTAGCGTTAGCCAGCAGGATGGGGAAATTGGCCTTGGCTAAATCGTATTGCTTTTGGCTGACCATGAGCTTGGCCATGTTTAAGCGAATTTCGTTGGCGTCCGGGTGTTGGTCGAGAAAGTCTTGGTAAAAATTAATCGCCGTCAGTGGGTTTTGTTCGGACAACACTTGGCCTTTGAGTAAGGCGGCTATCGGCCAATCGGGTTTGAGTGTTTCAATTTTGTTTAGAGCGTCTAGGGCCACGTTGTCTTTTTGTGCGGCCCAAGCCGATTGGGCAATGGCAAACTGCGCCTCGGCCAATTCCGGGTAGGGCTTAGCTAAGGCTTGCACCAAGGTTAATACCGCGGCTTTGTCTGGGTTGCGGCTAAGCAAGGTGCTTAAATATAAAAAGCCACCGGCACGGGTTTCTTCTTTAACAAACAGTTGCGCTAAAAACGGCTGTGCTTCTTTTAGTTTGCCTGAGCCAACCAACATTTCCGTCATGGCTTGTTGCGCTTCATTGGAGGCCGGGTCCAATTCGGCCCACAGTTTGACGGCGGGCATGGTCAGTTGACCGACATTGCCGTAAGCCGACACCTTGGCGGCGCGTTCAGCCAAGCCGGGGTTGCGCGTGCTTTTTGCTAATTCGTAAAATATCGTGCCCGAGGTGGCCAAGTCGCCACGCTGGCCAGCCACTTCGGCAATCAGGTAGCGGTAAACGAATTCCGCCGTGGCGGCGCCTTCCGGGTTGGTTTTGGTTTGGCCGGGTTGACTGTGGTAGCCGCCATTGCTAGCGCATGCGCTCAAGGCTACGGTGCTCGCTATTAAGCCACGGATTAACCATAGACGGGTTTGAGCGATGGGGGTGCTTGCATGTTTAGTTGGGCGCATAAGTTAGGAGTGGCACTTAAAAGTTAAAAAACGTCGAGCTGGTTTCGTGGCTAAGTCGGATAAAAATGAAGCTTAAATTAAGCCTCATTATAAACGGCATTTCTTAGTGCGTGACAGTTAGCGCAAGTTCCCACATAATTACGCGTGGGTTAGTCATTGCGCCAGAAATTTTCTGTTATGCTCCCTGAAGAATACGCCAGCACTGCCTGGCAACGGTTGGCCATCATTATTTTTTGTAATGCGTTTTTTGAATTGAGTGACTATGAATGATTTTACAGTAGAGGCCATTGGTCTTACGCGCCTTTATGGCGGCAGAGAAGCCGTCAGCAATGTCAGTTTTAATTTAAGCAAAGGCCAGGTGCTGGGTTTTCTTGGTCCCAATGGGGCAGGCAAATCCACCACCATGAAAATGTTGACCGGCAATTTGGCACCGAGTAACGGCAGCGTCAAAATCTGCGGCATCGACATGATGGAAAATCCTAAAGAAGCCAAGGCCTTGATCGGCTATTTGCCAGAAATGCGCCCCTTGTATAAAGAGCTGACGGTGGACGAGTACCTAACCATCGCCGCCAGGTTGCATCGCGTTAGCGGCGCACACATCAAAAAAGCCGTCGAGTTGGCTAAAGAGCGTTGCGGTTTAGGCCACATGAGCAAACGCTTGATCGAAAACTTATCCAACGGTTACCAACAACGCGTGGGCATTGCCCAAGCCATCATTCATAACCCCATGGTGGTGATTTTGGATGAGCCTACTGTTGGTTTGGACCCCATTCAAATTCGTGACATCCGCGCCTTAATCCGCGAAGTCGGCAGCGAGCGCAGCGTGATTATTTCCACGCACATCTTGCCAGAAGTGGAAATGGTCTGCGATCACGTGCAGATTATTGATAAAGGCAAGTTGGTGTTTAACGGCGCCATCGATGTCTTGAAAAAACAACGCATAGGCAACAAGTTGTTGATCGCCATGAACAAGCCACCGAAAGCGGCTGAACTGTTAAAAATTGCCGGCGTCGAAGAAGCCGAAAGCGTGTCGGATCAATTAATGCGCGTGCGTTTTACCGACGGGGCTACCCCGGCGGAGGCCATCGTGCAAGCGGCCGTGGCCAAGGGTTGGGGCTTGTATCAAATTGGCCCGGACCAAACCAGTTTGGAAGACGTGTTTGTGCAGCTGACTTACCAAGAACAAGAGGCGGCTTAAGGAATCATCATGATTATTAATGTAGCAAGAAAAGAATTAAAAAGTATGTTTGCCTCGCCCATGGGCTGGGTGATCTTGGCCTTGTTGATGTTTTCGTTTGGGACCTATTACCTAAACGGCGTTAACGATTACTTTGCCGTGATGTCAGGCGCCATGCGCCCGGCCGAGCGCACTGGGGTGACGCAATTTGTTGGGCAAAATGTCTATGGCTTTGCGTCCTTTATGGTGTTGTTTGCTGTGCCTTTGTTGTCCATGCGTTTGGTGTCTGAAGAACGCCGCAGCCAAACCCTGCCGTTTCTATTCAGTGCGCCTTTGTCCTTAACTGAAATCGTCTTGGGTAAATTTTTAGGCTTGGTGGCTTTCTTGAGCATCTTGGTGGTGTACGTCGGTGCCATGTTGTCTACCTTAAATATCTGGGCGGACATCGATTTTGGTTTCATCGTGGCTAACTCCATCGGTTTATTGCTGATGGTGGCAAGCTTTTCTGCGCTTGGTTTGTATTTTTCTAGCATCACGCAACAGCCTGTGGTGGCAGCCATCTTGACCTTTATCGCGCTGTTTGCCTTGATGTTTTTAGACCGCTTTTTCGCCGGTGACCCAAGCAATACCTTGGCCAGCTTGTCCTTAACGCGTCACTTCCAATCGTTTGCCGGTGGCTTGATTGATACCGCAGACATTGCTTACTTTGCTCTGTTTATCGCCAGCTTTTTAACTTTAACCGTGCGTCGCTTGGATGCAGACCGCTTGCGTGGTTAAGTTTTTTATCGTGTTTGTTGCAGTGAAATTTTAGGTCGGATGAAATGAATATTAATCGTAAATTGCGTTTTCAACTTTTAGTGCAAAACAGTTTCTTTGTGGTGCTGTTTTTAATGCTGGTGGTGTTGCTGGGCTACTTAGCCGGGCAATACCATGTGGCGAAAGACATCACGCAAGCTAACCGTAACATCTTGACGCAAGGCAGCGTTAACGTGCTCAAGCAAATGAAAGAGCCGATTAACATTACCGTGTTTGCCACCAAAGACGACGCATCGGGCGGCGACAATTTCCGTAAGGGCATGATTGATTTTATTGCCCGCTACCAACGCGAAAAAAAGAACGTGAATTTGAAATTCATCAACCCATCCATCGAGCCTAAATTGGCCCAAGATGCCGGCGTCAAAGAAGACGGCGAAGTGGTGGTGGAATACAACAAACGTTCTGAGCACATTATTCCGCCGATAGCCGAGCAAGAAATGACCAATTTATTGGTGCGTTTATCGCGTACCAATCAACAAGCGGTGATGTATTTAGACGGCCACGGCGAACGCAATTTGTTGGGTGTTAAAAACCACGACATTGGTGAGTTCGGTAAGCAACTAGAGAAAAAAGGCTTCAAGTTTGCCAACCCGGATTTAACCGTGGCGCAAGCGGTGCCTAGCAATGGCGCGATGTTGGTGATTGCCAGCCCACAAGTGAACGTCAGCGAAGTGGAAGCAAAAAAAATCAAAGCCTACCTAGAGCGTGGCGGTAATTTGCTTTGGTTGGTGGACGACAATAATTTACGCGGTTTGGAATCCGTGGCCGAGTATTTGGGCATGACGGTGTCGCCTGGTATCGCCTTGGACATGGCATCAGCCCAATACGGTGCGGATGCCCGTGTGTCGTTTGCTAGCCTGTACGGTGAGCACGCCATTACCAAAAACTTCATGCTGCGCACCTTGTTCCCTGAAGCCCACCAAGTGACTGCCATCGGTACCGATGAAAACGGTTGGAAGGTGAGCAATTTGGTGGAAGTGGCACCCAATGGTTGGTTGATGGCGGGTAAATTGGCCAAGGATGCCAAGCCGGAATTCAATGACAAAACCGATAAACGCGGTCCGATTAATATCGGTGTGGCTTTAGAGCGTATTTACGGTAAAAAAGGCCAGCGCGTGGTGGTGATGGGTAACGCTAACTTCTTATCCAACACCTTTATTACCAATGGCGGCAACTTGGATTTGGGTGTCAACATCGTCAATTGGTTGGCTGGCGACGATCAGCTTATCACCATACAGCCTATGCCTTTGAAAGACATCAACGTCACCATTCCGGATTCCGATAGCGGTCGCTTGGTGGCTTGGACAGTGTTCCATGGCTTCCAATATTTCCTGCCGTTGGCCATGATGGTGGCGGGCTTTTACTTCTGGTGGAAACGCAGAAAAGCGTAAACTTATTTGGTAGGAGCGGCGCCCTTCGCGTGTGAATAACGTGCTTTAGCACGTATAGACTACGCCGAAGGCCCTTGCGGCCTCGCCGCGATATTCCATATTAGAGACAGACATGAAAAAACGTTGGTTAGTGAATTTAATTTTATTGGCAGTGGTAGCAGGCTTGGTGGCGTTTCTTTACCTGCGCCCTAAAGCCGATGCCGAGCAATCGACCATGCACGATTTGTCGACCTATCGATTGGCTGAATTCAATGCCATACGCGTGGAGTTTCCTACTCAGGCGCCGGTTACTTTAGCTAAAGTAGACGGCTACTGGCGCATCACCGCACCGGTTAATATGCGCGCCGATCAAGCGTCGGTGCAACGTATTTTGTCCATTATTGCCGCGCAGTCCAGCGATAAAATCAGTGGCGGTGACATGGCAAAATTCGGCCTAACTAACCCGGAGTTAAAGCTCAAGTTGGTGCGCAAAGAAGGCGATTTAGAAGAGTTTATTTTTGGTACCCATAACCCGGTGACCGAAGAGCAATACGTGGCCCACCGCAATAACGTCTATTTGGTGTCCGGTGGTTATTCGGAAGCGGCCGCCACGCAGATGATAGAGTTAATCGATAAAGCACCATTGAAACCTAGCGAAAAGGTAGTGGGTTTTGAGTTTGGGCGTTTAGAGCAATGGCAAGAGGTGAATTTAAAAGTCGACATTGTCGATGGTAAATGGAAAGCCTCGATTGCTGCGGCCAAGCCACAACAAAACGAATTAAACGAATGGTTGGATTTCTCTTGGCTACATAACCCAGCCAAGTCGGTGGAAATGTACACGCCGGATCGCAAACTGACTTACCCGTCTTTCGAAATTAAAATGGCCGATGGCAGCAAAGTGCATTTTGACAAAATACAAGAGTCCCCCGACTTGCTATTGGCCAGACCGGACGAAGGCTTGATCTACCATTTCCCATCGGATATCGGCTTTAGCATGCTTAATCCGCCGCTGAACATCCCCAATAAATAAATGCCATGCCTGAGTTACCAGAGGTAGAAACCACGCGACGTGGGCTTTTGCCTCTAGTCGGCCAAGTGGTTACGTCGGTCACCATACGCCACCCACGCTTACGCTGGCCTATTCCAACGCACTTGCCGCAAACCTTGCCGGCCATGACCCTGAATGGCATGCGCCGCCGAGCTAAATACCTGTTGTGTGACTTTTCTGGTGAGACCGGTGACGGCATATTGCTTTTGCACTTAGGCATGTCCGGCCGCATTCAATTGTTGGACGACGCCTACCCGGCAGAAAAACACGATCACTTTGATGTGGCGTTTGCCGGTGGCCAAGTGCTGCGCCTAAGGGACCCGCGTCGCTTTGGTGCGGTGTTGTGGATGGAAGGCGCCGAGGCCGATCACCCCTTGTTGGCCAGCTTAGGCCCGGAACCTTTGGAAGACGGTTTTCATGCCAAATACTTGCAGCAAGCCTTAACCAATAAAAGTCTCGCCATTAAAAACGCCATCATGGACGGCCACGTGGTGGTGGGGGTAGGCAATATCTACGCTTCCGAATCGCTGTTTCGCAGTCGCATCCACCCGGAAACACCGGCCAATCAATTAAGCCTTAAGCAATGTGAAAAGCTGGTGGCGGAAATTAAGCTGACTTTGAACGAGGCGCTTAACGCCGGTGGCAGTAGCTTGCGGGATTTTTTTGGCACCAACGGCCTGCCGGGTTATTTTCAACAAAGCTACTTTGTCTATGCCCGCACCGATGAGCCATGCCTGGTCTGCGGTCGTCCGATTAAAACCATGCGTTTAGGTCAACGTTCGACCTTCTTCTGTGCGCACTGCCAAAAAGCCCGCGTCAAAAGCTAGTTTCTTATTAGCGCGGCCTTAGTTAGCCAAAGGCCAAAAAGCAGTCAATAGCATGAGCACTTCTAAGCTCGCCAACACCGCCACACCTAGGAACAGGCGTTTCTGCCAACGCGCTTGTTGCTGCTGCGCCGCAATCAATTGCGCTAGCTGAGTGCGCATGGGTGCGTCTTGTTCGGCTTCGGTTTGTTGTGCTAAGAAAGCGTGCACCAGGCGCGGCATTTCAGGCAGCGTTTTGGCGATAAAGGGCAATTCCTTGCGGAGTTTTTTAGCGATGCTGCGCCAGCCAATTTGCTCACTCATCCAGCGTTTCAAGAACGGTTTAGCGCTTTGCCACAAGTCGATGTCGGGGTCTAAATCACGGCCCAAGCCTTCTATGTTGAGCAAGGTTTTTTGCAACATGACCAATTGCGGTTGGATCACCACGCCAAATTTGCGCGACATTTGAAACAGGCTTAATAGCGTGCGGCCAAAGGAAATGTCTTTTAAGGGCTTGTTGAATATCGGTTCGCAGATGGCCCTGACCGCCGTTTCCAGCGCTTCGACATTGGTGTCTTTAGGCACCCAACCCGATTCAATGTGGGCCACGGCGACATCGCGGTAATCGCGGTTAAAGAAGGCTAAAAAATTACGCGCTAGGTAGTATTTGTCTTTATCGGTCAGCGTGCCCATGATGCCGAAATCCAAGGCGATGTACTTGCCTTTGTCCGGGCCGCTGTTGACCACCAAGATGTTGCCTGGGTGCATGTCGGCGTGAAAAAAGCCGTCGCGGAATACCTGGGTAAAGAAAATCTCCACGCCGTCGTGCGCGAGTTGGCTGATGTCTATGCCTTGTTCACGCAGCAAGTCGATTTTGCTAATCGGGGTGCCGTGCATGCGCTGCATGACCATGACTTGTTGACGGCACCAATCCCAATGCACTTCAGGCACCAGTAATTTTTTGTCCGGAAAGTTGCCGGCTAAGCGCGTGCAATTGGCTGCTTCTAAGGTGAGGTCTAGCTCGCTCTCGGTGTGCTCGGCAAATTCCGCCACCACTTCACGCGGTTTTAAGCGTTTGACTTCTGCCGACAGGGCTTGCAGCAACCAAGCGGCGGTGTCCAATAAGGCCAGGTCGTGGTGGATAACTTGGGCGATGCCGGGGCGCAACACTTTGACCGCTACCGGCGTGCCATTGAGTAATTCGGCAAAGTGCACTTGTGCTACCGAGGCGCTGGCCACCGCGGTTTCGTCAAAGCTGGCGAACACTTGATTAAGCGGTATTTGGTAAGCCGCCAAGACAATTTTCTCCACGTCCGCGTAGGCAAAAGGCGGCACTTGGTCTTGCAGTTTGGCTAATTCGTCGGCGATGTCTAATGGGATGAGATCACGACGGGTAGACAGCATTTGGCCGAATTTTACAAAAATGGGCCCCAAGGCTTCTAAGGCTAAACGCAATCTGACTGCACGTGGTGTGCTTTTGTTGCGCCAGAAAATCAGCACATTAATAAGCGTTTGCAGCGGTTTGAGCTTGCTGTTGCATAAGGCGAATTCGTCCAAGCCGAAGCGCAAGGCAATGTAGACGATGTATATCAGGCGGAATAAACGCATATTAGGCTTGGCTGCCTTTAGCAGCGGCATGCTCATTAAGTTGTTGTTGCAGTTTGGCGAATTTTTTTTCAAAGCGAGCAAGGTCGGCACGCAAGGTGTCGACGTCGCTATTGAAGGCCTCGACTTGGCGTTTTTTGGCTATCAAGGGCATCTCTTCTTGCCAGTATTCGCTTAGCATGGCGGCTAAATTGCTGCCGGTTTCTTTGCTGGTGGCAGCGATGCCGCGTAAGGTTTGGCCTATCTTATGCGCGGCCACGTCGCCGACCAATTTGCTGGCGTCGTCCTCAAAGTCCCAGCGCATGGCGGACAGTACTTTGGCTAATTCCGCTGCCAGGTGCGTGTCGCCACTGATGACCACTTGTCGTTTGGCTGCTTCGTCGCCAGATAATAAACGTAAGGCTAGGCTGGGTGTTAGGCTGACGCTGGCATCGGCCACATGGCTTTCGCCTGCCATGGCCAATGATCCGTCTTCTAAGATAGTCAGGCTGCGGCTAAAAAAGCCCAATTTAAATGCAACGCACTTGCCGGCATGCGGTTGCAGCAGCGGGCAAGCCCAGCTGTTTTGGGTAATCAGGTGTTGCAATAGGCGGGTAGATAAACCGGTTAACATAGGATGCGCACCATTATATTTTGTAGCCTTTGTGCAAGGCCACCACGCCGGCCGCCAGATTGTAATAATCCACCTTAGCCAGTCCCGCTTCTTCCATCATCTTTTTCAGCGTTTCTTGATCGGGGTGCATGCGTATAGACTCGGCCAGGTATTGGTAGCTGTCGGCATCTTTAGCAAACAATTTACCCATGATGGGCAGCAACTTAAAGGAGTAGGCATCGTAGAGCTTGCTCAAGGGTTGCCACACTTTAGAGAATTCCAGCACCAAGAGGCGGCCGCCTACTTTGAGCACACGTAGCATTTCCGCCAAGGCCTTGTCTTTGTGCGTCATGTTGCGCAAACCAAAGGCCACGATGACGCAATCAAAATGGCCATCGGGGAAGGGTAATTTTTCTGCGTCGCATTGCAAGGTCGGGACGTTTAGACCGGCGTCCAACATGCGGTCGCGGCCGACGCTGAGCATGGAGGCGTTGATGTCGGTTAAGATGACGCGGCCGCTAGCCCCGACTTTTTGCGCAAACAGTTTGGACAAATCGCCGCTACCGCCGGCAATGTCTAACACCGTGTCGCCGGCTTTAACGCCGCTGATTTCCACGGCAAAGCGTTTCCAAGTGCGGTGCAGGCCGGCCGACATGACGTCGTTCATCAAGTCGTATTTGCTAGCCACGGAATGGAAAACCTCGCCGACTTTTTTGGCTTTTTCGCCTTCGGCCACGGTTTTAAAACCAAAATGGGTGGATTGTTCGTTTGACATGTGTCCCTCGCTTATTCGCTTCGACTCAAGCCGGCCACACTTAGTTTACCCAAGTACTCCAACCACAAGGCTTCGTAGTTGCGCGCCAGTTCGTATAAGTAATCCCATGAATACAAGCCGGTATCGTGGCCGTCGCTGAACACCAGTTTGACCGCGTAATTGCCTACCGCTTCGATCTGGCTGATGTTGACTTGCTCTTTACCGGTTTGCAGCACTTCTTGGCCAGGACCGTGGCCTTTGACTTCTGCGGAGGGCGAGTGGACGCGTAAAAATTCGCAAGACAGCATGCACTCGGTGTGGTCGTCGAATTTTATTTCCAATAAACGCGAGGCTTGGTGCAGTTTTATGTCGGTGGGTCTAGGGCTAGGCTTGCTCATGCGCGGGTCAATTGTTTGTAAAATAAGATGATAACAGAACGGCGTGACAGCGACATCAATAGGCTGACTGATTCGTTCCGGCGTGGTCCTTATCTAGGAGCGATCTTTTTGTAGGAGCGATCTTTAGATCGCGAAGGCTAGGTGGCTAAATTGCTTTTCGCGATCTAAAGATCGCTCCTACAAAACCCATTTCGCCAATAAAAAAAGGTCTTTTTCTGGCTTATAAATGGCCATGTCGGCCTTAAGGCCGACCTACATGACATTCCGATTCTTAGTTTGTAGGTCGGGCTTTAGCCCTACAATGCGGCGCATCGCCAATAAAAAAGGCTGCGCAGGCAGCCTTTTTTCTCAAGTCAGCCAACTTAGGCTTGGTAAGCCAACATGGTGCTTTTAATTTTCTGCATGGCTTTTTGTTCGATTTGGCGTATGCGTTCTGCGGACACACCAAATTCAGCGGCCAATTCGTGCAAGGTTTTGCCGCCGTCGTCTTGCAACCAGCGTGATTCCACCACGCGACGGCTGCGCTCATCCAAGTGTTGCAAGGCATGGCTCAAACCGTTGCTTTCAAAGGCTTCCGTTTGTTTAGCTTGCATGGCCGCCAGTGGCTCTAAGCGCTCGTCTTGTAAGTAGGCGATGGGGCTGTAGTGGCCGTCTTCGTCGTCCTCAGCGCTGGATTCTAAGGCGATTTCGTGGCCGTTAAGGCGCGCTTCCATTTCCCGCACTTCTTCCGCTTTGACGTTTAAGGTCTGGGCGATGTGCTCCACTTCGCTGCTTTGCAGGCTGTTATGGCCAGGCTTCATGCTGCGTAGGTTAAAGAATAGTTTGCGTTGCGCTTTGGTGGTGGCAATTTTGACCAAGCGCCAATTGCGCACGATGTATTCGTGCATCTCCGCTTTAATCCAATGCATGGCAAAGGACACCAAGCGCACACCGCGTTCTGGGTCAAAGCGTTTTACCGCCTTCATCAAGCCGATGTTGCCTTCTTGAATTAAGTCTGCTTGCGGCAAGCCGTAACCGTTGTAGCCACGGGCGATGCTGGCGACCAAGCGTAGGTGCGAGACAATTAATTGACGCGCGGCTTCTAAGTCGTTTTCTTTTCTAAATTTGACGGCCAGCGCGTATTCCTCTTCTGCGGACAGAATAGGGTAAGCCTTGATGGCCCTAGAGTAGTGCTCTAGGCTATCACTGGCAGTTAACACGGGTAATAAGGCAGTGGTCATTTAAAATTAGTCCTCAGATTAATGCTATTTTAGCACTCTGTATAAGAGAGTGCTAGAGGCTAAATAGTTCACTGCAAGCGTGGCGGGAAACTAGTCTATTTTGATGGCGGCAATGGCGCGGCTGACAGACAGGAAGGATCCTAGCCAACCGATGAAGATGGACAGCAAGATGATGCCTAGGTAAAGCGGTGGGTTAAACCAAGCCAAGCTGAAGTCGTTGCTGTACAGTTGAGACAGTTGCACGACCGATTGGTTATACAGTTGCACGATAAACATCAGCATGGCCATGGATAGTAGGCCGCCGAATAAGCCGTAGACCATGCCGGCATAAAGAAACGGCGTGCGGATAAAGTTGGTGGTGGCTCCTATCAATTTGCTGACCACGATTTCGTCTTTTTGCGTGAGGATTTGCATGCGCACGGTGTTGCCTATGATGACCAATAAAGCCAAAGCCAACAAGGCGGCAATGAACGCGATAATTTTTGTGCCCAAGGCCAATATGCTGGACAAGCGTTTGGCCCACTCGGCATTCAATAAAGCTCGCTCCACGCCAGGCAGGGCTTGCAGCTCATCCCTTAAGGTGGCGAGTGCCGCCGCATCAGCCGATTTGGCTTGAATGAAAAAGGCGTCCGGTAGCGGATTTTGTTCTAGGTTTTGCACTTCGCTGTTGATTTTGTTTGATGCGGCTTTGGCTTTTAAGTCTTCCCAGGCGTCCGCCTTGGTGACCAAGGTGTAAGTCTGGATGGCGGGGTTGCTTTTTAAGGTAGCGTCGATTGCCGTTAAGGTGCTGGACGGTTCGTCTAGCTTCACAAACAGACTGATCTCGGTTTCATTTTGCATGTGGTTGCTTAGTTTGGATAAATGCTCCACGCCTAAGTAAAACACCCCGGGGATGGCCATGGCCACGGCAATCACCAAGCTGATCATAAAGGTCGATAGCTTGTTGCTGTCCATGCGCGACAGCACCAATTTAATCGCTTGCAGGTGTTGATTGAGCCAGTTCATTATGCGTTCACGCTTTCAGCTGAATTGGATACGGTCAATCGACCGTGGTCTAAGTGCAGCACGCGATTTTGTGTCGCCGACATGCCGCGTGCATCGTGGGTGGCAACGATCACCGTGACGCCCACTTGATTGAAATCTTGGAAGATGCCCATGATGTCGGCTGCGTAACTGGAGTCCAAATTGCCGGTAGGTTCGTCCGCAATCAAAATGGATGGGCGACTGACCACGGCGCGCGCAATCGCCAAGCGTTGTTGCTCACCGCCGGATAGGGTGATGGGCATGGCTTTTTCTTTGTGCAATAAACCGACTTTATCCAAGGCGGCACGCACGCGTTTGGCGGCGTCCAAGCCAGTGATGCCATTGATGTGCAAAGGCAAGATGACGTTCTCAAAGCAATTGCGATCGTAGAGTAATTTGTGGTCTTGAAAGATCAAGCCAAAGCGGCGGCGCATATAGGGAATAGCGGCAGCTTTTAGTTGGCTGATGTTTTGATTGGCGATCAATACCGTGCCGCTGGTGGGGCGCTCGATGGCGGCTATCAGCTTGAGTAAGGTACTTTTGCCGGCGCCCGAGTGACCGGTTACAAACACCAACTCGCCGGCTTCTATGTCAAAGCTCACCTGGCTTAAGGCTTCGTTGCTGCCCGGGTAACGTTTGGTGACGTGGTCAAATTTAATCATGGAAGAATTATAGCGCTAAAGTCGGCTTAATCGAGCATGGCATCAATGAATTCGCTGGCTACAAAGGGACGCAAATCGTCTATCGCTTCGCCTATGCCAATAAAGCGTATGGGGATGGGTCGCGCTTCGGCAATCGCTGCAATGACGCCGCCCTTGGCGGTGCCGTCCAATTTGCTTAATACCAAGCCGGTGACACCCAAGGCATCGTCAAAGGCTTTGACTTGCGACACGGCGTTTTGGCCGGTGTTGGCATCCAATACTAGCAATACTTCGTGTGGTGCACCGGGTAAGCTTTTGGCCATGACGCGTTTTACTTTGGCAATTTCGTCCATTAAATGCATTTGCGTGGGCAAGCGACCGGCCGTGTCGGCTAAGACGATGTCGATTTTTTTGGCGATGGCCGAATTGATGGCATCAAACATCACCGCTGCGGCATCGCCGCTGGATTGCGCTACCACGTGCACGTTGTTGCGCTCGCCCCACACTTGCAATTGCTCGCGTGCGGCGGCTCTAAAGGTGTCGCCAGCGGCGATCAGCACCGATTTGCCTTGTGCTTGAAATGCATGGGCCAGCTTGCCTATGCTGGTGGTTTTGCCGGCACCGTTGACACCGGCCAGCATGATAACGAAGGGTTGGTGTTCGGTGGTGACTAAGGGTTGTTGCAAGGGCGTGAGCAAATCCGACAGGGCCGCTTTAAGAGCAGCTTTGAGTTGCACGGTGTCGTCTAAATTTTGCGCTTTAACGCGGTTTTTGATGTCGTTCAGTAAATTCTTGGTGGCGTTCACGCCCACGTCTGATGTCAGTAAGATGGTCTCTAATTCCTCAAAGACCTCGGCGTCAATTTTTCCGCCGCCAAATAGCCCGGCCAATTGGTTGCCAAGTTGTTTGCGGGTTTTGCTTAGGCTGGTTTTAAGGCGTTCGGCCCACGAGGTGCTGGGCTGCGTGGCTAATTCAGGCTCAGCCGCAGTATTCGCATGAGGCGCAGGGGTGTCGGGTGCGGGCTGCGCAGGATCTGGGCTTTTGTTCTTTTTGAAAAAATCAAACATGGGCACTATTTTAACTTGTTTTAGCACGGCTTTCATCTTCACCATGGCGCCTGGCCTAAAAAAATCACTGGTCCAAGTTGTCGTGAACTTAGGCAGGTGAGCGGCGGTCAGAAATCCGCTAGTAAAAATGAACAGGCAGTTAAAGATAGGCCCACGTTATAATTCGGGCTACTTACATTAAAGCGCTAAAGCAACACAGGAGAAACACACAGTGCGGATTAAAAGTGCATGGATATTATTGTTGGTCTTGCCTATCAGCAGTTGGGCGGCCAACGTGCAAGAATTTAAGTTAGACAATGGCTTAAAGCTCATCGTCCAAGAAGACCACCGTTCGCCGGTGGTGGTGTCGCAGGTTTGGTATAAAGCCGGCAGCATAGACGAAGTTAACGGTAAAACCGGCGTGGCCCATGTCTTGGAACACATGATGTTTAAGGGCACCAAGAAAGTCAAAGCCGGCCAATTCTCTCGCTTAATTGCCGCTGCCGGCGGTAAAGAAAATGCCTTTACCAGCAGCGATTACACCTGCTATTTTCAGCAATTGGAAAAATCCAATTTAGCCTTGGCTTTCGAATTGGAAGCCGACCGCATGGCCAATTTGCAATTGACCAAAGAAGAGTTCGACAAAGAAATTAAGGTGGTAATGGAAGAGCGCCGTTGGCGAACTGACGATAAGCCACAATCCTTGGTGAATGAGGCTTTTCAAGGCGCGGTTTACCGGGCTCACCCTTACTCACGGCCAGTCATAGGCTTCATGAACGATTTGGAAAACATGAGCTTTGAAGACGCGCGTGAATGGTACGACCTCTGGTATGCGCCCAACAACGCCACCGTGGTGGTGGTGGGCGACGTGCAAGCACAAGAGGTGTATAAATTAGCCAAGCAGCATTTTGGTAAATTGAATGCCAAAAAATTGCCGGTGCGCAAACCGCAAGTTGAGCCTACGCAATTGGGTGAACGCCGCGTGGTGGTGAAAGCGCCAGCCAAGCAAGCGTATTTATTGATGGGTTACCACGTGCCGTCCTTGCAGGAGGCCGATAAAGATTGGCAACCCTATGCCTTGGAAGTCTTGGCCGGTGTGCTCAGTGGCAACCCAGCAGCGCGCTTAAACCAAAGCTTGGTGCGTGACAGCCAATTGGCGGTGGACGTGAGCGCTGGTTACGACATCATGTCGCGCGGTCGGCAAAGTTTGTTTGAGTTAGACGGCACGCCTAGCGAAGGCAAAACCGTGCGTGAGTTAGAAGCCGCCTTGCTGCAGCAAATTGAAAAAATCAAACAGTCTGGCGTCAGCGCCGAAGAATTGGATAGGGTGAAAGCCGCGGTGATTGCCGCCGATGTCTACCAGCGCGATTCGATGTTTTACCAAGCCATGCAAATCGGCACGGTGGAGAGCATAGGCTTTTCCTGGAAAATCTTGGACCAATACCCAGCCAAATTGCGCGCGGTCACGGCCGAGCAAGTGCAAGCAGTGGCCAAGCAATACCTCAATGCGGATAACTTAACCATAGCCACTTTGGACCCGCAGCCCATGGATCCGAATGCCAAGCCTAAAGGCAAGCCGCATGTGCATTAAACCAATAGACAACGGCAACCGTGAATTAATGAAGGTAAGTAAACCATGACTCTAAAGACCCTAGTAACACGCTGGCTGTTGAGTGTGGCCATGTTAATCAGCGCGCTCAGCGCGCAAGCGGCCGTTAACATTCAACACTGGCAAACCAGCAGCGGTGCCGAGGTGTATTTCGTGGAAAACCACGATTTGCCCATCGTCGATTTGAGTGTCAATTTTGCCGCTGGCAGTGCTAGAGATACGGCAGAAAAATCCGGCCTAGCAGGCATTACTCGCTACATGATGACCTTGGGCGCAGCCGGCATGAGCGACGAAGTGATCGCTAACAAATTGGCAGACATCGGTGCGGTGTTAGGTGGCGAGTTCGATGGCGATAGGGCGGCGCTAAAGCTGCGCACCTTAAGCAGTGAGCGTGAGCAAAAACAAGCGCTGGATGTGTTCGTTAAAATTTTACAAAAACCGGATTTCCCTGCATCGGTGCTGGCTAGAGAAAAAGCCCGCATTATTTCCGGATTGGAAGAATCGGCTACCCAACCCGAGGGCATGGTCAGCAAGGCCTTCATGACGGCCTTGTATGGTAACCACCCTTACGGTTTGGATGAAAGCGGCGAAATAGCCACGGTGGGCAAATTGAGCGTGGCCGACTTGCAAGCTTTCTACCAACAGTATTACCGTGCTAACGGCGCCGTGATTGCCATGATGGGCGATTTAAGCCGCGCGCAAGCCGAGGCCATAGCCGAGAGCATGGCCACCGGTTTGCCCAAAGGCCCAGCCAATCCGGCCATCGCCCAAGTTACTTACCCCAAGGCCCCGGTGATGCAACGCATCGCCCATCCGGCTTCGCAATCGCACATATTATTGGGCTACCCCGGCATCAAACGCGGTGACCCCGATCTCTTTCCCTTGTATTTGGGTAATTATGTGTTGGGTGGCGGCGGCTTTGTGTCGCGCCTGACGGAAGAAGTGCGGGAAAAACGCGGTTTGGTTTACAGCGTCTACAGCTACTTTATGCCCATGGCCGAAGTGGGTACCTTCCAGATCGGTTTGCAAACCAAGAAAGAGCAAGCCGACGAGGCCTTAAAAATAGTGAGGGCGACCTTGGCAGACTTCTTGGCCAAGGGCGTGACGGATGCGGAATTAAAAGCGGCTAAGGCCAACGTGATTGGCGGTTTCCCCATGCGCATAGACAGCAACAGCAAGATTTTGGATTACCTAGCGGTGATCGGTTTTTATAAATTGCCGCTTAATTACCTAGACGAGTACAACAGCAAAGTGGCCGCGGTGACGGCGGCACAGATTAAAGACGCCTTTAATCGTCGCTTAAACCCAGAGAATTTTGTCACGGTGATTGTCGGCGCGCCCAATACTCAGTAATATCAGCCCCGTGCAGGAGCGATCTTGCTAATCGCTTTAGTGGGGCTGGAATCGGGCAGTGGCAAAATCAGCAGCAAAACAACTCAACACGGTACGCATCAACGCGGGGCTATGGCGCAGCCGTCTAATTAAATTTCCGGATGCAGAAGGTCTGCGGCCCACGCCTGAGCGCGTTAGGCAAACCCTATTCAATTGGTTGGGCCAAGATTTAACCGGGTTGTGCTGTTTGGACTTGTTTGCCGGCACAGGGGTGATGGGCTTCGAAGCTTTGTCTCGCGGGGCTAGCGCGGTCACCATGGTAGAAAAATCCAGCTTAGCCTGTGCCGCCTTGCACGCCAATAAAACCCTGTTAAATGCCACTGCGGCGAACATAGTACAACAAGATGCCTTGCAGTTTTTAGCGCAGAACAGCCAGCAATACCAGCTCATTTTCCTCGATCCACCTTACAACAAAGCTTGGTTAGCCCAAGTGTTGCCTCAATTGGCGGCGTGTTTGCCTGCCGATGGCAGGCTTTATGTGGAAGCCGAGTTTGCCTTGGATGAAGCCCAGCAGGGCGACAGTCAGCCATTTTTAGCGGGCTGGCAAGTGCTCAAACAAAGCAAAGCGGGTAATGTTTTTTATCATCTGTTAAAATTAGTCAAAATTGAATAGGTGGCACGATGGCTAAAAATCGCATTGCAATATACCCCGGTACCTTTGATCCCATTACCTTGGGCCACGAGGACGTGGTTCGCCGCGCCGCCGATTTGTTCGATGAGGTGATCGTGGCCGTGGCCGACAGCACCAATAAAAACACTTTGTTCAGTCTGCAAGAACGCGTGGCCATGGCGCAAGGCGTGTTTAATCATGCGGCCAATATCAAGGTGGTGGGTTTCAGCGGTTTGCTCATGCAGTTTGTGCAAGACCAAGGCGCAAAAATGGTCATACGCGGTTTGCGTGCGGCATCGGATTTTGAATACGAATTTCAATTGGCCGGGATGAACCGTAAGCTCTACCCGCAATTTGAAACCTTGTTCTTAACGCCATCGGAACAATTCATGTTTATTTCATCGAGCCTGGTGCGCGAAGTCGCGGTACTGGGTGGCGATGTGCAAGCCTTTTTATCGCAAACCGTGAACGATGCGATTAAGCAAAAATTAGGAAACTGATTTTGGCTTTAATGATTACCGATGAGTGCATTAATTGCGACGTGTGCGAGCCTGCTTGCCCGAACAGCGCCATTTTTCAGGGTGAAGTGATCTACGAGATTAACCCGAATTTGTGCACCGAATGCGTGGGCCACTACGACAAGCCGCAATGCCAAGAAGTCTGCCCTATCGATTGCATTCCATTCAACCCAGAGGTGGTGGAAACAAAAGAGCAATTGCTCGAAAAATACCGGCAATTAACCGCTACAAAGCCGCCTCTTAACCCATAGGATACGATTATGCGCATGCTACATACCATGCTCCGTGTAGGTAATATGGAGCGCTCCATTGCTTTTTATACGCAAGTGTTAGGCATGAAAGTGCTACGTCAACACGATTTTCCCGACGGTAAATTCAGCCTGGCTTTTGTTGGCTACGGTGATGAAGCCCATCACACAGTCATAGAGCTCACCTACAACTACGGCGTGGAAAGTTACGACATGGGCAAAGCCTACGGTCACATTGCCTTGGAAGTGGATGACGCAGCCCAGGCCTGCGAGGCCGTGCGCAAAGCCGGTGGCAAAGTGGTGCGTGAAGCCGGCCCCATGATGCACGGCACTACCGTGATTGCTTTTGTAGAAGACCCGGATGGGTATAAGGTGGAATTCATCCAAGCCGGCACCTATTAAACATGGATGGCGGCTGGGTCTTATACCTATTGGAATGCAAGAACGGCGCGTATTACGCTGGCATCACCAATGACCTGGACGCCCGCTATGCCGCGCACCTAGCCGGCAAGGGCGCCAAGTATACCCGCGCCAACCCACCCGTCAGAATCCTCGCCAGCTTGGCTTATCAAGACCGATCGGCCGCCAGCGTGGCCGAAGCGCAACTCAAAAAATTACCTAGAGATAAAAAGGTCGCCTATTTTGCGTGACAAGCTACTCAAGGCGGTGCATTTAGCCATGGCCGGCGAGTGGCATGGCGCCCATGAATTGGCGCAGCAATACCAAGACCCTTTAGCCTGTTGGTTGCATGCGGTGCTGCATAAAATAGAAGGGGATAAGTGGAACAGCGAGTATTGGTATGCCAAAACGACTGACCATCGCTATGAGCAATATGCCGATGCGGCGGAAGAATTGCGCGCCATTGCCAGTGGATTAGCCGGCTAAAAACAGCTCACCACAGAGGCACGGAGACACAGAGAAATTCAGGCTATTCAGTCGTTTTCGCACAAGCGGAAATCTATTTTTTAATTCTGCTCAGAAAAGTACGTGCCTATAAACACAATTAAATCAAAAAAGGGTTAAAGATTTTGCCGTTCTCTGTGTCTTTGTGCCTCTGTGGTGGATTGGGTTTTTTATTCGAGCGTTTTAAACATTAATCAAAAAAATCTTTAACTTTATTCATCCAAGATTTATTGCGTGGGCTGTGTTTACCCGAATCCGCTTGGGTGCTGGTTTCAAATTCACGTAATAAGTCTTTCTGCTTTTCGGTTAATTTAACTGGGGTTTCCACCACCACGTGCACCATCAAATCGCCGTATTCCGATTGACGCAAGGGTTTGATGCCTTTGCCGCGCAATCTAAAGACCGCGCCGGTTTGGGTTTCAGCTGGAATTTTCATTTTGGCCGAGCCGTCCAAAGTAGGCACTTCAATTTCGCCGCCTAAGGCTGCGGTGCTGAAACTGATCGGCATTTCACAATGCAAATTGCCGCCTTCGCGTTGGAAAATGGCGTGTTCTTTGAGGTGGATGACCACGTATAAATCACCGGTAGGCCCGCCGTTCACGCCGGCTTCGCCTTCACCACTCAAGCGTATTCTGTCGCCTTCGTCCACCCCGGCTGGGATTTTGACCGACAAGGTTTTGTTCTGCTTGGTGCGGCCTGCGCCATGGCAAGTTGGGCAAGGGTCTTTAACCATTTTGCCGCTACCGTGGCATTTTGGGCAGGTTTGTTGCACAGAGAAAAAGCCTTGTTGCATGCGCACTTGGCCGTGGCCGCCACAGGTGGTGCAACTCACCGGTTGCGTGCCTGGTCTGGCGCCTGAGCCATTGCAGGTTTCACAAGTGGATTGCACCGGGATGCGAATTTTAGTTTCCGTGCCCTTGGCCGCGTCTTCTAAAGACACTTCCATGTTGTAGCGCAAATCGGCACCACGAAACACTTTATTGCCTTGTCCACCTGAGCGACCGCCACCAAAAATATCGCCGAAGATGTCGCCAAAGGCATCGCCAAAACCGGCGCCACCAAAGCCGCCTGCACCTTGCTCTACGCCAGCATGACCGTATTGATCGTAAGCGGCGCGCTTTTGATCGTCGCTGAGCATTTCGTAGGCTTCTTTGGCTTCCTTGAAGTTCTCTTCGGCTTTTGGGTTATCCGGGTTGCGGTCAGGGTGGTGCTTCATCGCTAATTTGCGATAAGACTTTTTGATTTCCTCTGCGCTGGCGTCTTTGTTAACGCCCAGTACTTCGTAATAATCTCGTTTAGTTGCCATGTTTTAGTCGCTAGTGGTTGCTCGTTAGTCGGCAGTCCTGAGTGAGTTGCGAAAAAGTCGTTAGCACCTAATACCGGTACTAACGACTCGTGTTCGCCTGCTCGCTTAGACTAAGTTAGTCTTTTTTCACTTCCTCAAACTCCGCGTCCACCACGTCGCCATCGACGGTTTTTTCGCCTTCTGCTTGTTGTGCGGATTCGGTGTTGGCTTGGGCTTGTTGCTCAGCGTAGACCTTCTCGCCTAATTTTTGTGAGGCTTCCGTTAAGGCCGTGGTTTTGGCTTCAATCGCGTCTTTGTCGTCGGATTGCAAGACTTCTTCCACGTCTTTAATGGCCGCTTCTATCGCTTCTTTTTCTGCCGCGTCCAATTTATCACCGTGCTCACTTAAGGATTTTTTCACGGAGTGCACCATGCCATCAGCGGCATTGCGTGCATCGACCAACTCGCGGTATTTCTTATCTTCGTCTGCGTATTTAACGGCATCTTCTTCCATTTGCTGAATCTCGGCTTCGCTAAGACCGCTGTTGGCTTTGATGGTGATTTTATTTTCTTTACCGGTGGCTTTGTCCTTGGCGCTCACGTGCAAAATGCCGTTAGCGTCGATGTCAAAGGTCACTTCAATTTGCGGGATGCCACGTGGTGCGGGTGGAATGTCGCTTAAATTAAATTGGCCCAATGATTTGTTGGCCGCGGCTTTTTCACGCTCACCTTGCAACACTTGTATGGTCACGGCATTTTGGTTGTCGTCAGCAGTAGAGAAAGTTTGCGATGCCTTGGTAGGAATCGTGGTATTTTTCTTGATCACTTTCGTCATCACGCCGCCCAAGGTTTCGATACCCAATGACAATGGCGTCACGTCTAATAACAACACGTCTTTCACGTCGCCTTGTAATACGCCACCTTGAATTGCAGCGCCCACGGCCACGGCTTCATCTGGGTTGACGTCTTTACGCGGTTCTTTACCAAAGATTTCTTTTACTTTTTCTTGCACCTTAGGCATGCGGCTTTGACCGCCGACCAAGATCACATCGGTGATGTCGTCTATGGACACGCCGGCGTCTTTAATCGCCGTGCGGCATGGGGCCATGGTGCGCTCGATCAAGTCTTCCACCAAGGATTCCAGTTTGGCTCTGGTGATTTTTACCACCAAGTGTTTCGGGCCAGTGGCATCGGCCGTGATGTAAGGTAAATTCACTTCGGTTTGGGTGGCGCCAGACAATTCAATTTTAGCTTTTTCCGCCGCTTCTTTTAAGCGTTGTTTAGCCAATAAGTCGTTGCGCAAATCCATGCCGTTATTTTCTTTCTTGAACTCGTCGGCCAAGAAGTCAATTAAACGGTTGTCGAAGTCTTCACCACCTAAGAAGGTGTCACCGTTGGTCGACAACACTTCAAATTGGTGTTCGCCATCGATGCTGGAAATTTCAATAATGGACACGTCAAAGGTACCGCCGCCCAAGTCGTAAACGGCAATTTTGCGATCGCCTTCTTGTTTGTCTAAACCAAATGCCAAAGCCGCTGCAGTCGGTTCGTTGATGATGCGTTTTACATCCAAACCGGCAATGCGGCCTGCGTCTTTGGTGGCTTGACGTTGGCTGTCGTTAAAGTAAGCCGGCACGGTAATCACCGCTTCGGTTACTTCTTCGCCTAGGTAATCTTCGGCGGTTTTTTTCATTTTGCGTAACACTTCAGCAGAAATTTGTGGTGGCGCCATTTTCACGCCGCGCACTTCTACCCATGCGTCGCCGTTGTCGGCTTTGGCAATGCTGTAGGGCATTAAGCCTATGTCTTTTTGCACTTCTTTTTCATCAAAACGACGGCCGATTAAACGTTTAACCGCGTACAAGGTGTTTTTAGGGTTGGTCACCGCTTGGCGTTTAGCCGGTGCGCCGGCTAGGATTTCACCGTCTTCTTGGTAAGCAATAATAGAAGGCGTGGTGCGTGTGCCTTCGGAGTTTTCAATCACGCGCGGTTTGCCGCCTTCCATCACAGCCACGCATGAGTTGGTGGTGCCTAAGTCTATACCAATGATTTTTGCCATCTTTTTTATTTCCTTTTATTAACTATGTTTAACCACTAATGAACGCCAATTAACCGAGGGTGAGCCCTGTTTATCGTGTTGCTGTTAGGTGGCGAATTTACTGATGCACTAACAATGAGGTCTGTTGCGATTATTTCAAGTGTTTATTTTTTATTTAGCCACCATCACCAAGGCCGGGCGTAACACGCGGTCATTGAGGGTGTAGCCTTTTTGCAATACGCTGGTGACGGTATTTGGTTCACCGCTGTTTTCCAACATGCTGATGGCTTGGTGTTTGTTGGGGTCGAATTTCTCACCCACTGGGTTAATCTCGGTGATGTTGAATTTATCGAATACCGAGGCCAGTTGTTTGGCGGTGAGGTCCACGCCATCTTTGTAGCTTTGCACTTCGGCGGCTTCAATTAGCAAAGCCGCGTCCAAACTGTCTTTAACCGCTAACAACTCATTGGAGAATTTTTCTAAGGCAAATTTGCGCGCTTTTTCTATGTCGTCCATGGCGCGGCGGCGGATGTTTTCGCCTTCGGCTTTGGTGTAGAGCACGGCCGCTTGGGCCTCTGCCAACTGCGCTTCCAATTCGGCAATGCGCTCTTCGGGGCTGGCTGCAACGGGGTTGTCTTGGGCGCCCTCTTCGGCTTGCGTTGTAGGGTTGTCGTTTACGTTTTCAGTCATGAAGGGGTCCTGTAAATTTATTGCAATGCGTCATCAATGGGGGTGGCCGGCAAAATCTCAAGCGAGAAAGGCTAATTTTTTTAATTATTTTTTTGAGGCTTAAAAAAGACGGGCAGTTTCGCCCAAGCCTATTTGGCCAAGTCTATTTGGCCAGGCCTAGCCGATTAGTCGCGGGCTTTGTAGCGGTCGTAGCCCCATAGGTATTGGCTGGGGCATTGCAATATGGTGCGCTCAATTTCGCTATTGAGCAGGCTAGGGGTGTCTATGCCACCGTCGGCAATTGGCCGCACGTGTATGGTGTAGCCTCGTCCATAAGCTAAGCGCTCACCAAACACCATGAGCACTTGCGCGCCCGTGGTTTTGGCTAATTTCGAAGCCAGCGTCATGGTGTAAGCCGGCCGGCCAAAAAACGGCGCCCATTCCCCTTCCCCTTCTTGCGGCGCTTGATCGGGCAAAATGCCTATGGCTTCACCGCGTTGCAGGGCTTTTAATAAATGTTTAACGCCTTGGGCATTGGCTTGCACCAAGCTAATTTGGCCGCGTTGCCGACCCCAATTCATGATGGGTAGCATCCAAGCGTGGCGTGGGCTGCGGTAGAGTACGGTGATGGGGAAGCGGTTGGCCACGTACAAAGAGGTGATTTCAAAACAGCCTATGTGCGGGCTAAGGAATATCAGCCCTTTGCCACTGGCCAAGCCTTGTTCTATGTGTTCCCAGCCATCAAAGTTTTTCACTAAGGCGGCTTGACGTTGATCGCTGCGTAGCCAGATGGCCAAGCTTTCTAGTAAGGCCTTGCCCGACTCGCCTATGCTCAGGCGCGCGGCTTGTTTAAATTCAGCTGGGTTGGGGTAGATGCCACTGGAGTGTAAGTTGTCGGCACTAATGCGCGCGTGCTGCAGCGATAAAGCCGAGCCCACCCAGCCCAATAACTTGCCCAAGCCGTGCACAACCGGTAGGGGCAATAAGGCAAAGGCCGTCAGCAGCAATCGCAAGAAATTAAAACTTATAAAACGCATAATCGGATTATAGCGGAGTCTGGATTGATGCATGGCGTTTCTTAAATGCGTCGGTCGGCATGCGGTTTTCTGGCCGCTAAGCCATCATTCGTTTGACGATAAGGCCTGCATTGAGGATAATTGAGGCAGTTAATCATCCTTATGGTCTTATAGAAAATGAAGCAATCTCATATAGAAGTTACCGAGCGTATCATAGAAAAAAGTCGGCCGACTCGTACGGCTTACTTGAATCGCATAGACGATATCGTCAATCGCGAACGCGGGGCCGACCGCTTAGGTTGCGCTAACGTGGCGCACGCTTTTGCTGCCATGCCGGCTAACGATAAATTGCGCGTGGTGGTCGAGAAGGCGCCTAACATCGGTATTGTCACGGCCTACAATGAGATGCTTTCAGCGCATCAACCATACGTGAATTACCCAGACATCATTCGCCATGAAGCGTCTAAGCACGGTGCCACTGTGCAAGTGGCCGGTGGCGTGCCAGCCATGTGCGACGGCATCACGCAAGGTGAGCCTGGTATGGAATTGTCCTTATTTAGCCGCGACACCATAGCCATGAGTACCGCGATTGCCTTGTCACACGATGTGTTCGACGCGGCATTGTTATTAGGCGTGTGCGATAAAATCGTGCCCGGTTTATTAATCGGCGCCTTGCAGTTTGGTCATTTGCCTTGCGTGTTTGTGCCAGCTGGCCCGATGAGCACCGGTATTGATAACACAGCCAAATCCAAAGTGCGCGAGCAGTATGCACAAGGCAAAGTGACCCGCAAAGAATTATTGGCATCGGAATCGGCGGCTTACCACGGCGCTGGCACCTGTACTTTCTATGGCACGGCTAACAGCAATCAAATGTTGATGGAAGCCATGGGCTTGCACGTGCCGGGTGCGGCCTTCATCCACCCGCACGATGGCATGCGCGAATTGTTGACGCGTGAAGCGGTGAAGATGGTGTTAGCTAAAACCAAAAAAGAACAGTTCACGCCTATCGGTCGCTTGGTCAATGAGTACGTGATCGTGAATGCCATGGTGGCCTTGTTGGCCACCGGTGGCTCCACCAACCATTTGATCCATTGGGTGGCGATTGCCCGCGCGGCCGGCATCATGATTGATTGGACGGACTTCTACCACTTGGCTAAAACCACGCCGCTATTGGCCAGCGTTTACCCTAATGGTAAAGCCGACGTGAACCAGTTCCAAGATGCCGGTGGCCCAGCTTTTGTTATCCGTGAATTGATAGATGCGGGCTATATGTTCCCTGATGTCTTAACCATCGCACACGGCGGCTTGCGCGATTACGGCAAAAAGCCGGTCAAAGAAAACGAGCAATTGGTGTGGCGCGATTTGCCAAAAGAAAGCCCAGACGACAGCATCGTGCGCACGGCGGCGGCGCCGTTTGATGAGTCAGGCGGCTTGCGTTTGCTTAAGGGTAATTTAGGTCGCAGCGTGATTAAGATTTCTGCTGTGCCAGCCGATCGCCACATCATTGAAGCGCCGGCCATTGTGTTTGATGCCCAAGAAGAATTATTGGCTGCCTTTGATCGTGGTGAGTTGGAAAAAGACTTCATTGCGGTGGTGCGTTTCCAAGGGCCTAAAGCCAATGGCATGCCGGAGTTGCATAAATTAACGCCGCCTTTGGCCGTGTTGCAAAACAAAGGCTTTAGGGTAGCGATCGTGACCGACGGTCGCATGAGTGGTGCCTCCGGTAAAATTCCGGCGGCCATCCATTTGAGCCCAGAAGCCTCAGCCGGCGGCCCTTTAGCCAAGGTGCGTGACGGCGACATCATACGTTTGAATGCCACGGTAGGCATGGTCAACGTGCTGGTGGATGAAGACGAGTGGGCCGAGCGTGAAGTGGCCGAGTTGTCGGATAGCAAACGTCACAATAATGCCTATGGCTTTGGCCGCGAGTTGTTTGGCGGCATGCGTAAGAATGTGCTGTCGGCTGAAGAGGGCGCCATCACCTGGCTTTAGAAAAATAAAAATTGCGGCGCAATACGTTGTTGCTCGCCAAAAATCTTCGCTTACATACCACTCGTATGCGGCGCTAAATTTTTACTCGCGCCTAGTCTTGCATGGCCATTTTTATTTTT
>CAMDXI010000013.1 GCA_945878695.1 Methylotenera oryzisoli | reverse complement strand
TAAGTATTTCATTTTATAATCAATGTATTACTCGGTATATTCAGATCTTTAACAGTGTGCTATGTGGTACACCAGTCAGACATTCATACAACCTAATTCTAGTTGATGACCGTCTCCGACTCAAACCACTTCTAGAAGAAGCTGTTATTTGTAATAATTTGGTATCGATTGTTCTTGTTGTCAATGGCTGTAAATATTCTTCTGTCTAAATCCCAAGTATCCAGTAGGTATTTTAATTCGGGCAAATAATTATGGTTATTTACATTGATGTCACGATATAATTACCTCGTAGTTTAGTGAATAGGTTTGTCCTATTTTTGTCCTTTTTTGAGTAGGACAGACGGTTAAAATTTATTGATGAAAATATAGAGATGGCGGACCAGTAAGGTTTCAGTCCCTATGGTGGCTGTAGCTCAGTGGATTGTGATTCCTGTTGTCGTGGGTTCGAGCCCCATCAGCCACCCCAAATTTCTAAGCCTCACAGCGTTGTGGGGCTTTTTTGTTTTTGTGAGGCCGGAATTAGCATGCTGTTGTTTACAATAGCTAAGTTTTTAATTGAACCATTATTATTTTTGCCCACTCAAGCTAGCCATGACCACTAATTTGTCCCAATCTGCTGATGAGGTAATTTGCCAGTGCAGCGGCACAACTCGGGGCTATATAGAAAAGTTGGTTCAGCAAGGTTTGGATGTGGATGCCATTTCACAACGCAGCGGCGCTTTAACCGGTTGCGGTGGTTGCGAGTGGGACATAGCCGAGCTGGTCAAAGCCCTCAGCACACAGAAAAATCCAACCTAGTTTTGGCTGCTAGACCAAATATGGCTTAATCTGGCCTCGGTTAGCAGGGCCCACAGATTTACTCTCCATCAAATCTAACTCATTGTAAATACATGGCATTTTTATAAATAGCGCTTGCTATTTGCTGCTCGAAGCGCAAAATGAATGCACCTGATACTAGTGCAGTCATTTAAGTTGGGAGGGTATGATCCGTGAAAAATAACACGATACGATTACTGCTACTGGACACCATGCTCCTGAGCGCTTTGTCCGCCTGCACTCAGCTAAGCAAAATGCAAGTTTCCAGCGGCCATCTAGATGGCCCCATGCCCAATAGCGAACCCATCCCCAAGGTCGATGATGCGATGCCGGCATCGGCAGAGTTAAATACCGGCATACCCAAGACCTTAAGCCATCAGCCTTATTTAGCTTCGCCCGAAGCCAACATCGATGAGCCAACATACAGCATCGTGGTTTACGATACACCGGTTAAAGAGGTGTTGTTCGCCATAGCGCGCGACAGCAAATTGAACATCGATATTCACCCTGCTGTAAAAGGCAACGTCACTTTAAATGCGGTCAATCAAACATTGCCGGTCATTTTAGAGCGTTTGGCTAAGCAGGTAGATTTGAGCTATCAACTATCTGGCGGGGTATTAAGCATCGCCCCCGATCAGCCGGTTTTGCGCACCTATGCGGTGGATTACGTTAATTTATCTAGAGACACGGCCGGCTTTATAGGCGCGGCGGCTGAAATCGCTGGTACCGGCAAGGGAGCATTGGAAGGCGGGACCAATTTAAGTGGCGGCAGCAACAGTTCGCGTACTGGCATCAGCAGCGAGTCAAAAAGCCATTTTTGGGAAACGCTAGAAAAAAACATCAAAGATATATTGGCAGAAACCGACAAAGAGATCATGGTGAAAAGAGGCCAAAGTTTGTCAGCCACTAGTCAAAAAGCCGCTAATAAAGCAGATAAGAAAACCAACAAGGAAACTAAGCAAGAAACCAGCAAAGCAGACTTAAGCAAGGACTTGGACGAGGCCAAAAACGAATTCAAAACCTTGTATGCCGCTACGGTAATTATTAACCGTGAAGCCGGCATAGTGAACGTGCGCGCCACCGTTAAACAGCATGAAAAAGTACATGAGTTTCTTGAGCAAGTGCTAGCCAGTGTGAGGCGACAAGTGCTGATCGAAGCAACCATAGTTGAGGTGCGTCTAAATGACAGTTATCAAGCTGGCATAGATTGGGCAAAAATAGCCGGTGCCGGCGGCGGCTTATCATTTGGTCAGCAGTTGGGCACGCAAGTGACGGTGAATGGCTTGACCGGCTTGCCTATTACCACTGCCAATGCCTTTGGCGTGAAGCCTGTGGCCGGTTTTGTGGCTGCCTATAGCAACACTAATAGCAGGTTTGGCAACATAGCGGCTTCCATTAATCTGCTTGAGCAGTTTGGTAAAACGGCGGTGTTATCCAGTCCAAAGTTAATGGTGTTAAATAATCAAACAGCAGTACTCAAAGTGGTGGATAATTTGGTCTACTTCACCGTTAAGTCCGACACGGTGGCTGGCAGCAGTGGCAGTCAGGCCGTGACCACTTACACCTCGACTGCCCATACCGTGCCGGTTGGTGTAGTCATGACGGTCACTCCACAAATTAATCGTATCGGTCATGTAAATATTAATGTTAGGCCTACCGTATCGCGAGTGGTGGGTTTGGCTAATGACCCCACACCCGGTCTGGAAAGTCAGATTCCCATCATACAAGTGCGTGAGATGGAATCCATGTTGCAAATTGCCAGTGGCAATACCGCAATATTAGGCGGATTAATGCAGGATGAAGCACTTAAAAATACCGATAAAGTGCCAGGCTTATCTAGGCTACCTATCCTCGGTAAACTGTTCACTGGTCATAACGATGCCAGCCGAAAAACCGAATTGGTGATTTTTTTGCGGCCTACAGTCATAGTAAACGCCAGTTTAGAGAGTGAAGCCTTGTCTAGTTATCAGCGCTACCTACCGCTACCGGCATTAAAAAGAGCAGCAGAGCGCCAAGCCCAAGACTAATCATCATGCTCCTAGGCAATATAATGTTTGCCCCCAGTAAGCTATTTACGGCAGTTTGGTTGCTGGTTTTTTTATTGTTTGGCTACCTTGCTTGGCATGCCCACCAGCATATGCAAAAGTCACTAGCAACTCTAATCTTGTTAGCCCAAGCGCAGCAATCCATCCCGACACCAGTGAAGCCCAGCTTGCCGCTGACGGATGCATTTTTAGCCAGCGCCCTAGCCGACGAACCCAGCCCTGCCAATACGCAAGATAAGGCTGGTGATGATGAGACCTCTGTGAAAACCATGGCCACCGATACGGCCACTTTTGATACACTTGCAAGCACGGTGCATAAGCCCGTGGCAAAAATTGAACAAGCAGAACGCGTAGGCCCACCATCGCAGACTAAACAATCCGGCAAACGCAACACCACAGTTAAAGCATCAACTAAATTACCAAGCTTGCGCCTGACGGTGCAGTATTCCTCAGCCTTATTGCATGCCAATTTAATGCAGGCCTATCAAGCCTATGCAGATGGCGACGACACCAGTGCAGAGAGCCACTATAGGCAGGTGCTGGACAGTGACAGCGCTAATGTGGATGCCATGTTGGGCATGGCAGTGATTGCACAGCGCCAAGACCAGCAAGATGAGGCGGCGGTTTGGTATCAATCAGTCCTGGCGGTGGCACCAAATAACGCGTTGGCACTGCTGGCTACTCTGCCTATGCAAGATAAGGCGTATGCAGAAAGCCACATTAAAAGTTTATTGCAAGGCCAACCAAAAGCAGCCTATCTGCATGCGGCACTCGCCGATTTGTATGCAGGGCAAGGCTTGTGGTCAGCCGCTGAGGCGGCGTATTTTGATGCCAGTCAGCTCGCCCCCCATCATGCTGAGTATGCCTTTAATTTGGCCGTGAGTTTGGAGCATATGGGTCAACCTTCGCTGGCTTTTCAACAATACGCCCGCGCTTTAGAGTTGCTCAAGCCATCGGCTAGTGATAGCCTAAGCAAAGAATTAATAGAAACGAGAATGCAAGCGCTAAAATAGCCAAAGCTTAGGAGCCAGGGCATAATGAAAAAATTGTTTTATATAGACTACCCGCAAGAGCACTTTGAAGACCAATTGCATCGCTACCGCTGTGCCTATTGCAAAATAGAAACAACGGTGATTAATGGCAGATTAGAAGGCCATCTTGCTACCTGCCCCTATCGCATAAAATTAACTGAAACAGGCTACCAAGCTTCAAAGCAGGCGGCATCGGTTGATGCAGTTGGTCATGACGCGGATGATTTTGATTGATGCAGCGCTCTATGCTTGCCATGAATCCGAAAGGTGATAAAACATGTTAGTGCACAGCAAAGCAATTAATAAATTAGCCCCAAGCGATTATGCGATGATCAAAAGAGAGCATAAGCAGCTTGAAAAATACCTAGCTGATTTGCATGACGCCTGTGCCTGCAGCTTGTTGCCTGATTACGACGCACCAGATTGTGCCAATGAGCAGCAAACGTCTTGTCAGGGGCGCATGCCTTCTTTCTTATTTCACATTATTGATTTAGCCGGAAGGCACTTTGATCATGAAGAAAGCATCATGTTGAGCCGGCCTAAAATTAGCGAGAATAACGATTATTTTCGTGTCCATAGGCAAGCCCATTTAGACATCATGAAAAACTTGCAAGGCTTAGCGGATAACTATTTTTCCGTCACTAAGAAGAGCAATACCGCAGAAGTGTATCGGCTCTTTTATGGAAAAATCGCCGGCATATTTGATGAGCACGACCGTCAGTTTGACGATCCGTTTATTGAATCAACCAAACAGGAGTCGATTGATTAGACTAATGGTTAGGCGTTAGGTTTTCTGCCGGGGGCCTTGGGTGGGATGGTGCCGGCAATACGGCATAGCATGCCTTCTATCGGTTTGCCATCTAAAAAACGAATCACCGTGCATTGAGAAACATCGCCTTTGGCAGACAGCTTGCTCAAACATTCCCGAACACTGGCTACAGTGAGGTTCATGGCCGAGGCAATTTCCCAATCGGCTAATTGCCCATGCTTCTTCAAATGTTGAAGAATTAGCTTTGCGTCCATAGTATACCCCCTTGTGCTACCTTAAAAAAGTCGCGGCTTACATAAGCATTATGTAAGCCGCTACATAGTGGTGGCCCCCCTGTGAGTCGAACACAGCACCAACGGATTATGAGTCCGCTGCTCTAACCAAGCATGAGCTAGGGGGCCGAAACTTTTAAACTAATTAATCTTGCCCTGTTTCTAAGAAACTGCGCAATCTTTCTGAGCGCGTTGGGTGACGCAATTTACGCAAGGCTTTTGCTTCAATTTGACGGATGCGTTCACGCGTTACATCAAACTGTTTACCTACTTCTTCCAGCGTGTGATCGGTGTTCATTTCAATACCAAAACGCATGCGCAATACTTTTGCTTCGCGTGGCGTTAAGGATTCTAACACTTCGCTAGTGGCGTCACGTAAGCTGGCATAAATGGCCGCATCTACAGGCGCCAAGGTTTGGCCATCTTCAATAAAGTCACCCAAATGCGAATCTTCGTCGTCACCAATAGGCGTTTCCATGGAAATCGGTTCTTTGCTGATTTTTAAGATTTTACGTATCTTATCTTCTGGCATTTCCATTTTTTCAGCCAAGGTAGCAGGATCCGGCTCCACGCCAGTTTCTTGCAGAATTTGACGACTGATGCGATTCATTTTGTTGATCGTTTCTATCATGTGCACCGGAATACGGATGGTGCGGGCTTGATCGGCAATTGAGCGAGTAATGGCTTGGCGTATCCACCAAGTGGCGTAGGTTGAAAATTTGAAACCACGACGGTATTCAAACTTATCCACCGCTTTCATCAAACCAATGTTGCCTTCTTGAATCAAGTCTAAGAATTGCAAGCCACGGTTGGTGTATTTTTTAGCAATCGATATCACCAAGCGCAAGTTCGCTTCTATCATCTCTCGTTTAGCGCGGCGAGCACGGGCCTCGCCGGTCGTCATTTGCTTGTTGATTTCTTTTAATTCTTTAATGGGGATGCCGACGTTGACTTCTAAATCAATCAAGCGTTGTTGCTGATCCAAAATAGAGTGGTTGTAGCGTTTTAGTTTTTCAACGTACGGTTTATCCGCTTTAAGTTCTTCGGCTAACCAGTCTTGGTTGCATTCGTTGCCTGGGAAAGACTTGATAAAATGTGTGCGTGGCATGCCGGATTTTTCTACACAGAAATCCAACACTTTACGTTCATGCCCGCGCACGGTTTCAACCAAATTACGCACTTGATCACACAAACCTTCGACCTGTTTAGGCGAGAAGCGGAAAGCCGTCAGTTCAACTAAAATTTCAGCAAGCAAGGCTTGGTATTCAGCATCTTGAGAGCCTCTGACTGGCAAAATGGCCGTCATTTTTTGGTTGGCGGCACGCACAACAGCAAAGCGTTTAACCACCTCTTCTTTTAGTTTGGCCAATGCTTCTGCAGAAATGGCGGCGGCTTTAGCGCCGTCTTCGTCTTCTTCTGCGTCATCGTCCACGTCGTCATCTGCGTCGTCTTCGGCACTGGCCAATTCCACTGCATCCACGGCGCCGACGTCTGAGTCTATCAAGCCATCAACCAAATCGTCCACACTGAGCTCGTCGCTTTCCACTTTATCGACTAAGGACAATAAAGCTGAGATAGTGGTTGGGCAGGCGGCAATCGCCTGCACCATGTGTTTCAAACCGTCTTCAATACGGCGTGCAATTTCCACTTCGCTTTCGCGGGTGAGTAAATCCACTGTACCCATTTCACGCATATACATGCGCACAGGATCCGTGGTGCGACCGAAATCAGAATCAACGGTGGCCAGCGCTTGCTCGGCTTCTTCAACGGCGTCTTCATCGGTAACAGCAGGCGGCGCATCCGACATCAGCAATACTTCAGCGTCAGGCGCCTCTTCGTATACTTGTATGCCCATGTCATTGATCATGCCGATGATGCCATCGATCTGTTCGGAGTTTTGCACGTCATCGGGCAGATGATCGTTAATTTCGGCGTAGGTTAAGTAGCCACGCTCTTTACCTAAAATGATCAGCGTTTTTAAACGCGAGCGTCGTTCGTCCGCGTTAGCTTCTTGCTCTTCCGGGCTTATAAATTCCACCTTCTTTTTTTCAGCTATTTGATCGCTTTTCTTTGGTCTTGCCATGACGCACCTCTAGTTTATGCACACCCTATTACTGACTGCTTGTTTTAATAGAATGAAAGTGATTTTTTACAACCCGACATTATAGCAGAATTTAAGGCTATTTTGACTTGGGCTTGCTCGCAAAACTTTTCAGTTGATTGCGCTCGTTTTCAGTCAGGCTGCTTAAGGGTTTTTCACTTATTTTCGCCAGCAAAGCTTGATCGGTTTTCTGTGCGTAGAGTTGCTGCAGTTGCTGCCTAGCGCCGGCTAATTCTTGTGCTAAATCCAACGTTTCATCGAGCACGTTTAGTGCTTGCTCTAATTCACGCTGCAAGGTGATGTCTATCTGCCCTTCTAATCCACGCATAATCACCACCGGTTTGGCTTGCGGATTTTGCAAGCAAATGGCGATGGTTTCTTGCAGCAGCAACTCATTGGCGGAATCGCCAATCAACCACTCTAAATCAGCAGCGCTAGCCAATTCGGGATGCATCACCAGGGTTAAACAAAACCGTTGGTGCAGGGAATGGGTGGTGCGCGTGAGTTTTGGTCGGGCTGACGTGGGCGTTTTATTTAGGTTAGGCAGCTTCAACAAGGCTTGCATTTCATCGGTCGACAGTTGCGCCAATTCCGCTACTTTTTTACGCAAATACATGGCACTGCGCGGCGCTTGAATTTGCTGCATGATGGGCTCGGCATCGTTTAAAAAACGCACCTTGTCTTCTTGGCTTTGTAAGGGGTTGTCAGCACTTAAATGCATCAAAATGTATTGCGAAAGCGGCGTGGCCAATTTAATTTCGGCCTCAAATTTTTCTCGGCCAAATTCGCGTACGTATGAATCGGGGTCGTGCTCTATGGGTAAAAATAAAAAAGACAGTTTCAGGCCATCCGTCAAAGCCGGTAGAGCGTTCATCGCGGCTCGCCAAGCAGCAGTTTGTCCGGCTTTATCGCCATCAAAACAAAAGACAATTTCGTCGGTTTGGCGCATTAATTTGCTGATATGAAACGGCGTAGTGGCAGTGCCCAATGCCGCCACGGCATAATCGATGCCAAACTGTGCCAAGGCCACGACATCCATATACCCTTCCACCACCAAGACGCGACCCACGTCGCGTACGGCACGCCTTGCTAAAAACAAACCGTATAACTCATGGCCTTTTTGAAAGAGCGGGGTTTCTGGGGAGTTGTAGTATTTAGGGGTGTCTTCGGGGTTGATGATGCGACCACCAAAACCAATCACCTGGCCTTTTTGATCGTGGATGGGAAACATAATGCGGTCGCGGAAGCGATCGTAGCGTTTGCCTTGCTCGTTTTCGACTACTAAGCCGGCCACTTTCAGTGCGTCGTTGTCGTATTGGGGAAACACGCTTTGTAAATTTTGCCAGCCAGCTGGCGCATAGCCTACCTGAAATTTAGCGGCTATTTGACCGCTCAGGCCACGGCCTTTTAAGTAGGCGATGGCCCGATCGGATTGCTTGAGTTGCTCTTTGTAGTATTGCGCGGCTTGTTGTAAGGCGTCCTGTAAGCCCACCACCACTTTAGCTGCCGGTTTATCTGGGTCGCGTGTTTCTTGTGGCACTACCATGCCGACCGATCTGGCTAATTCGTTGATGGCCTCCACAAAGCTTAAGCCTTGGTACTCCATTAAAAAGCCTAAGGCCGTGCCGTGCGCGCCGCAGCCAAAGCAATGGTAAAACTGCTTGCTAGGGCTGACGGTAAAGCTAGGGGATTTTTCATTATGAAACGGGCAGCAGGCAGAGTAGTTGGCCCCGGCTTTTTTTAGAGCCACGTTTTTGTCTATGACATCGACAACATCAACGCGGTTTAGCAGTTCTTGGATAAAACTTTCAGGGATCATAATGGTGAGTATAAATTAAAAAAAGGAGCCTATCGCCCCTTAATTTTAATGACCCGTTTTACCGGTTTAACTTAAACGGGTTTTGATTAATCCGGATAGTTTACCCATGTCAGCGCGACCAACAACCAGCGGCTTGATGGCAGCCATGACTTTACTCATGTCTTTTATGCCGTCTGCGCCGGTGTCGGTGATGGCTTGATCTAGCAAGGCCGCCACTTCAGCGTCAGTCAGTTGTTGGGGTAAATAGGTTTGCAGAACCGATACTTCGAATTTTTCCACATCGGCTAAATCGTGGCGATTGGCACCTTCATAGGCGCTGATGGAATCGCGACGCTGCTTGAGCATTTTTTCTATCGCAGCCAGAACGTCCGCGTCGTTTAATTCGATGCGCTCATCCACTTCACGTTGCTTGATGGCGGCTTGCAGTAAACGTATGGCACCTAAACGCGCGCTGTCTTTAGCGCGCATTGCGGTTTTCATGTCTTCAGATATTTTTGCTTTTAAGGACAAGGGGCAAAAACGAAATTAGAACAATTTAGCAGGAAGCGTTTGTTTCATTAAACGACGGTATTGACGTTTAACAGCAGCAGCAGCTTTACGTTTACGTTCCCATGTTGGTTTTTCATAAAATTCGCGAGCGCGAAGATCATTTAACAAACCGGTTTTTTCGATTAAGCGTTTAAAACGGCGAAGGGCAACGTCAAACGGCTCATTTTCTTTTACGCGTACACTAGACATTCGATCTCTCTTATAGGCAACAGTATTAATAATTTATTCGCGTTTCTAAAATTCGACCAGTGCTGAATCGCAAGTGGCTCGTTAGAAACCGAGAAAAGTCGGCTATTCTAATCGCATAATCGTTTTTATTCAAATACTTTTACGCATTTGCGTTTGGTTTCGACTATTTATTAGCGAAATACGTAATAATTCCACTTCACTGTCTTTGAAGTCGCTTAAACCATGTTAATTCTAGGTGTTGAATCCTCTTGTGACGAAACAGGGCTTGCCTTATACGATAGCGAGCAAGGTTTGTTGGCGCACGCATTGCATAGCCAAGTGGCCATGCACGCTGAGTACGGCGGCGTGGTGCCAGAATTGGCCTCGCGCGATCACATACGCCGCGTGCTGCCATTGACTGAACGCGTTTTGTTGGATGCCGGAATAACCTTGCAAGACATTGATGCAATTGCTTACACACAAGGCCCAGGCTTGTCTGGTGCATTGTTAGTGGGCACTAGCTTCGCAGCTTCTTTAGCCTACAGTCTGAGCATCCCCACCATACAAGTGCACCATCTGGAAGGCCATTTGTTAGCGCCTTTACTGGAGGACAATCCGCCGGCTTTTCCGTTTGTGGCATTGTTGGTTTCAGGGGGGCACACGCAATTAATGCGCGTGGATGGCGTTGGGCGTTACCAGCTGTTAGGCGACACCTTGGACGATGCTGCCGGTGAGGCCTTTGATAAAACTGCCAAATTATTAGGCTTGGGTTACCCGGGCGGACCGGCTTTAGCTGCGCTAGCGGATCAATCGCAGGTCCAAAGTCAAAGCGCCGATCGCTTGTTTAAACTGCCTAGGCCCTTGTTAAACAGTGGCGATTTGAATTTTAGTTTTAGCGGCTTAAAAACCGCCGTCTTAAGTTTAGTCAATAAACATCAGCCCTTAAACACAACAGCAAAACCCGAGTTGGCTTGGGAGTTTCAAGAGGCCATCACCGACGTGTTGTCAGCAAAATGCATGGCAGCCTTAAGGGAAACCGGCTTGGATAACTTGGTGGTATCGGGTGGCGTCGGCGCCAATTTGCGTTTAAGGCAAAAGTTAAATGCCGCGGTGCGCGCTAAACTTTGCAAAGTCAGTTACCCGCGTTTGGAGTTTTGCACCGATAACGGTGCCATGATTGCGTTTGCCGGAGCGATGCGCTTGCAAGCCGCTAAAGTAGATGGCGGATACGGTTTCAGCGTCAAGCCCAGGTGGGATTTGGCTGAATTGCTTGCGCCTTAATTACTTCTTACCGAAACCCGATTCGGTGCCAGCTAGCAGTTTTTTGATATTGCTTCTGTGGCGCCACACTAACAATAACGACATGATCAGCACGGTAATCAAATAATCCGTGTAGGCCGACAGCAAATACCAGGCATAAACCGGGGCCAAGCTGGCGGCCACAATGGCAGCTAAAGAAGAGTAGCGTGACACGGCAAACACCCCTATCCATGTGATCAAGGCCGCTAAAGCCAACAAGGGCGACAAGGCAAACATGACGCCCAAGGCCGTAGCCACGCCTTTGCCGCCTTGGAATTTATAAAAAATCGGGTACAAGTGACCGATAAACACGGCCAAGCTTACGTATGCCACCACCCACATCAGCATGTCGGATTGCATGGCCAGCCATACTGGCAGCCAACCTTTGACTACGTCGCCAAGTAAAGTGAGCGCGGCAGCCAATTTCTTACCACTGCGCAATACATTGGTCGCACCAGGGTTGCCTGAGCCTACCGTACGTGGGTCGGGTAAGCCAAATAAGCGGCTGACCACGATGCCAAATGCGATGGAACCCAGCAGGTAGGCGCTAACTATCCAAACCGTGGGGATCAATGTGACGGGTATAAAACCTAATTCATTCATTTTGCTCAACCTTGATGTGATGCACTAAAATAGTATTAATCGCATTCTAATACCACGGCAAATCAGTCGGTGTATTTTTTTAGGCAGGCCATCCATGGACAGTATTTTTTTAGAGCAAGTAAAACTTAAAGTTAAGCTTGGTGTGCCAGCATGGGAGCGCGTCTTGCCGCAAACCATCGTGTTGGATATCAGCATGGATTATGATTTGGCGGCCGCCGGAAAAAGCGATGCCATTGCCGACACCATAGACTACGGTGCGGTGATTGGGCGCCTAAATGACAGTTTGCAAACCAGTCAATTCCAATTGGTTGAGGCCTTGGCGGAACACGTTTGTCAGTTAATTCTAAAAGAATTTGGCGCTAAGCGAGTTAAAGTCAAAGTGGCCAAGCCCGGCATATTGCCTGGGGTGAAAGCCTTGGGTGTGGTGATAGAGCGCAGCTAATTAGCCTCTAGGGTGATGCGCACTGTGCAGTTGTTTTAAGCGTTCGCGTGCCACGTGCGTGTATATTTGCGTAGTGGAAATGTCCGCATGACCGAGCAGCATTTGCACCACCCTTAAGTCAGCGCCATGGTTTAACAAATGCGTGGCAAAAGCATGGCGCAATACGTGTGGCGACATGGGTTTTTGAATACCGGCCATTAAGGCATAGCGTTTGATTAAATACCAAAAAGCTTGGCGGGTCATGGCATCGCCGCGGTTGGTGACAAATAGGGCATCGCATAAGCGCTTATGCAATATGACCGGCCTGCCCTCTGACAGGTAGCGATTTAGCCAATTGACCGCTTCTTCACCCATGGGCACCAAGCGTGTTTTGCTGCCTTTGCCGGTTATTCTGACCACGCCATCGCTAAGGCTGACTTCTGTCACTTTCACGCCTACTAACTCCGACACCCGTAAACCGCAGGCATACAGCAACTCCAGCATGGCTTTATCGCGTAGGCCAACCGACTCATTCAAGTTAGGGGCGTTAAGCAAGGCCAACACTTCGTCTTCGTTTAAGCTCTTGGGTAAACTGCGCGGCAGCTTGGGCGATTGGATTTGTAGGCTAGGGTCCAGGCTAATTTTATTTTCTCTAAGTTGGTAGCGATAAAACCGCCGCAGGCTGGCAATTAATCGGCTGATGCTGCGCGGTTTGCTCAAAGGAAATTTCACTGCTAGGTAATGCTGAATGTCGGCTTGCTCGGCGCTTAATAGGCTTTTATTTTGCTGCTTTAAGTAAGCGGCATAGGCGCTTAAATCCAAACGGTAGCTGCTTAAGGTGTTTTTTGCCAAACCGTCTTCCAGCCACAAGTGGTCTATAAAGCTGTCCAGCTCTAAGCTATCGGCTGAAGTTGGTGATTGCTCACTGTCTTGTTTTGCTATGTCAGTAGCCATGTACGCCTTCGTGAGCCAAGAGCCAGCGTTTGATGCTCAAGCCATTTTTATCCCCCCGCATAAAGCCGCCTAGACCATTTTTAGCGAGCACACGGTGGCAAGGAATCAGCAAGGGTAAACGGTTAGCACCGCAGGCATTGGCTACCGCTCTTGGCCCAGACTGCAACTGCGCAGCCAGCTCACTGTAAGTTCGGGTTTGGCCTAAGGGGATGGCTAATATGGCTAGCCAGACTTTATGTTGAAAAGCGCTGCCGGCTAATTGGGCGGGTAGGCTAAACGCTTGATGCGGCTGTTGCAGATAGGCGAGAATTTCTTGGGTCATTTGCTTGAACGACTGATTTTGAACAACTGGATGTTGAGCAACAGCATCTTGGCTAACAGTCTGCTCGCTAATCTGATTGCCCAACAAATCGATCTTAAGCAGGCCTGCTTGTTGGTGGATGGCGATGGCGCCAAACGCCGTGTTGATGGTTGCCGTAGCGCGGGAGGTCATCGTGTTATGTTAAACGAATGGGCCGAATATGCAAACGTAAAAAAACCCCAAGAGTCCTAAGACGGTTGGGGTTGGGCTAGCAACGCTAAATTTACGCGTCTGCTGCTGGCGCCATCACTTCTTTTTCACGTGAGAACAATTTCTCTTTAATACGTGCTGATTTACCTGAACGCTCACGTAGGTAATACAGTTTCGCGCGACGAACATCACCGCGGCGTTTAACTTCAATGCTAGCGATCAATGGTGAGTAAGTTTGGAATGTACGTTCCACGCCTTCACCTGAAGAAATTTTACGTACGATGAAGGATGAATTTAAACCGCGGTTGCGTTTAGCAATCACCACGCCTTCGTAAGATTGCACACGTTTACGTGTACCCTCGACCACGTTTACACCGATCACTACGGTGTCACCTGGTGCGAAATCAGGAACGGTTTTGCCTAAACGGGCAATCTCTTCCTCTTCTAACATTTTAATAATATCTGCCATTTTACTTATCCCTTGCGGGTTCCTTTTAATTATGAAGAAACGTGTTCCTGCTAGTTAGTCTTGCTCTAGCAGCCGTGTTTCCTCTTTCGTCAACGGCCTTGCGGCCAATAAATCGGGACGTTGATCCCGAGTTCTTTGCAATGACATTTTCAAACGCCATTGTTTAATCTTCGCATGGTTACCCGATAGTAAAACCTCAGGAACCTGCATGCCTTGGTAGGCTTCCGGCCTCGTGTAATGCGGGCAATCCAACAAGCCATCCACAAAGGAATCTTCAATCGCCGAATCCCCGTCACCCAAACTGCCAGGTAACTGCCTAACGATGCTATCGATTAAGGCCATGGCAGGCAACTCGCCGCCACTTAACACGTAATCGCCTATCGACAACTCTTCATCCACGTGCGCATCTATTAAGCGCTGGTCCACACCTTCATAACGGCTGGCCAATAAAATCAAGCCGGCTTTTTTACTTAAGGCCATGACTTTTTCATGCGTTAAAGGCTGGCCTGCCGGTGAAAGGTGGATAACCCAACTTTCTATGTTGGCCGCCGCTTGTTCGGCTTTGGCCGCCATTAAGGCTTTTTCCAGTGGCTCAATCAGCATTACCATGCCAGGGCCGCCACCGTAAGGCCTGTCATCAACAGTTTTATGGTTATCCGTGGTGTAATCACGCGGATTCCAAAACTGCAGAGCGTATATTTTTTGCTGTAAGGCCCGGCTGCTGATGCCAAATTTTGTGATGGCATCAAACATTTCAGGAAACAGCGTCACTACATCAAACTTAAATGCCATGATTAAAAATCGGCATCCCAATCCACCAGCATGGTTTTATTGGGTAAATCCACTTCCAGTACCACGTCAGCTACAAACGGTAACAAACGCTCTTGGGGTTTGCTTTTGGCTTGTTCGCCTTCCGGCCCGGTTGCCTCAGCTTGCAGAACAATCACGTCATTAGCGCCGGTTTCAAACACATCCACGATGCAACCAAAATCCACCGCTTGCTTATTTTTAACACGTAAGCCGATTAAATCAGACCAGTAGTAGGCATCGTCTTCGGGTTCTGGCAATTGTGACCTAGGTACCGCTATTTGCTTGCCTTTGCAAGCCATGGCCGCGTCTCTGTCGTCTATGCCTTTTAGTTTTACTACCAATACATCGTTGTGTACCTTGGCTGTCTCAACCAATAATTCACGCCAATCGTTACCTTTGCCTAGCCACCAAGTGTCGTAATCAAACAAGCCGTCAAAGGCTTCCGTATCCGGCACCACTTTTAGCCAACCAAAAACGCCATAAGGCGCAACAATGCGCCCCATGACTACCATATTAGTATTGGCCAAGATGTCTTACCTCTAAAGCTCGTGCGATGGCATCATCGCTCAAGCTTAAGAAATTAAGCTTCTTCAGCAGGCGTTTCAGCTGCGTCGGCAGCTGGCGCTTCAGCCACTTCTGCCTCAGCTTCAGCAGGAGCCGCTTCAACTGGCTCAGCAGCCACTTCGGCTTCTGCCGCAGCGGCTTTCTCAGCAGCTTGCGCTTCTAACTCAGCTTTAGCTTCATCAGCGGCGGCTTTAGCTTTAGCAGCTTGTGCCGCGGCAATTTTAGCTTTAGCTGCATCCGCTTTAGCCGCGTCTTTTGCTTTAGCAGCAATAGCGTGCTCAGGGCCTTTAGCATGAAACTTAACCAAACGTGCGACTGTTTCTGACAGTTGCGCACCTTGGCTTTGCCAATGTGTAACACGCTCTTGATCTACGCGTAGCGCTTCAGCACCGGCTTTAGCAGATGGATTGTAGAATCCAACACGCTCAATAAAGCGGCCATCACGACGATTGCGTGAGTCAGCAACGACTAAGTTGTAGAAAGGAGTTTTTTTCGCGCCACCACGAGCTAAACGAATAATAACCATAATCTTTGTTCTCTTTGTTGAAAAAATTTATCGCAGAAAGGCGCGGATTTTACGCTACAAATTGTGCTCTTGACAAGCGCTTTATGTATTTAGCCTAATGATTTAGCCAAAATCGGCATCAAGGTCAATGGCGGCCTTGTTCTTGTAGCGTGTCGGGTCGGTCAAACCGGCCGCTTTAAAGCCCTCGCGGCGTAAGCGACAAGAATCGCATAAGCCACAGGCTTCGCCGTGCTGGTCCGCTTGGTAGCAAGAAACCGTCATGGCGTAATCCACGCCCAATTCGGTGCCCAATTGCACGATTTGCGCTTTGCTCATGTCGATTAGCGGCGCATGGATGGTAATGGTTTGGCCTTCTACCGCACTTTTTGTGGCCAAATTGGCCATGGCTTGGAAAGCCTTGACGTATTCGCCACGGCAATCCGGGTAACCCGAATAATCCAGCGCGTTGACGCCTATGAATATATCTTGTGCCTGCAAGACTTCAGCCCATGCCAAGGCCAAAGACAGCATGATGGTGTTGCGTGCCGGCACGTAAGTAATGGGTATGCCGGCCGTTTCCTGCTCTGGCACGGCAATGGCATCGTCGGTCAGGGCCGAGCCACCAAATAAAGACAAATCCAGTTTGGCGGTTTTATGCGCCGCCGCGCCCATGGTCTGAGCGATGCGATCGGCGGCCTGCAATTCGGCGATGTGACGTTGGTGGTAATCCAAGCTTAGGCAATAGCAGTCAAAGCCCTGTGCTTTGGCAATGGCTAAGCAGGTGGCCGAATCCAATCCACCGGATAACAACACCACGGCATTTTTTTTAAGCGTATTTTTTTTCACCATCGTAGTTTCACTGTCTTTGTTTTAAGGTCTTTAGTTTTACTGACCCACATCAGTTTTGTTTAAGCAAGTTAAACGCCTGGCTTTTCGCCCCAAAGAATTTTATGCAATTGCACCTGCATGCGCACCGGTAGTTTGTCGGCCAATACCCAGGCGGCTAAATCGCTAGGCTGAACTTGGCTATAAACCGGTGAGAATATCACTGGGCAGGTTTGGGTTAGCTTATGCTCGGCCAGTTGCTGTTTTGCCCAATCGTAATCGGCCCGGTCGCACAGCACGAATTTGACTTCGTCGCTGGCTTTAAGCAAGGCCAAATTACTCCAGAGGTTTTTTGCTAATTCACCTGAGCCCGGTGTTTTGATGTCCAGAATGACCGACACCCTAGGGTCCACCGCACGGATGTCCATGGCGCCACCGGTTTCTAAGGACACGCTGTAGCCGGCATCGCACAAGGCGGTAAGCAAGCCGTGGCATTCTTTTTGTGCCAGGGGTTCGCCGCCGGTGACCGTCACATAAGGTGCGCCCAGCTCGGCCACTTTTAGCATGATGTCGGCTAGGCTCATGTTGCTACCGCCACTAAAGGCATAAGCGGTGTCGCAATAAACGCAGCGCATGGGGCAGCCGGTCAGGCGCACAAAAGTCGTAGGCAAGCCTATGCGTGACGATTCGCCTTGTATGGAATGAAATATCTCGTGAATTTTTAGGGTCATGGGCTGCTATAAATCAGTGTATGGGTTTGGCCGACACGCTATGCCAAGGGGCTATTTTGAATAACATTAACATGCCGGGGATGGCCAACACAAAGCACCAAATAAAAAATTTAAACCAGCCCAAGTTTTCCACCATGTAGCCGGTGGCGGCGTTGGCGAAGGTGCGAGGCACGGCCGCAAGGCTAGTGAATAAAGCAAATTGCGTGGCCGTGTAAAGCGGGTGGGTGGTTTGCGCGATGTAAGCGACAAAAGCCGCCGTGCCCAACCCAACTCCGAAGGCCTCTACCCCTATCACCACGCCTAACCACAGCAGGCTGTGACCCACTGTGGCCAACCAGGCAAAGCCTAAAATAGCCAACATTTGCACGGCACCAAACAGCCATAGCGCGCGGTTGATGCCCAATTTAAACATCCACACCCCGCCCAATAACCCGCCTATGACGCTGGGCCACAGGCCGGCATTTTTGGCAATTAAGCCAATCTCGGTTTTGCTAAAACCCATGTCTAAATAAAACGGCGTGGCCAGGGCGGTGGCCATGCTGTCGCCTAATTTATAAAGGAATATAAAGGCCAAGATCAGCAGGGCCGATTGAAGGCCATTGCGGCCGATGAATTCTTTAAACGGTTCCACCACGGCGGCGCGCAAGGTTTTCGGTGCACCGGCTTTTAACAAAGGCTCTTTAACAAAAACCGTCATTAAAATGCCCGGCAACATAAACAGCGCCGTAATGGTGAACACGCTGCTCCATGGCATGTGATCGGCTAGGATGAGCGACAAGGAGCCGGGCACAAGGCCAGCAATTTTGTAGGCATTGACGTGCACGGCGTTGCCCAAGCCCAATTCGTTGTCTATCAATAATTCACGGCGGTAGGCATCCAGCACCACGTCTTGGCTGGCGCTAAAAAAAGCCACGGCGGTGGCCAAGTAAGCGATGGCCCATATGTCCAGCTTAGGGTTAAACAGCGCGATTAGGGGAATGGACAGCAGCAGTGCAATTTGCGTGAGTAATAACCAGCCGCGTCGTCTGCCCATGGAAAAGCCTGCCAGTTTAGGAATGTAGCGGTCAAACAGCGGTGCCCATAAAAATTTCCAAGTGAACGGCAAGTTGATTAGGGCAAACAAGCCTATGGCCTTCAAGTTAACACCCTCGCTGCGCAGCCAAGCCGGCAGCAGGCTAACCAAAATGTACAAAGGCAAGCCCGAGCTAAAGCCGGTGAATATGCAAATCAGCATTTTTTGGCTGATCAGCGACGACCAAATCGAATTGGTTTTAGAGGTGGAAGACAACACTTAAGCGGCTTTTAAGCGGTACATGGCCAAATTACCCAATAAATTCGGCATGAAGTGCACGGTTTGGCTGTTGGTGATGACGCAGCGTTCTAGTATGCTAATTTTGTGATTTTTACAAAATTGATCGAAGTCGTTGATGGTGCACAAGTGCACATTGGGCGTGTCGTACCATTGGTAAGGCAAGGTTTTGGACACGGGCATGCGACCATTGGTGATTTGTAAGCGGTTACGCCAATAACCAAAATTAGGGAAAGTGACGATCACTTCGCGGCCCACGCGCAGCATTTCTTGGACGATTTCTTCGGTGTTGTGCATGGCTTGCAGGGTTTGCGACAAAATCACTGTGTCAAAGGACTGGTCTTCAAAGCCAGACAAGCCGTCTTCCAAATCCATTTGGATGACGTTGCTGCCGTTTTCCATGCAAGCCAACCAATTGGCGTCGTCTTTTTCCACGCCGTAGCCTTTGACTTCCAGGCTCAGGCGCAAGAATTGCAGCAATTCACCGTCGCCGCAACCCAGGTCCAGCACCTTGGAACCAAAGCCCACCCAGTTAGAGATGATGGCAAAATCTTGGCGAAATTGCAGGGCATAATTTGTAATATTTACATTATTTTGTGCTGTTTGGCTCATGCTTACACCCGCACCTTGTCTAAGTATGTGCGCAATATAGCGTGGTAGTGCGCATCCGGCATTAAGAAAGCATCGTGACCGTGTGCGGCCGTTACTTCTGCGTAGCTGACGGTGCGCTCGTTATCGAGCAAGGCTTTGACAATTTCACGCGAGCGCGCTGGAGAAAAGCGCCAATCGCTGGTGAACGACACCACTAAAAAGCTGGCTTGCACGGTTTTTAAGGCGGCACTTAAGTCGTTATCAAAGGCTAAGGCCGGGTCGTAATAATCCAAGGCACGGGTCATGCGTAAATAAGTATTGGCATCAAACTCGCCAGCAAATTTATCGCCTTGGTAGCGCAAGTAGGATTCCATTTCAAATTCGGCATCAAAGCTGTAGCGAATGCCGTCTTTCAATTTGCGGCCAAATTTGGCGCCCATGGCATCGTCGCTTAAATAAGTGATGTGGCCCAACATGCGGGCAATCCGCAGGCCGCGTCTGGGCACCACGCCGTGTGCGTAGTAATCGCCACCGTGAAATTCCGGATCGGTAATGATGGCTTGCCGCGCTACTTCGTTAAACGCCATGTTTTGCGCGGTTAAATTCGGTGCGGAAGCAATCACCAATGCGTGGCGAACGCGTTCGGGGTAGGCCAGCGTCCATTGCAAGGCTTGCATGCCGCCTAAGCTGCCACCGACGACGGCGGCCAACTGTTTAATGCCTAAGTAATCGGCCAACATGGCTTGCGAGGCCACCCAGTCTTCCACCGTCAGCACGGGAAATTCTGCACCCCAAGGTTGGCCATTGGCTGGATTGATAGACGATGGCCCGGTGCTGCCGTGGCAGCCCCCTAAATTGTTCACGCCGATGACAAAAAAATTATTGGTGTCTAAGGGTTTGCCTGGGCCAATTAAGTTATCCCACCAGCCCGGGTATTTGTCGTCCGCGCTGTATTTGCCGGCCACGTGGTGGGTGCCAGATAGGGCGTGGCAAATCAACACCGCATTGGATTGGTCGGCGTTAAGCTTGCCATAGGTCTCATAAACTAAATCAAATTGCGGCAAGACCGCACCGCTTTTTAGCGTCAGGGCTTGCTCAAAATGAGCGGTTTGAGCGGCAACTATGCCTACGGAGTTCTTTTCTAACATGGCGTGATTATACTATGGCTGCTACAGTTTTTTTCTTCCCATTATTTCGGCTCCTAGCCGCATGTTTTGTTAAGCCCAGTGCTGACTGACTATCAGTGGGTTTTTGCCCAGCGTGACGCGGTCGTTGCCGCCCAGATCCTGTCTTGTTGCTATCTCTACTAAACCCGCTTGCGCCATTAACTCCCTCACCGCGGCGCCCTGATCGTAGCCGTGTTCTAGCATGAGCCAGCCTTGCGGTTTAAGATGGATTAAGCCCTGCTCTGTAATTTGCCGGATGTCGTCTAAGCCGTCTAACCCCGCCGCTAGGGCGCTCAAGGGTTCAAAACGCAAGTCACCTTGGCTTAAGTGCGGGTCATTTTGCGCAATGTAGGGCGGGTTGCTGACGATCACATCAAAGCGTTGCTCGGCTAAGTTAGCGTACCAATCGCTTAAGGCAAACTGCACGTTACTAAGCGTTAACTGGCTGGCATTGTCTTGGGCCACCGTTAAGGCGGCATCTGAGGCATCCACCGCCAGCACGCTGGCCTGCGGCCGATTGTGCGCAATGGCCAAAGCAATGGCGCCACTGCCCGTGCCTAAATCCAGCACCGTGATAGGTTTAGCAATGGGATGGGGTATTTTTTCTAATGCGGCATCGACCAAGGTTTCGCTGTCCGGTCTGGGGATCAGTGTGGCGGGGCTGACGCGCAGGTTTAAACCGTAAAATTCGCGTTGTTGTATCAGGTAAGCGATCGGTTCGCCGGCTAAACGGCGTGTTAAGAGTGCTTGAAACTCCGCGTCCCTATTGGTCTGCAGGGCATCGTTTGCGTGTGCAATGAGCCAAGCGCGGTTCACGCCCAATACCTGCTGCAATAACAAGCGCGCTTCCATGGCGCCATCCGTGCTGTTTAGTTTGGCTGCCGCCCTTTGTAAGGCTTGCTCAATGCTGCTGCAGGGGTGGCTCAAACTTAATTGTCTTCACCTAGGCTAGCCAGCAAGTCGGCTTGGTGCTCGGCCGACAAGGCGCCGATTAATTCATCCATGTCGCCTTCGGTAATGGCATCGATTTTGTACAAGGTTAAATTGATGCGGTGATCGGTGATGCGGCCTTGCGGGTAGTTGTAGGTGCGGATGCGCTCAGAGCGATCGCCGGAGCCGATTAAACTTTTGCGTTCCGAGGCGATTTTGCTTTGTTGCTCGTCCACTTGCTTGGCTTTGATGCGGGCTGCCAACACCTGCATGGCTTGCGCTTTATTGGCATGTTGGCTGCGGCCTTCTTGGCATTCCACGACGATGCCGGTGGGTGCATGGGTAATGCGCACCGCCGAATCGGTCTTGTTAATGTGTTGACCGCCGGCGCCGCTGGCACGGTAGGTGTCGATGCGGATGTCGGCCGGGTTAATCACCACGTCCGACACTTCATCGGCTTCCGGTAACACCGCCACCGTGCAGGCTGAGGTGTGAATGCGGCCTTGTGTTTCGGTGTCCGGCACGCGCTGCACGCGGTGACCGCCGGATTCAAATTTCAGTTTGGAGTAAGCGCCGTAGCCTTCTATTTTAACGATGATTTCTTTGTAGCCGCCGACCTCGGATTCGTTGGCCGACATGATGTCCACTTTCCATTTTTGCCGTTCGGCATAACGCGAATACATGCGGTATAAGTCGCCGCAAAACAAGCCGGATTCGTCGCCACCGGTACCGGCGCGAATTTCTAAAAAGAGGTTTTTGTCGTCGTTCGGGTCTTTAGGCAAAAGCAGTTTTTGCAAGGCCGCTTCGATCTTTTCTAAAGTGACTTTGCCCGCTTCAATTTCTTCTAGCGCAAATTCTTTCATGTCCGGATCGCTGAGCATTTTTTGCGCTTCGTTCATGTCGGCTTCGGTTTGCTCGAACAAGCGGTATTGCTCGACGATGGGGGTGATTTCGGCGTGCTCTTGGGTAATTTTTCGGTAATTATCCATGTTGTTGGTCGCCCCTTCTGAACTCATCAGGCGGTTCAGTTCTTCCAAGCGGTCGCTCAAGGTGGCGAGTTTTTTAATCATGCTGGGTTTCATAATGGGCTTCTTTTCTTAAGGCTTAATTTGGTAGAGCTGTTTGATGGCTTGGTCTAGCTTAGCGTGTTCTTCGCCATGCGTTTGGTTGAGTGCGTGGCTGGGCGCGTGCAAAAATTTATTGGTAAGCGCATTGCTTAAGGCTTCTAAAACCTTCTCTGGCGACTCGCCTTTTTGCATTAATTTCATGGCTTTTTCCAGCTCGGCCAAACGGGTGTGTTCGGCTTGATCGCGCAGCGCTTTAATGGTGGGCACGGCATCGCGTTTTTTCAGCCATTGCATGAAATGCGCTACCCTGGCCGTGACAATTAACTCGGCATCTTGCGCGGCTTCTTGGCGATTGATCATGCCGTCGCTGACCACTTGCGCCAGGTCGTCCACTGTGTATAAAAACACGTCGTCTAGGTCCGCTACTTCTGCTTCAATGTCCCGCGGCACAGCCAAATCCACCATAAAAACAGGCCGGTGGCGACGTGCTTTAATGGCCCGTTCCACCATGCCCAAACCGACTATGGGCAACTGGCTGGCGGTACTGGTAATGACAATATCAAATTCGGCAAAGCAGTCCGGCAAATCGTGCAGATAGATAGCCTGGCCACCGATTTTTTCGGCCAAGGCAGCCCCGCGTTCTAGCGTGCGGTTAGCCACCGTCATGCTCTTGGGTTTTTGCGTGGCAAAGTGCTCGGCACACAGCTCTATCATTTCCCCCGCGCCTATGAACAAGACTTTTTGCTCGCGAATGTCGCCAAAAATGCGTTGCGCCAATTTCACCGCGGCGGCGGCCATGGAAATAGAACTGGCGCCTAAATCGGTGTCGGTTCGTACTTCTTTGGCTACTTCAAAGGTGCGTTGAAACAGCTTATGCAGCAAGCTGCCTAAGGTGCCGGCGTCTTGGGCAATTTTTACCGATTGCTTGAACTGCCCTAATATTTGGGCTTCGCCCAAGACCATGCTGTCTAGGCCAGAGGCCACGCGAAACGCATGTTTAACGGCGGCATCGTCGGGTAAGGTGTAGATGTAAGGTTGCAGTTGGGCCAGGTCCAATTGGTGGTACTGGGATAGCCAGCGTAAAGGTTTTTCTGGGTTATCGGCGCTGCAATACAGCTCGGTGCGATTGCAGGTGGATAAAATGGCGGCTTCGGCCGCATCGTGCGTCGTCAGTTCGCGCAGGGCGCCCGCCAAATGCTCGCTATTAAACGCCACATTTTCACGGATTTGGATGGGGGCGGTCGTGTGATTCACGCCGATAACAAATAACTGCATAGGTGTAATTTTGCTAGATTGGCTTATGTATAGCAAGAAGCATCATCTTAAACGGCAGAAATAGGGTTAAAATAATGCCTTTGATGCAGTAAATTTAACCCACATTTTTGAAAACGGACTTTAGTCATGGATAAAACTTTTAGAATTGCCCCCAGTATTCTTTCTGCAAACTTTGCCAAACTCGGTCAAGAAATTGATGACGTCATCAGCTCCGGTACGGATTTAGTGCATTTTGATGTGATGGACAATCACTACGTGCCTAACTTGACCATAGGCCCATTGGTTTGCGAAGCCATACGCGAAACCGCCGCCCGCGTGGGTGGCATCATTGATGTGCATTTGATGGTCAAACCGGTCGATCGCATTATCCCTGACTTTGCCAAAGCCGGCGCCAACATCATCACCTTTCACCCAGAAGCATCCGAGCACATAGACCGTAGCTTGGCCATGGTGCGTGACTTGGGCTGTAAATCCGGTTTGGTGTTTAACCCAGCCACTTCATTGAGTTATTTAGACCACGTGATGGACAAAGTCGACATGATTTTGTTAATGAGCGTCAACCCGGGTTTTGGTGGTCAAAAATTCATTCCAGAAACCTTAAACAAATTGCGTTTAGCGCGCGCCAAAATCGACGCTTATTACGAAAAAACCGGTCGTCAAATTTGGTTGGAAGTGGACGGCGGCGTCAATGCGCAAAACATCGCGGAAATTGCTAAAGCCGGTGCCGATACCTTTGTGGCAGGCAGCGCCATATTCACGCAAGGCAAAGACAGCGACAAAAATCGTTACAACAGCATCGTTGGCGAAATGCGCGCGGCCTTGGCCACGGTTTAATCGATACAAGCTTAACTAGATACAGCGTTGGCGAGCGTGGCTCAAAAAATAAGCGTGCAAGCCATCATGCTGGATCTAGATGGCACTTTGTTGCACACCGCGCCAGAAATTGCCGCTGCCGCCAACCAAATGTTGCAGGCCATGCAGCGGCCGACTTTGGATCCCTTGCAGATACAAGGCTACATCGGTGAAGGCGCACAAATGCTGATTCAACGCTGCTTAATGGGCTCCTCAGCGAACGTGCCGGATGCAGCAGCCTTAGCCGAAGCGCAGGCATTGTTCCTTAAATTTTATGCGGACAACGTGAGCCACAGTCAGCCTTACCCGGGCGTGGTGGCGGGCTTAGAGGCCATGCAAAAAGCCGGTTACCGCTTGGCCTGCGTGACCAATAAACCGGCCAGTTTTACGCTGCCTTTATTGCAAGCGAGTCAGCTAGATAGCTATTTTTCTGTGGTGGTGTCGGGCGACAGCTTAAGCAAAAAGAAACCGGATCCGGCGCAGCTGCTGCACGTATGCGAGCAATTCCAGCTAGCGCCTGAACAGGCCTTGATGGTAGGCGACTCCATCAGCGATGTAACGGCGGCGCGTGCGGCCGGTTGTTATGTATTTACCGTGCCTTATGGCTATAATCACGGACTGGTGTTGCAAAGCGATGCCAGCATCGCGCAGTTAGGCGATGCCTTAACTTTATTGCATTAAATTATTTTTTATAAACTCACATGAATATCGGTCAAAACAAACGACACAGTTGGCGATGGTGGCGGGCTTAAAGCCCCAGGCTAGCCTTGCGTGACACGCAGGGCGCCGAATCAACCCCACCCATTGATAGTAAGGAAATTTATGTTGAGTACTCTGAATTTAACGCAATTTAACGAGCTGGCCGCCCAAGGCTATAACCGCATCCCTCTGGTCTTAGAGACCTTTGCCGATTTAGACACGCCGTTGTCGCTGTATTTAAAATTGGCCAATCAACCCTATTCGTATTTGCTGGAATCGGTGCAAGGTGGCGAGCGCTTTGGTCGTTATTCCATCATAGGCTTGCCGGCAAAAACCCGCATCGTCGCCCACGGCATGGACGTGCAAGTGTGGCAAGGCGACCGCGTGGTGGAATCGACAAGCAACACCAATCCCTTGGATTTTGTTAAACGTTACCAAGCGCGTTTTAAAACCCCGCCTTATGCCGGTTTGCCGCGCTTTACCGGTGGCCTGGCCGGTTACTTTGGCTACGAAACCGTACGCTACATAGAAAAGCGTTTGGGCGGCGTGCAAAAAGACGACGCGATTAATGTGCCGGACGTGTTGCTCACCTTATCCACCGAGATTGCCGTGGTGGACAATTTAAGTGGCAAACTGTATTTCATCGTCTATGCCGATCCTGCCGAGCCCAATGCCTACCAAAACGCCTACGACAGACTCAGCGAGTTGCTGGTGATGTTGCGCAAAACCGTGGCCATACCGCAAGCGCTGCCGTCAGAAAAATCGGTGGCCAGCTCTGAATTTGGTGAGGCCAACTTTAAAGCCGCGGTCAAACGCGCCCAACAATACATCTTGGATGGCGACATCATGCAAGTAGTCTTGTCGCAGCGCATGGCGCAAAAATTCACCGCGCCGCCTTTGTCCTTATACCGCGCATTGCGCAGCCTTAACCCGTCGCCTTATATGTTTTATTACGACATGGGCGATCACCATGTGGTGGGCGCGTCCCCAGAGATTTTAGTGCGTTTGGAAAACGGCACGGTCACTGCTAGGCCGATTGCCGGCACCCGGCCGCGTGGTAAAAACCGCGAACAAGATTTGGCCTTGGCCGAGGAGTTATTGGCCGATCCAAAAGAGCGTGCCGAGCACGTGCAATTAATGGATTTAGGCCGCAATGACGTGGGTCGTGTGGCACAAACCGGCAGCGTCAAAGTCACCGACAACATGATGATAGAGCGCTATTCGCACGTCATGCACATCGTCAGCAACGTGGAAGGCAAACTGAAAGACGGCATGGATGCCATAGACGTTATTAAAGCGACCTTCCCAGCCGGCACAGTCAGTGGCGCGCCTAAAGTGCGCGCCATGGAAATCATAGACGAGTTGGAACCGAGCAAGCGCGGTATTTACGCGGGCGCGGTTGGTTACCTAGGCTTTAACGGCGACATGGACGTGGCGATTGCCATACGCACCGGTGTGATTAAAAACAACATGCTCTACGTGCAAGCAGGGGCGGGCATCGTGGCCGACTCCGTGCCACAAAGCGAATGGGAAGAAACGCAAAACAAAGCCAAAGCGGTGTTGCGTGCGGCCGAGTTAGTGCAAGCAGGGCTGGATAATTGAATGTCCAACCCTCACCACAGAGACACGGAGGCACAGAGAAATGCCTTAACTCAAGTGGTGATTGGAGCGGCAATTGAGGTACATAAACATTTAGGCGCAGGACTATTAGAATCAGCCTACGAAGAATGTTTGTGCTTTGAATTAGCAGAAAAAAGAATAGCTTTTAAACGTCAAGTAGAAGTGCCGGTAAACTATAAAGGCTTACACTTAGACATAAACTATCGCATCGACCTGTTGGTTGATGGGTGCTTAATTTTGGAACTTAAAAGCGTGGACAGATTGTTACCTGTTCATGAGGCGCAATTACTCACTTATATGAAACTGGCTAAATTAGACACGGGTCTCCTTATTAACTTTAATGTTCCAGTGTTGAAAAATGGTTTAAAAAGGATGAAGTTATGATTTTCTCTGTTTCTCCGTGTCTCTGTGGTGAAGGTTTTTTTAAGGGCATGCGATCATGCTATTGATGATAGATAATTACGATTCCTTCACCTACAACTTGGTGCAGTATTTAGGCGAGTTGGGGCAAGACGTGCAGGTTTACCGTAACGATGAAATTGATTTAGCCAAAGTGGCTGCGCTCAAGCCTACCCACATAGTGGTTTCACCTGGCCCCTGCACCCCCAATGAAGCCGGCATTAGCGTGCCCTTAATCAAAGAATTTGCCGGCAAAATTCCATTGCTCGGCGTTTGCTTAGGCCACCAAAGTATAGGCCAAGCCTTCGGCGGCAAAATCGTGCACGCCAAGCAATTGATGCACGGCAAAACCTCATTAATTTACCACCACAATATCGGCGTGTTCAGCGGTTTGCCTAACCCTTACACCGCTACCCGTTACCATTCCTTGGTGATAGAAAAAGCCAGCTTGCCCGATTGCCTAGAGATCACTGCCTGGACCGAAGACGGTGAAATCATGGGCGTGCGCCACAAAACCTTGAGCGTGGAAGGCGTGCAGTTCCATCCGGAATCGATATTGACTGAGCACGGTCACGCGCTCTTACAAAACTTCCTGAAAGCCTAAGCATGGCATTTGCACCGACCCTAAATCAACTCATCAACGGCCAAGACTTGAGCTTTGCCGAGATGCAGACCTTGATGAGGCAAGTGATGTCGGGCGAATTGACGCACGCGCAAATGGCGGCGATGTTAGTGGCACTGCGCATCAAAGGCGAAAGCGTGGACGAGATAGCCGCGGCAGCCAGCGTCATGCGCGAATTGTCGACTAAGGTAGCCACCTTAGCGAGCCCGCATTTGATAGACACCTGCGGCACCGGCGGTGACGGCATCCAAACCTTTAATGTGTCGACGGTGAGCGCCTTAGTGGCGGCGGCGGCCGGGGCAAAAGTAGCCAAGCACGGTGGCCGTTCGGTGTCGTCTAGTTGCGGCAGTGCCGATGTCTTGGAAGCCTTGGGCGTTAATGTGAATTTAACGCCCGCGCAAGTGGCCAATGCGGTGGAAGAAATCGGCATCGGCTTTATGTTTGCCCCTAACCACCATAGCGCCATGAAGCATGCGGCCCCGGTACGCCGTGAATTGGGTGTGCGCACACTGTTTAATTTGCTAGGGCCACTGACCAATCCGGCCAATGCTAAACGCCAAATCATGGGCGTGTTTTCGCCAGCCTTGACCGTTAAATTAGCGCAAGTGTTACAGCAATTAGGCAGCGAGCACGTCTTAGTGGTGTGCGGTGCTGACGGCATGGACGAAATTTCCTTTACTGGCGACAGCCACGTGGCCGAATTAAAAAATGGCCAAGTCAGTGCATACACCATTAACCCGGCGCAATTTGGTTTGCCGCTGCACTCCCTTGCCAGCATACAAATCGACAACGCCGAGCAATCCAAAGCCATGATATTGGCGGTGTTGAACGGCGAGCTGGGCGCGGCGCGCGACATCGTATTACTGAATGCGGGCGCGGCTATTTACGTGGCCGGCTTGGCCGACAGTTTGGCGGCCGGCATCAATAAGGCGGCCGAGGTGATAGACCAAGGTTTGGCCTTAGCCAAGTTAAACGCACTGCAACAGTATGCCGCCGGCTAGCCTCTTAACTTAAACTACATAGAACTTAATTAAATAGAACCCACCATGTCCGATATTTTAAATAAAATTTTAGCCACCAAAAAAACCGAGGTGGCCGCCAGCAAATTGGCCGTGAGCTTAGACCAATTGCAAGCCCAAGCAGAAGCGCAAGGCGAGCCGCGCGACTTTGTCGGCAGCATACACAAAAAAATCATGGCGAATAAAGCGGCAGTGATAGCCGAGATTAAAAAAGCCAGCCCGTCTAAGGGCGTGATACGTGAAGATTTTAAACCGGCCGAAATCGCTAAAAGTTACGAAAAAGCCGGCGCCGCTTGTTTATCGGTGTTGACCGACGAGCAATACTTTCAGGGCTCGGCCGCTTACTTAAAACAAGCGCGGGCCGCCTGCAAACTACCGGTGTTGCGCAAGGATTTCATCATTGATGAATACCAAGTGTTTGAAGCGCGAGCCATGGGTGCCGATTGCATTTTGCTGATTGTGGCGGCCTTAGAGTTAGCGCAAATGCAAAAATTAGAAGCCTTGGCCAACGAGTTGGGCATGGCCGTACTGGTGGAAGTGCACGATGCCGATGAATTGGCTTTGGCCCTGCAATTGGACACGCCCTTAATCGGCATTAATAATCGCAACTTACGAACCTTTGAAGTCAGCTTGCAAACCACTTTAGACCTGTTAAAAATCATGCCTGAAGACCGCTTTGTGGTGACGGAATCCGGCATCTTTACGCCGGAAGACGTGAAGCTCATGATGGATAACCAGGTGCAAGGTTTCTTGGTGGGCGAGGCCTTTATGCGTCAAGATGATCCGGGCGCGGAATTAGCCAGGGTGTTTGCCTAAGCATTTTGACCCCGTTCGTGCTGAGCTTGGCTAAGCACGAAGCTAGATTAAACATAAAAAACTTCTCACCACAGAGACACAGAGGCACGGAGAAGATCAAAAGCTTTTGATAATAATGGTGCTTGTTTTTTTAGTTTTTCTTTGTGTTTAGGTTTTCTCTGAGCCTCTGTGTCTCTGTGGTGAAGGTTTTATACCTAGCCATTTTTGCCGAATATAAAAAGGAACGATCATGAGTTACCCTTATTCTCGACCACGCCGTATGCGCAAAGACGATTTTTCTCGTCGCATGATGCGAGAAAACACATTAACGGCAGACGATTTAATCTACCCGGTGTTTGTTTTAGACGGCAATAATCGCAGCGAGGCAGTGGCCTCCATGCCTGGCGTGCAACGCTTAAGCATCGATTTACTGCTTAAAACCGCGGCAGAATGCGTGCAATTGGGCATACCGGCCATGGCTTTATTCCCAGTGGTTGAAAGTGCGTTTAAGAGCTTGGACGCAGCGGAAGCCTATAACCCAGAAGGCTTAGCACAACGCGCCGTGCGTGCACTGAAAGCGGCTTACCCGATGCTAGGCGTGATCACCGATGTGGCATTGGACCCGTTCACCACGCACGGCCAAGACGGTTTGATTGATCAAGCCGGCTACGTGTTAAACGACGAGACCATAGAGGTCTTGGTCAAGCAAGCCTTGTCGCATGCCGATGCCGGCGCCGACATTGTTGCACCTAGCGACATGATGGACGGCCGCGTCGGCCAAATTCGCGAAGCCTTAGAAAGCAGCGCGCACATCCACACCAAAATTCTGGCTTATTCGGCCAAATACGCTTCCGCGTTCTACGGTCCATTCCGCGACGCGGTGGGCTCGGCAGCTAACTTGGGCGCTGGCAATAAATACACCTACCAAATGGATCCGGCCAACAGCGACGAAGCCATGCAAGAAGTGGCGCTGGACATTTCCGAGGGTGCCGACATGGTCATGGTCAAACCCGGCATGCCCTATTTGGACATCGTGCGACGGGTAAAAGACGAATTTGGCGTGCCCACCTTTGCCTACCAAGTCAGTGGCGAATACGCCATGCTTAAAGCGGCGGCACAAAACGGTTGGTTGGATGAGCAAGCCTGCGTCATGGAAAGCCTATTGGCTTTTAAACGGGCGGGGGCCGATGGCATTTTGACCTACTATGCGCTGGATGCAGCGCGTTGGTTAAGCGCCAAGTAATCGGTAATTTAACTTTAAGGCCTTAAGTATCAAATCCTTAAACTAAAGCCATCACTTCACTGATGGTGGCCCGCTCGGCGTTGCTGCCGTCGGCGGCACGGCGGGTGGCCACGCGAATTTCATCCACCTCAAACACGCTGAGCTTGATTTCACCGGCTTCGGTTTCCAATGAAAAGACCGGCACTTTTTTTCTAGGCCCGGCTTTTTTATCGCGCTTGCCTTCGTTACTCACCCGATAGGATTTTTCATTGGTTTCAAATGGGATGCCTTGGTTGAGCAAAAACATCTCCACTTCTTTTAGGCTATCGGCAAATAAATGAATGTGCGTTGCCGACCCTAAACCGGCGGTGCCATCCAACACTGGGCCGGTCAGATGCGGGTTGAATTTTTCTAATAATTGCATGGTGAACAGCGCATTTTTGCGCAAGATCAGCAAATTTTCCGGTTGTTCTTCACTTAAAAAAAGCTGGTTATACCGCCTTAATTCTTCCTCTATTTCGGCATTGGAAGGCAAGGACAAATTGTCTATGGCATTAAATTGGCGGCCGGCTTTTTTCTTCGCGTAGGCGAAATCGGAGATGCCCTCTTCGGCCATCATTCTGGCCGCTTGTTGGGCAATGACTTGCCGCAGTTGCTGTAAATTTTCTTTGGCCATAATGGGTACGCATAAGCTTAATGGGCAGCAGGCTGCAGCACTTGCTGGGCTTGATTGAGGGCGTTGGGCTCAGCCACCGGAGCGCTGGTCGCAGCTGGGCTAGTCGTAGGCGCGTTAGGCAAGTTTTCATGATAGAAATACTCAACTCGATCGGCGTTGTCGGCATGCACACTCACCGCATCGACCCCATCTGGCATCCACATCGCTTCTTCCGGCACGCCACGCAAGGCGCCGGCCATGTATTTTATCCACATGGGCAAAGCCGCACCTGCGCCGGTTTCACCCGAGCCCATGGGCCGCGGTTTGTCGAAGCCTATCCAGGCCACCGCCACTTGCCTTGGGCTGTAGCCAGCAAACCATGCATCGATGTGCTCATTGGTGGTGCCGGTTTTGCCGGCCAGGTCGCTGCGGCCTAAGTTTAATGCGCGCATGGCCGTGCCGTTTTCAATCACGCTTTGCAGCATCGAATTCATGATGAAGGCATTGCGCGCGTCGATCACCCGCGGTGCGCCGTTGCCCGCTTGGGTGAATTTATTGCTGACCAGCACCTTGCCGTTATGGTCAACAATTTTGGTGATCAGATTGGGTTTCACCCGGTAACCGCCGTTGGCAAACACCGCGTAAGCGCCGGCCATTTGCATGGGCGTGGTGGAGCCAGCACCCAAAGCCATGGTCAAATAAGGTGGGTGATCGTCCGCGGCAAAGCCAAAACGGGTGATGTAGTTTTGTGCGTACCTCGGACCAATTTCGTGCAATAAACGGATGGCCACCGTGTTCACCGAATGCGCCAAGGCTTTTCTTAAGCTCATCGCCCCCTCAAAGGTGTTTTCGTAATTTTGTGGTGACCAGGCTTTGTTGCCGGTTTCGTTAGCAGCAAAGTTTAAGGGGGCATCTTCCATCACCGTGGCCGGCGTGTAGCCTTTTTCCAGTGCAGCCGAATAAATAAACGGCTTAAAGCTAGAGCCAGGTTGACGGCTGGCCTGGGTAACGTGGTTGTATTTATTTTGGTTAAAGTCAAAGCCGCCGACCAAAGCACGGATGGCACCATTTTCTGGGTCCAAGGCGACCAGCGCCGCCTCTACTTGTGGCAATTGGGCGATGCGCCAACCTTCCCCTTGTTTAACGATGCGCACCACGGCACCGGGTTTTAGCCGACGCTTGGCTGGGTCTTTGTCGTGCAGCATTTTTTCAACAAAAGCCAAGCCGCTGCCGCTAATAATGAGGACTTCGCCACTTTTACTTTGCACTTGCACGTTTTTAGCTGAGACGGCCGTGATCAAGGCCGGCTCAAAACCGTTCACCGTATCGAGGTCGTCCAAAGCGGAGGCCATGGCATTTTCATCCTCGGCCAAGAGTGCGGGCAAATCCAAGGTTTTTTCTGGGCCGCGGTAGCCGTGGCGTAGGTCGTAATCCATGACACCTTCACGCACGGCGGCATTGGCCGCTTCTTGGCTGGCTTTACGTATGGTGGTGTAGACCTTGATGCCGCTGGAATAAATGTCGTCTTGGTATTGCGCATACAGTTGTTCGCGCACAATTTCAGCGACGTATTCAGCCGACACGTCGCGGGATTGTTTGGAGGTTTTAAAACGCAAAGGTTGTTTTAACGCATTTTTATAGACTTTTTCACTGATAAAACCAAAGCGTTGCATGTCGCGTAACACTTCTTGTTGGCGCTTGATAGCACGCTTAGGGTTAATAAACGGGTTGTAGTTAGACGGCGCTTTAGGTAGACCCGCCAACAGGGCCGCTTCGGCTAAATTCAATTTGTTCAGTGGCTTGCCGTAATACATTTGTGAGGCGGCGGCAAAACCGTAGGAACGCTGGCCTAAATAGATTTGGTTGATGTAGAGCTCAAGAATTTGGTCTTTGGATAAATTGTGCTCAATTTTCACTGCCAATAAGGCTTCGTTGACTTTGGTGACGATGTTGCGTCTGCCGTTGGGCGAGGTGAAAAAGTTTTTCGCCACTTGCATGGTGATGGTGCTGGCGCCTTCGTGGGCACGACCGGTGACGTTATTTTTAATGGCGCGCAATACGCCTTTGGCGTCGATGCCGCCGTGTTGGTAAAAGCGACGGTCTTCAATGGCCAAGACCGCGTCTTTCATGTTTTTTGGCACATTTTCAATTTTGACGTAAGCGCGTCGCTCTTCGCCAAACTCAGCAATCAAGGCACCGTCGTCGGTGTAAACCCGCAAGGGCAGTTTGGGTTGGTAATCGGTCAGCGCGTCCAGATCAGGTAAGGCCGGGTAAATTAAGGCTGCGGCAATGGCGATCAGCGCCGTAACCGACAAGCCGGCTACCACGGCTGCCAAAATAAGGTAGTGCCACCATTTTGTAGGAGTCATGTTTTCGCTTAAGTGATGTATGAAAAATGTTACGCCATTATAAATGGCATTTCATTGCAGGGGCATGAATTCAAAACAAAACCTACCACAGAGACACAGAGAATATCAAAATCTTGCAGGACCTTAGTAAGCATAATTGTCCTTTTAGGTATGGCTACCAACTACAAAATTGCTATGGATTTGCGGCTTATATTGTATTTGGGATTTCTCTGTGCCTCCGTGACTTCATGAATTTCAAGCCGAGTAGTTGGAGGCTTAGAAATGACGGGAATGCCCTTGCGGTATCTGTGGTAGAGGGTTAAATTTAATGCCCCTTAATGCATCTGCGGTATTTGCGCTGAAGATTTTAAAAATGCGAAAAATCAAAAGCGTATTCCAAGAAAATTGATACTATTGATACTGCAAAAGTGACCGACCTTGAAATGGCTTTACAGTGCTGATGCATGTTGTTAGAGTTCATAAAAAACAACAACAACATTAAAGGAATTTCTGTTTGAAATTCAGCTTTTTTAAAGAAAAAAGTCCCACATTAATCGGTGTAGATATCACTTCGGCTTCCATTAAAATGGTCGAGCTATCGCGCGATGCGAATGGCCAATACCAACTCGATGCCTACGTTATTTCGCCCATAGCCAACCTAGCCATGACCGATGGCAACGTAGCGGATTTAGATAAAGTCGCCGAGGCGATCAGCGTGGCCTGGAAGCTCATGGGCAGCCGGCAAAAACGCGTGGCGCTGGCCCTACCCAGTGCCACCGTTATCAGCAAAAAAGTCAGCCTCCCTGCCGATCTAAGCGAAGACGACATGGCCTTTCAAGTCGAGGCGGAAGCGAACCAATACATCCCCTTTTCACTGGACGAAGTGAACATCGATTTTCAAGTGTTGGGCCCTACGGCCAAAAACAAAGAAGACGTGGACGTGTTAATCGTGGCGGCGCGTAAGGAAAAAATTGAAGACCGCGTGGCCGTGGCAGAAGGCGCTGGCTTAGAAGTGGCGAATAAAGAAAAACAAGCGCTAGAAGCCAGCCAACAAATAGAAGATTTGGAATTGATGCGCACGGAAGTCTATACCCTGCGCTACATGAAAGCGGTGGACTTGGTCAAAATCATCACCGACAGCAAACAAAAAATCCTGTCTAAACGTGGCTCAGCGGTGCCCGACATCCGTACCAATAATGTCTTTGTGCAAGACACGGCAAAATCGCTGGCGCAAGTGCAAGCCATTATTGATAAAGCCGATGTGCCGGTCAAGCAAGTGATGATCGAATCGCGCTTGGTGATCGCTGATGACAGATACAGCAAAGCCTTGGGGGCACGGTTTGGCGTGAACAAAACCGACAGCAGTGGCAACAATCGCTACTCTATTGGTGGCAATGTGGGTCAAACTGGGGGCATAGGTGTGAGCACAACAACCGGTGTGACAGCCGCATCCGGCGGCACCGATGGTTTGCAATCCAACTTGGGCGTAACCGGCGCTAGCGGCAGCTTTGCTTTTAGCTTGTTTAGGTTGCCAGCCGGTTTGTTGTTGAATCTTGAGTTGACGGCCATGGAATCGGACGGCCGCGGCAAGGTGGTGTCCAGCCCGCGCGTGACCACCGCCAATCAACACAAAGCTAAAATTGCCTCGGGCACCGAAATTCCCTATGCCGAAGCGAGCAGCAGTGGCGCTGCCACCATCTCATTCAAGTCAGCGGTGTTGAGCTTGGAAGTCACCCCGCAAATTACCCCAGACAATAAAATCATCATGGAGCTGGACGTGACCAAGGACAGCGTGGGTGAAGTGTATGCCGGCGTGCCATCAATCAAAACGCAAAACATCAGCACGCAAGTGCTGGTGGGTAACGGTGAAACCGCCGTTTTGGGCGGCATATACGAACAAACCCAACGCAACGATGTATCCAAAGTGCCGTTCTTTGGCGATTTGCCAGTGATGGGCCGCTTGTTTCAACGCAAAACCACGCAAAACGACAGAACCGAATTACTCATATTCGTTACGCCAAAAATCATGGATGACAGCCTGACCTTACGATAGTTGTTTAAAAAATCTCACCACAGAGGCACGGAGACACAGAGTAGATCAAAATCTTGTAGGTCATCCTTTAAGCTGGCTCGTGCTTATAGGAACAAGCCAGCCTATGGCTTCCCCACATAATATAGGTGATTGCATCGCCTTATTCTGAGTGAAATCCCAACCCACCATTACTGGGTCTATGGGGTCAAAATAGGGTTAGGTTTTCTCTGTGCCTCCGTGTCTCTGTGGTGAAGACTTGGATTTCATGATGCACTAGAAAATCTGACAGCGTGCGCAGATTGTCATAAAATGCCGATTGGTTTGGCCTTAGGCATTTTTTAGTGCAATAGACTTAGGTGGCGGATTTGAAAAACATTTTCTTTGTAGGCTTGATGGGTGCGGGTAAAACCACCATAGGCCGCTTGATTGCTAAGCAATTAGGCATGGATTTTCACGATTCCGATCACGAAGTGGAGCGTAAAACCGGCGTAAAAATACCCTTGATATTTGAGCTGGAAGGCGAAGCGGGTTTTCGTAAACGCGAAACAGCAGCCATACAAAGCTTGTGCGAATTGAACAACATCGTGATGGCCACCGGCGGCGGCGCGGTGTTGGCGCCGGAAAATCGCGAGCTGCTAAAAAAACACGGCACCGTTATTTATTTGCGTGCTAACGTTCATGACCTTTGGCACCGCACCCGTAACGATAAAACCAGGCCGCTGTTGCAAGGCGGCAACATCAAAAATAAAATAGAGCAATTGCATCAGGTTCGCCACCCCATTTACACCGAAATGGCCGATTTCATAGTGGATACCGGCGTGCAATCGGCATTGGATATTTGCCAGCAAATTGAACAATTAATTAAAGCAACGCCCCCGAATAAAACTTAAGCGATTCCACATGCAAACACTGAATGTCGCGCTGGCTAAGCGCAGTTACCCGATACACATAGGCCGTGGCTTGCTTGCCGATGCCAGTCTGATTTTGCCGCATTTAAAGCGCAAGCACGTGGCGATCGTCACCAACACCACGGTCGCCCCTTTGTATTTGGCACAATTAAGCGACACCTTGCAAGCCGCCGGCGTGCAAGTCATCCCCATTATTTTGCCCGATGGCGAGGCCTATAAAAACAGTGACACGCTTAACCGCATTTACGATGCTTTATTGCAAAACCGTTGCGAGCGCAGCACCACTTTAATTGCGCTAGGCGGTGGGGTCATAGGCGATTTAACCGGTTACGCTGCCGCGACCTATTTGCGCGGTGTGCCTTTTATTCAAATCCCCACCACCTTGTTATCGCAAGTGGATTCGTCGGTGGGCGGTAAAACCGGCATCAATCACCCGCTGGGCAAAAACATGATAGGCGCGTTTTACCAGCCGCAAGTGGTGTTGGCCGACATCGACACCTTGCAAACTTTGCCGCCGCGTGAGTTTTCTGCCGGTGTGGCCGAAGTGATTAAATACGGCTTAATCCGCGACGCGCAATTTTTTGCTTGGTTAGAGCGCCACATGGCTAAACTCATGCAGTTGGATGAAGCCGTGTTAAGCGAAGCCATTTACCGCTCCTGCCAAAACAAGGCGGACGTGGTGGCCAAAGACGAGCACGAGCAAGGCGAACGCGCCCTGCTTAATTTAGGCCACACTTTTGGCCATGCCATAGAAAATGCCATGGGTTATGGCGTTTGGTTGCACGGTGAGGCGGTGGCTGCAGGCACCATGATGGCCGCCGATTTATCGCAGCGCATGGCTTGGCTAAGTGCTGACGAGGTTACCCGCATTAAAAACAGTTTGTTGGCGGCTAACTTACCTTTAGATCCACCTAAATTGGGTGCCGCCAAATACCTAGACTTAATGGGTTTGGACAAAAAAGTGGAAAACGGCAAAATCCGTTTGGTCTTGCAGCAAGGCATAGGCCGTGCGGTCATCACCAGCGATTACGATGCCGATCAGCTCAACGCCAGCTTGAGTGCTTATTAATGAAACCATTTTTCGCGGTCACCGACCGCTCCAACCAAATCATGTTTCACGAAGTAGCGGTCGGTGACTCTTACATCTGTTTTTGTAGGAGCGGTCGGTGACC
>CAMDXI010000012.1 GCA_945878695.1 Methylotenera oryzisoli | reverse complement strand
ATGGATCAAAGCACGCGCTCCCAAAGCGTCACTTCACTCAAGCTATGTTGGAACTTGTGACGCGTTTCACGGATAACAAAAGGAATCTTAGTAGGCTCTTGCATGAGTTTAAAGTGATGCCCAAGCACCGCTTTAAGGCCATCCAATGTCGTCACGTTTTCACCGTCTTGTTTAAAGCCACCCAACCACTCCTCTTTCGGCGTGTGCTCTTCCAACCACGTATAGGGCGAAGTAATCATCAATACGCCACCGATATTTAAACGTTGGTGGATATCAGCGAGAAATTGACGTGGGCTGTAAAGGCGATCAATTAAGTTGGCGGCTAAGACAAAATCGTAGCCAGTGAATTGCGGTTTGAGGTTGCAAGCATCGCCTTGCCAAAAATCCACCTTATGCGCCACCTCATCCAACTTCAGCTCGCGCAAGCTACGTTCTTGATAGCCTACTAGATCGCCCTCGTTCACCATGGTATAGCGCAATATACCTTGCTGCGCTAATTTAAGCGCTAAGCCTATAAACCTAGCTGAAAAATCGATACCGGTGACATGATCAAAATGCTGAGCCAATTCAAAGCTAGCCCGTCCGGTCGCACAACCTAAATCCAGCGCGGTTTTACTAGGTTTGCCTTGCATCTGGCTTTGAGCGAAATCACTGAGCGCCTTAGGAAAGTTGGGTACACCGAAATAGCTGTCGCCGTAGTGAAACTCGGCGTACTCAGAGAGTTGTTTATCGGATTCATAATGGGAAGCGTTATTTTCAATTGGGGTATCGGTCACAATGTAGCGGAATCCTACGTGTTGAAAGAAATGGCGCCTGAATGCATAGCGTGCACTTTTTAGCGCTTCGTTGCCGGTTGAAATCCAAGAGCCGCCTTTAATAAGGTTATGACGACCATCAAACGTCGGTGTGGTGAAATCGTCATACAGCGGGTGCACCTTAAATCCATCGTAGGGGTATATCGGCGTTTCTGTCCATTGCCATACATTACCCACCACATCATACAGGTCGCCATGGGCAAAAGCGTCGACTGGGCATGCCGATGCATAGTGATCCAAATGCAGATTGGCATGCTTACCGCTGCTTAAATGTTCATCTGTCAATCCGGCATGGGCATAAACACTATACCATTCGTTCTCAGTTGGCAGGCGAACTGATTGGCCGGTTTGCGTAGCCATCCATAGGCAAAACGCCTTGGCTTCGTGGTAATTAACTTCCACTGGCCAACTCCAAGGCATGACTATTTCCTCTGTCATTATCCTGAGCTTCCAATTTAACCCATCCTTGACCCAAAACTCAGGGTGCTCTGCATGGCTGTATCGTTTCCAAGCCAAGCCTTCCTCCGGCCAATATTGATCCGCCAGATACCCGCCAGCTTCGACGAAGCGAAGAAATTCGGCATTGGAAGTCAGGTACTTGGCTGCTTGAAAGCCAGGGCATTGCACATTAGACAGACCGTATTCGTTATCCCAACCGTAATGATTGGGGGATTTGTTTAACACGCCGTCGAACGCAGGAATAGGCACCAGTGAGTTAGCCGGCGCAATCGAATTGACCAGTTGGCATGGGCGCCAATTAGCTGATGTTTGCACGTAGCGTAAATCGTGCTGGCGTATCAACACCGAGCTGGTCTCCAAATGGATGCGCTCATGCTCTATGCCCATTAATATCGGCCACCACGGGCTTTCCCAATCTATGCTTGGCGTGAGCGGCATGCTCATGATGAGGTGATCCACTGCTTGCCGTACCTTAGCACGATAGGCTTTGACTGCAGAGGGAGCTGGCCAATCGTAGTTCTTATCGTTGACGTCGTCCCAGCCCATCTCATCGACACCCACGGCAAACATGGATTCAAATTGAGGGTGCACGCGCTGGGTGATTAAGCCCGCTAAAATTAATTTGTTGATAAAAAAAGTATGCGTATGGCCGTAATAAAAAATAAGCGGATGCCGTAAATTGATAGGCTTGATGTAATAAGCCTCATCGCTTTTTAATGCCTCAAATAAACTTTCGTATAAATCGGATGTTTGATGAAAGTAGGCTCGAATCTGCTCGCGCGTGAACGACGTCATTTCAATACTTATTTCTATGCTGCGGTTTGGAAGTGTGCTCATGCTTTATTCATATTAGATTGACGAGTGATTTAAGCTAAGCTTGAACTAAGATTTTATAACAAGCATGTGACAACTGCTTGCTCTGCATTAAATTTACCTTCTATGACTTAAGCAATTTATTTTACGTTCACCCCTACTTTGAATTTATTATCAATCAAACCTATTCGTTTAGCTTGATAGGCCGGCATACCTGCCAGCCTATTCTTGCTTAAAACTTATAACTGCCGCCGATTTCAAGATTGCGCTCTACCCCAGGAAAAATACCATCAGGGTTGCGGCTGGCAATGTAGTTTTTATTGGCAAGGTTACGCACCGACGCAAACAAGGACAGGTGTTTATCAAACGTGTAATAGGCGTTTAAATTAAAAATCGTGTAAGCCGCAATTTTACCTTTGGTACCGTCATCGGTTTCAATTACCGTATTCGCCGCATCGGCGTATTGGCTGCTTACATGATAAGTACCAAGGTTAAGCTTAAGCTCGCCTACTTTATAACCAATATTTAGGCTGGCAGTTAATTCAGGCGCGTAGGGTAAACGATTACCCTTAGGCCCAAGGGCAGCATTTTTAAATTCCGCCGTCGCCACATACGTACCATTGCCATCTATTTGCCAGCCTGAGCCGATGTCGTAGGCTAATGCAAACTCCATACCTTGATTTAGGGTTTTACCGGCATTGGCCATATCAGTGCCACCGGATAGGCTTTGGTTAATGATTTGATTAGCGAAATCCATGTGAAAAACCGTGGCTTCGTAGCTTAATTTTTGCATGGCACCGCGCAAGCCTATCTCATAATTGACAGATCGCTCGGCATCCAATTGCTGATCCACGCCATCACTGCTAATGGCCGTGGCCGTCATGGCCGGCGAAAAGCCTTTAAACGCACCGGCGAAAACTTGCGCCTGCGGCACCACTTGCCAGGTTAGCCCTAAACCAGGCATAAGCTCAGTGTTAGCGGCATGTCCGTTGTTGCCGTTTAATTCATTTTTAAGTTTTTGTTGGTAGTCTTCAATGCGCAAGCCCGGTGTCACAGCTAACTGTGGGCTTAATTCGAAACGATTCTGTGCGTACAACGCGAGGCCATCGGCCTTTTCCGTTACGTTGCCGGTTAAAGTGCCGCTACGCGCATTAGGATCGGTTTTAGAGCGCACTGTTTGATTGCTTAAATGGTCACTGTGCAAGCGCACGCCTATTTCCGTTTCATTTTTTAGGCCGAAACTGCTGTGCGTGATGAACAGACGGCTATCAACGCCCATCATCTCAAAGTCACGGTTACGCCCCGTCATGCAATATTGACTAGCCGTTAAGCTGGAATCACAGCCACGAAATACAGTGCCATTGGCATTTTTAGATTGCACATCTCGCCGCCAATAATCACGGCTTAATTGGGTCCAATACATCAAGGTATTAAGTTTTATTGCACTGCTGATATGCCACTCATGGTTGATATCAAACGACTGGCGATCGGTAATGAAGTAATCATTCGGTGCTGGATTTTTATCAGGATCGTTACGGTACTCATTTTTCCGTAAACCCACGTAAGAGGTATTCACGTCATTCTCATAATGCGTGAATTTAGCGCTTAACCATTGGTTTTCATTGATCTGCCTACCGCCTTTCAGCACCAAATCGGTCATATCAAAACCATTATGGCGGAATCCGTCGCCGCGCGATGTGATGACACTGATACCAGCGATAGTATCAGCCGATTCGCTGACGCCGCCTGCATCTATCCCTAACAAACCGTAACCATGCGAACCGGTTTTTGCGGTTAATTTAACGCCATCTTGCGGATCTTTAGTTTTGTAGTTAATTACCCCGCCTATGGTAGTGGGTCCGTAACGCAATCCAGCCGCGCCTTTAAGCACTTCTATGCTTTGCATACGTTCTATTCTTGGGCTGTAGTAAGATTCGTTAGCTAGGAACAAGCCCGGCGCAACTGGCACGCCATCCTCAAGCACGAGTAACTTTTGACTGCGATTGGGATTCAATCCACGCATTCCAATATTAGGAATAAAGCCGTAACCTTCTTCTTCACGAATAACGATACCTGGCACTGCCTTCAATGCATCTTGTGTAGACAGCGGTTGTTTAAGCGCGAGCGCCTCTTCTTCAATCACGGCCACGGAACCAGGTAGCTTGTTTATAGCTTGCTCGTCGTTTCCTATTACATTGATGCGCGGTAGGTTGATGTCTTCAGCATGAGCTGAAATGTTCACTAAAAACACCGCGTGCAAAATTGCAACGATTTTTTTTATGCTTAGGTTAACTGTCGTTATCTTCATGTTTAAAATATTCATTAAGAGGTATTCAATAGACAAATGCAATTATAGATGATAATAATTATCATTTACAATGATTTTTTTAATGTGATTTAATTTAATGAAAGCTGATAGCGGCGAGGAAGGAACTTATATTGAAATTTGGGTTACTTAGTGGAGTTAAAAAATAAAAGCGTTAAACATGAATAAAACAAGTAAGACGGATGAGCAGAGTCAACTAATAGCAGAAGATTTATCGAGAATCATAGAAATGGCATGGGAGGATCGCACCCCGTTTGAAGCCATATTGGTAAATTACAATTTAGATGAAAGTGCATTGATGAAAATAATGCGCGCCAATCTAAAATTTAGCAGCTATAAATTATGGCGTAAAAGAGTTAAAACCAAGTCTATCAAACACCTAAGCCTACGATCACAAGACGTGAACAGAGCCTACTGCCCTACTCAATATAAATTAGGTCGATAACCCATCGCCTACATTAACCAAGAATAAACTAGGCCCAGTAGAAACGTAATAGGGAATACCGCTATCATATTGGTGTTAATTTACCTAAAAATGCCAGAAAAAATCGATTTTGTTGCTTGAATAATTGCTGATGTCATTGACTCGTAGGAAAAATTCAGACAAAGTAAGCATGCTTTTCAAAACCATTTAACTTAAGGGGAATAATAATATGAACAAATCTGAATTGATTGATGCAATTGCCGCAAGTGCTGGCTTAACAAAAGCTGATGCTGGTCGCGCTATTGATGCTACAACTTCTGCTATTACTGCTGCACTTAAAAAAGGTGACACAGTGACTTTAGTTGGTTTTGGTACATTTAAAGTATCCAAACGTGCTGCTCGCGTAGGCCGCAACCCACGTACTGGTGCTGAATTAAAAATCGCTGCTCGTAAAGCTCCTGGCTTCTCAGCTGGTAAAACATTGAAAGATGCAGTTAACTAATTAACTAAGCATGCATTTCTAATAAAAGGGAGCCCAGCGCTCCTTTTTGTTATTGTCACCCCTTTTTTTCACACCCCGCCCTATGCATACCACCAAACAACTAATGTTGGCATTAGCCATTGCGCTTGGCGCTCAATTGGCTAGCGCTGGCGACCTCCCAGACAACCGATTAACAACGGGCTACATTAATCCCGAAGTAACCCAAGAAAACATCCACAGCACCGTGTGCGTCAAGGGTTACAGCAAATCCATACGCCCGCCCAGTTATTACACAAACAAGCTCAAGAAAAGGCAGTTGGCCGAATACGGTTATGCCGACACCAACCCGCATCACTATGAGGAAGACCATTTAATACCACTTAGCATAGGCGGCAGCCCGCATCACCCAAAAAACCTATGGCCGCAACCACGGCTTAGTGAGTGGAATGCCGAGAAAAAAGACCGTTTGGAATTTAAAATATACCGGCTGGTTTGCGATGGTAAAGTGCCGCTAGACGAGGCCAGGCAAGCGATGGCGGGAAACTGGATAGATGCCTACAAGCGATATATGAATTAGCTCTTGGTATAATTGACGTGCCTGGCGATTGATTACAGAATGAAAGCTTGATTGAATTCAATCAAGCACCCACTAAGGAGATCACCATGTACTTTTTAGGTTGGCAAGGCATAGTTACGTTTGTCGCAATCGTGGTTTTAATTGTTTTGATATTATGGTCATTCGCCAAGCTTATTAAATAAAAAAGCCGGTTTAACCGGCTTTTTTATTTAACTAATGCAGCATGCAAGCTTGCACGATTATTATCACTACTATTTTGGGATGGCTTTTGTATCAGCAGATGTTGTATTTGGAGAAGCGCCAACTGGGGAAGCAGGCAGGGCCTTAGCTGCGTTAGCTTTCACCACGCTACCTCCACCTTCTTTATGACTGGCCATATACGCGAGGGTTAAGCTGGTTGCGAAAAAAATCATCACAAAAATAGCGGTTGCACGACTCATAAGGTTAGCTGAACCCGACACACCAAACAAACTGCCCGACGTGCCACTGCCAAAAGAAGCGCCCATATCAGCCCCTTTGCCATGTTGCAACAAGACCAAAACAATCACGCCCAGCGCAGCCAATACGTGTATCACTAATACTAATTTTTCCATTTTATTAACCCCATGCCATTTACGCTAAATCCACTCTTAAGCGGCTGCTAGGCATATTTTCTCAAATTCTTGCGCGTTTAACGAACACTTACCGATAAGACCACCGTCTATATCCTGCATAGCCAGCAATTGTACCGCATTTTGTGGGTTTACGCTGCCTCCGTAGAGGATTTTGAGGCTAGCAGCGGCCGATGCATCCAGTGCGGCCACCTTGCCACGAATAAACTCGTGCATGCTTTGCGCTTGCTCAGCGCTGGCCGCAAGACCCGTACCTATGGCCCAAATCGGTTCATAAGAAACCACCGCATTGGCAAACACCGAGGCGCCATGTAGCTTAACAATGGTATCCAATTGCTTGGCCACCACCATTTGCATAACGCCTGCTTCACGTTCAATTAAGGTTTCACCCACACACAGTATGGGGGTGAGACCATGGGCTTGGGCTTGCATGAATTTGGTGGCGATATTTTCATCGGACTCACAATAAGCCGTGGCCCGTTCCGAATGACCTATAATGACGTAGCTGGCACCGAAATCCTTGAGCATGGCGGCACTGACTTCACCGGTGTATGGGCCCACGGCATCCTTACTGAGATTTTGCGCTCCCCAGGCAATCCCACTGTTTTGCAGCATGGCTTGCGCTTGAGCAAGGTAAGGATAAGGCACGCAGACCACTACCTGAGCAGTATGCAGCGTGGGTAATTGATGCAGGTAATCGCTCAGTAACTGCTTATTCTCCGCCAAGCTACCGTGCATTTTCCAGTTCGCCACGACTAATTTTTGACGCATAACACCTTTTTTCCTTAGTTAAAACCGCCGAGACTGCAGCGCTTTATAAATTATCGCCAATTATACGCAAAAACCTTAGGCATGCTTGTCGACAGCATGCCGGTCTTAGCCGACAGACTATATCGGTCCGGCTAGATTTAATTGATTCAGCACGGCCCGCGCCGACAATGTTAATTCCGAGGCCGTCATACCAAATGGCCCTATGCCATCGCCCACCAGCTTATCGGCCGCCGCACCATGCACAAACACCGCCAGTTTGATGGCGGCCAATCCATCCAGGCCTTGCGCCATAAAACTGCCGACCATGCCGCTCAGCACGTCGCCCATGCCGGCCGCGGCCAAACTTGGGTTGCCGCTGGTGTTAATAAAATAATTGCCTGTGTGGTGCGCACAAATACTAGCCGGCCCTTTGAGCACGCAACTGGCATGAAACTGATAGGCTAACTTCAATGCGCTGTCACTGCGATTTTTTTGCACGGCATCGCTGCTGCTGCCCAATAACCTTGCCGCCTCAGCAGCATGCGGTGTAATAACGGTATCCGCGCTACGGGCGCGACACAAGGCTTGCAAATGCGGATGGATGGCCAACAAATTGAGCGCATCGGCATCGAGCACAAGCTTCACGTCCTGAGTCAGCCAGAAGGCCAATGTTGCCTCAGCCGCATCCGATTGGCCTAAGCCCGGCCCAATGACCAAGGCATCCAACTGCTTTAATAGCGTTAACTCGGCACTGGGACGAAACATAATTTCCGGGTAATGCAAGTCTACATCAAGGCCATCGTTTGCTAGCATGGCAGCATAGACGCGTCCTGCCCCCATCAGCAAAGCCGCCCGCGCGGCTAGCAAGACCGCACCTAACATGCCCTTATCCCCGCCGACGATCGCCACACTGCCGGCATCGCCTTTATGCGCGTCTATTTTTCTCGGCGGCAGTGCCGGCTGAAACAAGCTCGCCAGCAATGGCTGGGCAATATGGGTGTTGGGTTTAGTCATGGCTATTTGGCTGGGCTACGTAGCGTAAATTTAATTGTACTTTTTGATTGCCATTGTAGCTGTTGGTTTGCAATTGGTAGGCCGCCTGTATCGTGCCATCCAGCAATTCGGTGCGGTTAAAATAGATAGCATCCCACTCTAAACCACGGGCATCCGAAGTCATTGCCAAGCTTAACTTAAGGTGCTTGTCTGCAAGCAAGCGCTGAGAGCGCACAGTGAATTCATCGTAAAATAAAGGCGGCGCAAAACCCTGGCCCCAAACCTGCGTTTCCAGTTGCTGCGCAGTAGTGAAATTCATTTCAGCCACCGATAAATTGCCATCCACCTCCAGCACCGCTTGCAAATCCGCTTCACTGATCAACCCTCTGACCACGACCTCAAAACCTGTAACAAAGGCAGCAAAATCAACCCGCTTAATACTCAAGCCCGCTGCCATGGCATGACCGCCGAATTTTAAAATCAAGCTAGGCTGCTGCTTACTTAAGGCATCCAGGGCATCGCGTAGATGCAAGCCGGCTATTGAACGCCCCGACCCCTTCAATACGCCATCACCGGCATCAGCAAAAGCTATCACCGGCCTATGGTAACGCTCTTTTATGCGTGAGGCTAAAATACCAATTACCCCTTGATGCCAATCGGCTTGATACAAGGAAATAGCGTATTGATCCGCCACCTTGATGCCATCTAAACTTAGATTGGCTGACTCTTGCATATCCGCTTCTATATTGCGTCGCTCCGAGTTCAAATCCTGCAACTGTTGCGCCATGGCGTTTGCCTCCGCTTCACTTTCGGCTAACAAACAACGTATGCCCAAGCTCATGTCATCCAGCCTGCCAGCCGCATTTAAGCGTGGGCCAACATAAAAACCCAAATCTTGCGCATTGCAAGCTTGGGCTTGTCGGCCACTAACACGCAATAAGGCCAATATGCCTTGCGAGCATGCAGCGGCACGTATTCTACGCAAGCCTTGCTCAACCAAGATGCGATTGTTGTCGTCCAATTTAACCAAATCGGCCACCGTACCCAAGGCCACTAAATCAAGTAGCTCAGTTAGATTGGGTTCGGGCTGACTTAGGTAGGCACCGCGCAATCGCAACTCTGCCCGTAAGGCCAGCAAGGCATAAAAGATCACGCCCACGCCGGCCAAATGCTTGCTGGCAAATTGGCAGCCGTGCTGATTGGGATTGATAATGCAGGTCGCCGCTGGTGTAATTTGCCCAGGCAAATGGTGATCGGTAATCAACACCTGCAAACCTAAGGCATTGGCTGCCTCTACCCCATCGACGCTGGCAATGCCGTTGTCTACTGTAATAATCACATCCGGCTTTCTGGTGGCTGCCAAGGCAACGATTTCCGGAGTCAATCCGTAGCCGTATTCAAAACGGTTAGGCACCAAAAAATCCACTCTGGCGCCAAATGCCCTTAAGCCTTTCACCGCGACCGCCGTTGCGGTGGCGCCATCGGCGTCGTAATCACCTATCACTAACAAGGCTTTATCGGCAGCGATGGCGTCGGCTAATAACTTCGCCATACGGGTGTTATTCGTCAGCGTTTGCGGGGCAAGTAAATCGCTTAAATTAGCCCGTATTTGCTGAGCACGCTCTAGCCCACGGGCAGCCAGTAATCTTGCCATCAGCGGACTAAGGCCGCTTTCTTCTAAGGCTAAAGCCGCGACAGGATGTTGGCTGCGCTGTATTATTTTCGTCATGACCAATACGCCTGCAGCGCACGAGGTCGGCGCCAAAATTTATACACATCACGCGGCCTGATGCTGAGTTGTATCAAGCGCTCATAAAACCCTAAATTTAAGGTCAGTTGGTTGATTTTAGCCTGCTTTAAAGCCTGCCATAGTGGCGTCAGCCATAGCGCGTCCAATGCCTCTGTACAGGGCAAATGCAAACGCATAGTCGAGGCCGATTGTTGCAAAACATGCGCCAAGCCATCTGGCAGCGGTGCATAAGGCAGCGCGCCTATTTTAGCCATGCCCTCGTAGAGTTTACTGCTAGCCATCAAGCTAGCTTGATGGGCTAATAGCGATGGTTTAGTCGGCAAAGCGCCCCCTGCAGAAAACCACAAGCTGTTTAAAGGCAACTGGCCCGCGGCTTCACGCGCTAAATTAATCGGGTGTTCGTGCAAGAGCATTTGCACTTCATTGAGCAAAGCCAGCCAATATGAGGATTCGTTTCCTTGCGGCAAAAAATCGTGGCTATTTTTATCCAAAGCCACGCTGGGCAAGGTGGTTTGAATTTGTGGCGTACCGTTTAATAACAAGTAGCATGCGCCGGATGCACCCAGCATAAATTGCAGGCCGTCCCGACTAAAGTGTTGATTTAGGCTGGCGACCAGCGCCTGGGCTTCGACCTGGCTTAGCGGCAAAGGAAACGATTCGTGCAAACTAAAACAATCGCGCTGCAAAACCAAGTGCACGGGATCGGCTCTCAAGCAATAGTGGCCATCCACGCTTACGCCGTCGGCATGGGCCGCTATGGCAGCCAAGGGGTAATCCGGACTCGCCGTCAGGCCAAACTCCTCGGCTATCAAGGCCTCAAGCGGCATCGCATGCTGCTGCACCTGACCTTTTGCCAGCAATTGCAACAAGGTCGGGCTGCCTAGACCATGCAGCCAACTGGCATTTAAATCGCAATCTACGGTAATGTTCACGCCATGCACTTAATAAAAATAATTAGCCTAGATTTTACTTGCTAGTGCTAGGCTTCGGGGATATAAAAATAGCCTGAGTGATTTTTAACTCTAAGCAATGGTTAGGCATGCAGCATGCCTCAATTCAATAACACGGATAAAATATGGATACCTTAAGTCATGCCTTATGGGGCTACGGATTATTTGGCTACCGCAAGCACGCCCGCTTAGCCTTGCTATTTGGCGCATTACCAGACCTATGCTCGTTCGGGGCGTATCTAGTAAGCAGATTAATCGATGGCAGCTTTCAAGCTGGCCACTAAACTGCTGCCTGCCGTATTTTGGTTGCAAGCGCATTCGTTTTCAAGTGAGCGGGTGACTTGGGTGACATGCACGCCAGGGGCATTGAGCAAATAATCAATGTGCCACTTAAGCTTTTATCCCGGCTTAAATGGCGGGCAATACGCGCCTCTAGATTGGCTTTGGCGCTGACGGAATAAACGTAATTTCCAGCCGGTAAATCGAATTCCCCCAACTTACCTACAGTTAATGTTAAAAATTCAGTTACTTCAATAAATAATTGATAGGTAAAACTTTTTCATTTAAATTTGGCTAAAAACAAGCCGAATTAGGGCTTATTTTTGCCATGCATCACGCAAAGTGACGGTGCGGTTAAACACCGTCTTGCCTGCCAAGCTGTCTTTTTTATCGGCCACAAAATAACCGTGACGCTCAAATTGGAAACGCGACTCGGCCTGCACTTCTTTCAAGCTGGGTTCTAACTGTGCACGTATAACGCTCACCGAATCGGCGTTAATGTCATCTAAAAAGTCTTTGTCACCCTCACCCGGATGCGCTTCCTTAAACAGCCTATCGTACAAACGCACTTCGCATTCGTAGGCATGCGCCACCGACACCCAATGGATGTTGCCTTTCACCTTAATGCTGTCGGCGCCTGGCGTGCCTGATTTGGTATCGGGTAAATACTCGCAATGCACCACAGTCACTTTGCCAGTAGCGTCTTTCTCAAAACCAGTGCATTTCACCACGTATCCGTAGCGCAAGCGCACCATGCCATCGGGCATCAACCTAAAAAAGCCTTTGCTGGGCTCTTCCATGAAATCCTCACGCTCTATCCATAGCTCGCGGCTTAATGGCACCACGCGCTTAGCCAACTCAGGCTTAAGCGGATGATTAGGCGCAAAGCAATCCTCAACCTGATCAACCGGGTAATTATCAATTACCAGCCTGATGGGGTCTAACACCGCTATGCGGCGCTCGGCTGACTCATTGAGCACTTCGCGCATGCAATCCTCTAAGGTGCTGTAATCTATCCAGGAATCGGCTTTGGACACCCCTATGCGATCGGTGAACAATTTGAAGCCTTCTGCCGTGTAGCCACGGCGACGCGCGCCGGCCAAGGTGGGCAGGCGTGGGTCATCCCAGCCAGCCACGTGCTTCTCTTCCACCAGCTGGATCAATTTACGTTTTGATAACACCACGTAAGTCAGATTTAAGCGGGCAAATTCGTATTGCTTAGGCAAGGGCTGAGCCAGCAAACCGGCTTCCGCTAGACGGCCTAATAGCCAATCGTAAAAAGGACGCTGATCTTCAAATTCCAAGGTGCAAATGGAATGGGTAATTTGCTCCAAGGCATCCTCAATCGGATGGGCAAAGGTATACATGGGGTAAATACACCACTTGTCGCCGGTATTGTGATGGTGCGCACGGCGCACGCGGTAAATGGCCGGGTCACGCAAATTGATGTTGGCTGAAGCCATGTCTATCTTGGCCCGTAACACCAAGCTGCCGTCGGCGTGTTGGCCGTCGCGCATGGCGCGGAATAAGGCTAAATTTTCAGCCACGCTGCGATCACGCCACGGTGAATTCTTACCGGCTTCGGTCAAGCTACCCCGATTAAGGCGCATTTCATCTGCTGTTTGGCTGTCCACGTAAGCATGGCCGTGTTCGATTAAACACTCGGCCGAACGGTACATGAAGTCGAAATAATTGCTGGCAAAATACAAATTTTGTTCGCGGCCATTATGCCAATCAAAACCCAACCACTTCACCGCATCGGTGATGCTGTCGACGTATTCTTGGCTTTCTTTTTCTGGGTTGGTGTCATCAAAACGCAAATGGCAAACGCCAGCGTAATCGCGTGCTAAACCAAAATTTAAAAAGATGGATTTGGCATGGCCTATGTGCAAATAGCCGTTGGGTTCGGGCGGAAAACGCGTGCGGATTTTTGCTTGATCCACTTGGCCTGCTGACTGATGAGCCGCGTCCCCAGGGCTGCCTGCCCATTTTCGGGTGTGATACACGCCTTGCTCTATGTCTTTTTCAACGATGGCGCGGATAAAATTCGAGCCTAATGGAATGGGTGCTTTTTCTGATGCCATGGTGGACTTAATTAAAAAATAATGTCGCTTATTTTACACCATAGTCGGCAAATATCTGGCCTCTAGGCCAATTAGCCGCAGGCCATGCCATGGCTGTTGCGGCTGTGATAAACTGCGTTTGCCTATGAACGCCCTAACCTTTCCAATTTTACGTTTGCTCGCCGATGGTAAATTCCATTCTGGTGAGGCCATTGCCAAGCAATGTAAAGTCTCGCGCGCCACGGTCTGGAATGCCTTGCAGGAGGCAGAAAAATTAGGGGTGGAATTGTATTCGGTGCGTGGCCGCGGCTATAAATTGCCGCAAGCGCTGACCTTATTAGACGAACAAGCCATCGCACAGGCCATAGGCGAGCAACGCGCTTGGTTTAAATTAGAAGTGCACGACCACCTAGCCTCCACCAACAGCTACATGATGAAAAAGCTCAACGAAGGCCTAGCGCATGCCACTTGCGTAGCCGCCAATTTGCAAAGCAACGGCCGCGGCAGACGCGGGCGTAATTGGCAGGCCGGCTTAGGTGCTAGCCTGACTTTTTCTTTGCTATGGCGGTTTCAGTGCGGGGCATCGGCGCTGTCCGGCTTAAGCTTAGCTGTAGGCGTGGCTTTAATACGTGCCCTACACAGCCTAGGCATCAGCCGCGCTCAACTTAAATGGCCAAACGACGTATTAATTCTTAACTCACAGCAAGCGCCAGAGAAATTAGCCGGCATACTGATAGAACTGCAAGGCGACATGGAAGGCCCCAGCGCAGCCGTGATAGGCATAGGCATAAACTTGAATTTGCCATCCAAACTAAAACAGCAGATAGACCAGGCGGTGACCGATATCGCCAGCGTTGCCCCACAAAACATAGACCCCAACCTTTTACTTGGCACCCTACTCAAACACCTAGCGCAAGTATTAAACCAATTTGAACAGCAAGGCTTTACCAGTTTGCGTGATGAATGGACGGGCCACCATGCATTTCATCAGCAAGCCGTGCGCATGCTGCATCCAGATGGCAGAGAGACGGTGGGCACGGTCGTGGGCGTGGCCGATGACGGTATTTTGTTAGTGAACAGCGCCTTGGGTGAACAACGCTTCTCGTCGGGTGAAATCAGCCTTCGTAAAGCTGATTAACAAACCATGGTGCTAGAATTGGAGTTTTTTTACCATCCATTAAGATTAAATTGCATCAGATTTTATAGGCTTTGTGCACACTTAAAAATACGGCATTTTTCCCAAGCCAGTAGGGATTGGACTTAACATGCTTTTATGCATAGACAGCGGTAACAGCAAAACCAAATGGGCAGTGTTTAATGGCGCAGGGGAAATCGTCGATTTCGGCAGCGGCTTAAACAGCGAATTGGGCGACCTAGCCTTCCCATCAGCATCCGAATACCAACGCATTATCGTTTCTAATGTAGCCGGCGCTTTGCATCAAGCCGCATTAATCAAATGCTTGGCCAGCAGCCAAGCACCCATGCACACAGTGCAATCGCCAGCCGTCATGGCCGGCTTACGCAACCACTACCAAGTAGCGCAGGCATTAGGCAGCGACCGTTTCGCTGCCATGATGGCCGCTTATTGCATGCAAAAACCCTCTTGCGTGGTGGTGTGCGCAGGCACGGCCGTTACCATAGACGCCCTCTGCATCCATGGCGCGCAAGCTGATTTTCTGGGGGGCTGGATACTGCCAGGCTTGCATTTGATGCAACAGAGTTTGACGCAGGCCACTGCGCAATTACCAGAAACAAGCTTTAGCAGCAAACTCGCCGAACAAACAAAATTTGCCCGCAACACAGAGGATGCCATGCAATTCGGCGCATTAAACGCCGTCGTAGGTGCCATTAAGGAAATGTCGGCTGCGCTAGCGGCACACGACAACAAACCACCCCACATCGTCATCAGTGGCGGCGACGCGGCATTAATAAAAACAAGTCTAGCGATGACAATGCCTTGCACTATCGTGGATAATTTAGTTTTACATGGCCTGTATTTCATAGACCGCAACTTGCAAAGTGAACCGCAATGAAAAAATGGATAGCTCTATTATTAACTCTCAACTTGGCCATATGGGCTTATTTTAATCTAGCCCAATTCATCACTAAACCCAATGAATCAGCAAGCGGATCAGCATCCGCGAGCACAAACGGCATAAAAATACTCAGCCCAGCCGACATCGCTTTGTTGCCAGCAAAGCCAGTCGAATTAAGCCCGGCCATAACGCCCAGCACGCCAGATGCAAAGCAAATGCAATAGCCAATAACTTTTAGGTTTTTTAAACCTGCACACAACTAAACCGGCCGTCTTCTACTATAATTTGCCTATGAAAATTTTACTCTCAAACGACGACGGCTATTTTGCTCCTGGCTTAAGCGTGTTGGCTGCTCACATCGCACAATTGGCCGAAATTACCGTGGTCGCACCAGAGCGCAACAGAAGTGGCGCGAGCAACTCTTTAACCTTGGACAGGCCATTGAGCGTTAAAAAAGCCGCTAACGGTTTTTTTTATGTCAATGGCACGCCGACCGACTGCGTGCACATAGCCTTAACTGGCCTCATGTATGAGATGCCAGACATGGTCATCAGCGGCATTAATGACGGTGCCAACATGGGCGACGACACCATCTACTCCGGCACGGTTGCTGCTGCCATGGAAGGCTATTTATTAGGCATACCGTCTATCGCCCTATCCATGTCACAGCATAACGCTACGCATTTTGAGACAGCGGCCAAAGTAGCGGTGGAGTTAATTCAGCACTACCAAAAACACGGCTTTTCTTCCCCCACCCTACTTAACGTTAATGTGCCAGACATCCCCTACCACGAACTGCAAGGTCGTGTGGTCACGCGTCTAGGTAAACGCCACAAAGCCGAGCCGGTTGTGCAGCTTAAAACCCCTCGTAACGAAACGGTTTATTGGGTTGGTGCGGCTGGTGCACCTAATGATGGCGGCCCAGGTACGGATTTTTATGCGGTGGCCAACAAGCAGGTATCGATCTCGCCTATACAGGTCGACCTCACCAACCACCAACAATTAACTGAAATTAATGATTGGCTAAACGTTAGCCATGATGCATAAAGCGAGCACAAGCACGTGGCCATTTTAAGAAGCGCAACCCAAACCGGCATAGGCATGACATCGCAGCGCACGCGCGATCGCATGCTGGTGCGCTTGCGCGAACAAGGCGTGCTCGATGAAGTGGTGTTATCGGCTATTGCCGCTATTCCCCGCCATATATTTGTCGACGAAGCCTTGTCCATACGCGCTTACGAAGACGTGTCTTTACCCATAGGTTACGGGCAAACCATCTCGCAACCTTACATCGTTGGCCGCATGTCGGAAATCCTACGCAACGGTTCAAATTTGAAAAAAGTCTTAGAAATAGGCACCGGTTGCGGTTACCAAACTGCGGTTTTATCCAAGTTAGCCAAAGAAGTGTATTCGGTAGAACGCATACGGCCACTGGTCATGAAAGCCCGCGAGCATTTGCGCGACCTTAAATGCACCAATGTAAAATTAGGCCATGCCGATGGCAACATGGGACTGGCAGAACTGGCGCCCTTTGATGGCATTATCGTGACAGCTGCCGCTAGCCACATTCCTCAAGACTTGCTGGATCAACTCGCGGTCGGTGGACGCTTAGTCATCCCAGTAGGCACGGAGGAGCAAATTCTGCATTTGGTGGAACGACTAAGCGAAGATGACTACCGCACCAGCAAATTGGAAGCGGTAAAATTCGTCCCTTTACTTGGCGGCACTCAATAACGATGCGCCATACCCTAGCATTACTTAGCTTAGGCTTCATACTCAATCTAGCGGCTTGCAGCACCAGCCCACCTGCCCCTGTCATAGACCGCTTGCCTGCCAATGCCGGCAAGAACGAGCCCAGCAACATTAAAAAACAAAGCGTGATGGTGCGCCCGCTTTACAAAGCCGGCGATTGGCGCCCCGACACCTATACCGTTAAAAAAGGCGATAACCTTTACAGCATAGGCCTGGAGTTTGGCTATTATTACAAAGACATCGCCCAAGCTAATAACATCAGCGCGCCATACAACATCAAGGTCGGTCAGGTGCTGAAATTAAATGCAGGCAAAGACAAGCCCTTGAGCACCGATAACAGCGCAGTGGAAATTAACCCCATTAAACCGGATGCCAGCCTCGTTAGCATTAACATCAGCGAGCCCAAAGGCGTGCGTGAGCCATACAGCGACGAAGCCTTAAACAAAGTCCAAACAAGCAAACCCAGCATAGCCAGTCAGCCTGTAGAGGTCAAAACCGACACCAAAGTCATGGCCGACCCATCGGAAAACATGGAGTGGTCATGGCCGACCAAAGGCAAGGTGGTGGCTAATTTTAATGAATCCAGCAACAAAGGCGTGGACATAGCCGGTACGCTTGGTCAACCAGTGAATGCCGCAGCCCCGGGCCGCGTGATCTACAGTGGCTCGGATTTACGCGGCTACGGTAAATTAGTCATCATCAAACACAACCCCAATTACCTGTCGGTTTATGCACACAACAATCAAATCTTAGTCAAAGAAGGTCAGCAAATCACTTTGGGGCAAAAAATTGCCGAGATGGGCAGTACCGACAGCAATATAGTCAAATTGCACTTTGAAATCCGCCGCCAAGGAAAATCGGTTGACCCACTCAAGTATTTAGCCGCCTTGCAATAAACCCATAAAATAAACCAATAAAAAAGCGGCCATAAGCCGCTATTTTATTTTATTAAAGCCATAAAAATCTTACTTAGCTTTTTTCGCCTCATCGGCGTAGTAGGAACGCACGCCGTTCATATCAAAATCACGCGCCCACTTAATGATTTCTGTAAACGCCGGCGCACCAATTTCACCCACCTGAGCGTGAATGCCTGCTTGCTCGCGTATCACCAAAATACCTGGGATTTGATTCACTTGGAAATACTCACCGATTTCAGGATCGGCTTCAGTATTAACCATACCAAAAACGATGTCTGGATTGGCTGCAGCGGCCGCTTCAAAAGTAGGCGTAAATGCTAGACAAGGATCACACCAAGGTGCCCAAAAATCAACAATAACAAAATTGTTTTTTTCTATGGTCTCTTTGAAATTTGCTTTAGTTAATGCAACAACGGCCATGACGAAATCCTAAATTTAATGGGTTAACTTGCTAATTTTATTTGCGAACGAGAGTTTATCAGACCTGGCGCCAATAGTTAAGCATAAGCCGTCAACACGATGACTGACTATAGAGCGCTACTCTATGCCTGCACCCCAGGTGTTGGCGTAAACCAATTCACTTAATGACCGACGAGATCGCGCGGCTTGTTCACGGGCCAAGGCTTCCACGCTCAGTTTAGACAAATCGCCTGGGTAACCAACACTGATCATGGCCATTAAACTAAATTGCTCGGGCACCTGAAATGTTTTACGCGCCAAATCGACGTTAAACCCACCCAACTGATGGGCACTTAAGCCCATGCTAGTGGCTTGCAAACAAAGGTTTTCAGCCGCCGCACCGCAATCGTACTGCGACCAACGGTTAGGTTGTTGGTTGTGATTAAACACACTGTTCGCACAAAGCAGCATTAAGACCGGGGCGTTTTTGACCCAGCCTTGGTTGCCTTCAGACAAACAATCAAAAGCCGATTGCCAGGCATCAATGTTGTTGGATTTCTGCCAAACAATAAAACGCCACGGTTGATCGCCAAAACAGGACGGTGCCCAGCGGGCGGCTTCCAGCAAAGCCTTAATTTGCTCGGGAGTCAAATCTTGCTGCGCATCGTAAGCCCGACCACTCCAGCGCTTGGCTAGGGTCTCATTGATGGCTACTTGGGTGATCGCCGGTTTATCCATGATTCTAGGCTTAAGAAGCCGACAAAAATGGGTAATCGGTGTAACCCTTTTCAGTGCCGCCGTAAAAGCTTTTTGCATCCGCTTGATTAAGCGCTGCATCTTGCTTGAAGCGCTCAACTAAATCCGGGTTGGCAATAAACGGCACACCGTAGGCCACGGCGTCGGCATGGCCATTGGCGATGGCGGCATCACCCCGTGCCTTGTCATAAGACAAATTAGCCATGTAGGGGCTGGTGCAACGTTGACGTAAGTCGGCAAAATCAAATGGATCGGCTACCCCACCACCGTGTATACCCCCTTCCACCACATGCAGGTAAGCTAACTTAAACGGGTTAAGGGCGTCGGCTACGAAGTTAAACAGCGCTTGAGGATTGCTGTCTTTCATGTCATTAAAAGGATTCACCGGTGATAGACGCAATCCGACTCGATCTGCACCCGCCACAGCCACGACTGCGGCCGTCACTTCTAATAACAAGCGACTGCGGTTTTCAAAACTACCGCCGTAGTTATCGGCGCGCTGATTGCTGCCATCACGCAGAAATTGGTCTAATAAATAACCATTGGCCGCATGAATCTCCACGCCGTCAAAGCCTGCGGCTAAAGCATTTTTGGTCGCTTGCACATATTCGTCAACAATGCCTGGCAATTCACTGGCTTGCAGTGCACGAGGCGTAACGTAATCAACCAAGCCTTGATAGGTGAAAGCCTTGCCGGCTGGTTTAATGGCAGAAGGCGCAACAGGCGTGGTGTTATCTGGCAACAAACTGGGGTGCGAGATGCGACCCACATGCCAAAGCTGCATGACCATCTTACCGCCCTTAGCATGCACGGCATCGCAAACCTTACGCCAAGCCACCACCTGCGCATCGGTATAAATACCCGGCAATGCAGGGTAGCCATGTGCCATTAATGCGATAGGCGTCGCCTCACTAATGATCAAACCGGCGCTGGCGCGTTGCTGGTAATAGGTAACGTTCATCGCTTGAGGCAAACCGCCATCGGCTGCCCTATTCCGGGTTAATGGTGCCATCACCATGCGATTTTTTAGCGCTATCGCACCTAGATTAACCGGGCTAAATAAATCCAATGCCATGTGTTTCCTTAATGAATAATGAGTTAAAGGCCTAAGACCTCGATGTGTTAACGCAAGGAGACGATGGCTTCAATTTCCACCAACACGTCACGTGGCAATTTAGCCACCTGCACGGTTGAGCGAGCTGGCGTGTGACCCGCAAAGGCCTCGCCGTAGATGGTATTCATGGCAACGAAATCGTCTAAATTTTTTAAAAATACGGTGGTTTTCACTACTTTAGACAGGTCGGCACCCGCCGCTTCAATGACGGCTTTTAAATTCCCCAGCACTTGCTGAGTCTGCGCGACGATGTCGCCATCGTTCAAGCTGCCATCCGGCCTAAGGGCAATTTGCCCAGAAGTGAATAATAAATCACCGACCACCATGGCTTGTGAGTATGGGCCTATTGCGGCCGGTGCGTTAGGAGTTTGAATAACGTGCATAGCTAACCTTAGAGTAAAAGAAATTAAATATTGGCTGGATCAAAATAATCAAAATGGGCACGCTTAACGTTGCAAAAAAGCTCATACGCTATGGTACCGGCGCTTTGCGCCACCAAGTTGGCCGACACCTGCTTACCCCATAACTCAACATGGCTATGGATGCCGGCTGATGGAATAGCACTTAAATCAACATAAAGCATGTCCATGGAAACGCGTCCTAACAATTGCGTCATATGACCGTCCACGGCTATTGGGGTTCCGGTCTTAGCTGATCTTGGGTAGCCATCCGCGTAACCGCAGGCCACCACACCCACGCGCATGGCGCGCTCAGCCTGGAATAAGCTGCCGTAGCCGATGGCATCGCCTTTTTCCAGATGCCGCAGTGCAATAATGCGTGAGCTAAACTGCATGACAGGTTCTAAAACAGGGGCTTGGCTAGAAGCGATGATGGGATGGGCGCCATACAACATGATGCCCGGCCTAGACCAATGCTCATGGTTATGGAGGATGGGCTGTAATTGAGGCCAAGCCAACAAGGCGGCAGAATTCGCTAAACTGCTAGCATGGCATGACGCCAAATCAGCCAAGGTGCTCTGAAAAAGCGCGGCTTGTTGCTTGCTGTGATCAGAATCCAGATTGTCGGCATTGGCTAAGTGCGTCATCGGCACTATGCTAGCCACATTTTTATGCCCGCTTAGTTGCTGGTAAGCGAGTTGGTAATCCTTAGGCGACAAGCCTAAACGGTGCATGCCGCTGTCCATTTTTAGCCAAACTTGCAGCGCACAAGTCAAGCTAGCGGCCAACAATGCATCCACTTGCCATTGCGCATGCAAGACTAGCCACAAGTCTTGCTCGGCTATGCACTTCAACTCGGCTTCAGCAAAAAATCCTTCTAATAACAATATGGGCTGCTTCACTCCTGCATCCCGAAGCTGCATGGCCTCTTCTAAACTAGACACGGCAAAGCCGTCAGCTTCTTGGCTTAATGCACGCGCACAATGCACGGCACCGTGACCGTAGGCATTGGCTTTAATCACTGCCATGGTTTTACCAGGCCACAGTGCTTTTGCCGTACGGTAATTGTGTCTAAAAGCATCTAAGCGTATTTGGACTGTGGTGGGACGCGTCATGTTTGAGGAGTTGGCAGCCAGGCTAGTTAAGGTGAGTTAGCTTGTTATTGTAGCGACTTCCGCCCCATAACCCAAGCAGCAAAAGCGATCCCTTTTACCTAGCTGCCGCGCATAAAAAATGGCTTACAGTAAGTTGACTGCAAGCCATGATTTAAATTGGTCGGGACAGCAAGATTCGAACTTGCGACCCCTAGTCCCCCAGACTAGTACGCTACCAGGCTGCGCTATGCCCCGAACCGATGTTATGGCAAGCCACAACAGGGCGCCATTATAACGCAAAAGCCGAAGCGCATTAAAACAGCAAGGGAAATAAGCTTAATTTAATTGGGTACGCAACAACTGGATAATGGCTTGCAGCTCTGACTTCGCATGCGCAAAATTATAGCTTGCGATACTGTCATCGGCGCTGGCTACCAACTCTAACTGAGCCCCAACTTGATTTACTTGAGATTTACTGTTGTCTGTTTCAGCACCCTCTAAGCGATTTCGCGCACCGCTAATGGTGAAGCCTTGCTCGTACAACAACTCGCGTATGCGGCGAATTAACAATACTTCATGGTGCTGATAATAGCGGCGATTACCGCGACGTTTGACCGGTTTAAGTTGAGTAAACTCCTGCTCCCAATAACGCAGTACGTGCGGCTTAACACCACAAAGCTCACTGACTTCACCGATGGTAAAGTAGCGCTTGGCGGGGATAGGCGGCAACTGCAATTTTGGCACTGGCTCACTCATGCTGCATCTTCTCACTTAACAGGTAAATGGATAATCCATTAATCCAGCCTCAATCTAGAGGCCGGTTTTTAATTCTGGTAGTTGGCCTCAACCTTGGCTTTTAGTTTTTGGCTGGCGTGGAAGGTCACCACGCGGCGTGCAGAAATAGGAATCTCTTCGCCTGTTTTTGGATTGCGCCCGGGGCGCTCTGATTTTTTACGCAGTTCAAAATTACCAAAACCGGATAATTTAACGCTGTCGCCCGCTTCTAAAGCGATGCGCACTTCTTCAAAAAAGGCCTCAACCATGTCTTTTGCTTCACGCTTATTCAAACCAACTTGCTCGTAAAGCAAATCCGCAAGTTCAGCTTTTGTTAAGGTCATACCCTACTCCCATTCATTGCAAGCCTTTTTTAGGCTTAATTTCTAATTTGTATCGCAGTTAAACTATAAAAAACAGCCCACCATGGCGAGCTAATTAATGTGCTAATTTCTCAGTGTTGCATTGCACTCATCTTGCAATAATTGTAGCAGATTTGCCATGACGGTATCGGCATCGCTATCCGTTAATGTTTTTTGAGTATCGTGCATAAGTACTGATAACGCAAGGCTTTTTTTGTTTTCAGCCACACCTTGGCCTTGGTAAATATCGAATAAGGCCACGTCCATTAGCATGGGAATGGCCGCTTTTTTAATGGCAGCCATCATGACGCTAACAGGCATGCTTGCATCCACCACTACTGCCAAATCGCGTCGCACCGGCAACAATTTAGAGACATCTTGATAGGCCGGAATGCGGCGATTCAATATGGCATCCACGTCTAACTCAAACAAAAAAGTGCTTTTAGTTAAATTGTAATGCTGCTGCCATTTTGGATGCAGCTTACCTAACCAACCTATCGGTTTGCCATCCTGCAGGATGCGGGCAGTTTGACCTGGGTGCAAGGCGCTGTGCTCGGCTTTTTCATAACTAAGCGGCAATAAAGCCGAGGCATCGCTAAGCAAGGCATCAACGTGGGCTTTAATTTCAAAGAAATCCACATCGTCTGCTGCTGCAGCCCATTGCTCAGGTTTTGCACTGCCGTAGGCTAAGCCCGCAATGCGCGTTGTTTCAGTAAATGATGTTTGCTGCGCAGTCGCATAATGGTAGCTTGCGCCTAATTCAAACAACATGGCTCGGTCATGTTTGCGATTTAGGTTATAAACCAAGCTATCCAATAAGCCGCCCCATAAACTGCTGCGCATCACGCTTAGGTTGCTAGCAATCGGGTTTTTAAGTTTTATTGGCTTAGGGTTGGCCAGCAAGTCGCTCTCCCAAGCTTCATCGACGAAGCTGTAATTCACCAATTCTTGGTAACCGGCGGCAACCATGCGATCGCGCAATACGGCTTGATGGGCGCGCGCTTCTGGCGCTTCTAGCATGCTTAATGTTGCAACCGGTGCTTGCGTTGGAATGTGATCGTAGCCATGCAGGCGAGCAACTTCTTCAATCAGATCTTCTTCTATACTGATATCAAAACGGTAGCTAGGCGGCACCACAGTGAACACGCTTTGCTCTAAGGTGTAAGTAAAGCCTAATTGCGTTAACAACTGGGCGACTTTTTCCTCAGCAAAGGGAATGCCTAACACTGAAACCAAACGACTTAAGCGCAGTTTAACCGGCAGCCTGTTTGGCAGCACACCTAGACACTCGGTCACCTCGCCGGCTTTACCGCCGCACAACTGTTTAATCAATTGCGTGGCGTATTCCAAGGCCAGACGCGTGTTGGCGAAATCCACGCCACGCTCAAAGCGATAGGATGAATCGGTACTTAAACCCAACCTACGTGCCTTACCGGCAATCACCGTTGGCGTAAAATAGGCGCTCTCTAGAAACACAGCGGTACTGGCCTCGTCGACTGAGGTTGATTGACCGCCCATAATGCCGGCTAAGGCAATCGGACCGCTGCCATCGGCTATCACTAGGTCATCGCTTTTTAGGCTAACTTCTTGCTCATTTAATAAACGTAAGCTTTCGTTTTTTTGCGCAAAACGCACGGTGATGTCGCCACTTAACTTAGCAGAATCAAATGCATGCATGGGTTGCCCTAACGCTAGCAACACATAGTTAGTCACGTCAACCAGCACATTAATACTGCGCAAACCACTGCGCTCTAGTCGTTTTACCAACCATGCCGGCGTGCTCACCTTGGCATTCACACCCGTTATTAGGCGACCGCAATAGCGTGGGCAAGCTTGCTGCTCTGCCACCACTGCATTTAAGCGATCTGCCGTGTCGTTGGGCACCGATTTAATTTCTTCTAAGCAAGTGGCGGCGCCAGTAATGGCGGCAACATCACGCGCGATACCAGTCAAGCTCAAGCAATCGCTGCGGTTAGGTGTCAACTTAAGTGTAAGTAAGTGATCGTCTAGATCTAAATATTGACGTATATCCTGGCCTACGGGCGCTAGGCTATCTAGCTCCAATAAACCAGTGGCCTCAGCCGTCAAACCAAGCTCCTTGGATGAACACATCATGCCAAATGATTCAACACCACGCACTTTGGCTTGCTTGATGTCAATGCCAGGCAATTGCGCACCCACCAAAGCACAGGGTGCAACTAGGCCGGCTCGTGCGTTGGCTGCACCGCACACTATTTGTATGGGTTGCGCCAAACCTACATCCACCGAACAAACTTGCAAGCGGTCGGCATCCGGGTGTTTTTCCACACTAACTATCTTGGCCACCACGACCTTAGTGAAAGGCGCAGCGACAGGCTGCATATCCTCCACCTCTAGCCCGGCCATGGTTAAAGCATGACTGAGTGCCTGACTGTCCAAATCCGTACCGACCAGACTGCGTAACCAATTTTCTGAAAACTGCATAATGCTTTTTAACCTTAACTGAGTGGGGGTAAACGCTAGCTAGCCTTACTTAAACTGGCTTAAAAAACGCAAATCATTATTAAAGAAATGGCGTAAATCGTTCACGCCATAACGCAACATGGTTAAGCGCTCTACGCCTAGACCAAATGCAAAACCGCGGTATTTTTCGCTGTCTATGTTGACGTGTTTAAACACTTCCGGATGCACCATGCCGCAACCGCCTATCTCTAACCAACCGCCATTCCAGCTCATGTCCATTTCTGCTGAGGGCTCAGTAAACGGGAAAAAAGACGGGCGAAAGCGTACGGTCAAGTCGTCACGCTCAAAGAATTTTTGCAAGAAATCCTGCACCACGCCTTTTAAATTAGCAAAGCTGATGTCTTCGTCTACCCACAAGCCTTCTACCTGATGAAACATAGGTGAATGGGTGGCGTCCGAATCAACACGGTAGACGCGACCAGGTGCAATGATTTTTAGTGGTGGGGTTTTATGCGTCTTAAGTGCATTTTCCATGTAGCGAATTTGCACGGGTGATGTGTGCGTACGCAACACGTTTGCATCGTCGATATAAAAGGTGTCGTGCATGGCACGGGCTGGATGATCTTCGGGGATGTTAAGCGCCGTAAAGTTATAAAAATCCGTTTCGATTTCTGGCCCGGTCGCCACTTCAAAACCAATCGAATGAAACAATTGCTCTATGCGTTGCAGGGTAAGCGTTACTGGATGCAAGCCACCTGTTGATTGCGCCCGCGCTGGGAGACTCACGTCTATGGATTCTTGGGCTAATTGTTTGGCTTGCTCAGCGTTAAGCAAAGCTTCACGACGTGATGTCAGCGCTGCTTCCACGGCCTGCTTGACCACATTGATGGCCGCACCAGCCGCGGGTCGTTCTTCGTTACTCAGTTTACCCAAACCCTTTAAGGCGTCGGTCAGCAAACCGATTTTACCTAAGTATTTGGCCTTAGCAATTTCCAGCTCGTTCATGTTGGCGCTGGCAGCAAAATCCGATTGCGCTTGGGGAATTAAATGGCTTAAATCTGTCATGTAAATGGGGATCTTCAATAAACTGGTTTTTTTATTTAAGTGCATAATTTTACAGCAAAAAAAAGAGGCCTAAGCCTCTTTTTCTACTTATTTTTTAAATAAGTTTGCTAACTAAACAGCCAAGGCTTTTTTAGCCATTTCAACAAACTGAGCAAATGCCGTTTTGTCGAATACTGCTAAGTCAGCCAACACTTTACGATCCACTTCCACTGCGGCTTTTTTCAAGCCATTCATGAAGCGACTGTAAGTTAAACCACACTCACGTGCACCGGCATTAATACGGGCAATCCACAAGGTGCGGAATTGACGTTTTTTCTGTCTACGGTCACGGTATGCGTATTGACCGGCTTTCATTACCGCTTGCTTGGCAACGCGGTAAACGTTTTTACGACGACCGCGATAACCTTTAGCGGCTTTTAATACTTTCTTGTGTCTTGCGCGAGCGATGACACCACGTTTTACTCTAGGCATATCGGTCTCCTTATCGTGTAGGCATCATTGCGCGAACGCGTTTGACGTCTGTTGCTGAGATGATCGCCGTGCCGCGTAGATTACGCTTTTGCTTGGTGGTCTTTTTGGTTAGGATATGGCGTAAGTGAGAGTGGGTACGTTTCACTTTACCATTACCCAAGAATTTGAAGCGCTTTTTAGCGCCACTCTTGGTTTTCATTTTTGGCATTTTGTTCTCCTTGAACTTAAGTTATGAGTGCTTAGGCATGCCGTTAAGCCGTATCACTCGGGATCCTACTAAAACTACGAACTCTTTTTGGGAGCTCCTAATACCATCACCATTTGGCGGCCTTCCATTTTAGGAAATTGCTCCACCACTGCTACGTCTTTAGTGTCAGCCTCTACCCGTCTTAACAGAGCCAAACCGAACTCTTGATGGGTAATTTCTCGACCTCTAAAACGCAATGTAATTTTTGCTTTATCGCCGTCTTGGATAAATCGAATGATGTTGCGCACTTTAATAGCGTAATCACCGTCATCCGTTCCTGGGCGAAACTTCACTTCTTTTATGCTTACTTGCTTTTGCTTAAGTTTAACTTCGTGCTGCTTTTTACTTTCAGCGTATTTAAACTTACCGTAATCCATTAACCTACACACAGGCGGCTCAGCATTCGGCGCGATTTCCACAAGATCAATATCCGCTTCTTCGGCTTTTGCAAAAGCTTCCGTCAAAGACATGATGCCTAAAGGCTCACCTTCTATGCCCACCAAGCGAACTTGCGATCCTGTTATATCGCCGTTAATTCGCGTTTCTTTTTCCTGTGCTATATCAAATTCTCCAAATAGTTAAGCCGCGCATTTTCAGATGGTTAAGTATTAATGCTAATACTTAACAAGCTAAACCTTAGTTTCCAATTCTGCTTTTAAGCGCTCAATTAGCGCCTCAATCGGCATAGAACCTAAGTCTTCGCCTTTTCTGGTACGCACGGCCACATGTCCTGTTTGCATCTCACGCTCACCTGCTACTAACAAGTAAGGCATTTTTTGCATACTATGTTCGCGTATTTTATAGGTTATCTTCTCATTTCTCAAGTCAAATTCGCAACGCAAGCCATTTTTCTTCAACTTTTCAACCACTTGGCGCACGTAATCGGCTTGGTTTTCGGAAATATTCAACACCATCACCTGCACTGGCGCTAACCAAAGCGGCATGGCGCCAGCATAGTGCTCAATCAATATGCCTATAAAGCGTTCCATGGAGCCGACTATGGCTCGGTGCAACATGACTGGACGTTGACGACTGTTGTCCTCCGCGACGTACTCGGCACCTAGGCGCTCGGGTAAGTTGGAATCCAACTGTATGGTACCGCACTGCCACAACCTGCCCAATGAATCCTTGAGGGTAAATTCAATTTTAGGACCGTAAAATGCGCCCTCACCGGCTTGGTATTCAAAATCCAAGTTGTTTAATTTAAGTGCATTGGCCAAAGCGGTTTCGGCCTTATCCCAATCAGCATCGCTGCCTATGCGTTTTTCCGGACGAGTTGAAAGTTTGACCAAGACATCGCTAAAGCCAAAGTCACCGTAGGCCATGTAGAGCATCTTAATGAAATCGGCCACTTCGGCTTCAACTTGATTTTCAGCGCAGAATATATGCGCATCGTCTTGGGTAAAGCCGCGCACACGCATGAGGCCATGTAAGGATCCGGAAGGCTCATTACGATGGCACGAACCAAACTCAGCCAAGCGTAAGGGCAAATCACGGTAACTGTGCAAACTGCTGTTGAAAATTTGCACGTGGCCAGGGCAGTTCATTGGCTTGACGGCGTAATCACGGCTTTCTGAGGCCGTTACAAACATGCCCTCGCGGTAGTTTTGCCAATGGCCGGATTTCTCCCACAAGGTTTTATCCATGATGGTGGGCGTACGCACTTCTTGGTAATTGTATTCGCGGAACATTTTACGCATGTACTGTTCCACTTCCTGCCAAATACTCCAACCACGTGGATGCCAAAACACCATGCCAGGCGCGTCTTCTTGCATATGGAAATAATCCAACTGCTTGCCCAATTTCCTGTGATCACGCTTTTCCGCTTCTTCCAACTGAAACAAATGCGCTTCCAGTTCTTCTTTATTGCGCCATGCTGTTCCGTAAACACGCTGCAGCATCTCATTGTTGCTGTCACCGCGCCAATACGCACCGGCCAACTTCATCAACTTAAAGGCTTTCAACTTACCCGTATTAGGCACATGCGGGCCACGACACAAATCGGTAAATCCACCTTCGCTATACAAAGACACGTCTTCGCCGGCCGGAATGCTGGCAATGATTTCCGCCTTGTACAGCTCGTTGATGGATTTGAAATAAGCGACCGCCTCATCACGCGGCAAAACTTGACGAACAACAGGCTCGTCTTTTTTCGCCAACTCCAGCATTTTCTTTTCTATGGCAATTAAATCTTCGGGAGTAAAGGGGCGTTTGTATGAAAAGTCATAGAAAAAGCCATGCTCAATAACCGGGCCTATGGTCACTTGTGCATCGGGGAACAGCTCTTTAACCGCATACGCTAAAAGGTGTGCAGTGGAATGACGGATGACGTCTAAACCCTCGTCACTTTTATCGGTAATGATGGCCAGGTCTGCATCCTGAGTGATCAGATGGGAAGTGTCGACCAACACCCCATCAACCTTACCGGCCAACGCCGCTTTGGCTAAGCCTGCGCCAATATTCATGGCCACATCCGCCACCGTTACTGCGGCAGGAAAACTACGTTCAGAGCCATCTGGCAAACGAATTGTAGGCATAGCACCCTCATCTCAAATAGAAAAGCCGTTAATTAACGGCTTTTGCTGGCATATCTGGTAGGCAGTAGCAGACTCGAACTGCTGACCTCTTGGATGTCGACCAAGCGCTCTAACCAACTGAGCTAACCGCCTGTAATGTTTTTTGTTTAATTTAGCATGCCCTGCAACAAACAAGCTTAATTTCAAATAGAGCGCGATTTTAGCTGATTGTGGCCTTGGGCGCAAACGACTAACGCTATAATGAGACCATGTTAACCGCCACCCCTACGCCTTACCCTTCCCACCCTTTAAGTCAAATGGCAGAAAACGGTTTTTGTGTGCTGGATAACTTTATTAGTTCAGACACCATTTTATGCTTGGCCGCAGAAATCAGCGCCTTGAGTGCAAAAGATCAAATGCAGGCCGCCAGAACCGGTCGACTGGCGGCGTCAGTAAACCTAAAATTGCGCGGCGATAGCATACATTGGTTGGATGAAAACCATGCCAGCGTAGCGCAACTGACCTATTTCAAGGAAATGGAAGACTTGCGCTGCCAGCTTAATCAGCAATTGTATTTAGGCTTGCACAGCCTAGAATGCCATTTGGCACTCTACCCGATAGGCAGTGCCTACCCAAAACACCTAGATCGATTTCAACTGCACGATGACAGCCATCTTGCCCAACGGCAGATTAGCTGCATACTCTATCTAAACCAGGATTGGTTAGCCGAGGATGGCGGCTACTTAAGGCTGCATCTTAATGACGATGGGGAAACCAAGTTGAATATTGCCCACCTAGACATCGCCCCCGTCGCTGGGCGTTTAATCGTGTTTTTATCCGATAGCTTTTATCACGAAGTGCTACCTACCCATAGAGCCAGAATGAGCCTTACCGCTTGGTTTTTAAACAGGCAAACCCATTAGGGCGTTGTCAGGCTAGCCAGCAAAGCTTGGTAGCCGACCTTGAAATTTGGGTATTTTAGTTGATAGCCTGTCGCCCGCATTAAACCATTAGCCAAACGCTTACCCTTACTGGCTTGCTGTTGCGCATATGACGGTATGCCAATTTGCATCTGATCAGCTAACCAAGCCAGCACCTCATGCAAGCTTGCTGGCGCATCATCACTGACGATGTAACTGGTCTGAACGACTTGGCCAGCGAGCACTTGCTCCATCAGGAAAACGATAAAGGCAGCGGCATCGTCGCGGTGTATGCGGTTGCTCCAACTGTTGATCGTTGGCCAGGTTTGGCTTTTCGCCAAATTAATCATGCGCAAACGGCCCGGGCCGTAGATGCCCGACAAGCGCAAGGCCGTGGTTGGGCAAGCTAAATTTGTTAATAGTTGTTCGGCTTCCAGCAGACGCTGACCGCCGAAATCCATCGGGCTAAGCGCTGAAGTATCATCCAAGCACTCGCCTGCATCTTGACCATAGACACGCGTGCTGGAAACAAAAAACACATGTCGCAAGGCGGTGTTTTCCTGCTGAGTTGCCAACACGTTGGCTAACCCGTTTACATATTGCGCCTGGTAGGCCGCATCGGTTTGCGCATCCGCGGCCACGCAATAAAGAATCAATTCGGGTTTTAGCTGATGTAAAACTTGCAGGCTGGCTGGGTCAGTGACATCACCTTGCAATATGCTGAGATTAGATGACTGGCTTTGTGATGGCTGGCCGTATGTCTGCAGATTTCGCGCCTGCCGCCTCAAACCAAGGACCGCATGCCTAACAGCTAAAAGCTCGGCAATAGCCAAGCCTAAATCACCGAAACCGACTATGAGTATCTTAGCCAAGAACGCCTCTGTTTTAGTGAGCAATTAATAAATGCGGGTGCTCGGCTAGATACTGCTCCGCCATAAACAAAGCCAGCATGGTTTTGCCATCGCTAATTTGACCGCTTTTGATTAAGCCTAGGCAATCGGCAAAACTCAGATCAAACAGTTCCAGCGCCTCGTCTTCGTCACGCTTATGCTGCCCCGCCGTTAAGCCCATGGCCAAATACATATGGATGACTTCGTCTGAATAGCCTATGCAAGGGTGTTGTCTACCCAATGCCACCCATTCTTTTGCGCTGTAGCCGGTTTCTTCCAAGAGCTCGCGCTGCGCCGTCAGCAAAGGGGCTTCTGATGCATCGATTTTGCCGGCCGGCAATTCTATGAAGACCTGTCGCAAGGGGTAGCGGAATTGTTTTTCCAGCAAAACGTGGCCGTTTGGTAATAGCGCCACCACTACCGATGCGCCTGGGTGGACCACGTATTCACGCTGACCAGTACGGCCGCTAGGCAAAGATACTTGGTCTACCTTTATGGTCAACATGCCACCGCTACGTATGGTTTCAGTAGCGATGCAACTTTCCGTCAGGTCATTAAGCGTGGTGAGCATGGTTGACGGGCTAGCGTGTCCAATTAGGCGCTTAACTCAAGCTACTGGTGATGGCGTAAATGCAGATTTCCATAAGCTTTTCTGGCATCAGCCCTATCACCAATAAGGCCATGGCATTGAACCCCAACACGACGCGCGTGTCCATGGGCGCGGTGATAGCATGCGTATCCAAGGGGGCATCAAAATACATGAGCTTGATGACGCGTAGGTAATAAAATGCCCCTATCACCGCCATTAACACGGCAAACACCACCAACCAAATATAGCCCGCTGCCAAGGCCGCTTGCAATACGCTAAACTTCGCGTAGAAGCCCAATGTAGGGGGCACGCCAGCCATACTGAACATCACGATTAACATTAAAAAAGCATGCCATGGGCTGCGTTGATTGAGGCCTTTAAGGTCGTCGAGCTTGTCCGCTTCAAAGCCTGGACGTGACAACAGTAAAATAATACCGAAACCGGCCAATGTCATTAATACATAACTGACCACGTAGAACATGGCAAAAATAAAGCCGTTCATGGTCGCGCTCATTAGGCCGTATAAGACAAAACCGATATGGGAAATAGTCGAGTATGCCAACATGCGTTTTAGATTGGTTTGCGCAATGGCCGTGATGTTACCTATCAGTATGGACAGCACTGCCATGATCATCAGCATTTGCTGCCAATCGACCGCTAGCGTCGGTAAAGCCTGCACCAACATCCGAATAACGAAGGCAAAGGCGGCTAGCTTAGGCACCGAACTAATTAACAGAGTCACGGCGGTAGGCGAGCCTTCATAAACATCCGGCACCCACATTTGGAAAGGCACAGCACCTAATTTAAAGGCCAAGCCAGCAACAATAAACACCAAACCCAATATCATGACGGCATGGATCTTAGCGCCCGACATTAAAGCCAAATTGATTTCAGCCAAGTTCAAGCTGCCGGTCATGCCATACACCATGCTCATGCCGTACAACAGCATGCCCGAGGCCAAGGCACCCAACACAAAATACTTCATGGCGGCTTCGGTGGCCTTAGCGTTATCCCGGTCCATCGCCACCAAAGCATACAAACTGAGCGACAGCAGCTCCAAGCCCACGTACAGCGTTAGCATGCTTTGACCAGAGACCATGACCATCATGCCCAATAAGGAGAACAAGACCAAGGCGTAAAACTCGCCACGGAACATGCCGCGATGTTGCAAGTATTGCCTGCTGTAAACGAAGATAAACGAGGTACCAAGGTACATCATGAGCTTAAGCACATCCGCCATCGCGTCGTCGATAAACGCCCCGCTAAATGCGGTGCTGACACTGGGTGCATGGCTAGAAAAGCTAAAGTAGGCGGCGGCCAATAAGGTCAACTGCGCCATGCTATATATCACCATGCGTCTGGCTGGTGAGATGAACAAGTCAGTTAATAAAATTACCATAGCCATGCACAGCACAATCAACTCAGGCAAGGCGGTAATGAGGTCGTAACGTATCGTTTCCATAACTTATAAACCTGCTGGCAGGCTGGCAGGCAGCTTGCTTTGTGCAAAATGAGTAAGAAGTTCATTCACCGTGGCATTGGTCATGTCGGTAACTGCTTGCGGGTATACCCCTAAAGCCAACACCAATACCGCCAATGTAGCCAAGATGAAAAATTCACGTTTATTTAAATCGTTTAAGGCTGCTACCTGATCGTTCGCTACCGCCCCATAAAATACCCGCTTCACCATCCACAGGGTATAAGCCGCACCGAATATCAGGGTGAAAGCGGCTAAGAAGGCATACCAAAAATTAATTTGTATGGCACCCAATATCACCATGAATTCACCAACAAAACCCGAGGTACCGGGCAGACCGGTATTGGCCATGGCGAAGAACACAGCAAAGGCAGCAAAAACTGGCATGGTATTGGCCACGCCACCGTATGCCTCGATTTGCCTGCTGTGCACACGGTCGTAGAGCACGCCCACGCACAAGAACATGGCCGCAGAAATAAATCCGTGTGAGAGCATCTGCACGATAGCGCCTTCTAGGCCTATGTTGTTAAACAGGAAAAAGCCTAGCGTCACAAACCCCATGTGTGAAATGGATGAATAAGCAATCAGCTTTTTCATGTCTTTTTGCACCAAGGCCACCAAGGCGATGTAGACAATGGCAATTAAAGACAGGCTAATCATGTAGGGGGTTAAATGGTGGGCCGCATCGGGCGCGATAGGCATAGCGAAGCGCAGAAAACTGTACCCCCCCAGTTTTAGGGCAATCGCTGCCAACACCACTGAACCGCCTGTCGGCGCTTCCACGTGGGCATCAGGCAACCAAGTGTGCACTGGCCACATGGGAATTTTGACGGCAAAGGCCACAAAGAAAGCCAAGAACACTAAAATCTGCACTTGCAATGGCATGGGGAAACGGTAGAAATCGGCAATTTCAAAGCTACCGGTATTTAAGTACAAGTAGATGAAGGCGACCAACATCAAGAGTGAACCGAGCAAGGTATAGAGGAAGAATTTAACCGTGGCATAAACGCGGTTAGGGCCACCCCAAATACCAATTACCAAGAACATGGGGATAAGCATCGCTTCCCAGAATACGTAATAGAGTATGGCATCCAGCGCACTGAACACCCCTATCATCAGGCCGCTCATAATCAAGAAACAAGCCATGTATTGCGCCACGCGCTTTTCTATCACTTCCCAGGCGGCAATAATCACTATCAGCGTGGTGAAGCTGGTAAGCAAAATCAAGGGCACAGCTAAACCATCGGCCCCTAAATGGTAGTTGATGTTAAAGGCCGGTATCCAGCTAAAGCCTTCTTGAAATTGCAAGCCGCCGTCCGCAAAGTTAAATTGGGTGTAAAGCGGGATGGTGACTAAAAAGCTGAGCAAGCCACCAAGCAAGGCTAACCAGCGGGTGGCGTTAGGTTTGTTTTCGTTGGCGCTAGCCAGCACCACTACCCCAGCCAATACCGGCAACCAAATCGCAAAACTCAACAAATGATGGTAGAAATAATTTTGCATTGTTTAAACTTTAGTGAAGAAAGTAAGCATTAAAAACACGCCTATGATCATGGCGAATGCGTAGTGGTAAATCAGGCCCGTTTGCAACTTACGCACGACAGTCGCCGCTTTGCCAATCAGATTGGCTGTACCATTGACCAGAGCGCCATCGATAATGGTCACGTCACCAATTTGCCATAGTTTATGGCCTAGCAAACGCGAACCGGCGGCAAACACTTTGTCGTTAAACGCATCAAAACCGTACTTGTTTTCCAATATCTTGTTAAGCCAGACCAACTTGCTTTGTATGCTAGCCGGTATGTCTGGACGCTGCGTATAGAAGAACCAGGCCAGTAGGACGCCGGAAGCTGCCAAGGCAAACGGCAGACTGAGCAAGCCGTGTATGGCCATGCCAGCAGCATTGTGTATGGTGCTATGCCAATGGTGAGTCATCTCTTGCATGGTCGGGTGTGCAGCATAGTCCACGTATATAACGCCATTGAAGAAGTCGCCATACAGCATAGGCTCTATGGCCACATAGCCTATCCAAACAGAGGGAATGGCCAAGAGGATTAAGGGCAACTTGATCACCCAACCCGGTTCATGCGGATCGTCTGTGGGCGCAAGACCATGATGGTGATCATGGTCATCATGCTGGGCGTCGTGCTCGGCATCGTGATGTGGGGTACGCCATTTTTCAACTCCATGGAATACCAGGAAATACATACGGAAACTATAAAATGCCGTAACAAACACCCCGGTCAACACGGCAAAATAGGCAAAGCCACTGCCGGCGATGTTGGATGCATGCACGGCTTCTATGATGCTGTCTTTGGAATAGAAACCGGCAAAAAACGGTGTGCCAATTAAGGCCAATGAACCGATTAAAGAGGTCAACCACGTCACCGGCATGTATTTTTTCAAGTTGCCCATATTGCGTATGTCTTGATCGTGGTGCATGCCCATGATGACGGCACCCGCACCTAAGAACAGCAAGGCTTTAAAGAAGGCATGCGTCATTAAGTGGAAGATGGCCACGGAATAAGCCGATGCACCGAGCGCTACGGTCATGTAGCCCAACTGCGATAGCGTGGAATACGCCACCACCCGTTTAATGTCGTTTTGTATGATGCCTAAAAAGCCCATAAACAAGGCCGTGATGCTGCCAATAACAATAATGAATGACAGCGCCGTGGACGACAACTCAAACAGTGGTGACATCCTAGCCACCATGAATATACCTGCGGTGACCATGGTCGCCGCATGAATTAATGCCGAGATAGGCGTCGGGCCTTCCATGGAATCGGGTAGCCATACATGCAGCGGCACTTGCGCCGACTTACCCATGGCGCCGATAAACAGCAATATGCAGGTCACTGTCATCAAGGACCAAGCACTGCTGCCAATTAAATTGATTTGCACATCGGCCATTTGTGGCGCCAGCGAGAACACCGACGCGTAATCCAAACTGCCAAAATGCATTAAGACCAAGCCTATGCCTAATAGAAAACCGAAATCCCCTACCCGGTTCACCAGGAAGGCTTTTAGGTTAGCGTAGATGGCGGTTGGCCTTGTGTACCAGAAACCAATGAGTAAATAGGAAACCAAGCCCACCGCTTCCCAACCAAAGAACAGTTGCATGAAGTTATTGCTCATGACCAGCATTAACATGGCAAAGGTGAACAGCGAAATGTAGCTAAAAAAGCGCGCGTAACCTGGGTCTTCAGCCATGTAGCCTACGGTGTAGATGTGCACCATAAGGGAAACAAAGGTCACCACCACCATCATCATGGCCGACAAATTATCGATCAAAAAGCCAATTTCAAAACTAAAGTTACCGGTTTTTAACCAAGAATAAACCGTTTCGTTATACGGCGCACTGTGCATAGCATGGTTGAGCACGTAAACCGATAAGGCAAACGACAAGGCCACACCCAATATGGTCAAGACATGCGCGGCCGCTCTGGGCATGAATTTGCCAAACAGGCCCACCACGGCGGCAGCTAATAAAGGCAGTATCGGTATCGCTAAGTAAATCTGTTGCATGGTCATTCTGAACTTACCCTTTTAAGCGATTTAAATCGTCAACATTAATCGTGCGTAAGTTTCTAAACAGCACCACTAAGATAGCCAAGCCTATGGCCGATTCAGCAGCGGCTACGGTCAAAATAAAAAAAACGAACACTTGCCCAGCGATGTCGTTCATGTAATGCGAAAAAGCAATAAAGTTTAGGTTCACCGCTAACAACATCAGCTCTATGGCCATCAATAAAATGATGACATTTTTACGATTTAAAAAGATACCGACCACGCTGATGGCAAACAGCAAGGCACCAAGAATTAGGTAATGGGATAAACCGACCATTATTTTTTCTCCTCGGTGATGGCAGTGGGTTCGGCTTTAGGCTCCAGCACGGCGGCCATTTTTACGATACGCAGCCTATCGGATTTTTTAACCGCCACCTGCTTATTGGCATCGGTAGGTTTACTTTCTTTACGGCTTCTTAGCGTTAACGCAATGGCAGCCACGATGGCCACCAAAAGCACCACGGCCGCTAATTCAAAGGCCAATAAATAATCGGTATACAGCACGCGACCCAAGGCTGCCGTGTTGCTGTAATCAGCCGGTTTAGCCGCAGGTGCCAACACTTTGTCCGCACCGAAATTATTCACCCCTACTATCATGACCATCTCAACTGCCATTAAGCCACCTACCGGCAAGGCCACCGGTAGCGCTTGCCAAAAACCCTCACGCAGGCGGTCTAAATTAATGTCCAACATCATCACCACGAATAAGAACAAGACCATGACGGCGCCAACGTAGACCAGCACCAAGGTGATGGCTAAGAACTCCGCTTCCAATAATAGCCAAATGCCGGCAGCAGTAAAGAAAGCCAGCACTAAAAAAAGCGCGGCGTACACAGGATTGCGGGTAGTAATTACGTTTAGGGCGGCATACAGCAAAATAAGCGCTAAGGTGTAAAAAACCAGGTCTTGAAAATGTAACCCAAAAAATGTCATGGTTGGCCTAGGCTCTCTTTTATCTAAAGGCTTTATCTAAATCGCGGTCTGCGGCTATTTGCTTCTCGTGTTTATCACCCACGGCCAATAGCATTTCTTTGGTGTACAGCAAGTCGCCTCTTTGCTCGCCATGGTAGTCAAACACCCGCGTTTCCACGATGGAATCCACCGGGCAGGATTCTTCACACATGCCACAAAAAATGCATTTGGTTAAATCGATGTCGTAACGCGTAGTGCGACGGGTATTGTCTTCACGCTGTTCCGATTCTATGGTGATGGCCATAGCCGGGCATACCGCTTCGCATAATTTACAAGCGATGCAACGTTCTTCGCCATTGGCGTAACGCCTAAGCGCATGCAAACCACGAAAACGGTTGGATTGCGGCGTCACTTCTTCTGGGTATTGCACGGTAATTTTGGGCGCAAAGAAATAGCGACCGGTTAAGGCCATACCCTTTAATAGCTCTATCAGCATTAAGCTAGACAGCGATTTTTGTATAGTTTTAATCATAAGATTTAATGGAATAAATAAGCCCATGAGGTTTGCATCATGCCACCTACCACGACTATCCAGACGATGGTAATGGGGATAAAGACCTTCCAACCCAAACGCATGATTTGATCGTAGCGGTACCTAGGGAACGTGGCCCTAAACCATAAGAACAGGAACAATAAGAACGCTACTTTAGCTAATAGCCAAAGAGCGCTATCCGCAATAAACGGCACAGGCGACAACCAACCACCCAAGAACATTAAGGCTGCCAGCATGGAAACCAATATCATGTTGGCGTATTCAGCTAAGAAGAAAACAGCAAAGGCCATGCCGGAATACTCAACGTGAAAACCGGCGACAATTTCTGACTCGCCCTCGGCAACGTCAAACGGCGCTCGATTGGTCTCGGCCACCGCACTGATAAAGTAAACAATGAACAAGGGGAACAAGGGCAAGAAGTACCAATGCCAAAAACCGCCGCTCTGACCCATGACTATCTTACCTAAATTCAATGAGTTAGCGCACATCAACACCCCGACCAAGGCAAAGCCCATGGCAATTTCATAGGACACGATCTGTGCTGCGGAGCGCAGTGAACCTAAGAAAGCATACTTAGAATTGGAGGCCCAACCGGCAATAATGACGCCGTATACGGCCACCGAGGTCATGGCCAGTATGTACAACAAGCCGGCATCGACATCGGCCAAGACCATGGTCATATCAAATGGCACCACCGCCCACGCAGCAAACGCTGGGGCAATGGCCAACACCGGACCCAATAAAAATAAAGTTTTATTAGAAGCGGTGGGGATCACGATTTCTTTAAATAACAACTTGATGCCATCGGCCAAGGGTTGCAGCAAGCCAAAGTAACCGACACGATTAGGGCCTATGCGCACCTGCATGTAACCAATGACTTTACGTTCAGCCAAGGTTAAATAGGCTACTGCGCCCATTAAGGGCAGCACGATAGCGACAATTTTAATTAAGGTCCAAGCCGTCAGCTCAACGCCTGGCCAATAAACCCCGAATAATTGAGCGAGCCATTCCATTACGCGTGCGCTTTCTTAAGGCCGGCTTGATAGGCAGCCAATTGTTTTTCTGTGAGTTTTTCCACCGTGATGTCGCCCATTAAATCGCCCAAGCCTATGGTGTCTTCATGGGCGGCCGCCACGCGTACGCAACCTTTAGCCACGTGATTATCCAATTTAACAGTCAACACCGCGCTGCCTTTGTCTTGTTTCACTAAAACTTGATCGCCTTCTTGCAAGCCCAAATCGGCTAACTGAGCGGCACTCATGCGCGCCATAGGCTTGATGTTGTACTTGGTTTTTTTCAACGGCAAGGAGCGACGCACGATAGGGTCAGATTCGTATTGCGGCACTTCACCTATACGCTGCAAGCCATCGTGCTTGATGTTGATTTGTATCTCCACCAAATCTTTAAGGTTGTTATTGAGGCTACGCCACACCACCGCCGACGGTTTTTCACCGGCAAATATAGCCTGTTTAACTTGCTCGCTGGTTTCGTAGTCAAAGCCTGGTAAGCCCAGCGTATTGGCTAATACGCGCAGCACTTTCCATGCTGGACGGCATTCGCCTAAGGGCTTAACTGCTGCGGCAAAACTTTGTACGCGGCCTTCCATGCTCATAAAGGTGCCTGAGGTTTCGCTAAAGGGGGCAATAGGCAACAAGATATCGGCATGCTCTAAGGCGCTGGATTTGTAAGCGGTCAAGGCGACCACGCATTCGGCTTTTTGCATGGCGGCTTTGGCCAATGCCGCGTGCTGGCAATCTAACTCCGGCTCTATGTTAACTACTAGGTAAGCTTTGCGTGGCACTTCCAACATGGCTCGGGCATGCATGCCGCTGCTACTAGGCATCACGCCCATCATGTGCATGCCGGTGCTGTTTGATGCAGCCGGTAAGATGCCGCCTTTAGCGCCTGAAATACCGCCTATGGCTTCGGCCATGCTGTACATTTCAGTAAAGCGTGGATCGCTCAAAGCCATGTTGCCGATAAAGATACCGACTTTTGGTGCGATCAAATCGTAGTCCTTACCATGCCCTGCCATGCTCTCGGCAATGGCTTGGGTATTCGGTCTGACTTTAATTTCTTCCAGCAATTGGTTCAGTGATGGTGGTAAACACAAGGACAGGCGTTGTAAACCGGACATGGCTTTTAGCACTTGGCCCAATACATTCACCATGTCATTAGGGCGCACTATCACTTTGTGAGCGATGTCCATCAGTGGGTTATTATCCAGTGGACTAATGATAGAAAGTTCGGCGCCATTGGCCACGGCTTTACGGAAACGCTTAGCCAGTAACGGGTGCTCGTTTCTTAGATTAGAGCCTATCACCAAGATGCGATCCAAGTCTTCTATCTCATGAATATTGCAACCCATCCATGGTGTACCCATGCGTTTGCCGTCTAACCTAAAGTCAGTTTGACGCAAACGGTAATCGACGTTGCCGCAGTTGAGCGCCGTGGCCAGTTGTTTAGCCAAATAACCTTCTTCCATGGTGCTGTTAGGTGAAACCAACACACCCAATGCGTCACCACCGTGCTCGTTGGTGATGTCTTTAATCTGGCCTGCCGCAAATTCCAGCGCGGTTTTCCAATCCGTTTCCACCCAGTTACCATTGTGCTTAATCATGGGCACTTTTAGGCGATCTGGGCTATTGAGTCCTTCGTAGGAAAAACGGTCACGATCCGACAGCCAACACTCGTTGATGCTGTCTTTTTCGCGTGGTAACACGCGCATGACTTTATTGTCTTTAACGTGCACTTCTATGTGAGAACCTAAGCCATCGTGTGGCGCTATGCTAGGCCTGCGGGTTAATTCCCAACTGCGGGCAGAATACCTGTAAGGCTTGCTGGTCAATGCGCCGACTGGGCACAAATCAATGATGTTGCCGGACAATTCGGAATTCACGCTCTTGTCCACGTAAGCAGTGATTTCAGCGTGCTCACCACGCCCTACCATGCCCAACTCCATGATGCCGCCCACTTCTTGCAAGAAGCGCACGCAGCGTGTGCATTGTATGCAACGCGTCATGTCGGTGCTGACTAATGGCCCGATGTTTTTATTGAACACCACGCGTTTTTCTTCTGTGTAGCGTGAACCACTGGTGCCATAAGCCACCGCCAC
>CAMDXI010000011.1 GCA_945878695.1 Methylotenera oryzisoli | reverse complement strand
CTCGAACAGGGCCGTGAAACGAACCAGCGCCAATGATAGTATGCTTCTTGCATGCGAAAGTAGGTCACTGCCAAGCTATTTATACAGACTGCCCTCGTGCGGTCGGCTAAACCCCCTCTATGAAAATAGCGGGGGTTTTTAGTTTTAGGGTGGGGTGATTTTAGGGTGCGCTGAGTACGCTGTGTAACATCTCTAAGCCAAATCCAACACCAAAGCCATTGGTATCAGCCATGATGGCGCCTAAGCCACCTTTGCGGTTGGCTGAAGATAGGTCTACATGCAGCCATGGCACATCGTTCTCTATGAATCTTCCTAAGAAGCGAGCAGCGTGAATGTGGTCTGCGCCACCGTCTAGTGTGCATTGCTTAATGTCGGCGATGTCACTGTCCAAATCCGATTCGTAATCCTCGTCAAATGGAAAGGCGTGCACACGTTCGCCAGCCTTGCTGCCTGCGCCCACTGCCTTGCATGCCAATTCGGGACGGTTGCTGATTATCCCGCTCATTCTGTCGCCCAGGGCTGAAATCATGCTGCCGGTAAGGGTTGCAAAATCCATCATAAATTCAGGTTTTTCGCGGCTGGCTAGCGTCAGCGTGTCGGCTAGCACCATGCGGCCTTCGGCGTCCGTGTGGACTATCTCTATGCTGGTACCATTGAGTGAGGTGACCACGTCATTTTGTTTATAGGCTAATGGCCCGATGTGGTTTTGCGCGATGGCTAACCAACAATCAATTCGGGCCGATAACTGCTGTTGGCTGGCCGCTAAAAGTATGCCAAGCGCTACGGCTGATCCATTCATGTCTTCGTGCATGCCTTGCATGTATTTGGCCGGTTTAAGGTTGTGGCCACCGGTATCAAAGCAAATGCCTTTACCCACTAATGCTATGTGCTTTGACGCATTGCTAGGCTGGTAGCTTAAACGCACGATCGCCGCATCCTGGGGGTCGCTACCTTGGCCAACGGCATAAAACGCGCCGGCACCCATTTTTTTAAGGGTAGCCATGTCGTACTCTTGATGTGACCAGCCCATTTCTTTTGCTAATAAGGCAATCTTCTGCCGGTATAGTCTAGGGGTAAGTTCGTTAGGCGGGGTCACCGTTAATTGCCGGCATAGTGCATTGCCGGCCACGCGCGCATTCACGTAATCGTAATTATGCGTAGCTTGATAACCATACAAGCTAACTTTAGTTAAGGGCTTATGCTCATTTTTTGCCTTTTTGCTAGGCAGTGCCACGCTGTTGGCGGTAGCCACGTAATAGGCTGCGCAGGCATTGGCCTCTTTATTTACTTCATTACCAAAAACGCAAATAGCCAGTTCGGTAGCACGCTCATCTAGCAAGGGTTTCATGGCTTTTCTTAACAGGCTATGCCGTTGAAAAACAGTCAAATTTTCTTTTAATAGCACAAAACTCGCTAGGCTGTTGTTGGGTAAATCCACTGCTACAGGCGTCTTATTCAAGTCTTGGTATTCGCTGCCCATGCGTTTTAGCTTTGCTTGCAAGTTGTCGACAAAAGGCAGCTTGCTTGGCACCTCTTCTGACATAATGAAAAGTATGTGTTTTTCAGAATTTAGCGTTTTTTCACTGCATATCTCTGCATTTTGAACTAACTTTACCGGCATTTTTAATTCCCCAACTCTTATATAAGATGTAATACAAACCTAGCAAATCTCGCAAAAGGAGCGCATGCAATCTACGGTTTAACTTGACCAAAAAGGCTAAAAAAGCCACACTAACACCTAGATTAAACGAACATTCATGATTGGTCTTTTAATAGAACAGTCTAATTCACGTTTAGTTGCGTTCGTATGATTTAAATTATACGCGTAGCAACCACAACACGGAGATATCTCACGCATGGCAACAAATCAACAAGCTAAGGGTTTGACTGAAACGGATCCACAGGAAACGCAGGAGTGGTTGGATGCGCTGACTGCTGTTATCGATAATGAAGGCACCGAGCGTGCCCATTTCTTACTCGAAGCGATGATAGATAAGGCCCGTCGTTCTGGTAGTAACTTACCCTATAACGCCACCACCGCCTACGTAAACACCATTCCTACGCACTTGCAACAACGCTTGCCAGGCAATCCGGAAATGGAACGCCGCATTCGTGCCTTGGTCCGTTGGAATGCCATCATGACCGTGTTGCGTGCCAATGAAAAATCACCTGGCGTGGGTGGGCACATTGCCAGTTTCCAATCGGCAGCGACGCTGTACGACACGGCCTTTAACTATTTCTTTCGCGCAGCCAATGAGAATTTTGGTGGCGATTGCGTCTACTTCCAAGGCCACTCTTCTCCAGGTGTTTACGCCCGCGCTTTTCTAGAAGGCCGTATTACTGAAGAGCAGTTGACTAACTTCCGTCAAGAAGTCGGTGGCAACGGTTTACCCAGTTACCCGCATCCATGGTTGATGCCTGATTTCTGGCAATTTCCAACCGTGTCCATGGGCTTGGGCCCGATCACCGGTATTTATCAGGCGCGTTTCCTTAAGTATTTACACGACCGTGGCATCGCCGACACCAGCGATCGTAAGGTTTGGGTATTCTGTGGTGACGGTGAAATGGATGAGCCTGAATCCTTAGGTGCGATATCTTTGGCCAGCCGTGAAAAATTAGACAATCTAATTTTTGTCATTAACTGCAACTTGCAACGCTTGGATGGCCCAGTGCGAGGCAACGGCAAAATCATTCAAGAATTGGAATCGGATTTCCGTGGTTCAGGTTGGAATGTATTGAAGGTTATTTGGGGTTCTTATTGGGACCCATTGTTGGCCATGGACAAAGACGGTTTGTTGAAAAAACGCATGGAAGAGTGCGTGGATGGCGAATACCAAAACTTCAAGGCTAAGGGCGGCGCATACACGCGTGAGCACTTCTTTGGTAAATACCCCGAGCTAAAAGAAATGGTGGCGGCCATGAGCGACCAAGACATTTGGCGCTTAAATCGTGGTGGCCATGATCCGCACAAAGTGTACGCGGCCTACCATTCTGCCGTGAACCACAAAGGCCAACCTACGGTTATCTTAGCTAAAACCGTTAAAGGCTATGGCATGGGCGAAGCCGGTGAAGGTCAGAACATCACTCATCAGCAAAAAAGCATGGATTTGACTTCGTTGAAAGCCTTTAGAGACCGTTTTGATCTGCCTATCACCGACGAGCAAGTCGAGAGCTTGAGTTTTTACAAACCTGCCGCTGACAGTCCGGAAATGGTCTACATGGCCGAGCGCCGTGCTGCCATGGGCGGTTCTGTGCCAGCTCGTCGTCGTAAGGGCAACGATTTGGTGGTGCCTGAGTTATCTGCATTTGAAAACATGTTGGTGTCCACCGGTGAGCGTGAAATCTCCACCACCATGGCTTTTGTCCGCATCTTATCGACTTTGGTGCGGGATAAACAATTGGGTAAATACATTGTGCCTATCGTGCCCGATGAGGCTCGCACTTTTGGTATGGAGGGCATGTTCCGTCAATTGGGTATTTATGCCAGCCAAGGCCAGTTGTACGAGCCTATGGATTCCGATCAAGTGATGTATTACAAAGAATCCAAAGACGGTCAAATTTTGGAAGAGGGCATCAACGAAGCCGGTTCATTCTCTAGCTGGATAGCCGCGGCCACGTCTTACAGCGTGTCTGGCGTACAGATGATTCCGTTCTACATCTTTTATTCCATGTTTGGTTTCCAACGCATAGGCGATTTAGCATGGGCTGCGGGCGATTCACGTGCGCGCGGCTTCTTGTTGGGCGCGACCGCAGGCCGCACCACGCTTAATGGTGAAGGCTTGCAGCACGAAGACGGACACAGCCATTTAATGTCTGCCACCATCCCTAATTGCTTGTCTTACGACCCCACCTTTGCTTACGAGTTGGCCGTGATTATTCAAGAAGGCATGCGCCGCATGGTGCAAAATCAAGAGGACGTGTATTACTACATCACCTTGATGAATGAAAATTACACCCATCCAGATATGCCTAAAGGCGCAGAAGCCGGCATTCTAAAAGGCATTTATAACTACAGTAAATCAAAAGCCAAAGGCGAAAAAGTCCAGTTGATGGGCAGTGGCGTGATATTGCGTGAAGTGATTGCGGCCGCTGATATGTTGGAAAAAGATTGGGGCGTGTCAGCCGACGTATGGAGCGTTACCAGCTTCAACGAATTGCGTCGTGACGGTTTGGATGCCGAGCGTTGGAATATGCTTAATCCAGAAAAACCGCAGCGCTTAAGTTACGTGGCGGAAGTCATGAAAGGCGCCCAAGGCCCGACCATCGCCTCAACCGATTACATGAAGTCCTTTGCTGAACAAATTGCCGCTTTTGTACCAGGCAAATTTGTTGCCTTGGGCACGGACGGTTACGGTCGTTCGGATAGTCGCGAAGCCTTGCGCAGCTTCTTTGAAGTGGATAGGTATTACGTTGTTGTGGCGGCACTGAAAGCCTTGGCTGACGAAGGTAAATTGCCGGCTAGCAAAGTCAGTGAGGCCATTAAAAAATACAAGTTAGACGCTAACAAGCCTAACCCAACGACAGTTTAAGGACACAACCATGGCCATACAAGACATACTCGTCCCCGATATTGGTAATTTTGAGAGCGTTGACGTCATCGACGTTTTAGTTAAAGTCGGTGATACCGTGGCAAAAGAAGATTCGCTGATTACAGTGGAGTCGGATAAAGCGTCCATGGACATTCCGTCACCATTCGCAGGGGTAGTTAAAGCCGTTAAAATGAAAGTCGGTGACAAAATCGCGCAGGGCGATTTAATCATTAGCTTGGATATAGCCGCTGACGCGGCAATTGCCGAGATGCCTGCAGCTAAAGAGCAGCCAAGCGCGCCGCCAGTGAAGTTGGAAGTAGCCATTCCTGAACCCAGCCGACCCGCGCCCGAGCCACCTAAAACCATAGCGCCGGCGCATCAGCCTGTGCCAGTTGGCGAGAGCATAGTCGTGGATGCCGGCACCTTGTCTCATGCCAGCCCATCGGTACGTAAATTCGCCCGTGAATTAGGCGTTAACTTGGCATTGGTTAAAGGCACGGCCGCTAAAAACCGCATTTTGCAAGAAGACGTGCAAGCCTACGTGAAAGCCGAATTGGCCAAACCGCGCACGGAAAACATGGGTGCCGGTATCGGTAGCCTAGCGACATTGGCCATGCCGGTGATTGATTTCAGTAAGTTTGGTGCGATTGAAACCAAGCCATTGTCCCGCATCAAAAAACTATCCGGTGCCAATTTGCACCGCAATTGGGTGACGGCGCCGCATGTCACGCAATTTGATGAAGCCGACATCACCGATTTGGAAGACTTCAGAAAATCCATGCAAGCCGATGCGGAAAAACGTGGGGTCAAACTCACCATGTTGGCTTTCTTGATCAAGGCTTCGGTGAATGCCCTTAAAACCTACCCAAACTTCAATGCCTCGCTTTCGCCTGACGGCGACAGCTTGATATTGAAAAACTATTTCAATATCGGTTTTGCCTGCGACACGCCGGATGGCTTGGTGGTACCGGTGGTAAAAGACGTGCAACAAAAAGACGTGTTGGACATTGCCCGTGATTTAGCCGATTTGTCGACCAAAGCGCGTGAACGCAAATTGAAGGTTGAGGAAATGCAAGGCGGTTGCTTCACTATCTCCAGCTTAGGCGGCATAGGCGGCACCATGTTTACGCCTATCATTAATTGCCCGGAAGTGGCCATATTAGGCGTGTCACGCTCCAGTATGCAACCGGTTTACGACCCCAAGACCAAGGCATTTGAGGCGAGGTTGATGTTGCCTATGTCCTTGTCTTACGATCACCGTGTGGTGGATGGCGCCGATGGCGCACGCTTCACTAGCCACATGCGCATGATGTTGAGCGACGTGCGTCGCTTGTTGCTCTAGGCAAGGGCTTTAAAAACAGCGGTTAATTGAAGTTTTATCTGAATTTAAGATTTATCTAAGGGTAAGCATGAGCAATTTAGTGGACGTGTTGGTACCGGACATCGGTAACTTTGATAGCGTGGACGTCATCGAGGTCTTGGTAAAAGTTGGCGATGAGCTGGCTTTAGAAGATTCCTTGATTACCGTCGAGTCAGACAAGGCCTCCATGGACATTCCTTCCCCGGTGGCGGGCATAGTCAAGTCCGTGACAGTGAAAGTGGGCGATAAAGTCGCTAAAGACAGTTTGCTGATGCAAGTTGAAAGCCAAGCCCAGGCGGCTAAGCCCGCGCCCGCGGCAGCAACGCCAGTTAAAGCAGAGGCGCCCGCAAAATCAGAACCTGCACCTGTTCTTGCTGCCGCGCCGCTTGCCAGCAAGAATGCCGTGCCGGCCTCCGATGTGCATGCCGAAGTGGTGGTCTTGGGTTCCGGCCCTGGTGGTTATACCGCGGCATTCCGTGCCGCTGATTTAGGTAAAAAAGTTGTGTTGATTGAGCGCTACAGTACCTTGGGCGGCGTCTGCCTTAATGTAGGCTGCATCCCATCAAAAGCCTTGTTGCATACGGCTAAAGTGATTACCGAAGCCGAAGAGACGGCGCAGCATGGCGTGAGTTTTTCTTCGCCCAATATAGACCTTGAGCAATTGCGTCATTGGAAAGCCAACGACGTGGTGGGTAAGTTAACCGGCGGCTTAGCGGCCATGGCCAAGCAACGCGACGTGACCGTGGTGCAAGGTTTGGGTAAATTTACTGGCCCCAATCAAATCGCAGTAACGGCAGCCGACGGCAAGTTAACCACGGTGAGCTTTGATTACGCCATCGTAGCCGCAGGCTCGCAAGCCACTAAGTTTCCTGGGGCACCGGCAGACGAGCGCATCATGGATTCCACTGGCGCCTTGGCCTTGGCCGACATCCCCAAACGTTTGTTGGTAATAGGCGGTGGCATTATTGGTTTGGAAATGGGCACGGTGTACGATGCCCTTGGCTCTAAAGTCAGTGTGGTGGAATTCACCGACGGCTTGGTGCAAGGTTGCGACCGTGATCTTGTGCGCCCATTGCAAAAACGCATGGAGAAACGCTTCGAGAGCATCATGCTGTCGACTAAAGTCGTGAGCATGGAGGCTAAAGCCGACGGCATACACGTGAGTTTCGAAGGCGAAGCCGCACCCAAAGACGTGCAAGTTTACGACCGCGTGTTGGTCTCTATCGGCCGCAAGCCTAACGGCAAAAACATCGGCGCCGAATTAGCCGGCGTCAACATTAATGACTGGGGCTTTATCCCAGTGGACAAACAAATGCGCACCAACGTGCCGCATATTTTTGCCATAGGCGACATCGTTGGTCAGCCTATGTTGGCTCACAAAGCCACGCACGAAGGCAAAGTGGCGGCAGAAGTCATTGCCGGCCATAAAGTGCAATTCCAAGCCATGACCATTCCATCCGTGGCTTACACCGACCCAGAAATTGCTTGGGCAGGCGTGACCGAGACCGAAGCCAAGGCCCAAGGCCTAGATTACGAAAAAGCCTCGTTCCCATGGGCTGCCAGCGGTCGTGCACTTTCTGTTGGCCGCACGGAAGGCACCACCAAATTGATTTTTGATAAAACCAGCCACCGCTTAATCGGTGCCGGTATCGTTGGTGTGAATGCCGGTGAATTGCTAGCCGAAACCGTTCTGGCCATAGAAATGGGTGCCGATGCGCATGATCTGGGCTTAACCATACACCCGCATCCAACCTTGTCTGAAACAGTCTGCTTCGCGGCTGAGATGAAAGAGGGTACCATTACCGACCTCTACATCAAAAAAAGATAAGCTTTTTAATGGCCGCCACCGATTTCTTAGCCAAATTAGCCCAATTATTACCTAAAGACAGGCTCTACACCGACCCGGTGGATTGTTACGCTTACGCCTACGACAATTCCCGCATTTTCCACTCGCCATTGGCGGTGGCTTTCCCTATCCATGCCGAAGAAGTGCAAGCCGTCATTAGGCTGTGCAATACCGAGAACGTCCCCGTGGTGCCACGCGGGCGCGGCACAGGCACCGCCGGTGGCAGCGTGCCAGAAGTCGGTGGGGTAGCGCTGTCCTTAGAGCGCATGAACCGCATCATCAGCGTCGACCCAGATAACCGTATGGCCATAGTCGAGCCTGGTGTGCTCAACCAAGAGTTGCAAGATGCCATTAAGGACGTGGGCTTCTTTTGGCCACCTGATCCGTCCAGTGCGGCCTATTGCAGCGTGGGCGGCAATTTAGCCACCTGTGCAGCCGGACCGCATGCAGTGAAGTACGGTGTGGCGCGTGACCACGTATTGGGTTTAAAAGCAGTGACCGGCAATGGCGACATCATTAAAACCGGCTGTTACACCAGTAAAGGCGTGGTTGGCTACGATTTAACACGCTTGTTAGTCGGCTCCGAAGGCACGCTGGCGGTCATCGTTGAAGCCACGCTAAAACTGACACCCTTGCCTAAACACACGGGCGGCATCACCGCTGAATTTGCCGACACCTACAGTTGTGCCAAAGCGATCGCCGCCATCATGGCCCAACCTTATACCCCGAGTGCCTTGGAGTTTTTAGATAACGGGGCATTAACCCTGATTCGTGGCCGCCATAAAAATCTATTGCCCGACAATGCCCGTGCTTATTTGATGATAGAAGTCGACGGGGCCGAGCAAGAAATTCATGAAGCCACGCAAGCCATACTTGCAGCGTGTCAGGTCGATGGCTTAATAGAAGCCAAAGTCGCGCAAGACACCAAAGCCTTATGGGCCGCTCGTAAAGCGCTGTCGCCCTTACTCAAAGACATCGCCCCTAAGAAAATCAATGAAGACATTGCGGTGCCGGTATCGCATTTACCGGAACTGTTAACGGGCTTAGAGAAATTGGCCGCCCAATACCAAATCGCTAACGTCAATTTTGGCCATGCCGGAAACGGCAATATCCACGTCAATCTATTGGTCAACCCTGATAACGGCGATGAGCTAAAACGCGCTTATGCATGCTTGGATGAGGTGTTTAGTTTGGTCTTGTCACTGCAAGGGACCTTGTCTGGTGAGCACGGTGTGGGCATTGCTAAACGGGCTTTTGTGCCGCGTGAGATTGATGCCACCACCATGAATTTGATGAAGGCGCTGAAGCTGACTTTTGACCCGGCCAATATACTCAATCCGGGTAAACTCTTTCCTTAAGCGAGCCCGCTTGTTATTGGCTACGCGTCAGTTTGGCGTAGTAGATGGCGCAGATAAAAAACACCACACTCAAGCCCACTTCCGCTAAGGCCAGTTGCGCGGATAAGCCCACGTCCGACCAAGCCCGCACCGAGCCTTCCATAAAGTAAAGCAAGATGAACAAGCTGGTCCATTGGTAGGTATAACGCTTGCCATGCAATATGCCAAACAAAGGCAAGAGCAAGGGCAGGGTTTTAAGTATCAACAACGAGCCATTCGGTTTAAATGGCGCCAAGACCGTTTCCCATGCCAGGCATAAGGCTATCAGGGCGATCAAGCTAGAGCTGGCCCCCAGTCTTAGCGCACGTATCATGGGTTCTTCAAGCACTCAGTTTTAAAGCGATTTGGCCTAAACGCTTGCCCAAGGCCAGGCAAAGTTTACGTTCATCCGGGCTAATCGCCAGATCATCATTGGCGCCGGCCACATGGCTAGCGCCGTAAGGCGTGCCGCCGGTTTTGGTGGCGGATAACTCGGCTTCGGAATAAGGGATGCCGACCATCACCATGCCGTGGTGCAGCAAAGGCAGCATCATGCTGAGTAAGGTCGCTTCATTGCCGCCGTGCATGGAGCCGCTGCTGGTGAAAACCGCAGCCGGCTTGCCAATTAAATCGCCTTTTAACCATGTGCTAACCGTGCTGTCTAGAAAGTACTTCATGGCGGCGGCCATGTTACCAAAGCGGGTAGGGCTGCCTAGCGCTAGGCCTATGCATTCCTGCAAATCACTTAATTCAACGTAAGGGTCGCCGCTGGCTGGAATGTCTGGCTCGGTCGCTTCGCAATTGCTCGATACCTTAGGCACGCTGCGTATGCGCGCTTTGACGCCGGCTTGGCTTTCTATGCCACGGGCAATTAACTGCGCCATCTCTCTAACGGCGCCGCCTTGCGAATAATAAAGGACTAAAACCTCGGCCATGTTAGCCGCGTTTTGCCAATGCCACCGCTTTGCCTATGTAGCTAGCAGGGGTCATGGCCAATAAGTCTTGTTTGGCCTGAGCGGGAATGGCCAAATCTTCAATGAAGGCATGCAAGGAGGCTTGATTGATGCCACCTTTGCCGCGGGTTAATTCTTTGAGTTGTTCGTATGGGTTGGCGATGCCGTAACGGCGCATCAAGGTTTGTATGGGTTCGGCTAACACTTCCCAACTGGCATCCAAATCTTGCGCCAGTTTTTCTGGGTTAATTTCCAATTTATTCAGTCCGCGCAAGCAGGCATCGTAAGCCAATAGCGTGTAGCCAAAAGCTACGCCCATGTTGCGTAATACCGTGGAATCGGTCAGATCGCGTTGCCAGCGTGAGATGGGCAACTTTTCTGCCATGTGGCGCAGCAGGGCATTCGCCATGCCTAAATTGCCTTCGGAGTTTTCAAAGTCAATTGGGTTGACTTTGTGTGGCATGGTGGACGAACCGATTTCACCGGCTTTTACTTTTTGCTTGAAGTAGCCCACGGAGATGTAACCCCAAATGTCGCGGTTAAGGTCGATCAATATGGTGTTAATGCGGGCAAAGCTGTCGTACAACTCGGCCATGTAATCGTGCGGCTCAATTTGTATGGTCATTGGGTTATAAGTTAAGCCCAATGAACGTACAAAGCGCTCGGCAAATTGCTCCCAATCAAAGTCTGGGTAAGCGGCCAAATGGGCATTGAAGTTACCCACGGCGCCATTAATTTTACCGAGTATCTCGTTGTTTTTTAATTGCTTTTCTTGGCGTTGCAAACGATACAGTACGTTGGCTAACTCTTTACCCATGGTGCTAGGCGAAGCCGTTTGGCCGTGCGTGCGTGACAACATGGGCTGATCAGCCAGTTGCGTGGCAAGCTCTCTCAAGCGCGCCATTAAGTTGGCAAGGAAGGGCAACATCACCTCATCGCGTGCGGTTTTTAACATCAGGCCATGCGATAGGTTGTTGATGTCTTCTGAGGTGCAAGCGAAGTGGATGAATTCGCTGGCTTTATTGATTTCTGGATTGGCCTCAAATTTGTCTTTTAGCCAATATTCCAATGCTTTTACATCGTGGTTGGTGCGGGCTTCAATGGCTTTGACTTGGGCCGCATCGCTTTCGCTGAAGTTAGCAATGGCGGCATCCAGTTCCTTGATGGTGGCCGGGCTGAACGCGGCAATTTCGGTCAATTCGCTGGCTGCTGCTAGGGCTTTAAGCCATTCCACTTCCACCCACGCGCGGTGTTTGATCAGCGCGTATTCGCTAAAGTAAGGGCGCAGTGCGTCTAATTTTGTTTGATAGCGGCCATCCAGAGGGGATAGGGCATTGAGCGTGGTCAGAGACATGGTAAAGCCTTATAAAGCAGCGTAAATAAAGCGTTATTTTACATTAAAAAGCCAGCCAAAATTGTTGGCTGGCTTTTTAATGGTTGCTGCAAGTCGCGTTAACGGCTTGCAGCAAGTGCTGACTTAAGCCACTAACATGTCAACAAACTGGTTGACTGGGGTGGCTTCTAGTTTCGCTTGATCCAAGCACAAGGCCAAGATATCGGCTTGTTTTTTGGCATCGAAGCGACGGGCTAAATTCACTTTGAATTTTTTCACCAATTCTGGGATGCCTTGGCCACGACGACGACGGTGACCGATTGGGTATTCAACGGCGATGTTTTCTGAGCTGCTGCCGTCTTTGAAAAACACTTGTATGGCGTTGGCGATAGAGCGTTTTTCTGGGTCGTGGTAATCGGTGGTGTACTGGGCTTTTTCCACGCAAGTCATTTTGGCGCGTATGGCGTCTATCCTTGGGTCTGCCGCGGCCGCGTCTTCGTAATCTTGGGCGGTTAAGTTGCCTTTTAATAAGCCTATGGTCGCCATGTATTGGATACAGTGGTCACGGTCAGCTGGGTTATCCAATGGGCCGGTTTTATCAATAATGCGGATGGCGGATTCGTGCGTGGTGATCACGATTTTATCGATTTGCGCAATTTGCTCCATGGTTTGCACTTTGCTGCCTACTTGGGCGTGCAGTTGTATGGCGCACTCCACCGCTGTTTGTGCGTGGAACTCGGCCGGGAAGGAGATTTTGAACAGCACTTGTTCCATTACATAAGAGCCGTAGCTGCGTTGGAATTTAAAGGCATTGCCTTTGAACAGCACGTCGTAAAAGCCCCAGGTTTTGGCCGTTAAGGCTGATGGGTAACCCATCTCGCCTTGCAGCGTCATCCAAGCCAAGCGCACCGCACGGCTTGTGGCATCGCCGGCTGCCCAAGATTTGCGTGAGCCGGTATTAGGCGAATGGCGATAGGTGCGTAAGCTTTGGCCGTCCACAAAGGCGTTGGATACGGCGTTAATGATGTCTTCTTTGTTGCCACCTAGCAATTTGGTGACGACCGCGGTTGAGGCGATTTTAACCAAGATGACGTGGTCTAGGCCGACGCGGTTAAAGCTGTTTTCTAATGCCAACACGCCTTGAATTTCATGCGCTTTAATCATGGCCGTGAGCACGTCTTTGATGGTGAGGGGCGCTTTGCCTTCGGCCACATTTTTACGCGACAAGTAATCCGCGCTGGCTAAAATGCCGCCTAGGTTGTCCGATGGGTGACCCCATTCTGCTGCTAACCAAGTGTCGTTAAAATCCAACCAACGTATCATGGCGCCTATGTTGAAGGCGGCTAAAATTGGATCCAATTGAAAGCTGGTGCCTGGCACTTTGGCGCCATTTGGTACCACGGTGCCGGCAATCACTGGGCCTAATAATTTGGTGCAAGCTGGGTATTCCAAGGCTTCAAAGCCGCAACCCAATGTGTCCATTAAGCAGTTGCGAGCCGTGTCGTAGGCTTCGGTGGATTCGATTTTATAATCGGCCACGTAATTAGCGATGTCGACGATGACTTGGTCGGGAGCGGGGCGTACATTTGAAATGTGAGCTGACATGATTTATTACCTTTATTTATTAATTTTTAAACAAATCGTTGTGTCCTGTGCCTTGCGCGCCATGCTAAGGCTGTCGCGCCAAGGCCCAAAACAAAAATGAGGGGCTTACCTTTTTTCCAGTGGCAGGTAATCCCGGTTATCCGGCCCGACGTATTCGGCATTGGGGCGGATGATTTTGTTGTCTATGCGCTGTTCAATCACATGCGCTACCCAGCCGCTGGTGCGCGAGATAACGAATATAGGCGTGAACATGCCGGTGGGGATGCCCATCATGTGGTAGCTGGATGCGCTGTACCAATCTAAGTTGGGGAACATTTTTTTCTCACGCCACATCACGCTTTCTATGCGGTCAGAAATATCAAACAGCGTCATGTCGCCAGCGTCCGCGCACAGTTTGCGGCTAACCGCTTTGATTGATTCATTGCGTGGGTCGGCGATGGTGTAAACCGGATGACCAAAGCCAATGATGATTTCCTTACGTGCCATGCGCGCCAAGATGTCGGCTTCGGCTTCGTCCGGCGTTTTGTAACGCTCGATGATCTCCATCGCCGCTTCATTGGCGCCGCCGTGTTTAGCACCACGTAGGGCGCCGATGGCACCGGTGATGCAGGAATACATATCGGACAAGGTGCCGGCAATCACACGACCGGTAAAGGTCGAAGCGTTGAATTCGTGTTCGGCGTACAACACCAATGAGGTGTTCATGGCATCGATGTGCAATTGGCTAGGCGCTTTGCCGTGCAAGACATGCAAGAAATGCGCGGCGATGCTGTCGTCGTTGGTGTTAACGTCCACGCGTTTGCCGTTGTGGCTAAAGTGGTACCAATACAGCAAAATTGAACCAAAGCAGGCGATTAAGCGGTCACCCAAATCTTGGGCGGCAACGGTGTTGCGGTCGGCCACTTCTGGCTCCAAGGTACCCAGCATGGCGCAACCGGTGCGCATTACGTCCATAGGGTGGGTGTCTTTAGGGATTTGCTCGAGTACGGTTTTAAGCGCGGCGGGCAATTCGCGTAATTTTTTTAGTTTGGCATGGTAAGCCGCTAATTGGCTTTTGTTAGGCAGTTCGCCGTGTATCAATAAATAGGCCACTTCTTCAAAGCTGGCATGCTTGGCCAACTCTATGATGTCGTAGCCGCGGTAGTGCAAATCGTTACCGGTATGGCCAACTGTGCAAATTGCTGTGCTGCCAGCGGTCACGCCGGCCAAGGCCACGCCTTTTTTCTTTTTAGGCGCTTCTGCTGCTGGGGTTTGAGCCGTGGTTTGCATGACTACTTTTCTCCTTTAAAAAGGGCATCCAATTTTTGTTCAAAGGCGTGGTAACCCAAATGCTCATAAAGGTCGGCGCGCGTTTGCATTAGATCAACAACGTTCTTTTGTGTGCCGTCACGGCGGGTGGCTTGGTAAACGCTTAGGGCGGCTTGGTTCATGGCGCGGAAAGCCGATAAGGGGTAGAGCACCATACTGACATCGGCGCCGCGTAATTCGTCTACGGTGAATAAAGGCGTGCTGCCAAATTCGGTGATGTTGGCCAATACCGGCACTTTTACCGCAGAGGCAAATTGTTTATACATGGCCAATTCGGTGATGGCTTCAGGGAAGATCATGTCGGCACCGGCTTCTGCGCAGGCGCAAGCGCGGTCAATGGCCGATTGCAAACCTTCCACTGCCAGGGCGTCGGTTCTGGCCATAACGACAAAATCGTCGTAGGGTTTGGCATCAACCGCGGCTTTAACCCGGTCGACCATTTCTTCTAGGCTAACAATGGCTTTATTCGGCCGGTGACCGCAGCGTTTGGCGCTGACTTGGTCTTCGATGTGCACCGCGGCGGCGCCAGCCTTGGCGATACTTTTGACGCTGCGTGCGATATTAAATGCACCGCCCCAGCCGGTATCGATGTCCACCAATAAAGGCGTGTCCACCGCGTCGGTGATGCGGCGCACGTCTATCAATACGTCTTCTAGCGTGGAGATGCCCAAATCAGGTAAACCTAGCGAGCCGGCTGCCACGCCACCACCCGACAAATACAAGGCCTTGAAGCCGCTCTGGGTGGCCAGCATGGCGTGGTAGGCATTGATGGCGCCTATGATTTGTAGCGGTTTTTCGGCTTTAAGGGCTGCACGAAAGCGTGCGCCTGCAGTTGCGGCTTGTGTCATGGTGTTTACCTAGAGGTCTAAGGTTAAATAAAATTAACTGAAAAATGCGGCTTGGGCTTCAGCCGGTATCGCCACTTTGGTGAGCTTGGCTTTTTGCAGGATTTCCCAGAAATAGCGGTAAGTGGCTCTGTCGTGCAATTCGCCATCGTATTGAATCGGGCCCCAATCGGCTTTTTGTGCGGCCAATAAAATGTTGGCGCCGTCTTGCACTTCATCAAAATTCGGTTTCATGGCGCTGACGATGGCTTCAATTTGCGTGGGGTAAATGCTCCACATGCGTAAAAAGCCAAACTCATTGCGGGCGCGTGAGGCGTCGCTGTGGGTGGTTTCCACGTTTTTTAAATCCAAGGTGACGTTGTGTGCTGGCACCACGCCGTTAGCCAATGCGGCAGCGACCAATTCGGCTTTGGCGCGGGCTAATAAGCGGTGGTCAAATTGGCCTGGGCTGCGCATGGCGGAAGCCGGGATGGCGCCGTGGTGGCCACTGACGAAATCCATTAAGCCAAAGTCCAGCACTTGAAGCCAGGGCAGGGTGGCGATGTCGTGCACGGCTTTTAAGGCGCCGTGCGTTTCCACCAAGATGTGCACCGGAATCTCGCGGGTAATGCCATTAAAGGTCGCTACTTTTTGGATGTAGGCGATCATTTCTTTGGCTTGCGCGTGGCTGGTGCATTTAGGAATGGTGATGTAGCTTAGCACTTGCCCTGCGCCGGCCACCAAGATATCGATGTCTTGTTTCCAAGCCGGGTGCGTGTAATCGTGTATGCGTGCGCCGGCCATTTTGTGTTTGTTGTCGGCACTGGTTAAGACGCGCACTATCATGGCCGCGTGATCGCGTTCTTGACCGGCTTGCGCGCCGTCTTCGCAATCGCAGGTGATGTCAAACACCGGGCCTATGCTGTCTTGCATGGCCAAGGCCTTAAGGATTAATTTCTCACTGCCGGCAAAATGCTCGCAAGACGGAATGATGGGAAAGGATTTTTCCCCGCTAAATAATGCGTCGTTTGGGTGAACTAGGTTGGTCGTAGACATGGTTTTAATCCTAAGGCAAAGTTAAGCTTGTTTACGTGGCATCAGCACGGTGTAATCGAGGTCCAATACCACGTTAGGGTGGTAAGTGGTTTTCTCGCCCTGCGTCACGTGGCGGCTGCTCAAGGTATGGGCTGGCGTATTTTTCACTCCCACCATACGCAATCTTAAGGCGCCCACGTCCTCACGGTTAGGCAAGGTTTCTTTGGCCAACACTTCGGTCCAAGTGTAGATGGTGTCATCACCAAAGCTCGGGTTGCAGTGCGTGCCGGCATTGATGGCGAGGATGGACAAGGCATTTTCCAAGCCGTCGTGCGATAGGGCGCGGCAAACGGAAATGATGTGACCACCGTACATGAGGCGTCGGCCAAAAGCAGTGGGTTTCATCATCAGCTCATCAAAATGCAAGCGGGCATTGTTTTGATACAGTTTCGTGGCCAAGGTGTGGTCGGTGTCGCTGATGGTCATGCCGGCTGGGTGATTGATGCGTTCGCCCACTTGGTAGTCGTCCCATAGGAACGGGCCACCAGTCTGGGCGGTGTTGAATTTTCTGGCATCCAAAAAGGCAGGCACAGCCAAATCCGCACTGGCGACCGCGTCGGCTAAGCTAGGAATAACGGTAGCAGGGGCGGGGGCGTTGTGGTCTTTTTTGTGCACCATTACCCAGCGCACCCATGAAAATACCGGTTGCTGCAATTGGTTGGTTGACACCGAGCGCACGTAGACCACGCCGGATTGGCCATTGGAGTTTTGTTTTAAGCCTATGACGGTGGAGCTGGTGCTCAGCGTGTCGCCGGCATAGACCGGTTGTAAAAAGCGCACTTCGGCATAGCCCAAGTTGGCTACCGCATTGACCGATATGTCCGGCACGGTTTTACCAAAGGCGATGTGAAAAGCCAATAAATCGTCCACTGGCCGCGCGTTGTAGCCTAAGGATTGCGCCAGCGTGTCCGCTGAATGCAAGGCTTGGCGAGCGCCGGTAAGCGCCATGTATAAGGCCACTTCGCCTTCGCCTACGGTGCGTGGCGTGGCGTGCGTGATCACTTGATTGAGTTTGAAATCCTCAAAAAAGTTACCCGCACGGATTTTGTTGCTGTGTGGCGTATTAGTCATGGCTTTCTTCCAAGGTGCTGATCATTTCACTTAATTTAAGTAAGCGTTCGGCGGCGCGCACATGGTGGCGTTCGACTAATTTGTCGTTGACCACCACCGTGCCTTTGCCCATTTCATTCGCAGCTTTTAAAGCGGCGATGATTTCTCTGGCGTTTTTCACTTCGCTGGCTTGCGGCGTGTAAGCATCGTTGCTGTAAGCCAATTGCGCGGGGTGCACCAAGGATTTGCCATCAAAGCCCATGTCGCGGCCCAAGCGGCAAGCGTATTCAAAGGAATGCATGTTTTTAAAATCGCTGGTGATGCCGTCCACTACCGCATGACCGTAAGCGCGGGCCGCCAATATCACCAAGGATAAAGAGGTGAGGATGGCGGAGCGCTCATGCGTCACGCGTGCGTGCAATTGCGATATCAGGTCCGATGTGGCCATCACCATGCAGACGATGCGATCGGATGCGCTGGCAATTTCTTTAGCGTTCAGCACGGCAATTGGGCTCTCTATCATGACCATGATAGGCAAGTGACTGCCGCCGGCGTCATCCAATAAGGATAGGGCCGTCAGCACGTCTTCTTTACTTTCTATGTTGGGAAACAACACGGCGTCTACTTTGATTTTGGCCGCGGCTTTGATGTCGTCTGGCCCCCATTCCGAGATTAGGTCGTTGACGCGCACCACTACTTCACGCGAGCCATAGCCGCCCTCGTTAACAAAGCGCACGACGTTGTCGCGCGACTCTTCTTTGCATTCTACTAATACTGGATCACCTAGATCCAATATCACTGAGTCAGCGTGTAGGGTTCTGGCGCGCTCCAGATAATGCGCGTTGCAGCCAGGCACATAAAGCATGGAGCGGCGTGGGCGAAAATATTGAGTCATTCGATTACCTTTATCTAGCTTATAAGCAAGGGTATTTTTTTAAGCTGAATCGATTATATAGAGAGTTATTTAAAAATGTCAATCTATATCTTATGTCTTATATAAGATATAAAATGCTAGACTATTAAAAAATAGCATGATATAAATAAGTCATTGCAAATTAGCTCTGAATGAATAGTTCATTTATTTAGGCCATTCAATTTTGATGAGATCAACGATCATGATAGACAAACATTACAATTCGCCAAGCTACAAGCCGCTTTACGACCAGATCAAAGTCTTGTTAACGCAAAGTTTAATTGGTGGGGAATGGCGTCCTGGGGACATGATCCCCAGTGAGATTGATCTAGCGGGCCGTTATAAAGTCAGTCAAGGCACGGTCAGAAAAGCCATCGATGCCTTGGCCACGGAAAATATTTTAATTCGCCGTCAAGGCAAAGGTACCTTTGTCGCCACCCACAGTGCGGACAACATGAAACTGCGCTTTTTGCGCTTGACCTCCATAGATGGGCAGAAAGAATTATTAAAAAACGAATTCATATCCTGCGTTAAAGGCAAAGCCGATGTGCGCATGGGGCAAATCCTCGATTTAAAAGCCGGCGCCTCGACCATAGAGATCAAGCGTTTATTAACGTTTTCTGGTCGCCCCTTAATTTTTGATCACATCATCGTCCCGGCTGCACCGTTTAAAGGCTTGAACGGCAACCGCGTGGAAGAAAACAACGGGTCCATGTACAGCATGTACGAGTCCGAATTTGGGGTGCGCATGGTGCGTGCTGAAGAACGCTTAAAAGCCGTGGGGGCTAAAGGTGAAGTCGCCCATGCCTTAGGCTTAAAAGAGAACGAGCCTATTTTGAGCATAGAGCGCGTGTCCTTTACTTACGGCGACAAACCCATGGAGTGGCGATTGGGCATGTGCGTGACGGACAACCACCACTACATGAACGAATTGGAATAACGCTTGAATGGATGCTAAGTCTAACTTGGCTATGAGTGCAATATTAAATAGAGGTAAAAGACGATGGATGATTTAAAAAAACGTGCGCTGGATTACCACGAGTTTCCTAAACCGGGAAAATTGTCCGTTGAGTCATCCAAGCCTTGCGCCAGCCAAGACGATTTGTCCTTAGCCTACACCCCAGGCGTAGCAGTGCCGGTGCGTGAAATTAATCGCGATCCTGCTAACGCCTACCGTTACACCAACAAAGGCAATTTAGTGGCGGTAATTACCGATGGCACGGCCGTATTAGGCCTGGGTAACATGGGCCCACTGGCGAGTAAGCCAGTGATGGAAGGCAAAGCCGTGTTGTTTAAACACTTTGCCGGCATAGACGTGTTTGACATAGAGGTCAACGCCCCCAGTGTGGAAGCCTTCATCGAAACCGTGGTGAACATTGCGCCTACCTTTGGCGGCATTAATTTAGAAGACATCGCCGCACCGCATTGTTTCCGCATTGAAAATGAATTGCGTGCGCGTTTGGATATCCCGGTGTTTCACGACGACCAACATGGCACGGCGGTGATAGTGGCCGCGGCCTTATCCAATGCCTTGGAATTGCAAGGCAAAACATTAAGCGGCGCTAAAATTGTATTTTTAGGCGCCGGTGCAGCGGGTTGTTCTTGTGCGCGCTTGCTTAAATTAATGGGGGCGACCAACATCACCATGGTGGATAAGTCTGGCGTGCTGGATACGGCTCGCGCTGATTTGCACGATAACAACCGTCATTTAGCCGTGGCCCCCAGCGCGGCTAAGACCTTAGCCGATGTCATGCCGGGTGCCGATGTGTTTATCGGCGTGTCTGCGGCCAATGCCTTGTCGGCTGATTTGCTAAAACTCATGGCGGCCAAGCCGGTGGTGTTTGCCTTGGCCAATCCCGATCCGGAAATACTGCCTAGCATTGCCCATGCCGTGCGCGATGACATCCTGATGGCGACCGGTCGTTCAGACTTCCCGAATCAAGTGAACAATGCCTTGTGCTTTCCGTATTTGTTCCGCGGTGCATTGGATGCCAAAGCCAAGCAAATTAGCGATGAAATGCAAATCGCCGCGGCGCATGCCTTGGCGGCTTTGGCACGCGAACCGGTGCCAGAAGATGTCTTGCAAGCCTATAACTTAACAAGTTTGAGTTTCGGTAAGGATTACATTATTCCTAAACCGTTTGATAAACGTTTATTAGCCCGCGTGTCCGGTGCGGTGGCGGATGCCGCCAGAGCACAACAGGCTAAATAGTACTGACCATGAACCAAAAACTCGCTAAAAAAAATCGGCCTAAAAACCTGAATTTGTTCACCATACGTTTACCCATCAACGCCTTGGTGTCTATCTTGCATAGGGCCACAGGTTGCGCCTTGTTTATGATTTTGCCAGTCATTTTGCTGCTGTTGCAATGGTCTTTGCGCTCGGCCGAGGATTGGCAGTTGGTCTTGGCTTTTCTGCATTCGCCTTTTATCAAGCTGGTGTTGATGGGCTTGGCTTGGGCATTTTTTCACCATTTCTTTGCCGGCATCCGTCATTTGGCGATGGACGTGCATTGGATGACTACGCTCATGAAAGCCCGTTACACCAGCAAAGTGGTGATGGTGCTGGGCTTGCTTGCCACGCTAGTGGTAAGCATTACATTGTGGCTATAAATTATGTGGATTGAACTCTTAACCAAACGTTACCCCGGCATGCGCGCATGGCTATCGCAGCGCCTAACCGGCTTGGCCATGGCACTCTACAGTGTGCTGGCGGCGGGACGATTTTTCTATCTGGCCCCAAGCGACTACGCAGCATGGGTCGATTTTTTTCAGCCACTTTGGTGGCGTGTGCTGACCATGTTGTTCTGGTTGGCCTTAACGCTACACGCCTGGCTGGGCATACGCGATGTGTTCAAGGATTACGTGCCCAATGACACCTTGCGCAGCGTCTTATTGAAGGGCTTGGTGATCTTGCTATGGCTGTATTTGGCTTGGGCAGCTTACCTATTGTTTGCTTAATTTGGTTGCTTAATTTAATTATTATTTAAGGTTTATGGCTTATGGCAGTTGCAACGCAAGTATTTGATGCATTGGTGGTAGGCGGCGGTGGCGCCGGTTTACGTGCCTCATTACAGTTAGCGCAATCCGGTTTAAAAGTAGCGGTGTTGTCCAAGGTGTTTCCTACCCGTTCGCATACCGTGGCCGCGCAAGGTGGCATAGCCGCGGCGCTAGGCAACGTCGCTGATGATAAATGGTTGTGGCATATGTACGACACCATTAAAGGCTCGGATTACTTGGGTGACCAAGATGCCATCGAGTTTATGTGTAAAAACGCCGCCGCGGCCATATACGAACTGGAGCATTTTGGTATGCCGTTTGACCGCTTGGAAAACGGCAAAATATTCCAACGGCCGTTTGGCGGCATGACGCAAAATTTTGGTGAAAGCGCGATTTCTCGCACCTGTGCGGTGGCCGACAGAACCGGTCACGCTATGTTGCACACCCTGTACCAACGCAACATCCAATCCAATACCCAGTTTTTTGTCGAGTGGTTGGCCTTGGATTTATTGCGCGATAAAGACGGCGACGTGCTCGGCGTCTTGGCCTTAGAGATAGAAACCGGCGAAGTGCATTGCATACGCGCTAAGGCCACCTTGTTGGCCACCGGCGGCGCCGGTCGTATTTTCAAGGCCAGCACCAATGCCTTCATCAACACCGGGGATGGCTTGGGCATGGCAGCGCGCGCTGGCATTCCTTTGCAAGACATGGAGTTTTGGCAATTCCACCCAACCGGCGTGCTCAATGCCGGCGTGTTGATTACCGAGGGCGTGCGTGGCGAAGGCGGTTATTTATTGAACAGCGAAGGCGAGCGTTTCATGGAGCGTTATGCACCGCATGCCAAAGACTTGGCCAGCCGTGACGTGGTGTCGCGTGCCATTGCTACCGAAATTAAAGCCGGCCGCGGCGTGGGTAAAAACAAAGACGCGGTGTATTTAAAACTAGACCATTTGGGTGAGGCTTTAATTAACGATAAATTGCCCGGCATACGCGAGATTGCCAAAACCTTTGCAAACGTGGATCCGGTGAAAGACCCCATCCCCATCGTGCCGACCGTGCATTACATGATGGGCGGCATTCCTACTAATTTACAAGGCCAAGTGATAGCCCCCGACGCCAGTGGCGTTCAAGCGGTGGTCAATGGCTTGTATGCAGTAGGCGAGTGCGCTTGCGTATCGGTGCATGGCGCCAACCGTTTGGGTTCTAACTCGCTATTAGATTTAGTGGTGTTCGGACGTGCCGCCGGCGACAAGATGGTGGAAGAAGTGAAAAAAGACAACAGCCATAAACCCTTGGCCGCCGATGCCTTTGATAAGACCTTGGCTAGACTCAATCGCTTGGACACGCAAACCCAAGGCGAATCGGTTAAAGACGTGGGTGCAGCGCTACGCGAGACCATGCAAACCCATTGCGGCGTATTCCGTTTCCCGGATTTGTTGCAATCCGGGGTGGTGGAGATAGACAAAGTCGCCGAGCGGGCTAAAAACACCGTGATCACAGACAAGAGTCAAGTGTTCAATACCGCTAGGGTGGATGCCTTGGAGCTGGATAATTTAGTGGAAGTGGCCTTGGCCACCATGCACGCGGCGGAAGCCAGAACCGAAAGCCGTGGCGCGCATGCGCGTGAAGACTTTATGCAGCGCGACGATGAGAAGTGGTTGACGCATTCCTTGTACTACCGTGAGGGCCACCGTTTAAGTTACAAACCGGTGCGCTTGAAACCGCAAACCGTGGACAGCTTTGAGCCTAAAGCGCGCGTTTATTAATAGCGGCATGACATCAAGTTAAGCTTACAGAGACGATAAAAAATGAAATTTTCAATTTACCGATTCAACCCAGACGTGGATAAAAAACCGTACATGCAAGACTACGACGTGGTCTTGGAAGACAGCGATCAAATGTTGCTGGATGCCTTGTTGCGCATTAAAGATTTAGACGACAGTTTAAGCCTACGCAAATCTTGCCGTGAAGGCGTGTGCGGTTCCGACAGCATGAACATTAACGGTAAGAATGGCCTGGCCTGCATCACCAAATTGTCTGACCTAGAAGAGCCGGTGGTGTTAAGGCCTATGCCTGGTTTGCCGGTGATACGCGACCTGGTGGTGGACATGACGCAGTTCTTTGAAAACTACAATTCGGTTAAGCCGTATTTGGTGAACAACGATGCCGCGCCTGCCACCGAGCGCCTGCAGTCGCCGGCCGATAGAGCCAAGCTGGATGGCCTCTACGAATGCATATTGTGCGGTGCGTGCACCACATCTTGCCCATCATTCTGGTGGAACCCGGATAAATTTGTCGGCCCAGCCGGCTTGATGCAAGCCTACCGTTTTATGGTGGATAGCCGTGATCAAGCCTTGGACGAGCGCTTGGATAATTTGGAAGAGCCAGACCGCTTATACCGTTGCCACAACATCATGAATTGCGTGGAAGTGTGCCCTAAAAAATTAAATCCAAATGCGGCCATCGCCAACATTAAAGATTTGAAATTTGAGCAAGCGCGCGAGCATAAAAACAAAGCGAAGAAGCACATTGAAATTAAAGCGCTATAAGCCGCGCCATAACAGAAGATAAGCCCATGACGAATAGCCCAAACATGACAGACGAAGAAGTACGCCGCTTAAGCTGGCGTTGTCGTCGTGGGCTATTGGAATTGGATATCGTCTTGCAGCGTTTCGCCGCCCATTACCTAGCCGGCTTGACGCAAGATGAATTGCTGGCCTTGGACGGCTTGTTGGATTTGCCCGATAACGAATTTTTAGACGTGGTGACATTAAGGCTCCCAACTGCCAAGGTCCCGGCCTTGCAAGCAAAAAACTCGAACGACCAGGCGCTGCAAAGCGTGCTGGCTAAATTAAGTGCGCGTGACCAAAACGAAGGCTAATTTAGCCATCATTACATTAGTGAAAGAGCGATTATGACCCACTCAAGCAAAATCAAATGCTATAGCAACAGCGCCATGTTAGGCGAAAGCTGGCCCGGCATTCAGCTGTATTACCCACCGGTTAAATACTCGCCGGCACTGGGCATATACGAAGATTTGACGCAAGCTGCGGCCCGCATGCGCAAGCACGCGCACAACACGCAAGCGCACACCTTGATTTTTGACTTGGAAGACGGTTGCCGGCAAAAAGAAATGAGCCGCGATTTATTGCGTCAAGAGCTGCCTTTGCTGCGTAAGGTTAACCAAAAAGTGACCATCGCCATCCGCGCTAACTCCTTCCGTACCGATGAGTACGAGCAGGACATGCAGTTGGTCAAGGACATGTCGGAATACATAGACGTGGTGATGTTGGCCAAAGCAGGCGAGGCTTACGGCGCGGCTGAAGTGCGCGATTTGTCCAATTTCTTAATAGAGATTAACCCTAACATCACCATACAGCCGATTATTGAGCACCCTAAATCGCTCAAAATTGCCCCAGAGTTATTGCAATACAACACGGTTAAGCACGTGGTATTTGGTATCCATGACTTTTCTAAAGCCATGGGCATACACATCACACCGGAAAACTGGATAGAAGAATTGCAGTTCTACATGAACCACTTGATGTTTGACGCACGTATTGCCGGTAAGGGCGTGATAGGGGGCGTGGAAACCTTAATCGGCAGCAATATCATGCCAGAAAAGTTTCTGGAACCGCATGACGTGCGCCGTTGGTTGGATTTGCACGGCGATAACGAGTCGCGCATCGTCTACAAGCACGCATGCCAAGAAGCGGCCATGGGCTTAACCGGTAAGCAAGTGATCCACCCTGGACACATTCATTTATGCAAAACCGCTTACACGCCATCGCCCACTGAAGTGAACCAAAAAGTGCGCATCCTCAAAGCGGCCATCGAAGCCGATGCCTTACACGGTGGGGCGATTAAATTTGAAGGGGAAATGTTGGATCCACCTATGTTTGGTAAAGCCTTGCAAACCTTGTTGCGCGCGCATGCCTTACAAGCGATCACCCCGGAAGACAAAAACTTTGCCTTACACGTGCTGGAATTATTGCCGGCCCAAGTCATACGCCAAAACTGGCCATACGGCGCCATATTGTAGCTAGACGCAGCAGCCTGATTCGGCTGTTTGCACAAAAAAAGTTAAAACGGATAGAGGATAGACCATGCAAAAATTTGAAGAATTTCCAGTCTGGCAGTGGGCCGTGCCTAAGCAATTTAATATTGGCGCGGCTTGCACCGATAAGCATTTGCACACGCCGATCGCGCAGACGGTGGCCATGATAGTGGAAGACGACGCGCTGGGCACCTCGCAAATGACTTTTGCCGAATTGGCCAGTCGCACCGATCAGTTTGCCCAGTTGTTGCGCAACAGTGGCGTGGCAGCAGGCGACCGAGTGCTGATCCGTTTGCCTAACAGCCTGGATTACCCGATTGCCTTTTTGGGCACCATGAAGCGCGGCGCTATTTCCGTGCCTACTTCCACCTTGCTGACCGCCGAAGAAGTGGCCTACTTGGCTAAAGATTCGGCAGCCACGGTGTTGGTAACAGACAAGGCGGCATGGCCGGCTTTGCAAGACCATTTATCCAATTTACCAAATTTAAAACAGGTGTTTCTAACCGGTGTCGGTGAGATTCAGCCGCATGCCAGCTTAAAGGTCAGCGATTTAAGCCAACAATTGGCCGCCATTAGCCATTGCGAAGGCAACCACCCCACGGCCGCCGATGACCCCGCTTACCTGGTTTACACTTCGGGCACCACCGGTTACCCCAAAGGCGTGTTGCACGCCCACCGCGCCTTGATTGGCCGTGAGCCAGCCGCTAAATATTGGTTTAATTTTGCCGAAGACCAACAAGATCGCATCATGCACTCGGGTAAATTTAACTGGACCTATGTATTGGGTACCGGCTTGATGGACCCCTTGTATTTGGGTAAAACCGTGATCGTGCACGAAGGTAAAAACGATGCCGATTTATGGACCCGATTGATCGCCAAACACGCCGCCACTATTTTTGTTGGGGTGCCCACCATATACCGTCAAATCATTCAAAAATCGACGGCCGCTCAAGCCGATGTGCCTAGCTTACGGCACTGCATGAGTGCTGGTGAGCATTTGTCCGACGAAGTTTTGCAACAATGGCGTGGCCGTTTCGGACGCGATATTTTTGAAGCAGTGGGCATGAGTGAGTTCTCTTATTACTTAAGTCAAAGTGTGTTTAGACCGATACGCCCTGGTTCTGCCGGCTTCCCGCAACCCGGCCATGCCATACAATTACTCAACCCCGACACTTTAGAAGCCTTGCCGCCAGGGGAAGAGGGCATGATATGCGTGCCAGATAGCGACCCCGGTTTGTTTTTACGTTATTGGAATTTGGACGAAGAAACAGCCAAATACAAGCACGATGGCTGGTTCTTTACCGGTGATTACGCGCGTTACGATGCCGATGGCTACATCTGGTTCTTGGGCCGTAAAGACGACATCATCAAGAGCTTTGGCTACCGCGTGTCGCCTTATGAAATCGAACGCGTGTATAAATCGCACCCAGCGGTGGCCGATTGCGCAGCGGTGGGTGAAGAGTTGGAAAAAGACAAATTATTGGTGGTCACCTACGTGATCTTGCAGCCCGACGCCAGCGTCACAGCCGATGAATTGTTGGCCTTTGGTAAGCAGCATTTGGCCGCCTACAAAACCCCAAAAACCGTGTATTTGACCAAGGATTTTCCACGCACCAAAAATGGTAAAATCTTACGCAAGGACATCAACAACCAAATTGCCTACGCCAAATCGGCTAGGTAAGCCACGTTATAGCAACGGTAAAGCCAATATGACCACCATCAAACAAGACGATTTTATAGACAGCGTAGCCGATGCCCTGCAGTACATCTCCTATTACCATCCGCTGGATTACATCCAAGCTTTGGGCCGTGCTTATGAAGCCGAGCAGTCGCTGCCAGCCAAGGACGCCATTGCACAAATCTTAAGCAACTCGCGGCTGTGCGCCGAGGGCAAACGGCCGCTATGCCAAGACACCGGCATCGTCGTGGCTTTTGTGCAAATTGGCATGCAAGTAAAGTGGGAAGCCCAGTTAACGGTAGAGCAAATGGTCAACGAGGGCGTGCGTCGCGCCTACACCTTGCCTGAGAATAAGCTCAGGGCCTCTATTGTCAGTGACCCAGCGGGTAAGCGCGGCAACACCAAAGACAACACCCCGGCCGTGGTGCACGTGTCCATGGTAGCGGGCGATAAAGTTGAAATAAGCATAGCCGCCAAAGGGGGCGGTTCAGAAAACAAAGCCAAACTGGCCATGCTCAATCCCAACGACAGCATAGTCGATTGGATACTGGAAGTGGTGCCTAAAATGGGTGCGGGCTGGTGCCCACCTGGCATGCTAGGCATAGGCATAGGCGGCAGCGCCGAGAAAGCCATGTTGCTGGCTAAAGAATCCTTGATGGCGCCTATAGACATACACGAATTGCAAGCACGGGGTGCCAACAATCGCATAGAAGAATTGCGCTTGGACATTTTTGAAAAAGTGAATGCGCTAGGCATAGGCGCCCAAGGTTTAGGCGGGCTGGCCACGGTATTGGACGTAAAAATATTGGATTACCCGACCCATGCCGCCTCATTGCCGGTGGCGATTATTCCTAACTGCGCCGCGACCCGCCACGTGCATTTTGAATTAGATGGCAGTGGACCGGCCCAATTAACGCCGCCTAACTTAAACGATTGGCCGCAAGTGCAATGGGCACCCAGCAGTGCCGCCTTGAGGGTGGATTTGAATAGCTTGAGCAAAGACAGCATACAGGTCTGGCAACCAGGCCAAACCCTGCTGTTAAGCGGTAAATTGTTAACCGGTCGTGATGCCGCGCACAAACGCATCGCCACCATGTTGGCCAAGGGCGAGCCCTTGCCGGTGGATTTTACCAATCGATTTATTTATTACGTGGGCCCGGTGGATGCGGTTGCCGACGAGGCGGTAGGGCCGGCTGGCCCGACCACGGCCACGCGCATGGACGGTTTCACCGAGATGATGTTGGGCCCAGTGGGCTTGTTGGGCATGGTCGGTAAAGCCGAGCGTGGCGATGAAACCATAGCGCTGATCGCCAAACACCGTTCGGTGTATTTAACCGCAGTGGGCGGGGCGGCCTATTTGGTGAGCAAAGCCATCAAGAAAGCCGAAGTGTTGGCTTTTGCCGATTTGGGCATGGAAGCCATCTACGAATTTACTGTAGAAGACATGCCGGTTACGGTCGCCGTGGACAGCCATGGCGAGTCAGTGCACCAAACTGGACCGGCATTGTGGAAAGAAAAAATCGCACAGCAAGCCATACAATTGCATGTAAAGTAATGGGCAGCGCATGATTGCACGGGCCAAGCTAGCCGTAAGCGGGCCCGTTTGGCGATCAAGCAAAGTCAAAAAACTAAGTGGGAGTATTCGCTATGCCAGCACTTAAGTTAGGCTGCAAGCTTACATTGTGTTTGATGCTGTTGCCGTGCATGGCCCACGCCGCTGACTTATTGGGCTATTTAACCGATCAAGACGGTCGCTATATTGGGCCATCGGTGGCCGACAACATTGCCTTGATGGACACCGATAAAAATGGCTTTGCCGATGTCTTTGAAGTGCGGGCGTTTTTAGAATTAAAGCACGGCAAGGGCTATGAAAAAGAGCTGATGGATAAAATGGAAGCCTCAGCCAAAGGCCAGAGTTGTGGCACGCCTTTTGCTAATACTATTTACCAGTAGTGCGCTTGCCTATCGTACCCGTGAAAATTAACGCAGCTAAAACCAAGTCTGGCTTGCAAATTGCTATAATCAACCCTTAAATATTAACCAAACTAAAGATTGCGAACACCATGTTAAAAGCTTATCAAATTCACGTTCAAGAACGCGCCGCAGAACAACTGCCGCCTTTGCCACTCAACGCCGAACAAGTCGCGCAAGTGGTTGAATTGTTAAAGAATCCAGCGGCTGATCAAGCCGATACCTTGCTGGATTTAATTACCAATCGCACGCCAGCCGGTGTGGACCAAGCCGCTTACGTCAAAGCCGCATTTTTGGCGGACATTGCCAATGGCGTGGCCAAGTCACCGTTAATTAATCCGGCGCACGCGGTGCAATTGTTGTCCACCATGTTGGGCGGCTATAACGTGCAAGCCTTGGTGTCCTTGCTGGACACACCCATGGCCGAAGCGGCCGTGGCGGCTTTAAGCAAAACCATATTGATGTTTGATGCCTTCCACGACGTGGCTGAAAAAATGCAGGCCGGTAACCCGCACGCGAAAAAACTCATCACTTCATGGGCCAATGCCGAGTGGTTTACCCAAGCGCCGGCTTTGGCCGCAGAGATTAAACTGGTGGTGTTCAAAGTCGATGGCGAGACCAATACCGATGATTTGAGCCCAGCACAAGATGCTTGGAGCCGCCCAGACATTCCTTTGCATGCTAAGGCCATGCTAATCAATAAAATGCCAGAAGGCTTAAACACCATAGCCAATTTGCAGAAAAAAGGCTTGCCCTTGGCCTACGTGGGTGACGTGGTCGGCACCGGTTCATCACGCAAGTCGGCCATCAATTCCTTGCAATGGTTTATGGGTAATGACATTCCTAACATTCCAAATAAACGCACCGGCGGCGTGATATTGGGCAATAAAATTGCGCCTATCTTCTTTAATACCGCCGAAGATTCGGGTGCGCTGCCCATACAGTGCGACGTATCCAAAATGGCTACCGGTGACGTCATCACCTTGCAACCCTACGCTGGCAAAGTGTTAAACGAAGCCGGCCAAGAAATCGCAAACTTTGATTTATCGCCCGTGTCTTTGCCAGACGAAGTGCGTGCCGGCGGCCGTATTGCCTTGATCATAGGCCGCGGCTTAACCACTAATGCGCGAGCCGCTTTAGGTTTGCCAGCCACCCAACAATTTATTACCGCCGTGGCGCCAAAAGACAGCGGCAAGGGTTATACCTTGGCGCAAAAAATGGTCGGCAGAGCGTGTGGCCTACCTGAAGGCAAGGGCGTGCGCCCAGGTGCCTACTGTGAGCCTAAGGCCACCACCGTTGGCTCGCAAGACACCACAGGCGGCATGACCCGCGACGAGTTAAAAGAACTGGCCTGCTTAGGCTTTAGCGCTGATTTAGTCATGCAAAGTTTTTGTCACACGGCTGCCTACCCGAAACCGGTGGACATTAAATTGCAACACAGCCTGCCAGAATTCATGAGCAGTCGTGGCGGCGTCAGCTTGCGCCCAGGTGACGGCGTGATCCACTCTTGGTTAAACCGCATGGTATTGCCAGACACCGTGGGCACCGGCGGTGACTCGCACACGCGTTTCCCGATTGGTATTTCATTCCCAGCCGGTTCAGGTCTGGTGGCCTTTGCCGCGGCCATGGGCGCCATGCCGCTGGACATGCCAGAATCAGTCTTGGTGCGCTTTAAAGGCATCATGCAGCCTGGCATTACCTTGCGCGATTTGGTCAATGCCATTCCGTATGCGGCGATTAAAGCCGGCGATTTAACGGTGGGCAAGCAAGGTAAAAAGAACGTGTTTAATGGCCGCATCTTAGAAATTGAAGGCTTGCCTGATTTGAAAGTGGAGCAGGCTTTTGAGTTTGCCGATGCCTCCGCTGAACGCTCGGCCAACGGCTGCACCGTTAGGTTGAACAAAGAGCCGGTGATCGAGTTTTTAAACTCTAACATTGTGCTCATGCAAAATATGATAGAAAACGGCTACCAAGATGCACGTTCTTTACAACGCCGCATTGCCAGCATGCAAGCTTGGTTGGCTAAGCCGGAATTGCTAGAGCCGGATGCCAATGCCGAGTATGCGCACGTCATTGAAATTGACCTTAACACCATTACCGAGCCGCTGTTGGCTTGCCCGAATGACCCAGACGACATCAAGCCCTTGTCTGCGGTGGTGGGCGATAAGATAGACGAGGTCTTCATCGGCAGTTGCATGACCAACATCGGCCACTACCGGGCGGCAGCCAAGGTGTTGGAAGGCTCGGGTAACATTCCTACCCGCTTATGGATAGCGCCACCAACGCGTATGGACGAAGCGCAATTGCGCGACGAAGGCGTCTACTCGGTATTTGGTGTCGCCGGTGCGCGTACGGAAATTCCTGGTTGCTCATTGTGCATGGGTAACCAAGCTCGGGTGGCCGATAAAGCCACGGTGTTCTCCACCAGTACGCGTAACTTCGATAACCGCATGGGCATGGACGCGCGCGTGTATTTGGGTTCGGCTGAATTGGCTGCGGTGTGTGCCAAATTAGGCCGCATTCCTAGCCATGCCGAGTACTTGGAAACCGTGGGCAATAAATTAAAAAACAGCGCGGAAATTTATAAGTATTTGAGTTTTGATCAAATGCCAGACTACGCGCTGAGCAAGGCTAACGCGAAAAAAATCATCCCCATAGCCGCAGTTTAAGCTTTAGCAAAACCCTATAAAATCGCTCCCGTGCGCTGCCTTAGCTTGTAAAAGGTTGCGCATAGGGCTATATTTGGCGCTGTTATTTAACCCTAGAGTGCCTTATGGTCAGCCAGTCCCCAGTCGACAATCCCGATGCCCATATTTTTAGTGAGGCTAGCCTAGCCGAGACGCCCAAGCGCGGTGCCTGGAAGTGGATGTTGCCTTTGACCTTGTTGTTGGCCTTGGCCGTCTATGCCGCTTGGCGTTTTGGCTGGCATGCCAAAGCCGTAACCAGCGGCGTGTTGCTGGTGGCTGCGGCCTCGCATGTCTTGGCCTGGTTGTTGGCCCTGATTAGCATGGTGCCCATCGTCGGCCCATTGCTGGTAAAAGTCTTAAGCTTGTCCATCATCTGGTTACTCAATGCCATCGGTTATTTGGTCTCCTACATCGCCATCAAGCGTGGCTATTCCAAAGACGTGATCAGCTACCGCGGGGTTACCATCGCGCTCATTACCGGCATTGTCATTGGCTTTGTCTTAGCTAATTTGCTCTAGTCCTTATCCTATGCTGGCCAAAATAAAACAAACGCGCGCTTACCACCACCTAGTAAAGCTTCGGGATTTTATGCCGGCCTTATTCTTTTTTGGTGGCTTTATCTGGGATGCGCTGACCATAGGGCGGCATGTCGCCGCCTTCGATTTGATCATACTGTCGGCTTATTTGTCGGCCGCCGCCGCCATATTGTATGGCTTGGGTCAGCCTGCAGTGGTTTGGCCCAGCACCTGGCCACGCTGGCTAGGCAAGCTGTATCTGCGTTTGCACGCAACCATTGCAACTTGGGCTAACTTACCTTATTTCCTGCTGCAGTTTTTATTTGGCAGCATGCTCAGCCCCTTATTCATCCTGTATTTTCAAAGTGCTAGCCATGGTTTAGCCTGGGTGATGACCTTGCTCTTAGGCGCTTTGTTGGTCGGCAATGAGTACATGGAGAGCAAATACCGGCAATTCACCATCAGTTGGGCGCTGTTTGGTTTTTGTGCCATGTTGTTGCTTAATTTTGCCTTGCCGTTTTTGTTGGGCAGCATCCATGCCGCGTGGTTTTATTTAAGCACCCTGTTGGGGGCGAGCTTAGCCTACGGTTTATATAAAAAAACGCGCAAACACAACGGCAATATCAAGCCAGTTTGGCTGATCGCATTGCTATTGATGCTGGCCTACCGCTTTGATGTGATTCCGCCTGTGCCCTTGGTTAAGCGTGATTTAGCGGTGGCGTATGCCTTAACGAAAGTGGGTGGGGAATACCAATTGAGTCAGCAACCGTCGTCTTGGTGGGTATTTTGGCGTAAAACCAGTAACGATTTAGAGGTCACGACCGGGCAGCGTGTGTATTTCTTTTCCTCGGTGTTTGCGCCTGGCGGCCTTAACACCCGACTCTACCATCGCTGGCAATGGCACGATGAAAAACGCGGCTGGCAAACCCAATCACGCATAGGCTACAGCTTGGCCGGTGGCCGTGAAAACGGCTTTAGAGGCTACACTTACAAACAGGGTTTACAGGCTGGCGATTGGCGGGTGAGTGTGGAAACGGAAAACAATAAAACCGTGGCGGTGCATGAATTCAGCGTGGCGCAGGTGCAAACACCGGCCACGCCGATCAAGATAGCCTATTAATGTTGTTGGTCTGAGTGGCTCATGAGTTTGTCTATGTAAGCAATCGACACGGCTGACACGACAAAAGTCATGTGTATGATGGTTTGCCATAGCAACACTTTGTCGGTTAAATTTTCGGCATTGATAAACGTTTTGAGCAAGTGTATGGATGAAATGCCGATGATGGCTGTCGCCAATTTTACTTTTAATAGATTGGCATTCACGTGCGATAACCAATCCGGTTCATCCGGGTGACCCTCTAGATTTAAGCGCGAAACAAAGGTTTCGTAGCCGCCCACGATCACCATGATCAGCAAGTTTGAAATCATCACCACGTCAATTAAGCCTAGCACTATCAACATGATGTGCGCTTCTTCCAAGGCGTTGGCGGTGGCCACCAAGTGCACCAATTCCACGCCAAAGAAAAACACGTAAACCGCCTGTGCAACGATCAAGCCTAGATACAGCGGCAATTGCAACCAGCGGCTGCCAAATAAAATATTGGTCATCATGCTTTTTTGTTTGTATTGCACGGTCGATACGGGTTTTTTAGTTTGCATAGAGGGCTCGATTGCTTAGGTTAAAAAGAGCTTTAATTGTATCAGCAAAAATGCATTAAGCCATGTCGTGATCAAGCGTGAAATGCGCGCTGTCATCCAGTGCCAATAATTGGCAAAGACTGGGTAGTGTCGCGACTAAATCCTTGGCCAAGGTCCAAGGCGGGTTAAGAATAAATAAGCCGCTGCCATGCATGCCGTAGCCATCTGTATTAGGCGCGTGTATAGACAAACTCACGTGCAGCCAGTTAGGCGCTTGCAAGTCCATCAATTCCTGGATCATTTGGCCCGGTTCTGGCCTTTGCAGTATTGGGTACCAAATAAGGTAAGTGCCGCTAGCAAAGCGCTTAAGGCTGTCTTTAACTAAGGCGACCACGCGTTGGTAGTCTTGCTTGTCTTCATATGGCGGGTCTATCAATGCCACCGCGCGTCGGGGTGGCGGTGGCAAGCAGGCTTTGATGCCAGCAAAGCCATCTTGTTGGGCGATCTGCACTTGTTTAGCCTGCCCTTGGAAATTGGCTGTGAGCAAGGCGTGGTCGCTGGGGTGCAGCTCAAACAAGCGCATTTTGTCATCGGCACGCAATAAGGCCTGCGCCAACAGCGGGGAGCCTGGGTAGAAATCCAGTTCGCCGTGGTTAAAGCTTTTAATCAATGCCACAAAATCGACTAAGGCCGGCGCTAATTGCTCGGCCGCCATCAGCTTGGCTATGCCTTGCTCAAACTCGGCATTCTGACTGGCGTAGCCGTCCTTGAGTTGGTACAAGCCGGCACCCGCATGCGTGTCTATATACCAATACGGTTTGTCTTTTTGCTTCATGTAAGCGAGCACCAAGCTGAGCACGTAGTGTTTAAGAACGTCAGCATGGTTGCCTGCGTGAAACGCGTGTCGGTAGCTAAGCATAAAAGGTTTCCATAAGATGCAGCATTATAAATTAAGCTGCAATCGATACGCTTGTGACCATGCATTTTTCACGATAAAAATGCGCAATAAAATGAATTTCGGTTAGCATTTCATTTATGACGCATCCCCCACATACGCACGACCACGGCGGCCACCACGGCGGTCACCACGGCGCTCACTATGGTCACCACCATTACCTAGTGCCGTTTGCACTGATTTTCTTGTTTGCCATCATTGAGGCGGTAGGTGGTTGGTATACCGGTTCGCTGGCCTTGTTAAGCGATGCCGGCCATATGTTCTCGGATGTCGCGGCATTGGGCCTAGCCTGGTTGGCGGCGATACTCGCCAGCAAACCCAAGGTAGCGCGCCATGCCTCCGGCGTCAGCTATGCCGAATTGACCGTGGCCATGATTAATGCGCTGACCATGTTGCTGGTTATAAGCTGGGTCATCGTTGAGGCCATTGCGCGATTTAAACAGCCGCATGCGGTTGAAGGATTGGGCTTAACCCTGATCGCCAGCTTGGGTTTAATCGTTAATTTAATTGTGGCTAAGCAACTGCATCAGCAAAGCCTGCAGCACGGCGAAAGTTTAAATAACCGTGCGGCATTTTTGCACGTGATGGGCGATTTGCTCGGCTCCATCGCCGCTGTGGTGGCCGGCTTAGTGGTGTATTTCACCGGCTGGACGCCTATAGACCCGATCTTATCTTTGTTTATTTCGGTTTTTCTCTTGCTGTTCACCTTCAATTTGTTGCGTGACCTTGCGCGCACCTTATTCGGCGTCCATGCGCCCCAGGCTTGGGGGCATGCTGATCACGAGCATGATCGTGGGTATGATCACTAGGCAGCACCAGAGTTTATTTCAGCAATCGCTGGCGCATTTTTCCGACTGCGAACATTACCGCTATTGGTTGCGCCGCGATTGGGATGTGTCGCTGCCGGCCATCGCATTTTTAATGCTCAATCCCAGCACGGCCGATGAAGTGGTTAACGACCCCACCATAGAGCGCTGCCAGCGCCGCGCCATCGCCATGGGCTACGGCAGCATGATCATCGTTAACTTATTTCCGTTTCGCTTAACCGATTCCACCTTGTTGCATACCACTGATAATTTATTGGGCGACAGCGTTGAGGCCGATGACTGCATTCTGCGCGCGGTTGCGTTGGCCGACGTCACGGTCTGCGGCTGGGGTAAGCATGCCTTAGCCGCCCCCAGGGCACAGCATGTGCTGGCCTTACTCAAAGCTGCCGGTTTGCAACACAAGGTAATGTGTTTGCAATTAAACAAAGACGGCAGCCCACAACACCCGCTTTACATAGGCTATGCTAAGACCCCAGAACCCTTTGCCATCCCTTAAGGAGAAACACCATGCCCTACGTCAACATTAAATTAGCCGGTAGCGTGACGCGTGAACAAAAAGCGCAGATTGCCAAGGAGTTTACCGAAACATTGGAGCGGGTAGCGCACAAACCGGCTTCTTACACCTACATCACTTTTGAAGAAGTGAGCTATGAAGATTGGGCCATTGCCGGCAGTTTGCTAGCCGATGCTTGAATCCCGTTTGCAAAAGCCGGCTAGGCCCGGTGGTAGAATGCAGCCATGAAAACACCCGCGCGCTTAGCATCCCTTTTAGAAGACGGCTTGATAGATGAGGTCTTGCGCCAATTGATGAGCGGTAAGGAAGCCACCGTTTACGTGGTGCGTTGTGGCGAGGAGGTGCGCTGCGCCAAAGTCTACAAAGAAGCCAATAAGCGCAGCTTTAGGCAAAGCGTGGATTACACCGAAGGCCGCCGGGTTAAAAATAGCCGGCAAGGTCGCGCCATGGCCAAGGGCTCGAAATTTGGTCGCGAGTCGCAAGAAGCCGCTTGGCAAAGTGCCGAAGTGGATGCTTTATACCAGTTGGCTGATGCCGGGGTCAGTGTGCCGGTGCCGTATAACTTTTATGAGGGCGTGTTGCTCATGGAATTGGTGGTGGACGCCAATGGCCATGCTGCGCCCAGGTTGAATGACATCAGCTTGACCGCCGAGCAAGCGCGTTTGCATCATCAAGGCTTAATTCAAGAGGTGGTGCGCATGCTTTGTGCCGGTATCGTGCACGGCGATCTGTCTGAATTCAATATTTTAATGAGCGAGCGTGGGCCGGTTATTATCGATTTGCCGCAAGCTGTGGATGCGGCAGCCAACAACAACGCGCGCGAGATGTTGGAACGCGACGTGAATAATTTAAAAGATTACTTTGGGCATTTTGCTCCAGACTTGCTCAGCAGCGAATACGCCAAGGAGATGTGGGCCTTATACGCCCGCGGCGACCTAAAGCCGGATACGGCCCTGACCGGGCGTTTTCATGTCAGCCATAAGGCGGTGGATTTAAAAGGCGTGATGCGCGAAATTGAGGACACGAAAAAAGCCGAAGCTGCCCGCCTAATCCGTCTGGCTGAAGCGAAAGCCGATCCGCTGCTATAAGATCGGCCACCCCTTATGTTTGATGCTAAACCTATTTTAAAAACTTTGCCGAATCTGCCAGGCGTCTACCGCATGCTCAACGCCAGCGACGAGGTGATTTACGTAGGCAAAGCCAAAGACCTAAAAAAACGCGTGTCATCTTACTTTAATAAAAACCTGCCCAGCCCACGCACGCGCTTGATGGTGAGCCATATCGCTAATATCGTCACGACCGTGACCCACAATGAAGCGGAAGCCTTGTTGCTGGAAAATAATTTAATCAAAAGCTTGATGCCGCGTTACAACGTCTTGTTTAGGGACGACAAAACCTACCCCTACATCACGCTAAGCGCCGACTCGCAACCGCGTTTGGCTTTTCATCGCGGCACTCAACGCAAGGGCGCGCAATATTTTGGGCCTTTCCCCAACGCGGTGGCCGTGCGCGAGAGCATACAGTTGCTGCAAAAAGTCTTTAAATTACGCACCTGTGAAAACAGCGTGTTCAGCAATCGCAGTCGACCCTGTTTGCAGCACCAAATTGAGCGTTGCACGGCACCTTGCGTGGGCTTGATCAGCGATGCCGACTACCGCAATGACGTGGAACAGGCTGCGCTGTTTTTGCAAGGCAAAACAAACGAAGTGATAGACACGCTGGCCGAGCAGATGAATTTAGCCGCCAGCAATTTAGCCTATGAACAAGCCGCGCTGATTCGCGATCGCATGCAAGCCCTGCGTCAGGTGCAAGCCAAGCAGTTTGTCAGTGACTTTAACGTGGCCGATGCCGACGTCATTGCCTGCGCTGAGCTGCAGGGCCAGCATTGCATCAACTTGGTCATGGTGCGCGGTGGTCGGCATTTGGGTGACCGCAGTTACATGCCAAAAAACACCGATGGCGAGAGTTTGGAAACCACGGTGCTGGCGTTTTTGGCTCAGCATTACGTGGCACAAAATACCCCGCCCTTAATCGTGTTGGGCATCAAGGTGGACGGCAGTTTGTTAGAGCAGGTGTTAAGCGAGCAAGCCGGTCGCAAGGTCAAGATCAACAGCAACGCCATAGGCGACAAGCGCGTTTGGTTAAAAATGGCACAGACCAACGCCGAGTTAGCCTTAAGCCAGCGTGCTGCCAGTGCGGCCAATCAAAGTGCGAAGTTGCTTGCCCTGCATGAGGCTTTGAATCTGCCCGACAGCACCCAGCGCATAGAATGTTTTGATATCAGCCATACCATGGGCGAGGCCACCATAGGCAGTTGCGTGGTGTTCGATAGGGGCGACATGCAAAACAGCGAGTACCGTCGCTATAACGTCACCGGCATTACCCCAGGCGACGATTATGCCGCCATGCGTGACGTGCTGACGCGCCGTTATAAAAAAGTGGCGGCCGGGGAGGGGGTGCGGCCGGATCTTATTTTCATCGACGGCGGTAAAGGCCAGTTATCGGTCGCGGTTGAGGTGATGGCCGAGGTCGGTTTGCCCGACATTTTGCTAGTGGGTATCGCCAAAGGCGAAGCGCGCAAGCCCGGTTTGGAGACCATGATATTCTCGGACACCGGTGAAATGCTTAACTTGGAAAAAGACAACAAAGGCCTGCATTTACTGCAACAAATTCGCGATGAAGCCCACCGTTTTGCCATCACTGGCCACAGGGCGAAGCGGGCAAAAGCGCGCATGCATTCCAGCTTGGAAGACATAGAAGGCATAGGCGCCAAACGCCGCAAAGCCTTGTTGACCCGCTTTGGTGGCTTGGATGCGATAAAAAATGCTAGTATGGACGAGTTGGCGCAAGTGGAAGGCATTAGCCCGAGCTTGGCCGAAAAAATCTACGGAGAATTGCATTAATGAGCGGCACATTGAATAGAGCGAGGCAGTAAATGAAGCCCAATATTCCTACCATGTTGACTTGGTTGCGCATCCTGTTGATTCCGGTTTTTGTCGGTGCGTTTTATTGGCCTGAAAACCTGCATAAACTCAGTGCCATGCCCTCGCATTGGGTGAACGTATTTGCCACCAGTGTGTTTGCCATTGCCGCCATCACCGATTGGTTGGATGGCTATTTGGCCCGTCGGCTGAATCAAACCTCGGCTTTCGGTGCTTTCTTGGACCCGGTGGCGGATAAGTTAATGGTGGCGGCCGCCTTAATCGTCTTGGTGGAATTTGGTCGGGTCGGTGCCATCGTTTCTTTAATCATCATAGGCCGTGAGATAGCCATCAGCGCCTTGCGCGAGTGGATGGCCGGTGAAGGCCAGCGCAGCAGCGTGGGCGTGGCCATGATAGGCAAAGTGAAAACCTTTGTGCAAATGGCCGCCATTTTATTCTTGCTGTATTGGGATGACTTGGACTTAGGCCCGCTTGGTATTTTCTCCACCAAAGATTGGGGTCACGTGCTCATCGTTGTGGCTGCGATTTTGACATTGCTATCAATGGCTTATTATCTAAAAGCCGCTTGGCCTAAATTAAAAGGCAAATAAATAAGCGCTAGCCTCGTGTTATGGCTTGACGCTATAGATAAAATCGCTATAATGGCGCCTGTCTTAACGACGCGGGAATAGCTCAGCTGGTAGAGCGATACCTTGCCAAGGTATAGGTCGCGAGTTCGAGTCTCGTTTCCCGCTCCACGAATTTAGTAAATTGGCGTATTACGGCGAATGCAACCATGCTTTCGCCGTTTTAGTTTCAGCCGGTACAAAGAATCAGCGTTCTAGCTTTTTCTGACCCACATGGCGCGATAGCAAAGCGGTTATGCCGCGGCCTGCAAAGCCGTTTAGACCAGTTCGACTCTGGTTCGCGCCTCCAAATCTTCCCTTGTTTTGCCTGAGCGTTAGTCTGGTCTCGCATTTTTCGCTTCGAGTTAATCCTAGTGTGGCGGCTTCGTGCGATAATTTAGCCATCATGAATGCGCACATCGCTTAGGAAACACCCCATGACCAACCCACTTAAAGGCATGATTTTAGCCGCCGGCCAAGGCACGCGCGTGCGTCCCCTGACTAAGGACATGCCCAAACCGATGATCCCTATTTTAGGTAAACCGGTCATGGAATACCTGATAGAGCACTTGGCGCGTCATGGCGTAAAGGAAATCATGGTCAATGTGGCGCATTTAAATAGAAAAATCGAACAGTATTTTTCCAATGGCCAGCGCTGGGGCGTGCAAATTGGTTATTCCTACGAGGGTCAGTTTCAACACGGTGAGCTCACTGCCAGCCCAGTAGGCTCAGCCGGCGGCATGCGCCGCATACAAGATTTTGGCGGTTTTTTTGATCAAACCACCATCGTGCTATGCGGCGATGCGCTGATAGATTTAGACATCACTGCAGCTTTACTGGAGCACAAGAAAAAACGTGCATTGGTCAGCGTGGTCACCATGCAAGTGCCGCATGCCGAGGTGGGCAATTACGGCATAGTCGAAACCGATGAAGACGGCAGGGTGGTGTCGTTTCAAGAAAAGCCGCAACCATCCGCAGCGCGGTCTAATTTAGCCAGCACCGGCATTTACTTTTTTGAACCGGCCGCGCTCAATTTAATTCCGGCCAATCAAAACTTCGATATTGGTAGCCAATTGTTTCCCTTATTAGTGGAAAAAAATCTGCCGTTTTATGCGCAGAATCGCCACTACAACTGGATAGACATAGGCCGTATTTCCGATTATTGGGAAGTGCTGCAGCGCGTGTTGCGCGGCGAGATTTCTTACATGAAAATGCCTGGCACCGAAGTGCGGCCAGGTATATGGGTGGGCCTTAATACTCGCATAGATTGGGATAAGGTCAACATCACTGGCCCGGTCTACATCGATTCGGGCACGCAGATAGAAGCGGGCGCCGAGATCGTTGGCCCGTGTTGGATTTCACACGGCTCGCGCATAGGTAAAAATGCCAAAGTCATCCGCTCCATTTTGTTCGAATACACCGGCATCAGTGACCAAGCTGTTGCCAACGAGATGATAGTCTCAGCCAGTTATTGTGTGGATAGGGCGGGGGTCACTTACTACTTAGGCGATGACCGCTGCCCATTACGTTGGGGCGACGCCAGACGCTAGTGACTAAGATGCCGGCAAATCGCACAGGCCGGCAGTTATGCACTATAATGCCTGCGTTTTAAAACATATCCAATTCGGAAGAGTGGCTGAGCGGTTGAAGGCACCACCCTGGAAAGGTGGCACAGGGGCAACTCTGTCGCGGGTTCGAATCCCGCCTCTTCCGCCATAAATTATTCCCCAACACGCTCGTTATATGAGCCATGTAAACGCTACAATTACGCCATGGCTTTTTCCTCAGATTCCCTGATTATTTGCGCTACCGCACGCTTGGTGCGTGGCATGGCTCTGCGTGAGCAACAGCAAGCAGAGTCTGAAAATAAAGCGCAGTGGTCTGCGGCACAGGCGACCACCTTGCCCATGTGGTTGGATGGCGTGATTGAGCAGGCCAACCTCCTAGGGTTATTGCCGGATGAGGTATTGCCCCTGACGCAATTAAGCGCCTTGGCTGAGGCCCATTTGTGGGAGCAAGCCATCAACGATTGCTTGGCTAAGCATGAGGCGCGTGCATTGTTTGACGTGCGCGCGATGGCGCAGACCGCCATTGAAGCCCATGACTTAATGCTCAATTGGCAGATCAGCGATGCCGACATCAATCACGATTTCATGAGCCAAGAAACGCGCCAGTTTTTGCGTTGGCGCAGCGTGTTTGCTAGTTTGTGCCATAGCCAACAGGCCATGCCGGCCGGCCAGTTAATGGCACTGCAAATTGCCCTGTTAGGCCAACACCAAGCGGCCATTCAAGCCAGCATTAAGCTGCCAACACGCATCGAATTGGCCGGCTTTGATCGCATCACGCCATTAGAGCAACGCTTGTTTGATTGTTTAAGCGCTTACGGCATCCGCATTGAGCGTGCTGCTTATAAGTACCCTAAACCTGCCGAAGTGGCATGCCATGGCTTGACTGACCTCAATGCAGAATGCCGGGCGGTGGTGGCTTGGGCGCAGCAGCAATTGGCATTCCATCCTCAAGCGCAATTGGCCATCGTTAGCCCGACCTTGAGTCATGTCAGGCGCTTGTTGACCGATTTGTTGGACGACGCTTTTCACCCGCAAACCTTGCACGGTAGTTTGCTCGAATTGCCTCGCTGTTACGATTTTTCTCTAGGTTTGGCGCTGGCGGAATACCCCTTGGTTGCCAGTGCCTTGCAGTTATTAAGCCTCGCTAGCCACAAAGCCAGTTTGCAGTTTGAGCAGGTGACGGCCTTATTACTCGATCACTATTGGGGCCTGCCAGCAGAGCGCGATGCCCGCGCCCGCTTGGATGCGCACTTACGCAAACACTTGAATGCCAGCTACCGTTTAGATGGCTTAATCAAACAAGTCGCGCGCTGTGAAAACGACGGCTGGGCGTTATCCGGCTTATTGGCTCAGCTAAAACAGATTGCCGCCTTTCAAGCCAAGCCCAAGCAATGGCCTTCTGCTTGGCTGGCAGATTTTACCGGCTTGTTGAATGA
>CAMDXI010000010.1 GCA_945878695.1 Methylotenera oryzisoli | reverse complement strand
AAGCGAGCCTGTTTAATAAATAATAGCTGATACCCACACAAACTATTCTAGTTTTAATTAGAATGACTGTCCACTAATGGCCCATTACTACCACATAACACCTAAATCGAAGCATTCTAAAGCAGCCATTCAATTGTTTTTTCGTAATTCTGAATGTGATTTATCTATAAACTATTAATTTCACCCCTCATATGAACAGTAGGGTACATATCAACATTACCTGAACTACAAGAACCACCCCCCCCTGTAAGAGTAGAGATAGAGACTTAATTGTGTAGTCTATACGTAGTCTGTGAGACTAGAATTTAAAACGGCTCCTAAGGTATATGCCCTAGAAGCCGCTTGAGTATTGGTAGGGCGTGCGGGGATCGAACCCACGACAAACGGATTAAAAGTCCGCTGCTCTACCAGCTGAGCTAACGCCCCATTTAAAGTAATGGGTATTTCTTTACTTATTTATTTCAGCAACTGATTTGCATCACTCACGAAAGGGCGCAATTATGCTAGAAACTGCAACATAGGTCAACGGATAACTAAGAAATAAATAAAGTTTTTCTAAGCTAACTGCGGGAACTAAACGCGCTAGTTAGATAACCGTCATACGTCCACGCATCTTCTTCTGCTTAGCGCATGCCCGGCATTTTACCGCCCATTAGGCTACCCATGCTGCGCATCATTTTGGCCATGCCGCCTTTGGCAAACATTTTCATCATTTTTTGCGTTTCTTCAAACTGCTTAAGCAAGCGGTTCACCTCTTGCACTTGCACGCCACTGCCATCGGCTATGCGTTTTTTGCGCGTGGCTTTAATCAGCTCGGGTTTGCGGCGCTCTAAGGGTGTCATGCTATTGATGATGCCTTCTATACGGCGCACCGCTTTGTCGGCATCGTTGGGGTCCATCTTAGCGGCCATGCCGGCCATTTGGCTAGGCATCTTATCCATCAAGGCGCCCATGCCGCCCATTTTGCGCATTTGCGACATCTGCATTTTAAAATCGTCTAGGTCAAAGTTTTTACCGGCTTTAACTTTATCTGCCAGCTTTTGTGCTTCGGCTAAGTCAACATTTTTATGCGCTTGCTCGATCAAGCTCAGCACGTCGCCCATGCCTAAGATGCGCGAGGCCATGCGCTCAGGATGGAAAGGCTCGAGGCCGTCTACTTTTTCACTGACGCCGATGAATTTAATCGGCTTGCCGGTAATGTGGCGCACCGATAAGGCCGCCCCACCGCGAGAATCGCCGTCTAATTTTGTCAGGACCACGCCGGTTAAAGGCAAGGCGTCGCCGAAAGCCTTAGCGGTGTTGACCGCGTCTTGGCCTTGCATGGCATCGACCACGAACAGGGTTTCAACCGGTTTGAGCAGTGCGTGCAGGGCTTGAATTTCAGCCATCATCGCTTCATCGATGCCTAAACGGCCGGCCGTATCAAAGATGACCACGTCGTAATAACCGCGCTTCGCAAAATCCAAGGTGGCGTTGGCAATGTCCAGCGGTTTTTGGCTGGCGTTGCTGTCAAAGCATTCCACGTCCAATTGCTGGGCCAAGGTTTTTAATTGGGCAATCGCCGCCGGTCTGTAGACGTCGGCACTGGCCAGTAAGACTTTCTTTTTCTGCTCTTTTAGTAATTTAGCTAATTTAGCGGAGGTGGTGGTTTTACCCGAACCTTGTAAACCGGCCATTAAAATAATAGCGGGCGGCACCGCGGCTAAGTTCAAAGCCACGTTAGCCTTGCCCATCAAGGCGGTCAATTCATCGTGCACCACTTGTATGACGGCTTGACCAGGCGTGAGGCTTTGCAGCACTTCTTGGCCTTGCGCACGCTGCTTAACTTGGGCGATGAAGTCTTTCACCACCGGCAAGGCCACGTCGGCTTCTAGCAAGGCCATGCGCACTTCACGCATGGCGTCGCTGATGTTTTCTTCGCTTAGCCTGGCTTGGCCACGTAAGTTTTTAATGACGCCCTGCAGGCGGTCGGTCAAGTTTTCTAGCATGGTCTACTCTTACAAGTCATTTAGTTTGCGATTTTACATCAAGCTATTATATTTACCGCATATTTGCGCCATAATTACGTTATGACTGAACTCCTACAAAAATGCCTGCCCTATTTAGCCTTAGTGCTGATCTACCTAGCGGTGGCCAGCAACTTTCGGGTCAGCGCTCAACCCTTGTTAGCCCAATCCAGCGCCAGTTTGCGCTCCGGCCTGCTGGCCTTGGGTTTGCTGATACACGCCTGGCTGTTATACCAAGTGACCTTTTCCCACGGCCTAAATTTGGGCTTTTTTAATGTCTTATCTTTGATTGCTTGGTTAACCGTATTGATCTACGGCTGGGCCGATCGCAAACACAATTTAGCCGGCTTGCAAGCCTTTATTTTGCCGCAAGCCGCGGTGTTTGCCGTGTTGCCGGCTTACATGGTGGCAGACCACACCTACCCTAACGGCGAATCGGCTTTATTTTTAGCGCACATAGCCATCGCCTTGCTCGCTTACAGCTTATTCACCTTCGCCACTTTGCACGCCCTGCTCATGCTATTTGCGGAACGCAGCCTGCACAATAAAGCCAACTTGCTGTGCCTGCCTAATTTTCCACCCTTAATGGTGATGGAAGCCTTGTTATTTCAAATCATCAGCATGGGCTTTGTTTTACTGACCATCACGCTGTTGAGCGGCATGCTATTTTCTGAAGAAATTTTTGGCCAGCCCTTGCAATTCAATCACAAGGCGGTGTTTTCCATTGCCAGCTGGGTCATCTACGCCGCCTTATTATTTGGCCGCGTTCGCTACGGCTGGCGCGGCATGAAAGCCATACGCTGGACCTTGGCTGGCTTTGCACTGTTGCTGCTGGCCTACCTAGGCAGCAAATTCATACTGCAAGTATTGCTAGGCCGCTAAAACCTAGCGCAAGCTGATGTGCGGCCAACCGTGTTGCTGCGCGTAGTCCGTCAGCTTGGCATCGGCATCCACTGCCACCGGGTGGGTCACCAGCTTCATCAAGGGCAAGTCATTGTGCGAATCGCTGTAAAAATAACTCTGCTCAAAATCCGCCAACACCTGACCACGCTCGGCCAACCATAGCTTTAAGCGCGTTACCTTGCCTTCTTGAAAACTCGGCACCCCGGCCACGCCACCGGTGTATGCGCCATTGACCATTTCCGGATCGGTACCAATCAAATGCGCTATACCGTAAGCTTGCGCAATCGGCTTGGTGACAAAGCTGTTGGTGGCGGTAATGACCAAACACAAATCGCCTTGGGCTTTATGTTGATTAACCAAGTCCTGGGCTTTTTTCGTCATCATGGGCCGTATCACGCTGTCCATGTACTTAGCATGCAAGGCGTTTAAATCGGCCACGCTGTGTTCCGACAAGGGTTTTAATTGGAAGGCTAAAAACTTGTAGATGTCCAAGTTGCCGTTTTTGTAATCCAAGTAAAACTGCTCGTTGCGTTCGTGGTGGGTTTTTTCATCCAACAAGCCCTGCTTAATTAAAAACAAGCTCCAGTTGTAATCGCTGTCGCCAGCCAGCAAGGTGTTATCTAAATCAAACAAGGCCAAGTTTTGTTTCATTGCAATTGTCTTTACGGTTAAATTTATAATTCTTTATTCGGGTTGGATAGCACTAAAAATACGCCTATCAATATCACCGCCAAGGCCGTGACTTCCATGCCGGTAACGTGCTCGTTGGCAAACACCATGCCCAACACAAACGCGACTATCGGGTTGATAAAGGTGTTGCTGCTGGCCACTAAAGGTCGCACGGTATTAAGTAAATATTGGTAGGCGCTGTACGCCACCAAGGAGCCCAATACCACCAAAAAAACCATGGCCGCCCAGGATTTGTGGCTGATTTGCTGTGGCCAGCTTTCGCCTTGCAGGCTACTGATTAGCAGCAAAGCTAGGCCGCCGACCAACATTTGCACAGCACTGGCCATGAAGCCGTCCGGCATCGCCAAGCGCTTGCTCCATACCGATCCAAACGACCAAGTAGCGGCAGCAAAAATCAACAAGAGCGCGCCAGCCAAATTGCCGTGCAAACTGCCACCCAAATTCAACAAGCCTATGCCGAGCAAACCCACGGCTACGCCTAGCCATTCTCTAGCGGTGATTTTGTGCCCCCATATAGAGGAAAAAATAGCCATCCAAATCGGCGCCGTGGCAATGGCCAAGGCCGCCACACTGGACGACACCGTTTGCTGCACGTAGCACACGGTGCCATTGCCCAATGCCGGTAACAACAAGCCGACGACACCGGCGCCTAACCATTGCTGACGATTCGGATTGGGTGCGCCTAGGTAGCGCATGAGCGCGAACAAAATTAAGCCCGCCACGGTAAAGCGTATGCCCGCCATGAGAAACGGTGGGAAGCTTTCTATGCCAAAGCGGATAGCCAGGTAAGTGGAACCCCATATGAAATAGGTACAAAACAGGCACAAGCCTATTAGCAGGGTTTGTTGTTTAATGTGCATGCGTAAAGGCGTTCACTGCCAGCGCGAGATAGCCTCGCTGCTGGCAAGCTAAACCTGCGGGTGAGCCCGCTCCGATTTGGACTGAATTTTATTCAGCGCATTTAAATACGCTTTTACTGAGGCCACCACAATGTCGGTGTCGGCACCTTGTCCATTAACGATGCGGCCGCCTTTCGATAAGCGTACCGTCACTTCACCTTGCGCATCGGTGCCACTGGTAATGTTGTTAACCGAATACAACTGCAATTCGGCGGCACTGTTGGCAATGCTTTCTATGGCTTTAAACGCTGCATCCACTGGACCACCGCCACTGGCTTCGGCACGTTTTTCTTGGCCATTTTCGGACAAGGTGATGCTGGCATGCGGCACTTCACCGGTCACCGATGCCACTTGCAAGTAGACCAATTTAAAATGCTCGGTGGCCACAGATAAGAATTCATCGCTGACCAAAGCGTGCAAATCCTCATCAAAAATTTCCGATTTTTTATCGGCCAAATCTTTAAAGCGGGCAAACGCGGCGTTCAACAAATCTTCCGTGGCCAACTCTATGCCCAATTCTTTTAAACGCGTTCTAAACGCATTGCGCCCAGACAATTTGCCCAAAGTTAATTTGTTGGCGCCCCAGCCCACGTCTTCGGCACGCATGATTTCATAGGTTTCGCGGTGTTTAAGCACGCCGTCTTGGTGTATGCCGGATTCATGCGAAAAGGCATTGGCACCGACAATGGCTTTATTCGGTTGCACCGGGTAGCCGGTGATGGTGGACACCAATTTACTGGTAGGCACGATTTGCGTGGCATCAATGCTGGTCTCAAGGTGAAACACATCGCGACGCGTGCGCAAAGCCATCACCACTTCTTCCAAACTGGCGTTGCCGGCGCGTTCGCCTAAGCCGTTGATGGTGCATTCCACTTGTCGCGCGCCACCCATAACGGCAGCCAAGGAGTTGGCCACGGCCATGCCCAAATCGTTATGGCAATGGGTAGACCAGACCACTTTGTCGCTGTCTTTCACGCGTGCAATTAAATCGCGCATGCGCTCGCCCCAAGGTGCCGGGATAGAGTAACCAACCGTGTCGGGTACGTTAATGGTGGTAGCACCAGCCGCGATCACCGCATCAAACACCCGCACCAAAAAGTCCATGTCCGAACGCACCGCGTCTTCTGCAGAAAACTCCACGTCTTTGGTGTATTCCAAGGCCCATTTCACCGCTTGCACGGCACGCTCAACCACTTGGTCTTCGCTCATGCGCAATTTGTTTTCCATGTGAATTTTGCTGGTCGCGATAAACGTGTGTATGCGGCCACTGGCGGCATGCTTAATTGCTTCACCGGCCCGACGCACGTCATTCTCGCTGGCACGGGCTAGCGAACAAACAGTGGACTGCTTAATGATTTTGGCGATTTCAGAAATGGCCTCAAAATCGCCTGGGCTGGCGGCGGCAAAACCCGCCTCAATGACGTTCACGCCCAATTTTTCTAATTGCCTAGCGATGCGAATTTTCTCTTCTTTGGTCATCGCCGCACCGGGGCTTTGTTCGCCATCGCGCAAAGTGGTGTCAAAAATAATAATTTGATCGGCTTGCTTGTTACCCTGTTTCATCACAGTTTCCTAATTTTTTGGTTTTTTCTTCACTAAATTTCGCTACGTTGACGCCCACTTGCATGAGCTCAAATAATAGCACCTGCTTGCATTTTTATCATGCAAGACACAGACATTAACGGTAGTTTGGGGAGGTTTAGTTTGCGCGCTAGCGCAGTTTTTGCGTGCGTAAACTAGCAGCGCGCAAGGCGGCTAATTTGCGCAATAGCAAAGCACTGGTCAATAAAGCCAGAAAAAATGCGGTGTTTGAAATGGAGATATTCAACATAGTGGTAGAAATATAGTGGGTTTTAGTCGGTTTCGCAAGTAAAAAAATGGCCGCCTCAGCCTTGCATGCATAAGCCTATTTTTTTAGCTTATCGCGCAACCAAAGCAGGTAGCCGGACAGCGCGTAGGCCGCCATCAGAAAAAACAACACTTCCGGTGGGCTGTAGGATACCAAGACCATCAACAGCATGATGGCCAAAATCACAAAAAACGGTACGCTGCGTTTGAGGTTGATGTCTTTACCACTGTAATAGCGCAAATCGGTGACCATGGACGCACCAGCAAAAACAGTTAAGCCCCATGCCATCCATTTCCATTGCAAGATACCAAAGAACACGTCGCGGCCACTGACCCCGTATTCGTATGAAACCCAAACAAAGCCCGCTAATAAAGCAGCGGCACCTGGGCTAGGCAAGCCTTGGAAATAACGTTTATCTTGGTAATCGTCGTCCAATTTGGTGTTAAATCTGGCCAAGCGCAAAGCAGCGCAGGCGCAATACAAGAAAGCCGCCAACCAGCCTAATTTACCCAAGGGCTTCAAGGCCCAGACATAGAGAATGAGCGCCGGCGCCACGCCAAACGACACCATGTCGGACAAGCTGTCGTACTCGGCGCCAAAGGCACTTTGCGTGTTGGTCATGCGGGCCACGCGGCCATCCAAACCGTCTAATACCATGGCAATAAAAATGGCCATGGCGGCTTGTTCAAAATGGCCATTCATCGCTTGCACGATGGCAAAAAAGCCTGCAAATAGGGCGGCGGAGGTGAATAAATTCGGTAACAAATAAATGCCGCGCGCGCCCAAGCTTTGCCCACCGACAGCGCGTCGCTTAGGCTTTTCTACTGGTTTAATTGACTCGTTAACATCCGTCATGCAGGGTGACCCTGTGGTTAAAATAGAATTCAAGTATAGCAAACCCTGACTTGATAAAACAGGTTGCTGATTTTTATGCTTGAACAACGTCACTTGCGTGCATGCAAACCATGAGTTAGGGGTCGCCTTGTGATACTATCCCGCCCTGAAACTAAACCCATGTTAGCCATTTAATCGCAACACACTGACACCATGCAATTTACCCTACACAAACAAGACGGCCTGGCTAGACGCGGCACCGTCAGCTTAGCCCACGGCGATGTGCAAACGCCTGCTTTCATGCCAGTTGGCACCTACGGCACGGTTAAAGCCATGTCGCCATTAGAGTTAAAAGAAATAGACGCACACATAGTGTTGGGCAACACTTTTCACTTGTGGTTACGCCCAGGGCTGGATGTCATCGCCGCACACGGCGGCTTGCATCAATTCATGGGCTGGGACGGCCCTATACTGACTGACTCCGGCGGCTTTCAAGTATGGAGCTTGGGCGCTTTACGCAAAATCAGTGAGGAAGGGGTGAAGTTTCGCTCGCCCATCAATGGCGACAGCTGCTTTTTAACGCCAGAAGAATCCATGCGCATACAAAAAGTATTGAATGCCGACATCGTCATGATTTTTGACGAATGCACGCCCTACCCCGCCACCGTCAAGCAAGCCGACGAATCCATGCAGTTGTCATTGCGCTGGGCCAAGCGCAGCAAAGCCGCCCACCAAGGCAACAGCAATGCGCTGTTTGGCATCATACAAGGCGGCATGCACGAAGACTTGCGTGACGTGTCCTTGGCCGGTTTAGTGGACATCGGCTTTGACGGCTATGCCATAGGCGGCTTATCGGTGGGCGAGCCTAAAGAGGACATGTTGCGCATCTTGGCACACACCGCGCCTAAAATGCCGGCTAACAAACCACGCTATTTGATGGGCGTTGGTACGCCAGAAGACTTGGTGGCGGCGGTAAGTCAAGGCGTAGACATGTTTGACTGCGTGATGCCCACCCGCAATGCACGCAACGGTTGGCTGTTCACCCAATACGGCGACATTAAAATAAAAAATGCCGGCTACAAGAGCGATACCCAACCCTTAGATGCCGATTGCGCCTGTTACACCTGCCAAAATTTTAGCCGGGCTTATTTGCACCACTTACACAAAGTCGGGGAAATTTTAGGCTCACGCCTAAACACCATACACAATTTGCACTACTACCAAGTCTTGATGGCCGGTATGCGCAGCGCCATAGAAGCTGGCGAATTTGAAGCGTTTAAGCTTGAGTTTGCTGCCAAACGCGGGGCTATATCCTAAGACGCCATGCCAGCATTTAGCGCTAGTCTGTGCTAAAATCGGCAGCTTATTTTTACTAACCCTAGCAATTTATCAATGAGGTAATGAACGTGTTTATTTCCAATGCATACGCAGCAGGCGCCACTGGCAGCAACGAATTAATGAGCTTTTTGCCACTCATCGTCATTTTTGTTTTATTTTTCTTCATGATCATCCGCCCGCAAATGAAAGCCGCTAAAGAGCAGCGCGCCATGATCGCCGCCCTACAAAAAGGCGACGAAGTGATCACCAGCGGTGGCATCGTCGGCAAAATCAGCAAAGTCAGCGACACCTTTGTCAGCGTTGAGATTGCCCCTAACACGGAAATTACCGTGCAAAAACAAGCCGTGCAAAGCGCCCTACCCAAAGGCACCATTAAGAGCCTGTAAATTAAGCTGCTAGACCCCAACCCCTTACCGACTAGAGCCAGACTATGAACCGCTATCCACTGTGGAAAAATGTTTTCGTTGCCATCGTTATATTGATAGGCTTGATTTATACCGTGCCCAACTTTTTTGGTGAATCGCCTGCGGTACAAATTACCCCGGCCAAAAGCACCACCAAATTGGATTCGGCGCTGCTTGGTCAAGTGGAAAGCGTGTTTCAGCAAGAAAACATCGCCTACGACGGCGTCTACTTAGATGCGCGTGGGGTTAAAGCTCGCTTCGCCAATACCGACACACAAATCCGCGCTAAAGACGTGTTGCAAGCTAGATTAGGCAGCGATTACACCGTGGCCCTTAACCTGCTTTCACGTTCACCGGATTGGCTACGCAGCGTCGGCGCCAAACCGATGTACTTGGGTTTGGACTTACGCGGTGGCGTGCACTTCTTATTGCAAGTAGACATGAAAGCGGCTTTAAGCAAAGCCGCCGAGCGTTTTGTCGGCGATTTCCGCATTGCCTTACGCAAAGAGCGCATCTCATACGTGGGCGTCAGCCGTGAGGGTGAAACGGTGCAAATCAACTTCAACGACGAAGCCGAGCTGATTAAAGCCAAAGCCATCATAGGCAAAGAGTACCCCAACCTGACTTTGACGGAATCCTCTAACGGCAGCGAGCGCGTGTTAAAGGCCTCGCTTAATTTGGTTGAGCAAAAACGCATCCAAGATTTCGCCATTAAGCAAAACATACAAACCCTGCACAATCGAATTAACGAGTTAGGCGTTGCCGAGCCCATCATTCAACAACAAGGCGCCGACCGCGTGGTCGTGCAATTGCCTGGTGTGCAAGACACGGCTAAAGCCAAAGACATATTGGGCCGCACCGCCACCTTGGAAATTCGCCTGGTGGACGAAGACAAAACCGACGCAGCCACCTTAGAAAAAGCCGCCAACGGCCAAGCCCCGCTTGGTGACGACGTGTTTAAAGACCGTGACGGTCAACCGGTCTTGGTTAAAAAGAGCGTGGCATTAACCGGTGATTACATTACCGATGCCGGCCCGGGCGTGGACAGCCAATCCGGCAGAAACACCGTAAACGTGACCTTGGATGCGCGTGGCGCCAGAATCTTCCAGCAAGTGACGCGGGAAAACGTGGGCAAACGCTTGGCCATCTTATTAATAGAAAAAGGCAGCACCGAGGTCATCACGGCGCCCACCATCAATGAAGAAATCGGCGGCGGTCGCGTGCAAATTTCCGGCATGGCCAATACCCAAGAAGCCACCGACATTTCATTGCTGCTTCGTGCCGGCGCTTTAGCCGCGCCCATGGACATCATAGAAGAGCGCACTGTTGGGCCTAGCATGGGTCAAGACAACATCAACCGCGGCATACACTCTACCCTTTGGGGCTTTGCGGCGATTGCCGTCATGATGATGGTCTACTACATGGCCTTTGGTGCCGTATCGGTGGCCGCGCTGGCGATTAACTTACTGTTATTGGTGGCCATATTGTCTATGTTGCAAGCCACACTGACCTTGCCCGGCTTGGCAGCGATTGCCTTGGCATTGGGTATGGCGATTGACGCCAACGTGCTGATCAACGAACGGGTGCGTGAAGAATTGCGCAACGGCAACACGCCGCAAGCCAGCATACACGCCGGTTACGACCGCGCCTGGGACACCATCCTGGACTCCAACGTGACCACCTTGATTGCCGGTTTGGCCTTATTCATGTTTGGTACCGGTCCGATTAAAGGGTTTGCTGTGGTGCACGTGTTGGGCATCTTAACCTCGATGTTCAGTGCGGTATTGGTGTCCCGTGCCATGGTCAACTTCATGTACGGTTACCGACGCAAATTAAGCCAATTATCCATCGGCCAAATTTTCCGCGCTTAAGGCCTTAGCTTCAATTTTTTAGAGTAAAAAATTATGGAATTATTTAGAATCAAGAACGACATTCCCTTCATGAGCTACGGCCGTTTGACGACGGCCATCTCCTTGATTACGTTCGTGCTAGCCGTGGTGTTTTTAGTCACCCGTGGTTTAAATTTTGGCGTGGACTTCACCGGCGGCACCATCATGGAAGTGAACTACCCGCAAGCCGCCAACTTAGAAAGCGTGCGCAAAGCGGTCGACAGCATAGGCCTCAAAGAAGCCACCGTGCAAAACTTTGGTTCCAGTCACGATGTGTTAATCCGTTTACCGGTTAAAGCCGGTGTGTCGGTATCGCAATTGTCCGAACAAGTTAAAACCGCCCTGGTGACCGCCGACCCGAAAGCAGAAGTGCGCCGTGTCGAATCCGTCGGCGCGCAAGTGGGCGACGAGCTGTATGAAAACGGCGGCCTAGCCCTATTCTTTGTCAGCTTAGGCATAGTCTTGTACTTGTGGTTACGATTTGAATGGCGTTTTGCCGTGGCCGCCATCATCGCTAACATGCACGACGTGGTGATCATCTTAGGCTTTTTCGCCTTCTTCCAATGGGAATTCAATCTGACCGTGCTGGCCGCTATTTTGGCCGTGTTAGGTTACTCGGTGAACGAATCCGTGGTGGTGTTTGACCGCGTGCGGGAAAATTTCCGCAAGATGCGTAAAGCCAGCGTGGTGCAAGTCATAGACAACGCCATTACCCGCACCATGTCACGCACCATCATCACCCACACCATGACGCAAACCATGGTCGGCTCCATGTTGCTGTTTGGTGGCGAAGTGCTGCACAACTTTGCTCTGGCCCTCACCATCGGTATTTTATTCGGCATCTATTCGTCCGTACTGGTGGCCTGCCCCATTGCCATGTGGTTGGGCGTGAATCGTGCTAACTTAATCGGCGACGTAGAGAAAAAAGAAGACGCCAGCAAGGCCGGCAAAAAAACCGACGTCGCTGAGCCTCACCCGTCCGATTTTGCCTAAATTCAGCTTCAGTTCGAGTCCATCAAGTGCGGCATTTTAGTCGCACTTGATTATTCGCAGCTTCCCCGTATACACTCACCATAACTTCATCACCGACTAAGACGCATTGGACAACATCCCCATTTCTTGGCAGTTAGGCATATTAATTCTACTGCTGGTTATTTCCGGCTTTTTCTCTATAGCCGAAACCAGCTTGATGTCGCTCAACCGTTACCGCTTGCGGCATCTGGTCAAACAAGGCCACCGAGGCGCACGCCTGGCCAGCAAACTGCTGGCTAAAACCGACAAATTGCTGGGTGTTATTCTGCTATGCAATAACTTTGCCAATGCCGCTTCCGCCACCTTGGTCACGGTCATTATCGTCGAACTGTTTGGTGAAGGCGAATGGGTATTAATGGCCGGCACCTTGGCCGTGACCTTTGCTATTTTAGTCTTCAGTGAAATTTCACCTAAAGTCATCGCCGCCGCTTACCCAGAAAAATTAGGTATATTCTGCAGTTACTTGCTCTACCCGCTACTAAAAGTCCTGTACCCGGTGGTGTGGTTCATCAACTTGTTTGTTGGGGCTTTATTGCGCTTATTAAAAATTCGCGTCAATTTCGAAGAAAGCACGCAGTCCTTAACCATGGATGAATTGCGCAGCATCGTCACCGATGCCGGGCACTTCATGCCCAAGAAACACCAATCCATATTGTTGAATTTGTTTGAGTTAGAAAACATCACGGTCGACGACGTGATGACGGCGCACACCCTGGTTGAGGCAATAGACTTGGACGAACCCATGGAAGCGATTTTGGAAAAAATTGCCAACAGCCAACACACCCGCCTACCCGTGCACCAAGGCGAGCAAGAGGAAATGATAGGCATCTTGCACCTGCGCAAAATCATGTCGCGACTACGCGCACACAGCAAAGACGAGACGCTGGATAAAGCGGCATTGATGGAAGCTATCAGCGATACCTACTTCATTCCCTCTGGCACCCCGCTGTACACACAGATACAGCAGTTTCAAGAAAACAAACAACGCGTGGCACTGGTGGTGGACGAATACGGCGAGTTCAAAGGCTTAATCACCTTAGAGGACATACTCGAAGAAATGATAGGCGACTTCACCACGCAATCGCCATCCCGATTAGGCGGCTTCAAACAAGAAGCAGACGGTAGCTGGTTGGTGGACGGCAGCAGCACCTTGCGCGAGCTAAACAAAAAACTGCATCTAGACTTCCCGCTGGACGGCCCACGTACGCTTAATGGCTTGATCATTGAGCATTTTGAAGACATCCCGGAATCCAACACCAGCTTCAAGGTGGGCAAGCACGTCTTAGAGATCGTGCAAACGCAAGATCGCATCGTTAAAAGCGTTAAAATTTACCCTTAATCCCGCCCCTAAGACAGGAAAATTTAAGTGCCCAGCGCTTAAATTTGACTTGAATTTTTCCGCGCTTAGCCCAAAATAAAAGCCTATGACGCAACACGCAAATAACACGGCCATTAAAACCAAGCCGGCCAAAACCAAACTGCCTCCCCTGTATAAGGTGTTGCTTTTAAATGACGATTACACGCCCATGGAATTTGTTGTGGATTGCATCACGCAGTTTTTTAACAAAAGCCGTGAACAAGCAACGAAAATTATGCTCCAAGTACACACGGAAGGCGTAGGCGTTTGCGGTTTATACCCGCAAGATATCGCCGAAACAAAAATGCATCAGGTGCAACAGGCGGCCAAACAAGCGCAACACCCATTGCAATGCAATATTGAACCGGTCTAAACCCCAATTTGAATTTTATTTAATAAAGCTAGGACACCCGATGATTGCTCAAGAATTAGAAGTTAGCCTACACATGGCGTTTATGGACGCTAGGCAAAAGCGTCATGAGCTGATTACCGTCGAGCACTTGCTATTGGCCATGATAGACAACCCAACCGCAGCCGACGTGATGCGGGCTTGCGGGGGAAAATTGGAAATTCTGCGCGGCGAACTCAATCAATACATAGAAGAACACACGCCCACTGTGAATGGTGAAGAAGAAGTCGACACCCAACCCACCTTGGGCTTTCAGCGCGTCATCCAACGTGCCATGCTGCACGTGCAATCGTCGGGCAAAAAAGAAGTGACTGGCGCCAATGTATTGGTGGCGATCTTTGGGGAAAAAGAATCGCATGCGGTGTTTTTCTTGCAGCAGCAAGGTGTGACCCGTTTAGACGTGGTCAATTTCATCTCGCACGGCGTATCAAAAGTGGCCGAGACAGCCAAAACCGAAGGTGCCGAGCAAGAAGCAGAAGCCGAAGCCACGCCCAATGGCGCCTTAGATAACTACGCGCTAAACCTAAATGCACAAGTGGCAGCCGGTAAAATTGACCCGCTGATAGGCCGTGGTCCGGAATTGGAAAGAGTGGTGCAAACCTTGTGCCGGCGCCGCAAAAACAACCCCTTGTTGGTGGGCGAAGCCGGTGTCGGCAAAACCGCCATCGCCGAAGGCTTGGCGCGCCGCATCGTGGAAAAAGACATCCCCGATGTGTTAGCCAATGCCACCGTCTACTCCCTTGACATGGGCGCCTTATTAGCCGGCACCAAATACCGCGGTGATTTTGAGCAACGCCTAAAAGCAGTGATGAAACAACTGGCCGAAAACCCAGACGCGATTTTATTCATAGATGAAATCCACACCTTGATAGGCGCCGGTGCTGCCAGCGGCGGCAGCATGGACGCCAGCAATTTATTGAAACCGGCCTTATCCAATGGCACTTTAAAATGCATAGGCGCCACCACATACCAAGAGTACCGTGGCGTGTTTGAGAAAGACCACGCGCTCACCCGCCGCTTCCAAAAAATTGATGTGATGGAGCCCAGCGTGGCTGAAACCATAGAGATTTTAAAAGGCCTTAAATCCCGCTTTGAGGCGCACCATAAAGTTAAGTACGCCAGCAGCGCCTTGACCACGGCTGCGGAATTGTCCGCTAAATACATTAACGACCGCCACCTGCCGGACAAAGCCATAGACGTGATTGATGAGGCCGGTGCGGCGCAGCGCGTGTTGCCAAAATCCAAGCAAAAGAAAGTCATAGGCAACAAAGAGATAGAAGACATCATCGCCAAAATTGCGCGCATTCCGCCCAAAAACATTTCCAGCGATGACCGCAGCGCACTCAAGACCTTGGAACGCGATTTGAAAGCCGTGGTGTTTGGTCAAGATAAAGCCATAGAGGTATTAAGTTCAGCGGTCAAAATGGCGCGCAGCGGCTTAGGTCAAACCAATAAACCCATAGGCAACTTCTTGTTCAGCGGTCCCACCGGTGTCGGTAAAACCGAAGTGGCCAAGCAATTGGCCTACATCATGGGCATAGAATTGATACGCTTTGACATGAGTGAATACATGGAGCGCCATGCCGTTTCACGCTTAATAGGCGCGCCTCCTGGTTACGTAGGCTTTGAGCAAGGCGGCCTCATGACCGAAGCGGTCAACAAACACCCCTACTGCGTGTTATTGCTAGACGAAATTGAAAAAGCCCATCCGGATATTTTTAATGTGCTGTTACAGGTGATGGACCACGGCACCTTGACCGACAACAACGGTCGCAAGGCCGATTTTAGAAATGCCACCATCATCATGACCACCAACGCCGGTGCGGAGAACCTATCCAAAACCAATATGGGTTTCACCAGCGCCAAGCAGGCGGGCGACGAACAGACCGACATCAAACGTTTATTCTCGCCTGAATTCCGCAACCGCTTGGATGCCACGGTGTCCTTTGCGCCCTTGTCGCAAGACATCATTATTCGCGTGGTGGATAAATTCTTGATTCAACTGGAAGACCAATTGCACGACAAAAAAGTCGAGGCCACTTTCAGCGATGCGCTAAAAGCCTACTTGGGTAAAAAAGGCTTTGACCCCTTAATGGGCGCAAGGCCTATGGCCCGATTAATCCAAGACACCATACGCAAGGCCTTGGCCGATGAATTGCTGTTTGGTCAATTGGCTAACGGTGGCGCGGTGCACGTTGACATAGACGAGCAAGAGCAAGTGCGCTTGGTGTTTAGCCACGACCAAGCAGGCGCGCCTGCTTCCATGGCCACAGCCAGTTAAGCCTTCGCCATCACCCCTAGAAACAAGCTTGATTCAAGCCTAGCTTGCAACCATGCTTGCAGTTTTGGGTACGTTGCCTGGGCAAACCAATTGGCGTCCACTGCGGCAAACTGCCTAATAAACGGGAAAATGGCCACGTCGGTTAGACTCAAGTGCGCGCCACTTAAAAACGGCTGGTCTTGCAGCGCTTGTTCTAATTTACGCAAAAAGACGTCGGCTTGGCTGCGATAGGCTTCTGCCGATTGCTCAGGAAAGCGGCTGGCGTATTTGTACTTATCCAAAGCCTGCTTAAACGCCCCGTCGTTTTCGCTGATTAGCGCCTGACTTTTATCGCGATCAATGCCTAACCACTGGGCTGGGTCATGCTGCTGCAAGGCCCAATGCATGATGTCCAAGCTTTGATCCAACACCCTACCATCAGGCAAGACCAGCACCGGCACCGTGCCTTTAGGCGAAACAGCCAACAAGCCCGGCGGTTTGTCTTTGAGGGAAATGTCCTGCACTTGGTAGGCGATACCCGCATAACGTAAGGCCATGCGCGCACGCATGGCATAAGGGCAGCGTCGGTAGGAATAAAGCAACGCTAAGGCAGCCATGCTAGTAGAAGCTTAAGCCAGTTTGCGGCAGACGTCATGCACCAAGCCTGGCCCTTGGTAAATTAAGCCGCTGTATAGCTGCACCAAATCGGCACCGGCGGCCATTTTGGCTAAGGCATCGTCGCCAGATAATATGCCGCCCACGCCTATGATGGGTAAACTGCCTTGCAAGCGTTGCGCCAGTTCGCGTATAACCCAGGTGGATTTTTCCCTGACCGGTGCGCCGGATAAACCGCCAGCCTGATCGGCATGCTTGAGACCTTGCACCGCATCACGCGACAAGGTGGTGTTGCTGGCAATCACGCCGTCCATTTTGTGTGCCATCAACAAATCGGCAATTTCATGTATTTGCTCCAAGCTTAAATCCGGTGCAATTTTCAAGACGACGGGCACGTATTTGCCGTACCTATCCGCGAGCTTGGCTTGTGCTTGCTTGAGGCTCTGCAGCAAGGACGACAAGGCCTCTTTTTCTTGCAGGGCGCGCAAATTTTTAGTGTTGGGTGATGAAATATTGACCGTGACGTAACTGGCGTGCGGGTAAACTTTTCTCAGGCAAATTAAATAATCGTCCACCGCATTTTCCATAGGCGTGGCAAAGTTTTTCCCTATGTTAATACCCAACACACCGCGGAACTTGGCCGCCTCAACGTTGCGCAGCAATTGATCCACGCCCAGATTATTAAAGCCAAAGCGGTTGACGATGCCTTGCGCTTCCGGCAAACGGAATAAGCGTGGTTTGGGGTTACCAGGCTGAGGCAAAGGCGTCACCGTGCCCACTTCAATGAAGCCAAAACCCAATGCCGCCATGCCATCGATGACGCGGGCATTTTTGTCCAAGCCGGCTGCCAGGCCTACCGGATTAGGAAAGTCTATGCCCATTACGCGGCGCGGTTGGCAAGCTGGTGCGGCAGGATACAGCTTAAGCAAGGCCAAGCGCTCGGCTAGGCGCAAGCTGGCTAAGCTTAGGTCGTGGGCTAATTCAGCATCAAGCTGAAACAATAAGGGTCTAAGCAGTGAGTATGGAGTCATGCTGCAATTTTACTTTATTCTGCCGCCTATGTAAGCAAGCCGCTAACAGCCAAATGGCCACGCTTTATTATTTAGCTTAGCGCAACATAAACGGCAAATACGATTAAAATATCGCCATGAATCAGCCATTAGCATTATTAAACCAACTGACGCCCAGTGAATTTCTAGACCAGTATTGGCAAAAAAAACCCTTGCTGATTAAGGCCGCCATCCCCGACTTTGAGGGCCTGCTCAGTCCTGAAGAGCTGGCCGGATTGGCTTGCGAGGAGGACGTGCAATCGCGCATCGTCGAATACAAAAAAGGGGTTTGGCACGCGCAGCACGGGCCCTTCACTGAAGACGATTTCGCGGCCTTGCCCGAGAGGCCCACAGCCGAACACAATTGGACCTTGCTGGTGCAAAGCGTCAACCATTTTTTACCGGAAGCCAGTGCGCTATTGCAGCAATTTTCTTTTATCCCGCACGCCAGACTCGATGACCTCATGGTCAGCTATGCCCCGCATGGCGGCGGCGTAGGCCCGCACTTTGACAGTTACGACGTGTTCTTATTGCAAGGCCAGGGCAAGCGCTTATGGCGCATTAGCGAACAAAGCGATTTAAGCCTGGTTGAGGGGGCGCCGCTGCGTATATTAAAAAATTTCGACACCCAGCAAGAATGGCTATTGGAAGCCGGCGACATGCTTTACTTGCCACCGCATTTAGCCCACTGGGGCATCGCCGTGTCCGATGGCGGGCAGGATTGCATGACCTATTCGATCGGCTTTCGCGCGCCCAAAAACCAAGAATTGGCCAGTGAATTTTTCGGCTTTATGCAGGATAAAATCAATCAAGAGTCCATTCCACTGCCAGGTATGTACCAAGATGCCGACTTAAGCTTGCAAGCGCACCCAGCTGAGATTGGCGCCGACATGGTCGCCTCCGTTAGTGCGCAACTGCAAAGCATAAATTGGTCAAGCAGCACGGTGGCTGAGTTTCTTGGGTGCTATTTATCCGAACCTAAAAGCCACGTGGTATTCGATACCAATAAAAAAATAAGCCAAATGGCTTTCCTTAAACAAGCAAGCAGTCGTGGACTGAGCTTGGATTTGAAAAGCCTGATGCTATTTGAAGGTCAGCGTTTTTACCTAAACGGCGAAATGACCACCTGTACCGGCGAGGCCGCAGCCACTCTAAAAGAATTAGCCGATTACCGGCAACTAAGCGCAGCTGACTTATTGAGCCACTTAAATAATGACGAATTGCATGCGATATTTTATGCCTGGTATTTAGCCGGCTACCTGCATTTTTCTGAGTAATCCGGCTGACTAATCAATAAATAGTGGCACGGCTTATGCTTAATAAAATCAGCAAAAAACCCTCATAAATTGTAAAAAAATGTAATAAAATAAACTTTTTACAAATATCCGCCTTTATCTGCGGAAAAATACTGGTTTTTTTTATAATTGCTGGTAAAATTTGCCTCACTCGGTATTGCTTATTAGATAAAACTTTTTAGCGTCTATCGAAAAAGCTTTTTTAACCCGTTGTAAACCTTAAGGAAATAAAATGACACGTTCTATTCTACTTGCTGCATTATTAGCTCTTGCTGTTACTGCTTGTGGCGAAAAAGCTGCTGAAGCTCCTGTTGAAGCTCCTGCTGCTGTTGAAGCTCCTGCTGCTGAAGCTGCTGCTGAAGCTGCTCCTGCTGCTGAAGCTGCTGCAGCTCCTGCTGAAGCTGCTAAGTAATTAGCTCTTTGCACGCAATAAAAAAGCCGACCTTGGTCGGCTTTTTTATTTGTGTCGCTTCCTCTTAGCCTATTTCACGCCAATCCAAACCCAGCGCCTGATCGGCTACCGCCACCCAATCCGTTTGACAATTTAACACCCCTGCCAACGCTTGCTTGGCCAGATCCGGGGTATTGTTCTTTGCACTCAAATGCGCCGCGACGATGTGTTGCAATTGACTGTTATCTAATTTCGCCAGAATGTTCGCCGAGGCTAAATTCTCCAAATGCCCCAAATCGCCCCCAACGCGTTCTTTAAGTGACCGACTGTAGGGCCCGACTTTAAGCATGCCGGCATCGTGATTGCATTCTAAAACTAAGGCATGGCAGGCACTTAAGGTTTGTTCTATGTGGGGCGTAGTTCTGCCCACATCGGTGAGCACACCTAGGCGCTTATCGCCATCAGAGAACACGCATTGTATGGGTTCGCGGGCGTCATGCGGCACTGGGTATGGCTGGACTTCTATACCTTGGATGGCAAAAGCACGGTGACTGTCCACCACACGCAAATCCAGACTGTGCTGATTGGGCATGTAGCGGTCTACCATTTTCAGGGTGCCGTAACTTAGCCAGACAGGAATGTTGAATTTGGCAGCAAATTTAAAGGCGCCGCCAGCATGGTCATCGTGCTCATGGGTGATGACGATGCCGTTAATATGACTGGGATCTAGCTGCACCCTGGCCAACCTGGCCAGCGTTTCTTTTATACTAAAACCGCAATCCAACATTAGGCAGGTGCTGCCGGCCTGCACCACTAAGGCATTGCCAGCACTGCCACTGCCTAATGAGGCAAAGCGCATAGGAAATAGTAAACTTGAGGGCTTATTTCAATTGCTCGTACATCAAGGCGACAATGCGATTGGCCGTGGTCGTGGCAACGCGTGTGCCGTCTTTATCCACCACCGTTACCACGCTGTTATCCTTGTCGCCATCCGCCACTTTAATGCGGTATTGTTTTTCTGGGTTTACTTTTGCCTTGTCATCGGTGCCCCAGAACTTCAATTTTTCTATCATGCTTTTATCGTCTTTAGACGCAGCAGCCGCGCTTTCTTTTTTGTCTTCGTTACCCCAGAATTTTAAGGTGTCCAACAAACCTTTCTTTTTCTTAGGACCGTCGTCGATATCCACGTCGGCATAGCGAACAAAGAATAGGCCCTTAGAACGGTCTTTGTCTTCAATCACAAAACCCACTCGGTCTAAGGCCAAGCCTACTCGGCGCCATGCGCGATCAAATGTGTCGTTTAATATCAGGCTAGCACTGCCATCGGCCTCTTTTCTAACGTCGGCGCGTTTAATGGTCACGCCTTGCGCCATGATGGTTTTGGATTTTTGCTCTTCCACGCCCAATTTGACCATGAGTCTACGCAACAATTCGGCATCGTATTCGGCTTCTCTAGCGTCTTCGGCTACCGGTGTTTTGCTATCCAACTTATAGCCGGTATCGATTTCGCCTAACTGCGTTTTAATTCGATTTTTACCGTCATCGGGTGCGCTGGAAACCGAGCGATGCGTCATGTATATCTCAGTGGTGTTGGGTTCTTCGCCTCTATCCAAACGCGTGCGAAATTTTTTCTTGTCGGCGTAACCGGATAACTTATCCAGCATCTTGTCAAAACGGTCACCCAAACCGGCTTTCTCATCCTTTTTGATGGACTCGGCATCCAACCACTCGGTTTCCATCACACCCAATTGCGCATTTTCTGAGCGCACGGCAAAACCTTGGTCTGCCCAAAATTCCAACACCACCGGCCAGACCTTTTCAGCTGGCGCATTCACCACTAACCAACGTTGCGCGCCTGCCCTTTCCAAACGCACGCCATCGGGTGTGGCCAAGACTTTTTCCACGGCCACTTCTTGGCCTTCTTGTGCTTGGCTGTAACTGGAGTAGTTGGTGCTACCAGGAATACTGTATGCATCGCTGACTGGGCTGGCGGTTAGATCCGGGGGTACTTCCAATGGACGCGAACGCGCCGCGCCTTTGTAATCCGAGGTGTTATTGATGAACGGAATGGAATCGCACGCCGCCAAACTGGCAAGCATCAATAGGTAAAGAGCGCTGTGTTTGATATTCATTTGTTTCGTTAACCTCAAAAGTAAATCGTTTGAAACCGTTCTAGATTGGCTTACAACAGTTGTGCCGGCTTGCAGGCGGCGCGTAATACATCGTGGTACGCGGCAGACAAAGGCACCATGGGCAAGCGTATGCCGGCTTTAATTAAACCCATTTCTTGCAAGACCCATTTCACTGGAATGGGGTTGGCTTCCACGAACAGTTTTTGGTGTAAACCGAACAGTTTGGCATTAATGCCTCGCGCTTTGACTGCGTCGCCGGCCATGGCCGCTACGCACATATCGTGCATCAATTTTGGTGCCACATTGGCAGTCACGGATATCACGCCCTTGCCACCCAATAACATCAAACTCATGGCCGTAGCATCGTCGCCACTCAATACCGCAAAGTCTTGGGGCGCACGCAACAACAAATCGGTACCGCGCTCTATGCCACCGGTGGCGTCTTTGATGCCTATGATATTGGTGTGTTGGGCCAAGCGTAAAACCGTGTCGTTGCTGATGTCGCAACCGGTCCGACCGGGCACATTGTATAAAATTTGTGGGATAGCAACCGCATCGGCAATGGCCTTAAAGTGCTGATACAAGCCTTCTTGAGTGGGTTTGTTGTAGTAAGGCGCCACCAACAAACAAGCGTCCACGCCCAACTCTTTGGCTTTTTGCGTAAGCGCTATGGCTTCTTTAGTTGAATTGGCGCCGGTGCCGGCAATCACAGGCACACGGCCACGCACTTGCTCAACCGCGGTTTTGATTAGCAAGCAATGCTCGTCAAAATCCACCGTAGGCGATTCGCCCGTGGTGCCGACGATGACTATGCCATCACTGCCTTGCGCTATATGGAATTCGATCAATGCGTTTAAAGAGGGGATGTCTAAACTGCCGTCTTCAAACATCGGCGTGACGATGGCCACCAAGCTACCCTGAGCGACTGCACTTGCTTGCAACATACGCTAACCTAAACTAGTCAGAATATTATATTTTAACTTAAAAGCCTGCTGAAAATACAATTTATGCGCGCATAAGTTGCAAGCCTTGCAGCCTTAACCCTAAGCGCAATGTGCGTTTATTCAATACGCTTATATGGGTATAATAAAGCAAGCTTTGGCATCCCCCTTGTTAAGGGTATATTGCACTCCTTTTTGCTTAAGTTAGGCTTGACCAAACAGCCCATTAAAGTGAGCTAATTAAGCTACGCACAAACACAGTATAATTTAGCCACACACTCAAAAACTGACTATGACCACAGACTTACATCATTACATCATGATCCTGATTGGCACCGTGCTGGTTAACAACATCGTGCTGGTTAAAATATTGGGCCTATGCCCCTTTATGGGCGTGTCTAAAAAACTGGAAGCGTCAATAGGCATGGCTGGCGCCACCGCCTTTGTGCTAAGCATAGGCTCCATGACCAGTTGGGGCATCAATCACTACTTGCTGGAAGCCAATAACCTGCAATACCTGCGCACCCTTTCCTTCATTGTCGTCATTGCCGGCGTCGTGCAACTGACCGAGATGGTCATGGAGAAAAACTTCCCCCCACTCTACCAAGGCTTGGGCATCTTCTTGCCTTTAATCACCACCAACTGCGCGGTGCTAGGCATACCCCTATTGAACGCCCAGGCCAGCCACAGCTTTATTGAGTCCTTATTTTTTGGTCTAGGTGGGGCACTTGGGTTTTCACTGGTATTGATACTGTTTGCTTCCATGCGTGAACGCCTGGAAGCGGCCGATGTACCAATGGCGCTCAAAGGATCGGCCATCGCCATGGTCACGGCAGCCTTAATGAGTTTGGCTTTCATGGGCTTTGCCGGCCTAGATAAATACTAGCTTAATACGCATGCTCACTGCTCTATACATTATGCTTGGCCTAGCCCTAACACTGGGCGTGCTCTTAGGCATATCCGCCTTACTCTTCAAAGTCGAGGGCGACCCATTGGTGGCGCGCATCGATGCCATCTTGCCCCAAACGCAATGCGGCCAATGCGGCTACCCTGGTTGCAAACCCTATGCCACAGCGATTGCCGCCGGTGAAGCCGACATCAACCAATGCCCACCGGGCGGAGATGCCGGAGCACGCGCACTGGCCGATTTAATGGGCGTGGAATACAAGCCGCTGAATGCCGAACACGGTATTCCCAAACCCAAATCCGTGGCCTTCATCGATGAAGCCACTTGCATAGGCTGCACGCTGTGCATACAAGCTTGCCCGGTTGATGCCATATTGGGCGCGGCCAAGCACATGCACACCATCATTGCTTCCGAATGCACTGGCTGCGAACTGTGCCTTGCGCCCTGCCCAGTCGATTGCATCAGCATGCAAGCGATAGCCGAACAACCGGATAACTGGAAATGGAAATACCCCATCATTCCCATTGCCCCCATGCACGCCCATACCACATGAACGCCCTACTCAATTTAGCCAGCCGCTTATTACTAGGCTTAGGCCGCGATAACGATGTCTACGCCTTTAACGGTGGCGTGCACCCGCCTGAGCATAAAGCCGAATCCAACACGCGGCCTATTACCAAACTCAGCACACCAAAAACATTGGTCCTGCCGCTACGCCAACACGTCGGGTATTTACCCAAAGTATTAGTCAAAGTTGGCGACCGAGTGCTTAAAGGCCAATTGTTGGCGGAAGCCGAAGGCACGGTTTCAGCGGCCATACACGCGCCCACTTCCGGCACCGTGACCGCCATAGATGAGCAAGTCATACCGCACCCATCTGGCTTACCCGACACCTGCATCACCCTAAGCTGCGATGGCTTGGACGAATGGGGCCCATTACAGCCCATCAACTGGCGACTCAGCGATAAAAAAAATCTGGTCGACAGTTTACGGTTATCGGGCATAGTCGGCTTAGGTGGCGCCACTTTTCCTAGCCACATCAAATTGCGCAGCAACAGCCAATCGCCCATACACACGCTGATTATCAATGCTGCTGAATGCGAACCCTACATCACTTGCGACGACATGCTGATGCGCGAGCGTGCCGATGAAATTGTCGCCGGCATAGAAATCGTGAAGCATTTATTGGGCGCCGAAACCTGCCTGATAGGCATAGAGGATAACAAAACGGCGGCAGGCGAGGCCATGAAAGTAGCCTGCCAACAAGGCCAAGCTTTAGTCAAAGTGGTGCCCACGCTCTACCCGAGTGGCGATGCCCGTCGACTCATACACTTGTTGCTCGACTTGGAAATTCCCAGTGACAAACGCTCAACCGATTTGGGCGTGCAAGTATTTAACGTAGCGACGGTGCTAGCTATCCACCGCTACTTTGCTTTTGGTGAGCCTTCCATTAGTCGCATCGTCACCGTTACTGGCAACGTCGCTAGCCCGCAAAACTTTGAGGTGCTGTTTGGCACACCACTGAGCGATTTAATCGCCGCTGCCGGTGGGGCGCAGGCCAACACCAGCCATTTCATCATGGGTGGCCCCATGATGGGCTTCGATTTACCCAGCAGCCAAGTGCCCATCACCAAAGCCGCCAACTGCATTATCGCCGCCAAGCCGGATTTATTTCCCGCAGCGCCACCAGCCATGCCATGCATACGCTGCTCACGCTGTGCCGATGCCTGCCCGGTCAATTTGCAGCCACAGGAACTGTACTGGTTTGCCAAATCCGACAACTTCGAAAAAGCCCGCGATTACAAATTATTTGACTGCATAGAATGCGGATGCTGCAGCTACGTCTGCCCCAGCACCATTCCGCTGGTGCAGTATTACCGCTACGCAAAAAGCGAAATTATTGCTGCCGATAAAGCCAAAGAAGCGGCCGACCTGGCACGCGAACGCAATGATTTTAGATTGGCACGCATAGAGCGCGAAAAACTAGAAAGGGCGCAAAAGCATGCCGAACGCGCGGCGGCCAACAAAACTGAAGCGTCTGCTCAAGCCGATGCGGCCGAGGCGACCCCATCAGCAACGCCAAGCGACAGCGCTGTCTCAGACAAGCAAGCCGCCATTGCTGCGGCCATTGCCCGTGCTAAAGCGCAAAAGTTAGCCAACGGCCCAACGGCGACTGAACCGGCCGCCAGCAAGCCGGCTCCTAGCAATGCAGACGCTCAAGTCACGCCGGCGGACAAACAAGCCTTGATCGCAGCGGCCATAGAACGTGCCAAAGCCGCCAAACTGGCGGCGGCACAAGCCGGGCTAGCGCCAAAAAACACGGAAAATGTCAGTCCCAGCGTGCAAGCGGAAATCAAGCAGACCGACGCCATTCGCGAAAAAGCCCGCAAGCTCACTGAGTCCGACACAAGTGAGCAGGATAAAGGATAAAAATGAACCGTTCCCCCTACATCAGCAACGCACCCACCGTCAGCACCATCATGTTCAAAGTGTTGTTGGCGTTGGTGCCAGGTATTGCCGCTTACACCTATGTTTACGGCGCCGGCATTGTGGTGTCGCTGGTATTGGCCACCAGCACCGCCTTGATTACCGAAGCGGCCTTGCTGAAACTGCGTCAACGCCCCATCCAACCCTATTTAATGGACCTCAGCGCCGTCGTCACTGCCTGGTTGCTGGCGCTTTCCCTGCCTGCCTTAGCGCCTTGGTGGGTGGTGGTGGTCGGCACGTTTTTTGCCATTGTCATTGCCAAACAACTCTACGGCGGCTTAGGTTACAACCCCTTTAACCCAGCCATGGTCGGCTACGCTGTCTTGCTGATTTCCTTTCCACTGATTATGACCAAATGGCCAGCGCCGCTAGCACTGGCCACTCAACCCTTAAGCTGGTCTGAGCAATTAAGCTTTATCTTCCAGCAACCCCTGCCGGCCTCCATGACGGTGGATGCCATCAGCTCGGCCACCCCACTGGACTACTTGAAAACCCAACTGATGCTAAACAAAGACGTGGCGAGCATTAGCCAGGCACCGATCTTTGGGCATTTTGGTGGGCAAGGCCAAGAATTGGTAACGGCCGCTTATTTATTAGGCGGGCTGTATTTATTGCAACAGCGGATTATCAGCTGGCATTTGCCCACGGCTTTTTTACTGGCTTTAAGTGGCATGGCCGGCGCCTTCTACTTGATGGACCCTAGCCACTATGCCAATCCGGCATTCCACATCGTCAGTGGCGCTTCTTTATTGTGTGCTTTTTTCATCATCACCGACCCGGTCAGCGGCCCCACCACCCCCAAAGGCAAACTGGTTTTTGCCGCCGGCGTGGGTGTCTTGACCTATTTAATTCGGGTCTACGGCGGCTACCCTGATGGCGTGGCTTTTTCTGTACTGATCATGAATATGTGCGTGCCACTGATCGATGCGCTCACCCAACCACGCGTGTTTGGCCACGAGAAATAATACGATGCGTCTACCTGAAATAAACAGCGCCCTATTTCAAAATGCCCTTAGAACGGCAGCCATCATGCTGGCCTTTGCTTTTATCGGCACCTTATTGCTGGCTTCGGTGTTTGACGTCACACGCGCACCAATAGAAGCCAGCGAAAAGGCCGCCCGCTTAAGTTTGTTTAAAGAAATCTTACCCGCTCAAAATTACGACAACGACCTCTTAGCCAGCCAAGTGACGATTGCCCCAAACGCCCTATTGGGCAACCGCTTGCCCAGCATAGCCAACGTGGCCAAGCAACAGCAGCAAACCGCCGGCGTCATCCTTGAAGCCATCGCCCACGACGGCTACAGCGGCGACATCAAGCTGCTCATCGCCATACGCGCCGATGGCTCCATCAGCGGCGTGCGCGTGTTAGCGCACAAAGAAACCCCAGGCTTGGGCGATTACATAGACATCGCGCACGGCAACTGGATTAAGTTGTTTGATAACGAATCCTTCCAAAAAACGCCATTAGAAAAATGGCAAGTTAAAAAAGACGGCGGCCAATACGACTACATGGTGGGCGCCACCATTACCCCGCGTGCGGTGGTAAAAGCGGTCAAACAAGCTTTGCAGTTTTACCAGCAAAATAAACAAACCCTGTTCGCTGTTAATCCCTGATGCTTAGGATCCCTTATGCTTACCTCGTATAAAGAAATCGCCAACAATGGCCTGTGGAAACAAAACCCCGGTGTGGTGCAATTATTGGGCTTGTGCCCTACGCTAGCGGTCACCACCACTGCCGTTAACGGCTTAAGCCTAGGCTTGGCAACCGCATTGGTAATGGCAGCGGCTAACGGCGCCGTGTCACCCGTGCGCACCTTCATCCCCAGTGAAATTCGCGTACCGGTTTTCATCCTGGTGATCGCCGCCTTAGTGACTGTCATCGACCTGTCCATTAATGCCTTCGCCCATCCCTTGCATAAGGTGCTGGGCATATTCATTCCACTGATAGTGGTGAACTGCATCGTCTTAGCGCGCGTGGAATCGTTTGCCGCGAAAAATGCCCCCACCCCGTCCATAGTGGACGGCTTGTCCATGGGCTTGGGCTTGGCATTGGTGCTGGGTTTATTGGGTGCCATGCGTGAAATAGTAGGCAAAGGCACCTTGTTTTCCGGCTTGGATTTGGCCTTTGGACCAGCCGCTAAGCAATTTATCCTAACCGTCATTCCCGATTACCACGGTTTCTTGCTAGCGGTGTTGCCACCTGGTGCATTCTTAGGCTTAGGCAGCTTAATCGCCTTGCGCAATTGGATAGAAATGCGCAAAGCAGCCAAGCAATCCGCCGGCATGACTAGCCCGCTGTCGGCCGTCAGCCACTAGCTAAGCCAGCCTTAAAAAACTGGTCAATTTGCCATGAATGCCGAAAAACGCCATGAAATATTTAGGCGCTTAAGTGCGGCCATACCCAACCCGTCCACCGAACTCAAACACAACAGCACCTTTGAATTGTTAATTGCGGTCATACTGTCGGCGCAAGCCACCGACAAGGGCGTGAACATCGTCACAGACAAGCTGTTTGCTGTGGCCAACACGCCAGCCAGTATATTGGCCTTAGGCATAGATGGCTTGGAATCTTACGTCAACCGCATAGGCTTGTACCACGCCAAAGCCAAGAACATCCTCGCCACCTGCCAAATTTTAATCAACGAGCACCAATCGAAAGTGCCCAATACCAGAGTAGCCTTAGAACGCCTACCTGGCGTCGGTCGCAAAACCGCTAACGTGATATTGAATACGGCTTTTGGTATGCCCACCATCGCCGTCGACACGCATTTATTTCGCTTGGGCAATCGCATTAAACTGGCGACCGGTAAAACCGTGTTGGAAGTGGAGAAGAAATACCTTAAAACCATCCCGGCCGCTTACCTGCAGGATGCCCACCATTTGCTCATCTTGCACGGCCGCTACACTTGCGTGGCACGCAAGCCCAAATGCGCGCAATGCTGCATCGCCGATTTATGTGAATTTAACGCCAAAGAATACCACTAGAAAACCATGAGTTTATACAACCCCAGCCGTGACCAAGCCAGGCAGTTTTTATTTGATGCTTGGGCCAAATTCAAGCAAGCCGCCGTGCTCACCGACCTAGAAAAAATCGCCGTGGAAGTCTTGCAAATGCACCCGGAATACCACGCAATTTTTAACGCGCCCGAGCAGTATTTGCAGCAAGCGTATTTCCCAGAAATGGGCGAGACCAATCCGTTTTTACACATCAGTTTGCATCTATCGGCGATAGAGCAAATTAGCATAGACCAACCGGCCGGCATCAAAGCCATGCACGGTGCATTGCGAGAAAAACACGCTGACGCGCACTTGGCTTACCACGATGTGATGGATTGCTTGGCCGAGACCCTTTGGCAAGCGCAACGCGATAACACCGGGCCGAATGGCTTGCATTACCTGCAATTGCTGCAACAAAAAGTGCAGGCTTAAGCTTTACTTACTAAAATAAAAAAGCCGGCTAGTATGCCGGCTTTTTGTTTGCTGTGCGTTGATCAAACGCTGCTTGCGCAACGCTTAATCATCAAAACTGGCTAATTGCGTTTGCCTATCCGCCAGCTCATTGACTAAAGCGCTTTGCTGCGCGGCCGTCATGTCCCACCAGCCTTTAATTTCATCTAGGCTGCGGTAGCAGCCTAGGCAAAATCCGTTGGACTCATCTATGGCACACACGCCTATGCAAGGCGATGCGGGTGCGTTATTGACAGAGATATCAGTCATGCTTTGGCCTGTTAACTTAATTCAATACGCCGTGGCATTGTTTGAATTTTTTGCCTGAGCCGCATGGGCATGGGTCATTACGGCCCACTTTAATGCCTGCGCGCACTTGCGGTTGCTCCCCTGAGGGCGCGTCATCCGCCGGGTTAGCTAAAGCCTCGTCGTAGTCTGCGTGTTGGTATTGCAGGTTTTCCACTTCCAGTGGTTTTTCCACGGCTTCCACGTCGGCTTCGTTTTTAACCTGCACCAACATGGTCACTTTGGTGACTTCGCTTTTCACCGCATTGAGCAAGCCTTCAAACAACTCAAAGGCTTCGCGTTTGTATTCTTGCTTAGGATTTTTCTGAGCGTAAGAACGCAAGTGTATGCCTTGGCGCAAATGATCCAGCGCCGCCAGATGCTCACGCCAATGGTTGTCCAAACTTTGTAACATCACGGAACGCTCAAATTGACGCATGATATCGGCACTGGCCAAGTCTTCTTTGGCGGCATACGCACTGTTGGCCGCATCGAGTATGCGCTCACGCAAGGTTTCTTCATGCAAATCGGGGTTGTCTTCCAGCATTTTTTGCAAGGGAATGTCCAAGCCGGTTTCTGCTTTTAATTCGCGCTCCAAGCTCGGCACATCCCAAAGTTCTTCCACGCTATCAGGTGGAATGTGACTGGCCATCATGCTGACCAACACGTCTTCACGCATGGCCAGTATGGTCTCGCCCACGTCCGCCGCTTCCAGCAATTCGTTGCGTTGCTCGTAAATGACCTTGCGCTGATCGTTGGCCACGTCATCGTATTCCAGCAACTGTTTACGGATGTCGAAGTTACGGCCCTCTACTTTGCGTTGGGCATTTTCTATGGCGCGCGTCACCCATGGGTGCTCTATGGCCTCGCCGTCCGGCATATTGAGTTTTTCCATGATGGCGGAGACGCGATCGGATGCAAAAATACGCAGCAACTGGTCTTCCAAAGACAAATAGAATCGGCTGGAACCGCTATCGCCTTGACGACCCGAGCGGCCGCGCAATTGGTTGTCGACTCGACGCGACTCGTGGCGCTCGGTACCGGCAATGTGCAAACCACCGGCAGCCAACACGGCATCGTGGCGCGCTTGCCACTCCGCTTTGAGTTTGTCTATGGCGGCGGTTTTTTGCGCCTCGGATAGCTTGCTGTCTTCTTTAACTTTCTCTATGTCGGTTTCTGGGTTGCCGCCTAAGACAATGTCGGTACCACGACCGGCCATGTTGGTGGCGATGGTAATCACCCCAGGGCGACCGGCTTGAGCAATCACGTGCGCCTCGCGCTCGTGCTGCTTGGCGTTCAACACTTGGTGTTCCAGTTTTTCCGCGTTCAATAAGTTGGAAATCAGCTCGGAATTTTCGATAGAGGTGGTGCCCACCAATACCGGCTGACCGCGGCTTTGGCAGTCTTTAATGTCTAAAATCACCGCCGCGTATTTTTCTCTAGACGTGCGGTAGACTTTATCCATGTTGTCTTTACGTAACATAGGACGGTGGGTTGGAATCACCACGGTTTCTAGGTTGTAAATTTGATTGAATTCGTACGCCTCGGTATCAGCGGTGCCTGTCATACCAGACAACTTGGCATACATACGGAAGTAGTTTTGGAAAGTAATCGACGCCAGCGTTTGGTTTTCTTTTTGAATTTCCACGCCTTCTTTGGCTTCCACTGCTTGATGCAAACCGTCAGACCAACGGCGTCCTGGCATCATGCGGCCATTGATCTCATCGACGATGGTCACTTCGCCATCGCGCACCACGTAATGTTGATCGCGGTGGTAAAGATTGCGCGCGCGCAAGGAAGCGTACAAGTGATGCACCAAGGTGATGTTGGCCGCTTCGTAGAGGCTAGATCCCTCAGGCAACATGCCGGACTCGGCCAGCAAGGCTTCCGCGTGCTCATGGCCTTGTTCGGATAGGGTGACGCTTTGGTTTTTTTCATCCACCCAGAAATCGCCCGCGCCCTCTTCTTCGGTTTGGGCAATTAGCTTAGCCGCCACGGTGTTGATTTGGCTGTACAAGGCAATGCTGTCATCGGCTTGGCCGGAAATAATCAGGGGCGTACGCGCCTCGTCGATCAGGATGGAATCGACCTCGTCTATCAAGGCATAACTCAAACCTCGCTGCACGCGCTCTTCGCGGCTGTGCACCATGTTGTCACGCAAGTAGTCAAAACCGTATTCGTTATTGGTGCCGTAAGTGATATCGGCCGCGTAAGCCGCCCGCTTGGCTTCGTTGGGCATTTGCGATAGGTTGATGCCTATGCTTAAACCCAAAAAGTTATACAACTTACCCATCCACTCAGCATCACGCTTAGCCAAGTAATCGTTGACCGTTACCACGTGCACGCCTTTACCGGTTAAAGCGTTTAGATAAACCGGCAAAGTGGCGACCAAGGTTTTACCCTCACCGGTGCGCATCTCGCCTATCTTGCCTGCGTTCAACACCATGCCGCCTATCAACTGCACGTCAAAATGCCGCATGCCCAATACCCGCTTACCGGCTTCACGCACCACGGCAAAGGCTTCTGGTAGCAATTGCTCTAGGGTTTCGCCGTTGGCATGGCGTTGCTTAAATTCTTCCGTCTTGGCTTTTAAGGCCTCGTCAGACAAAGCTTGCATGGCCGGTTCCATGGCATTAATGCTGAGTACTTTTTGCGCGTATTGCTTAACCAGTCTGTCGTTACGGCTACCGAATATTCTTTTAAACAACGTTGAAATCATGAAGTGAGGGGCTTTCCGCTTAGAGGATAAATAACTTAATAAGTAATGTAGAGGGTTTAGTATTGAGCCCTAGGGCTGTATTTTCTTAAATTAATTCCTGGCATTCAGGTATTTTCTTGGGTCCAGGGCATTGCCGTTTAACCTGATTTCATAATGCAAATGCGGGCCAGTGGATCGCCCGGTGTTGCCAACCAGCGCCACCACTTGACCCTTTTCAACCCTTTCACCCACCTTAACCAGTATTTTGGAAGTATGGGCATAGCGGGTTTCGAGGCCAGAGCCATGTGACACGATGACGATTTTACCATAATCGGGCATGGTTTCCGCGGCCGAAACGATACCGCCGGCTGCGGCAAAGATAGGGGCGCCGGCATTGGCGGAAAAATCCAAGCCTTCATGGAAGGCTTTGTTGCCGTTAAACGGATCGATACGCCAACCGTAACTGGATGAATTAAATGCCGCGCGTATCGGGCTTCTGTTAGGCAGCACCCCTTTAAGCATGCTCTGTTGCAATAGGGTCGCCTCCAATTCGCTTAAGTATTCGGTTTCGAACTCGACCCTGGCGGTCAGCTCGGCAATGTGTTTTTGCAAGTCCATCTCGGTGTAAGGGCTGCTCAACACCAAGGGGCCACCGCGATTGGCGGCTGACGATTTATTGACCGGTGAATTCAGACTGGGGGCATTCGGACTGGGGACATTGGATTTAGTGAGGGGAGCCGGGCCTTTTTTCTCGCCGGCTAATTTAGCTAAGCGTTCGCTTTGTGCATCCAGGCGCATGATGCGCGCTTGCAATTCACCCATCTGCACCGCATAGGCATCCAAGTGCTTTTGTGGGTCGCCTATGTTGAAAGAAAATCGAAGTTTAGACGATTTCACCCCCTGTTGTGCCGGCGTATCCTGTGGCACAATCAATAGCAAGGTTAGCAACACCGGCAACACCAGCAAGGCCAACACAATCGCGCTCACCTGGAACACAGAGAGCGTTTTTGCTTTTGCCATACTATTTGAGATAAAAATGATGTTCATCGCACTTCCATTTACCCGAACTTACCTGACCGCCAACCATGCGCCAATTTAATGCACTGCTCAATCAGCCTGAATTGAAGGGTTTAGCTGCGCACAGCAAAGAAACCCTAGCTGCGCAAAAAATCTGGTTATCGATTGCCCCGGGAAACTTAGGCCAGTTGAGCCACGCCAGCAGCATAAAAAACCAACAATTAAACCTGTATGCCAGCAATAATGCGGTCGCGGCTAAAATCAAACTTTGCATTCCTAGCTTGTTGATTCAGCTAGAAAAGCAAGGGTGTGAAGTTACTGCAATTCGGGTGAAAGTGCAAGTAAAATCTAGCCCGCAAGCCCAGCCCAAAGCCATTAAAAAGCTGAGTCAGTTAGCGGCAAATGAGCTCGATGGCTTGGCTAAAAAACTGAGCGGCACCGACCTTGGTGATGCCTTAGCTAGGCTGGCCAGCAAAGTCAATTAATCCTCCATCGGGCTTTTTTCGGGCCTTCCTCGTAGTTAAAAACGCCTGCTAAACCGCCCATTTTCAGGCCAGCCAAAAGTGGTTGTTGCCTGCGCTTATTAGTGTAATAATGAACCGTTGTTACAAATTGTTTACATGTAGTGCTACATGGGTAGCGGCAGATTATCGCAATACTTGCATAGCTTTGAATGGGGTGCAAAACAAGCACTCCCGGTGTCTCAATTCGTACTAGTTTTATTTTTAACGCAGTTTAATACTCACGTAATTTATAAAAATTTAGATAGGGAGAAGTCATGTCAGTTTCACTAATGATCGCCATAGGCGCTGCTTTCTTAGCAGTCCTGTACGGCCTAGTAATGAGTAAATGGATTTCAGGCTTACCAGCCGGTAATGCCCGCATGCAAGAAATTGCATCCGCCATTCAACAAGGCGCAGCCGCTTATTTAGCCCGTCAATACAAAACCATCACGGTGGTTGGTATCGTATTGGCTGTGTTAATCGGCTTATTTTTAGGCACCACCACGGCCGTCGGCTTTGTGATTGGCGCGGTGCTATCCGGTGCTTGCGGCTTCATAGGCATGAACGTGTCGGTCAAAGCCAACGTCAGAACGGCACAAGCGGCCACCGGCGGCATTGCCCCGGCATTGGACGTGGCCTTTAAAGGCGGCGCCATCACTGGCATGCTAGTAGTGGGCTTAGGCTTGCTAGGCGTAGCCGGTTTTTACGCCTACTTGTTGTCCATGACCCCGGTCGAGCAAGCGGTGGATTTAAATCCATTAATTGGCTTGGCTTTCGGCTCCTCTCTTATTTCCATCTTCGCCCGTTTGGGTGGCGGTATTTTCACTAAGGGCGCAGACGTGGGTGCAGACTTGGTGGGTAAAGTTGAAGCCGGCATCCCGGAAGACGATCCTCGCAACCCAGCGGTGATTGCCGATAACGTCGGCGACAACGTGGGCGATTGCGCAGGCATGGCGGCCGACTTGTTTGAAACCTATGCCGTGACACTCATTGCCACCATGGTATTAGGCAGCTTGCTGTTAACCAGCGCCGGCGAAGACGGCATCATCTACCCATTGATGTTGGCCGCGGTGTCCATCGTCGCATCCATCATAGGCTGCTTCTTTGTTAAAGCCTCTCCTGGCATGAAAAACGTCATGCCAGCGCTATACAAAGGTTTGGCAGTAGCAGGCAGCTTGTCTTTAGTGGCGTTTTACTTCGTCACCACAAAAATGTTCCCGGAAGGCTTAATGGCAGGCGATTTAGCCATTTCTGCTAACCAACTGTTTGGCGCTTGCGCGGTTGGCTTGGTCCTAACAGCGGCCTTGGTTTGGATTACCGAGTATTACACCGGCACCGATTACGCGCCGGTTAAGCACATTGCTCAAGCGTCCACCACCGGCCACGCCACCAACATCATTGCCGGTATCGGTATTTCAATGAAATCCACCGCATGGCCAGTGTTGTCTGTTTGTTTGGCCATTTTTGTTTCGCACTACCTTGGTGGCTTATACGGCGTAGCAATTGCCGCCACCTCCATGTTAAGCATGGCCGGTATCGTGGTGGCCTTGGATGCATACGGCCCCATCACCGATAACGCCGGCGGTATTGCCGAAATGTCTGGCTTGCCTAAATCCGTGCGTGACGTGACCGATCCATTGGATGCGGTGGGCAACACCACCAAAGCCGTTACCAAAGGTTACGCCATTGGTTCAGCCGGTTTGGCTGCTTTAGTTTTATTTGCTGACTACACGCACAAGTTAGAAGGTGCGGGCATGGTGGCTAAATTTGACCTAAGCGATCCTATGGTGATTATCGGCCTATTCATAGGCGGCTTGATTCCGTTCTTGTTTGCTGCCATGGCGATGGAAGCCGTAGGCCGCGCAGCCGGTGCCGTGGTGGAAGAAGTGCGCCGCCAGTTCCGCGATATCAAAGGCATCATGGATGGCAGCGGTAAGCCAGAATACGGCAAAGCGGTGGACTTGTTGACCACGGCTGCCATTAAAGAAATGATGATTCCATCCTTGCTTCCAGTAGCCGTTCCGGTAGCCGTTGGTTTGCTATTAGGGCCAGTGGCTCTAGGTGGCATGCTCATGGGCACCATCGTTACCGGTCTATTTGTCGCGATCTCCATGTGTACCGGTGGCGGTGCTTGGGATAACGCCAAAAAATACATAGAAGATGGCAATCACGGCGGCAAAGGTTCAGAAGCCCACAAAGCGGCAGTAACCGGCGATACCGTTGGCGACCCATACAAAGACACAGCCGGCCCAGCGGTTAACCCTTTAATTAAAATCATTAACATTGTTGCCTTGCTGATTGTGCCTTTGTTGCACATGTAAGCGATACAGCGTCTAAGCGAACTGTTAGCTCGCTTAGACCCAATTAGGTAATAAAGAACAGGCTGGCCTTCGGGCTGGCCTTTTTCTTAAGTATGCGCATTGCGAAAGGAAGCCCAGCATGAAAGACAGCTTAATCGTTGGCCTACGCTACCAACACAGTTTTGTGGTGAGCCGGGCGAAAACCGTGCCGGCCATCTACCCAGAATCAGCGGACTTTTTAGGCATGCCTGAGGTGTTTGCCACCGGCTACTTAGTCGGCTTCTTAGAATGGGCCTGCATCTTAGCCATTAAGCCCCATTTGGAAGGACCCCAAGAACAAACCGTGGGCACGCACATCAACGTCAGCCATTTGGCCGCCACGCCGGTGGGCATGACGGTGACCGCGACCGTGCAGTTGATAGCGGTGGAAGGACGAAAATTGGTGTTTGCTGTGGAGGCGCACGACGGCCTGGATTTGATTGCCAGCGGCACCCACGAACGGCAAAGCATTAATAGGGAAAAATTTGACGCTAAATGCCGGGGTAAATTAAAAGCGGGGCTAAACTGAAAGCCAGCCTAAGCTAAGCCTCAGCCAACTTAAAGCACCTGCAGAATGTCGTTGGCAATGTCGGCCGGCTTTTCACCGTAGTCCACATACAACCGAATCTTGCCGGTTTTATCAAACACATACATGCCGGCACTGTGGTCTAGCGTGTAGGTGCTTTTGCCTTTCACTTCGACTTTTTTAGCGTAAATTTTAAAGTTAGCCTGCACCAACTTGGTCGCTGCATCGTCGCCGCGTAAGCCAATAAAACGCGCATCAAAAGACGGGACAAATTGCGCCAACACCGCCTGCGTATCCCGCTCTGGGTCTAAGGTGACAAACAGCACCTGCACTTCATCGGCGCGCGGGCCTAATAATTTCATGGTTTGCTTCAGGTCTATCATGGTGGTCGGGCAAACGTCCGGGCAATGGGTGTAGCCAAAAAACAGCACCACCGCTTTGCCTTTAAATTCCGCCAAACTACGCGACTGGCCATTGTGATCGGTCAAACTCAATTCATGGCCAAAATCCGCGCCCGTGATGTCGGTCGCGACCAATTGCTTGCCAGCGCCAGATGGCTGACAAGCGGCCAACACAGTTAGAAGAAAAACTAAGATGAACTGACGCATGAAGAGTCCTTGTGTAATCGTTAAATTAAGTGAAATCTGTGTTTTTAAGTGAATTTGATTTTAACATGCGACAAGAATTACGGCCTTTAGTTTACAATAAGGCTTTTACAAAATTCGTTTATAAGGCAGCAACATGGCAATTCCAACCTCAATGGCAGACCGCGATGGCGTAATTTGGTATGACGGCAAAATGGTTAACTGGCGCGATGCCACCACCCACGTTTTAACCCACACTTTGCATTACGGCATGGGCGTATTTGAAGGCGTACGCGCTTACAAAACCGACAAGGGCACGGCCATTTTCCGCTTAAAAGAACACACCGATCGCTTGTTTTGCAGCGCACACATCTTGCAAATGAAAATGCCTTACAGCAAAGAGCAAATGATGGAAGCGCAAAAAGCCGCCGTCAGAGAAAATAATTTGGAATCGGCCTACATGCGCCCCATGGCGTTTTACGGTGCGGAAGCCATGGGCATCTCAGCCAAAACCTTATCAACGCATGTGATCGTAGCGGCTTGGAAATGGGGCGCTTACATGGGCCAAGACGCCTTGGACAATGGCATACGCGTTAAAACGTCGTCTTTCTCTCGTCACCACGTCAACATCACCATGTGCAAAGCCAAAGCCAACGGCAACTACATGAACAGCATCTTGGCCCACCAAGAAGCGGCATTAGACGGCTACGATGAGGCCTTGTTATTAGACGTAGACGGCTTTGTGGCTGAAGGTTCGGGCGAAAACATCTTCATCATACGCAACGGCAAACTCTACACGCCAGACCTCACCAGCGCATTAGAAGGCATCACCCGCGACACCATCCTGCAACTGGCCGCAGAAATCGGCTTAAGTGTCATAGAAAAACGCATCACCCGCGATGAAGTTTACTCGGCTGACGAGGCTTTCTTCACCGGCACCGCTGCCGAAGTGACGCCCATCCGTGAATTAGACAGACGCAGCATAGGCAACGGCACAGCCGGCCCTATCACCAAGCAATTGCAAAAAATGTATTTTGATGCCGTGACCGGCAAATCGGCCAAGCATGCCGATTGGTTAACCTTGGTATAAACCACACCATGGCCAAGCAAAAACCCACCATCGTCTCCGCCAAAAACCTGCCGCTGCATTGCCCTACCGCTGCAGTGGCATTGTGGTCGTCGCACCCACGGGTTTTTTTGGACCTAGCTAAAACCGGGCAGGCTACCTGCCCTTACTGCGGCACGCAATACCAATTGAAAGCCGGTGAAGTGCTGGCGCACCATTAAGCTAAAAGCCGCCGGACTCCTTAAGGACAGCCATGTTTACATTGACGTTTAGCTTGGATTCGGTGGCCTTGTATGCCCTAAGTGCCAATTTGTTGGCATTATGTGCCTTTGTCCTAGTGGTGTATGCCGCAAAGAAAAAGCGGGCATTGGCGCAAGCCAAGATCATCGATTTTGTCACCGAGTACTTCCTCAACACCGGCGTGGAAGTGCTGGTCTCCTGCTCACAAGACCCCATCAGCAAACAGACGCTCGTGCAGATAGAATCGGCGCCATTAAAGCGCTTTCGCTTTTCCAATATATTGGAAAGCAACCTGATCGGCCACATCGCGCGCATTACCGGGGAAAAAGTAGATAAAATTTATTGGCGCTTTCCGGTGCCACCGCAAAATGACGCCATGTTCACCGAAAAAAACAACCCCTTGGCAGAAGACGATCCGTATTTGTTTGAAATGCGCGCCGCTGCTACCGATGGCTACACCGTGACAGAAATCCGCGCCGACCAAAGCGGCAAGCGCAGCTAAAAAACACCCACCTCCGCGGCTTGACCCCATAAACGGGCAATCACCGCTGGGGCTTCCGCCGCCGCACTGTTAGTCCAAAAATGCACAGCCCCGGGCGCTTGCTCCGTTGCCAACAAACCGCTTTCGATTAAACGATTTTTTACTTGCTTGGCAACCGCGGCGCCGGTGTCCACCAGACTAACCTTAGGGCCCACCACGTCGCTAATCAATGCCCGCACGAACGGGTAATGGGTGCAACCCAACACCACGGTGTCGGCCCCTTCGGCCAATAAAGGCGCACAAAATTGTTTAATCAAGTCGCGCGTGGCCGGGCTGTCCACTTCGCCGCGCTCTATGCACTCAACCAAGCCCGGGCAGGCTTGGGTAACCACCTCCACATTGCGGCCGTAACTTTCCAACAAGGCGGCAAACTGTGCACTTTTAAGCGTGCCGACGGTAGCCAATATGCCTATGATGCCATTTTGACTGGCTTCGGCAGCCGGCTTCACGGCTGGCTCCATGCCAATAATCGGCAGCGTGTAACGTTCGCGCATGGCATCAATGGCCGCCGCCGTGGCCGTGTTGCATGCCACCACCAACACTTTCGCGCCTTGAGCAATTAAAAAATCGGCCAGGGTAAAACAGCGTGCTTGAATTTCTGCCACGCTTTTATTGCCATACGGAGCGTAGCGGCTATCGGCCACGTAACGTAACTGCTCATTCGGCAGCAAATCTTGTATGTGCTTTAACACCGATAGGCCACCCACCCCAGAATCAAACACGCCTATGGGATCGTTGGGTTGCGCTTTTTTGCTAGCAATGTGTTGAGTTGCATTCATGGCCTGGTTGTCATCAGTTACAATGAACACATTATAAACGATTGCAAATGCAAGCTGGCAAGGAGCCGCATCATGGCGAACAGACTGAGTAAAATTTACACGCGCACCGGCGACGATGGCACCACCGGCTTGGGCGACGGCAGTCGTATCAACAAAGACAGCTTGCGCGTGGAAGCCATGGGCGACGTGGATGAACTCAACTCCATCGTAGGCATCATGCTCACCGAAAGCTTGCCGAACAATCTAGTGGCCCCGCTCACGCAAATTCAACACGATTTATTCAATGTAGGCGGTGAAATCTGCATACCGGGCTACGTCATCTTGCAACAAGCGCGCATACAGGATTTAGAAGACCAAATCGACGCCCTAAACGAGCAATTAACGCCACTTAAAGAATTCATCTTGCCCGGCGGTAGCAAAGCCGCTGCTTACTGCCACTTGGCCCGCACCGTCTGCCGCCGCGCCGAGCGCAAGCTGGTCGAGTTGGATAGAAACGAAAAAGTCACCGACATTTCCTTGCAATACCTGAACCGATTATCGGATTTATTGTTCGTCATGTGCCGCAGTATTAATAAACAAGCCGGCAGAACGGACGTCATGTGGGAAAATAAAGCCGGCTGATTTTAAGCTATAATCAGCCCATGATTAAAAAACTGCTAGACCGAATTTTCAACAGCAAATCCGCTAAATCCCTTGCGCATGCCAGCACTACCGTTAACCCGACACACAAAGCCCAGCAGCGGTCAAAATTAACGGCCAACCATGCCCATAAGCAGCCCGATTTGCCGCACCATGGCGCCTTAAGCATTGCCCATAAAACGCATAAGATAGACCGCAATTTACTCAGCAACGCCGCACTAAAAACCACAGAAGGATTGCACAAAGCCGGCTTTGAAGCGTACATCGTCGGTGGCGCGGTGCGCGACTTACTGCTCAATCGCACACCCAAAGATTTTGACGTGGCCACCAACGCCACCCCCGAGCAAGTCAATCGCTTGTTTAGGCGCTCACGCCTCATTGGCAAGCGCTTTAGGTTGGTGCACGTCTTATTCGGCGACGAAACCATAGAAGTCTCGACCTTTCGCGGCAGCCACTTGGAAGCCGAGGGCGACGCCAAAGTCAGCGACTCCGGCCGCATCATACGTGACAACGTGTTTGGCTCCATCGTAGACGATGCATTGCGCCGTGACTTTACCGCCAACGCCTTGTATTACAACCCAGCTAGCCAAGAAGTATTGGATTTCCACAACGGCTACGCCGACATCAAGGCCGGCATACTGCGCATGATAGGCAAGCCGGAAACACGCTACGCCGAAGACCCGGTGCGCATGTTGCGTGCCGTGCGACTGTCCGCCAAATTAGGTTTAAAGATTGAAGCACAAACGCAAGCGCCGATAGCAAAAATGGCCGACTATTTAGCCGATGTGCCACCCAGCCGCTTGTTTGATGAAATGCTTAAGTTGTTTCTCTCTGGCCATGCCATGCAAAGCTTAGCCGCCTTGCGTGCGCAGCAATTGCACCACGGTTTACTGCCTATGCTGGACGTGATGCTTGAGCAAGCCATGGGCAAGCGTTTCATCATGATGGCCTTGCAAAACACCGATCAGCGTATCTTGGCTGGCAAATCCGCTAACCCCAGCTTCTTATTTGCCTGCCTGCTTTGGCATGAAATGATAGTGGCATGGGAACTGCATAAAAAATCCGGTCAACACTTAATGCCTGCCCTGCACCTAGCCATGAATGAGGTGATTGCCAGCCAAGCCGAAAAACTAGCCATACACAACCGCTACACGGCGACCATGAAAGAAATCTGGGCCATGCAACCGCGTTTCGAACAACGCGCCGGCAAGCGGCCTTTCGCCTTGTTAACCCACCCGCGTTACCGCGCCGGCTACGACTTCTTATTGCTGCGCTGCGAATCGGGCGAATTGCCCATGGAATTGGGCGAGTGGTGGACGGCCTTTGCCAACGCCGAGGGCGAAGCGCGAAGTGCCATGTTAATGGCCGACAGCGCACCGAAAAAACGCCGCAGAAGAAACCGCAAAAAACCCTCGGCCACGCCTAACGTCGCCGACTAAATCCGGCTTAGGTTTTGAGCAATCCAACCATGGCTAAGGCTTACATCGCATTGGGTAGTAACCTAGAGGGTCCTGCGCAACAAGTGCAAGCGGCGGCGCTGGCCATCGCCGCCTTGCCGGAATGCCAGTTCATCAAGCTATCCTCCCTGTATGAAACGGCCCCCGTCGATTGCCCTGAACACGAGGCGACGCCTGTGCCTAATTTCATTAATGCGGTGCTAATGGTGACCACCACCTTAAGCCCGCACGCCTTGCTCACTGCACTGCATACCATCGAAAATGAGGCCGGTCGCCAACGGCCCTATATCAATGCACCACGCGTGCTCGATTGCGACTTGCTGCTCTACGATGACCTGATCATCAACGACAGCACGCTTACCCTACCCCATCCGCGCATGCACCAGCGCGGCTTTGTTTTATTGCCATTATTTGAAATAGACCCGCATTTATCTATCCCAAATCATGGCAAAATAGCAACCTTGATTGCGCAACAACCATTTACGGGTATAAAACGGCAGGGTTAACCTCACATGAGTATTTTTAACAAATTTCCATACATCGTCATAGAAGGACCGATAGGCTGTGGCAAAACCACCTTGGCAAAAATGCTAGCCGATCAGTTCCCGGTCGACTACTTGTCGGAAAAAGCCCAAGCCAATCCATTTTTACCGCGCTTTTACCAAGAACCACAGCGTTACGCCTTGCCTACGCAGCTGTTCTTTTTATTCCAACGCGCCAACCAAATTGCCGACTTAAACCAACGCGACATGTTTGCCAGACCCATCGTTGCCGACTTCTTTTTAGACAAAGACCCGATCTTTGCCCGCTTAAATTTAAACGACGAAGAGTACGCGCTCTACCACCAAATTTACCAACACTTGCAGTTGAAAGCACCCAAGCCGGATTTGGTGATCTACCTGCAAACCCCGGTGGACGCCCTGATGGACCGCATCGAATCGCGCAACGTCAGTTACGAACTGGAAATCCGCCGCGACTACATCGAAGGCTTGGCCAATGCCTACAGTGAGTTTTTTCATAACTACAACACCTCACCGGTGCTGATGGTGAACAACGAAAAGCTCAACATCTTGAACAACCCAGGCGCATTGGATTTATTGCTGTCACGCATTTTGCAGATTAAAGGGCAGCGCGAGTTCTTTAATCCCAACTTTGATTAATTCCCAGGCCAGGCCAGCATGACCTTAAACGAACTGGAAAAGTCAGCCCTTAGCGGTGAAAAAATCGCCATGCTCACTTGCTACGACGCCACCTTTGCCAAACTCATGGAAGTGGCTGGGGTCGACATGCTGTTAGTGGGCGACTCATTAGGCATGGTCTTGCAAGGTGCCGAAAACACCCTCAATGTCAGCATGCACCACATGACTTACCACACCAAAAGTGTGGCGGCAGGCGCACCGAATACCGTCATCATGGCGGACATGCCACTGGGCAGTTACGAACACGATGACGAAGCCGCATACAAAAATGCCGAATGGTTAATTCGCTCTGGCGCCCACATCGTTAAGTTTGAAGGCGGCGGCAGCAAAGTGAAAACCGCCCGCTATTTAGTCGAACGAGGCATCCCGGTCTGCGCCCATTTGGGCTTTACCCCGCAATCGGTCAACCAATTGGGTGGCTATAAAATCCAAGGCAAAACCGATGAAAGCGCCGCCAACATTATGGCTGATGCACTGGCCATGAGCGAAGCCGGCGTGAGTTTTATCCTATTGGAGATGGTGCCGGCCGCTTTGGCAAAAAAAATTAGCACCAGCATCCGCACCCCCACCATAGGCATAGGCGCCGGGGTGGATTGCGGCGGCCAAGTCTTAGTCATCCAAGACTTGCTGGGCATCTACACTGGCGTGGCCGGTAAAGCGCCGAGTGAGTTTAAGGCGCCGCGCTTTGTTAAAAATTTCTTGAGCGACACCAACAGCATAGAAAGCGCCATTCGCCACTACGTGCTGGCCGTCAAACAGAAAACCTTCCCGGCCATCGAGCACAGTTACTGATGCAAACCCTATACAGCATAGCCCAACTGCGACGTGCGCTTGAGGGGCAGAATTCGGTAGCCTTGGTGCCTACCATGGGCAATTTGCACGCCGGCCACTTGGACTTAGTCAAGCTAGCCAAGCAACAGGCAACATGCGTCGTGGTCAGTATTTTTGTGAATCCCTTGCAGTTTGGCGCCAACGAAGACTTGGCTAACTACCCGCGCACTTTGGCCGCCGATTGTGAAAAACTGCAAGCAGCCGGTGCCGACATCGTGTTTGTCCCGGCCGTGGCTGAAATGTACCCCGACTTTGATGGGCAAGACCTCAAGCAAAGCATCACCGTGCAATTGCCCGCCGTGGCCAACGACTTATGCGGCGCCAGCCGCCCTGGTCATTTTGCTGGGGTCGCCACCGTGGTGCTTAAATTGTTCAACCTCGTCCAGCCACAGGTGGCGGTATTCGGTAAAAAAGACTACCAGCAACTGTTCATCATCCAAGAAATGGTTAAGCAGTTTAATTTAGCCATCGCCATCCTCGCCGCCGATACCGTGCGCGAGCCCAGTGGCTTGGCCATGAGTTCGCGCAACGGCTATTTAAGCAGCGCCGAACAAGCCCAAGCCAGCCAACTGCGTGCTGAATTGGTCAGCGTTAGTGAGCAAATTAAACAGCAAGGCCGCCGCGCAAATTTTTCAAGCCTAGAGCAAGCTGCCGCATTAAATCTGCAACGACAAGGCTGGCAGGTGGATTACGTCGCCATACGCGCGGCCAGTAACTTGCAAGCGGCCAGCGCTGACGACACCGATGTAGTGGTCTTGGCCGCCGCCAAATTAGGCACGACCCGACTCATTGATAACCTTAGCCTCAAAATTTAAACCTGCTATTTCGCCGGTCTGCCGCTGCGGCATGAATTTACCATTGGAACAAAGGCTTATAAGGACTATAATGCACTCCCTTTTAAAACTAGGTTAACCCGCATGCAAAGAACCATGCTCAAATCTAAATTGCACCGTGTGCATGTCACGCACAGCGAACTCGATTACGAAGGCAGTTGCGCCATCGACGAAACCTTGCTGGAAGCCGCGGACATAAAGGAATACGAACAAATCCACATATACAACATCACCAACGGCGAGCGCTTTAGCACCTACGCCATTCGTGCTGAACGCGATTCTGGCGTCATTTCCGTCAACGGCGCGGCCGCGCACAAAGCCGCCCCACAAGACATGGTCATCATTGCCAGCTACGCCGATTACCAAGCCATAGAGTTAGAAAATTTCACGCCAAAATTGGTCTACGTAGACCAAAAAAACCGCATTTTATCCCAACGCAACGCCATTCCCGTACAGGCCGCTTAATGACAACAGAATTAGACCCTAACAAATCCGACGCCAATTATTTAGAGGGCTTAAAGCTCGCGGTTGTCGACGCCATCGAAGACATCAAGGGCTTTGATATCACGGTCATGGACGTACGCAAACTGACCTCCATGACCAGCTACATGATCGTCGCCAGCGCCACCTCCAGCCGTCAGGCCAAAGCCATCGCCGACAACGTCCGTGAGAAGCTCAAAGAAAAAGGCTACGCCATACGCGGTACCGAAGGTGAAAAAGAAGGCGAATGGGTGTTAGTGGATTTAAACGACATCGTCGCCCACATCATGGTGCCGACCACGCGCGCCTACTACAACCTAGAACAACTTTGGGGCGAGGCAGAAACGCGTCGCGGCCACATCAAAGCCGACCACGGCGCAGCCTAGTTCCCAAGCGACTAGCGGGTTTTAAGCATTGAAACTGCGCATCATCTCGGTTGGTCACAAAATGCCGGCATGGGTAGAGA